>JBGSNR010000110.1:0-317820 GCA_041739545.1 Pirellulaceae bacterium | reverse complement strand
GCACCGTGTAACTGCCTCCAAAGCAAACCTCGGACCAGCAGTGCAAACATCGCTTAACCCGCCCAACAACCGCGGTTAACGCTCCGTTGCCAGCAAGGAAAGATTGTAAATTCTTCAAAGATTTGTGGGGAATGTTGAGGTTCCGGCGCAGACCGATGGCAAGACGGCTGGGCAATGTCTAGAAGAGCTTAAATCGGCTCTTGGGGATCGCGGATTTCATTTGGAGACTGATGAAATTGTGCGATTGATCTCGTTCATCTGGGCGGTCGAGTATCGCGCAGGAAATCTACTGGATTCCAAAGACTTGCTGAAGGGTGAGATTGTTCGGTCGATGGCAACATCGGTGGCATCTGCATGGAACCGACTAAGGCCAAGGCTTGAGCGAGGTGCCGATCTCATTAAAGAACGAGATTTGCTGGAGAACCAGGGATCGTTCAACGCATTCATCGTTTTTCTGACTTGGTATCGGCTGGTCTATGAATACTTTGAGGCGATTTCTATCGGCGTTCCCGTGGTCGAGCGAGACAGCCTTGAGAAGAAGGTGAATCTTCGCGCCGCGCAGTTCTTGGATCGCTGGGTATTTGGGTCTCAATGGGCAAATGTTTGGGGTGATGCAGCCGTTTTGAATTTCCAAAACTTCGCGACGGATTTGAATGGCATTTATGTAAAACTAGCGGGATGCTCCGTCGGGAACTTGCTTGCCACCGTCGACGAAGGAATTGATCAGTTGATGGGGCGAGTATTGGTTAAGGCTACCGAGCAAATCAACAACAGCGTGGTTCGAGATAGGAAGCGCGTGCATGCGTACTAGCCAAGTGCTTGAAATAAGTGCGCTTCCAGCAACTTACAGACAACCCCCGGGTCGTGCGTGGGCAAAAGAGGACTTGGCGGGCTTGGAACGAGGCTGAACTCAAGTGATTGCCACGCTCGCATCATTGGGACGGGACGGTCTGACGGAGCCGTCACCGCAGCCTGAACCGTGCCAGAGACGCTGGATCGATAAAAATCGATTAATTTCCAAACTTATCTTGCAATCGACCCCACCTAATAAGACTACGCATTTTACTTCTCTTCTCCATTTCGCCAGAACCTTCTGTTCTCGTCCTTCGAAAGGAAATGTCAATGGCACTTCATCAGATGTGGCGGCCACTGCTCAGTCATCTATCCAACTCTCAACGGCGAAGAAGCATCAAGAGACGACGCTGCCAACTCAGCATCGAGACTCTCGAGACCCGGGTGACTCCGGCTTCCCACGTATGGACCGGCCTCGGCCTGGATAATCTTTGGTCCAATCCGCAGAACTGGACGAACGGTTCGCCTGCTTCGGATGCCTCCGGCGATATCGATCTGGTGTTCCACACCAACCTGACCAGCACCGCCAACCTGGTTACCCAGAACGACATCGTCGGGCTGGTCGTGGATTCGATCACTTTCGACGCGAACCCGGGCATGATCGGCCCCACGACGTTCGCTACCGGCGGCACGTCATCCGACGGCTATACGATCAACGGCAACACCATCCTTATAAATACCAGCGGCGCTGGGCAGGATCCGTTTGGCATTGATATTGCGACCGGCGTGGCCGACCCGACGAACGGCATCACCCAGACGTTCTTCGCGGGCATCTCGCTGTTCACCGCTGACGCCACATTCCGCAGTCAGGAGTCGCTCGCCCGGCTGACTTTCACCGGCCCGGTTGATCTGGGAACACAAACCTTGACGATCGATAATCTTGGTTTGGGCGTCCCGGGCATGGTGATCAGCGGCGACATCAGCAACGGCGATCTGATCAAGAACGGCTCCGGCACGCTGGATCTGAGCGGGAACAGTACGTACGCCGACACCACCGTCAACGGCGGGGTGATCCTGGTCAGATCCGACACGGCACTGGGAGTCCCAGTCGTCGGGACCGTCACGGTCAACGACCCGGCGCAGGTTCGGTTGGTGGATGGCGTCACGGTGGTCAAGCCCTTACTGAACCTCAATAGCAACACGTCCGGTGGCGGCCTCGGTGCCAACGGTAACACGACCAACACCTTCCGCGGCAACGTCGTGCTGATGGCCGGCGTCGGCGGCGTTGCCCTCGGCGCGGGTAACGGTGCTGCCAACGCCGACACGCGGCTCATCATCGACGGCGTCATCAGCGGTGCGACCAGCACCCTGTTCATCAACGGTGCCGGCACCGTTCAGTTCACCAGTAACAACACCTACACCGGCATCACGCAGATCAACGGCAACCAGGGCTTCACCACGGTGCAGATCGACGCGCCAGCCGGGCTGGGTGCCGGCGGGGACGCCGACCGGACGAACATTAACAACGGCGGTGGCGGTCAACCCGGCGGCACCGTGGCGCTGAACTTCAACGGAACCTTGCAGGACGCCGCCAACGTCCCGGAAGAGATCGACTTTGCCGGTTCTGGCGTTGGTGCCCTGGGTGCGATCCGCTCGCTGGGCAATGCCAACGTCATCATTCCCGGCGACATCACCTTCATCGCGGCCGCCCCGTGGGTCTTCGCCGTGGACGGTGCCGCGGGGTCGATCACCCTGACCGGTATTATCGACAGCCAGGGGGCCAACCGGGCCCTGACCAAGATCGGACCGGGCACGCTGATTGTCGGCGGTGCTGCGGCCAACGTCTACCAGGGGGGCGTATTCGTCAACGAAGGCCTTCTGAGCGTGCAGAACACCTCGGCCACCCCACTTGGCCTCTTGGCCGGCCTCAGAGGCGGGCTGGTGACAGTGAACGATACCGGCACCCTGCGCGTAGAGGCGGGCGTCACCGCACCCAATCCGGGCCAGGTCAACACCGGCGGCTCGGCGCTGGTGGACGGCACGCTTGGTAACGTGCAACTTAACGGCGGCACCCTTGGTGGCGTGGGGACGGTAGGCGATGGCAACGTTCTAGGCGACGCTATTTCCGCGACCGGCACCGGCGGTGTCGTCAATCCCGGCGACGGCTTGGGCATCTTGAACACCAACGGCAATGTCACTTGGAACGCGAGCACCACTTTCTCTGTCGACCTTGCTCGCTTGATTGCAAGCCCGGCCCTGCTTGTGGCCGGAACCGACTACGACCAGTTGCTGGTCAACGGCGACATCTTCTTGGGGGACGCCAGCCTCGCGGGCATCATCGATCAATTTGGGGTCGGCATTGAGTCCGGCGATGCCTTCACGATTATCGAAAGCACGGGGAGTGTTTCCGGCAGTTTCGCGCAAGGGGGCAGCGTTGTCATCGGCGGCTTCTCGTTTACCATCGATTACCAGCCGACCCGTGTCGTCCTGACGGCTGCGGAAAATGCCACAACAACCGTTGTCACGTCGTCCGCAAACCCCAGCCTGTTTGGTCAAACGGTAACGTTTACAGCCACCGTCAGTGCCGTTATTCCAAGCAGTGGAACTCCGTCCGGGGATGTGATCTTCACGGTTGATGGAAATCCACAGGCTCCAGTTGCTTTGGATGCGAATGGCGAAGCGACGCTTACAACCAGTGTGCTCACCGTCGGCAGTCACACGATCGAAGTCGCGTACCTAGGAAATGCCAACTTTACAATCAGTGATGGCTCGGTCATCCAAGACGTCGATCCTGCGGCGCTAACACCAAGTGTCACCAACGCAACCACCGACGAAAATGTGCAAACCACATCCGGCCTGGTCATCAGCCGAAATCCGGCCAATGGTGCCGAAGTCACTCACTTCAAGATCACGAACATCACCAATGGCTCGCTCTTCTTGAACGATGGCACAACGCCGATCAGCAACAATCAATTCATCACTTTTGCTCAAGGCGACGCCGGCTTAAGATTTACCCCAGCGCCGAATTCCACGGCGACCGGGCAATTTACCGTGCAGGCGTCGCTCAACAACACGAATGCGGGGCTGGGTGGCAGCACGGTGACGGCATCCATCACGGTGACCGGTGTCAACGATGCTCCGTCGATCACGCCGATCCCGAACAAGACAGCCAATGTCGGCAGTCGCCTTCGGATTGACGTGCAGGCGCAAGACCCAGATTTACCAGCCGATAAATTAACGTTCAGTTTGGATGGGGCTTCGCTGGCGGCGGGGATGAAGATTAATCCCAACACGGGCGTGTTCTTATTCCAGCCCAATGCAGCGCAGGCCAACCGCACGTTTGCGGTGACGGTAACGGTTAACGATGGTCAAGGTGGGACCGACACCGAATCGTTTAATGTGTTGGTGCCCGCCATCCCGACCGTAACCTCCAACGGCACGATTGTTAACGTGGTGGGAACGACCGGCAATGATTCGATAGTCATTAATCAAGCGAATGGTCAATTGTTCGTCTTTGCCTTCATCGGCGAAGTGCGGGTTAAGATTTTCTCCGCCCAAAATGTTCAAGCCATCTTTGTCAATGCAGGGGCGGGCAATGATGCAGTGGTGCTAACGCCGAGCGTAACGATCCCTTCCACGCTGCTCGGAGGAGCGGGGAATGATGTCTTGCGGGGAGGCTCGGCCCGGGATGTAGTTTTGGGTGGAGCCGGGGACGATCTTTTGGTCGGTAATGCAGGCAATGACATCCTGCTGGGGGGCAATGGAAACGACGTGATGTTTGGTGGTGCTGGCAATGATGTTTTGGCTGGCAACGCTGGAAATGATCGGCTGTTCGGTGAGCTCGGCAACGACATTCTCATCGGAGGACTTGGGCAAGACCTACTCAACGATAGTTCGGGCACCGATCTGCTAATTGGTGGTTCGACTGCCAACGAAGGTCGAGCTCAAGCACTAGCCGCTGCGATGACCGATTGGATCGCCAATCGTAAGCAGGCCGCGATATCGAAACTTGGTGCCTACAGTAACGACAAAGTTAAGGATACGGTCACCGGCGATTTGCGCGGCGATACTCAGCGACTGTAGTTGGTTCAGCGCTAAGCGGTGGGGCGGGCAGCTCTATCGTCTGACCGCGTCGACCTATTACCGGCAAAAGCCGTGACCTAAGTCTCGGCCGTTTTGTCTCTTCGATGGTTTTGGTACGGGGTTAAGCGTCGCAAAGTTGTCGCTCCTCGTCGGGGAGTTCGTCGAAAGAACGCGTACGACGATCCCCTTACTGTTGGCGGTTTCAAATCAACCGGCCGCAATTTGCCGCTACTTGCGTCTCCTTCCGGTACGGGTAAACTCAAACGAACCTCTCTCCCTGCCAGGAAGGCATTGCAGTTTCACGCTCGGGCCCCTTGGCTGCGACGCGGGGTTTTATTTTGATTCACTTCAGCCACCGACGGCTGGAGATTCGGGAGAAGCAGAATGGCCAATAAACGGATCGGCGTGCTCACGGCAGGTGGGGATTGCCCTGGTCTCAACGCCGTGATTCGCGGTGTCGTAAAAAGCGCGGAAACCCATGGCTACGATGTTTTCGGGTTTCTGAAGGGATACGAAGGGCTCGTCGACCCCGTCAATTACATCCCCCTCAATAGCCGCAACACCACCGGAATTCTCACGCAAGGTGGTTCGATACTCGGCTCGACGAACAAGGGACGATTTGCGGCAACGGTCGGCGTTAACGATCGGCTTGAGCTCGATAAAGAACTGATGGAAGGGGTGAAGAACACATTTGCCCATCTCGATCTGGCCGGGCTGATTTGCATTGGCGGCGATGGCTCGCTCGCCGTCGCTCAGCAGTTTCACGAACAAGGTTTGCCGGTTGTCGGCGTTCCCAAAACGATCGACAACGATCTCTCCAGCACGGCCTTCACCTTCGGTTTCTTCAGCGCTGTATTTTGCGCGACGGACGCACTCGATCGCCTGCACACTACGGCCGCCAGTCATGAACGAGTGATGGTGCTGGAAGTGATGGGGCGGCATGCGGGTTGGATCGCGCTCTACGCGGGAATCGCCGGCGGCGCCGATGTGATCCTGATTCCAGAAATCGAATGGACCTTCGACGCTGTCTGCCAGGCAATTATTCAGCGTGAGCAGAAAGGCAAACGCTTCACCCTTATCGTCGTTGCCGAAGGTGCTCATTTGCCGGATGTGGGGATGGTGACGCAAGACAAGGCTGAAAATCAGAAGCAGGTTCGGCTGGGGGGCATCGGGAACTTCGTGGCGAAGGAAATCGAACGCAAGCTGGGCAAAGAAACGCGCGCCGTGGTTTTGGGCCACTTGCAGCGCGGCGGCAATCCGACAACTTTCGATCGCGTCCTTGCCACGCAATTTGGTGCGCATGCGGTGCGGTGTATTGTCGAGCACAAGTTCGGCCACATGGTAACGTTCCAGCCCCCTAACATGGATAGTGTGCCAATCATCGATGCGATTAGGCTCTCGATGGTGACGCATCATTGTCCGACAGTTCAGGCCGCGCGGGCACTCGGCGTGATGTTCGGCGATGGGGATAAAGAACCGCCGTTCAAGTACACGCCGGAAGGTGCGACGGAACCTTTCAGTAGTGGCAGTAACGGGAGTGAAAACGGTTCCGTGCATGGCACGAAAGAGTCGACAAACGTCTGAAGCTAGTTCGCAGCCAGCGATTTGATTGGCTTACATCGCGATCCAATTGTCAGTACTTGAGCAACGATCCTGCTGTCACTTTCCCTTGGGACCCCGTACCAATCCTGGCACCACATCCAAATCCAAGCCAGCGATTTTGCCGGCGCGGAACATCTCCCAGGCGATGGCCCCCATCACGGCGTTATCGGTGCACAGTTCGGGTGGTGCGATGTGTAGTTCGATCTTCTTCTTTTCGCACGCGGCCGCAAGTTCCTTCCGGAGCAATCGATTGGCGGCTACGCCCCCTCCCACGCAAAGCGTTTTCACCCGCGTTCGTTCGCACGCCCGGATGCTTTTATCCACCAGGCAATCAACGATCGCAGCTTGAAAGCTGGCGGCCAGATCGGCCCGCTGCTGCTCCGTCAGATCGACCTGCGGGAACTCTGGGTTGCCTGCCCCGACGAGCGAGTAACGGAGCGCCGTCTTCAAGCCGCTGAAGCTGAAATCGAGTCGATCGCGATCTTGCATGAGGGGCCGAGGAAACGAGAAAGCTTGAGGATTTCCTTGCTCCGCCACCCGCGACATCGCAGGGCCGCCCGGATAAGGCAACCCGAGCATGGCGGCCGCCTTATCGAACGCTTCGCCGGCCGCATCGTCGATGGTGCCTCCCAGATACTCGAAATCGATGGGCCCCGCACAGCGATACAAACTGCTGTGCCCGCCGCTGACGATCAGCCCCACGCAGGGAAAAACTTCTTTCTCCGCCGCCAATCGGCACGCGTAGATGTGCCCATGCAGATGATTCAGCGCGACGAGCGGTTTGTTCAGCGCAAACGCCAACGTCTTTGCCGCAACTACGCCGACCAACAGCGAACCAGCCAACCCTGGCGTGTGTGCCACTGCAATTAAATCGATGTCTGCCAGCGTCTTCCCGGCGCGGGTCAACGTCAAGTCGATCACCGGGAGCAGTTTTTCCAGATGCGCCCGGGCCGCAATTTCCGGTACGACCCCTTTGAAGCGTTCGTGCAGTTCTTCTTGCGAAGCGACCACACTTCCCAGCACTTCCAGCTTGTCCGTGATGAGAGCTGCTGCCGTCTCGTCGCACGTTGTTTCGATCGCCAGCAGCAACATCCGCGGTCTGCTTCCTTTACTTGTCGGCGGAAGCGTAAATCGCGTCCCGCATCTGCTGCACCACCATGGGCAGGAAGATCACTCCACTGTAATGGTTGGCAAGCATTTTTACATGGTGGGCCTCTTCCAGCTTTGCCGCCTTCGCAAACAGTTCCGCATTGCGCAGCGGCACTACTTCGTCGTGCGTGCCGGAAAAGAGCCAGGTGCGATCTGCGTTCACCCGATGCGCCAGCCGCAGGGGCTCGATCGTGTCGATAATTTCCTTCACTTCCGCTTCGGTCAATCCCGTCTTCATCAGCTCTTCGCGGACCTTGGCCGCATCCCGTTTCCCTTCCATCAAAACGCTATAAACATCCCCACCGGCCAGCAGAATGAATACGCGATGGTAGCCGTTATCGAGCCCCGCCGTGGTCGCGGCCAAGAAGCCGCCGAGGCTGGTTCCTTGGAGCGAAATACGGGAAGCATCGACGAGCGGCAAAGCGGCGACCGCATCGCGAGCGCGACGAGCATCGGCCACTCCCTGCTTAAGGGTATCGACTAGTTGCTCTCCTTGCGGTCGGCGTTGCTCGCCGCGACGAACGCCGTAAAACGGAAGGTGAATCATGAAGGCGTGCAAGCCTTTCGCCTGCAACATTTGCGCGATCAAACGACCCGCCGTCATGCCACTGCCGGATTCGTGAATGACCACGACGGCGGGAGCTACAATCGGCTCCCCGGCAGCATTTTTAGCTTGAAACCATTCCATCGCCACGGTGTCATTGAGTTCGTTCTTCACCGGACGAGCGGAAGGAAATCGCACCATCCAGTCGCCGTTGTTTTTCCAAGCTGGCTTTAAAGTCACCTGGAACTGCGCGTTCGGCCACGACAATTCATCTAAGCACTTACAGGCGGCCGTCGATTCCTCGTTCCCGACCGACAAGGTATCAACAGCCGTAAAAGACTGCTCGGCTTGTAGTTCAAGCTGCGCTCGTTCTTCGCCGACATCCATTCGCCGTAAATACTCGCGCAGGTCGATTTTCACATAGGGGCGCTCTGCGGCGGGACTTTTGTGATCTGCATTGGCGACATAGAACACGCCATCTTCCGGCACAAATAGCACATTGTGCAGATTCGAAGTCATCGCGACCGGTCGACACATAAGATTCTGCGCGGCGAGCACATCGATCTTGCCATGCCCTTCCGTGACACGTTTCCTCAGTTCCTGCAATCGCGAGCCAGCCGAGAGAACGACCGAATCTTGGATTCCTTCTCCGAGCAGTTCATGCCCTTCGCCGGGCAAGACGAACTGGATCTTTTCGGGAGTCGCTGCTACCCCTACGGCGGTTTTCTCTTCGCCGTCGGCAAAGACGTAATAATATTCGCAAGTTCGCGGGCTTTGTTCCCACAGCGTTTTCACTTTCGCTAGTGAATCGCATTCTTCGAGCGCCCGACGCATCAAGGTCGCCATCGGCACGCCGTCCCATTGTCCTTCGCCGCGACCGCCCATTTCGCCCAGCGAGATCTGCTCCGCGTTCATGCCGCTGACGCTGCCGATAAAGCCCGCGTAGCCCACGTTCGCGAACGGAATTTTCCCGTCTGGAGCAATGATGAACGTGGTCGCACAATCCTGCAGGCCGATGGTGGTCATGTAGTCCAAGACCCGGCCATGATAGAGCTTGCCATCCTTTGTCGCGGCACCAAAGACGGCAAAACCGGAGCAGTGAAACAGTTCGGGGAAGACGTTGACCGTTTCCACCAGTTCCGCATCGAGCTTCAAACTGGCTGCCAGAGCTCGCGTTTCTACTTTATGACGTTCTGGAATGTGCGGCGCAAGGCGGGCATGGGCTTGTTGCAGGTCCTCGCGGAACCACCGCCCATTCACAACCGTTTGGACCGTGCCGAACGCGTAAAGGACGGAATCGATGCAGCGGTGAGATTCTTGTAGCAGCAGTTCGCCGTGCGCCTTACCAATCTGCTCGGGCGTTCCTTGTAGCAGCACCACTCGTTGCCCTTCCACCCAGCAGAGTTCGCCGTGCTCGACTTTGCGTTCGCGAGCCTGGGGATTGGTCAACGAATTAGAAGGGGTCAACACTTCCAGCGCCCGCCGGGTGCCGCGTGTCAGTTGCCGTTCGAGTTCCGCCCGGGGGATGTTCTTGATCGTTAATCCAGGCCAATCTTTGATTCCTGGAGGTGCGGCAACCTGTTCGCTGATGGTCAGTTCGAGGGGCGCGCCGTTGACGTTGGCATTTAAGGTTCGATTGTCATTCGAGAAGGCGAACGACGCTTTATCGCCAAACTTCCAACGCTGTTCGTCGCTGGAATAGGTTACCTTCGCCAGAAGCATCAACGCCCCAGCCACATCTTCGGCCGAAGCATCTTTCACCAGTTGCACGGGCAAATGGATCGCTGTTCCTGATTTGATAAGACGATCAACGATTCCCGCTGGCTGTAGATGATCGACCGGGTCGATCTCCCCAGTTCCGAGAAAAACGACCTGGTGCTTGGGAACGGCTAGTGCGATGCCATCCACACGCCGCCGCACCGTGGCCGCGTATTTTTCGTGCTCCAGGATCAAGTCGAACGATTCTGCGTCGTACTTGATGAGCTGAAAGGTGACCGGCTGCTCATTCCCATCGATGACTGGTGCTGCTTTGCCTGTCAAAGAAAACTGCTCGAGTTCACCCGAGGTTAGCTCGATCCACGGCGCTAATTCCTGTGCCAGGCGCTCGGAATCGTTCCCCCACAGTGAACTGAACGACGTCAGCAACACGAGGCAACAGAGGATGCGAGCCCAGCAGGGACATACATTCATCGATAAGTTCTCCGACAGATAAGTACGGAACGATCGTCGTTGTTGTTCTTACCACCCAACGTAGCGGCAAGTTTCACTTCAGAACAACCACTTCTGCCCTGATTTGGTCGTTGGCGGACGAAATTCAGCGACATTCAACTCGGGCCAGCTGCGAGTCAGGCCGTATTTCTTCGCAAAGAGCTGAAAGGTCTGGTTGATTTGAGAGGCAATTTCGCCGGTGCCACGCAATCGCTCGCCGAACTGACCGCTGCTTAACCTTCCGCCGCGCACGGACCGAAGGCGTGACAGCACGCGGTCCTTCTGTTGGGGAACCGCATGTTCCAACCAATCGAGAAAGATCGGTTCGACCGCCAACGGCAGACGGAGCATCACGTAGCCGGCGTTAATCGCCCCCGCCTCTGCCACGACCTGGAGCAACGCGGGAATCTCGTGATCGTTCAGCCCCGGAATGATGGGGGCGGTCATTGCGGAGGTGGGAATGCCGGCCGCCGTCAATTGGGCAATCGCCCGCAGCCGGGCTTCCGGCGTACTCGTGCGGGGTTCCAGCTTGCGGGCAAGTTCGGCATCCAACGTGGTGACACTAATCGCGACCGAGATGCCGTTCCATTTGGCCATTTCGCTCAGCAAATCGAGATCGCGCGTGACGAGCGCGTTCTTGGTAATGATTCGCATCGGCTGCCGGGCGGCGTGCGCGACTTCGAGACAACCACGCGTCAGTTTCAAATCACGCTCCACCGGTTGGTAACAATCGGTTACGCCACTGAGCATGATTGGTTCAGGCTGCCACTTGGGGCGGGCTAGCCATTCCTTAAACAACTGGGGAGCCTGTTGCTTCACCACAATGCGGCTTTCGAAATCGAGCCCTGCATTCATCCCCAGATACTCATGAGACGGTCTCGCGTAGCAATAACTGCAACCGTGCAGACAGCCGCGATAAGGATTGAGTGAATAGCGGAAAAAGATATCGGGCGAATCGTTCTCGCTGACAATTCCCTGAGTGTCGTCCGGCAGATACTCGGTAGCGATCGCTAATCGCCGCGCAAAGAAATCATCATCTGCAGCGATCTGCTCCCAGTCGGCCTCCTGCCGAACCGATTCAAAGCGGTTGGTCGGTTCCAAGCCCGTTCCACGGCCGCGGGGTCGAAGGGGAGGTTGAGGGTCCATTTCCCGATTCTAGCGTTTTTGAACGGTTGCATCGGCGACCATTGCTTCGCAAAACATTAGCGATTTTGCGGCAACAAACACGCTAAGAAAATATCCCGCCGGCTCCAACTCCAACTAATTGCGATTCGTTGTCGCCATGCAGCGCCCATTCGACGATCCGCCAGTCGAGCCAACGGCGATCAGGGTCGCTGCCTCTCCGGCCCAAATAGCCAAGATGTCCGCCGTGGCGCGTCATCACCAGTTTTGTCACCGCGGAGAGTTGCAGTTTGGAGAATATCGATGCCGGGATGATTGGGTCGTCTTCGGCAGCGACGATGGTGGTTGGCACTTGAATGCGATGCAGCAGTGCGGCGCTGCTGGCGCGCTCGTAGTAATCTTCCACATCGCGGAAGCCACTGCGAATGCTGGTGTAGATCGTATCGAACTCCCGAATCGTTTGCGGCAGTGGATGGGGGAGCTTTCCGGAAACAATTCCGGCTTGCATGAGTCGCCGGACTTGCATCAGGACAGCCCGGACAAAGACGCCGTCGTAAATCTTGTTCCAGCCCACGCTCAGACTGTTGCAACATTGGGCCAGATCAATGGGCGGCGCGACGGCCAGCATTCGCACGACCTTGTCATGGGGGTGCTCACCCCATTCGCCGGCCAACTTCAGCACCATGTTGGCGCTGAGCGAGAAGCCCGCGACCAGAATTTTTTTGTCGGGATGATGGTGCGCGATCCACTCGATGGCGGCCGCGATGTCTTCGCTGCGCCCAGCGTGCGCCGGTTGCTTTGCGAGGGTTGCACCGGCACCATGACCGCGGAGGTCGAGGCGTACTGTACGAACGCCTCGGCGATTCAATTTGAAAGCCGTCCGGCGGACGTAGCCCGAGCCATTACTTCCGCCCAGACCGTGGGCCATCAACATGATCAAGTTCGATCGCACCGGCTCATCCGGCGGATCTTCATGCAGGATCAGTTGATCGCCATCGGAAAGGGAGAGTGTATGCCGCACGGTCGACAGGCTTTTCAACCCGTCGCGCCAATAGCTGCCAGCAATCGTTTGGATATGCCCGTTGCTGAACAGCGGATGGGGTCGAAATTCTTCGGCGAACATAAATGATTGGATTATTGGATCGGCAGTTGAAGCTCCATGCGTTTGCCGCTGCGCATCAATGTAACAGGAACTTTCGATCCTGCGGGATGACGTATCAGCTGGGCGATCAGTTGGGATTCGCTCTGAGGCCGATCGTCGCCATCTAAAGCCACGAGAACATCTCCCTTCTGGAAGCCGGCATTCTTCCCTGCGGCGTGCATCCCGTACAGGCCAACATGCTTAATTCGCAGTGCTAGCTTGTCAGCGGGCAGTTTGAGGGCGGCGAGATCCTCCTGGGGCAGCGGTTCAAAAACCAATCCTCCGGTCGCTAAACCACGCAATTGCCAGGTCGAAACCCGCCAGGAAATATCTGATCTTTTCTTCCAATTTTCTTCCAACGGGACGATCAAGGTCAGGACTTTGTCGCCGCGACGGACTTCCACGTACGAAGCCCGGGCAACAGTCGCGCGATGCAAAACCCACTGAATATCCGCGGTAGAGATGATCGGCTGGCCGCTCATCGACACGATATCATCGCCGACTTTGAGACCTCCTCGATCGGCCGCGGAACCTGCTTCCACTCCTGCAACCCGGCCGGAAAAATCAGGATTCATTTTCAGGCCGATCGTTTCTGGCAACGGGAACGGGTAGAGCACATCATCGGGCAGTTCCTGGTTGCGAGTGCGATAGACGTTGCGCTCGGCATCACGAATCTGATGACAGTGGATGCAGCTTTTAACGACTTCCCCTTCGTAATCCAACAAGGCTCCATACTTCCCCTTAAGCGCTGGCATTTGTTCCGGCACGGCAAACTCCGGTGCAGGGCCGGTCTTGGCCGCCAGTTGGGCTTTGTTCTTCGGATAGTCCTGGTGCAAATCCAGCACAGCCAGCATCGCAGCCCGTAAGCCCGCGATCGTCATATCCTCCTGCTCTGGACGTTGCGAACGGGTGCCATAGCGGCCATAAATGGTGCGATCTGCGTTCAAGAACATCGTGTGGAACGACTGATCGTAATCGAACTGGAACAGCGCGAGATCGAGATGATTTCCCTGCACCACGCGCACGCAGACAAATTTCTTCAGTAGGTCTTTCACTTCCGCTGGCTGAGAGAGCAATTCTTTATCGAATTGGCTGCAGGCTTCGCACGGGATACAGCGTAATACAACCATCAGCGGCCGATTGGATTTCTGTGCTTCCGCGAAAGCTGCATCCAGATCGTTGTAAATCCAGGTTTCGTCCGGCTTCAGAGCCTCGCGGTCGTTGCGGACTTTGGTGTTGCGATCCTGAGAAGCTGCCTGCGCTGCAACGAGTCCACACAGGCAGGCTGCGATGGTGAGTTGCCGGGTTATTGCGTTCCGCACCTGAAAAGTCTTAATTGCCGCCATTTCAAAATCCTTTGACAGTAGAGAGCAACCGAGGAGAAGTATCGGTTGTTCCCCATTGAAGCAAAGGAGCGATGCGATATCCAGCTAGACGCGGGAAAATGGCGTCTTGATGACAACCACGGCCCACTATGCCGCTTGTTTGTGTTTCAGCTTCTGCTTCGAGACGCGATGGTCGCGAATTTCGATGATCGAATCGGCCAGATCCAGCGTGCTTTGGCGGTGGGTGACCATTAACACCGTGCGATCGCGACAGAATTCTTCTAGCGTGGCGTGAATTAAACGTTCGCTTTCGGTATCAATTTGGCTGGTCGCTTCATCCAAGATCAAGATTTCTGGATCACGTAGGATCGCCCGCGCCAGGGCGATGCGCTGCCGCTGGCCGCCACTAAGCCGCAAGCCATTTTGAGCCACGACGGTGTCGTAGCCACCCGAAAAACTGACAATGAATTCGTGGGCATGGGCCCGCTTCGCAGCTTCGATTACCTCTTCATCGCTCGCGTCTTTTCGCCCATAGCGAATGTTATACATAATCGATTCGTTAAACAGTTCGGTGTGCTGCGTTACGAGGCCGATGCGGCTGCGTAGATCGTCGAGCGACATGTCACGCAGATCCACTCCATCCATCATCACCGCTCCTTGGCCTGGATCATAGAACCGACACAGCAGGTTCATCAGCGTTGATTTCCCGCCGCCATTGGGTCCCATGATGGCGACGCGTTCGCCGTAATTGATTTCGAGATTTACCTTTTCGATAATCATTTCGCCCGGGATGTAGCCAAAGTCCACGTCCTTGAACTCGATCCGGCGATGGCGGCCGTCCACCTTCTTGGGTTCCGCAGGGTCACGTATCAAAGACTCGCGGTCCAACATCGGAAAGAGCGCATTAGCAGCTACGATCCCTGAATTTATCGCGGTCCATACGCCGGACATTTTTCGCACCGGGTCCGCCGCACCGATCAACAGACCAAAGAAGACCATCATTTTGGAAATTGTCATCGGTGTCTCCGACATGGGAATGCCGAAGATGTGAGTTTCCTGATTAATGACGAGGTAGGCTCCGACGATAATCGCCGTATTCACCATCCCCAGGCCGAGCAGTTCCGTAATGGGATGCGTCAGCGAGATGAAGAAATGATTCCGCAGCATCGCACTGAACATGGTATTCGTGGTGGCAGCAAAGCGTTCGCGCTCCTGGTCCTCCATGCAGTTGGACTGCACGCACATCATATTGCTGAACGTTTCCAGAATGACATGATGCAAGGATTGCGACCGGCCCAGGATCCGAAACGTCGTTCCCTTGATGCTGCGATTCAGCCATACGATTAACACGCAAACGACAGGGGCCATCACCATCGAAGCGAGGGTTAACCGCCACGAAATGAAGCAGGCACCTGCGAGACAGGAGACGATTTTCAGCGGTTCCATCACCAGGCCGCCGTAGACATTGGTAATACCGTTCGCCAGTAGTTCAGCGGTATGCAGAATCTGGGTAGAAAATCCGGCCGTTCCATGGTGCAGAAAACCGCCACGTTCGATCGTCAGAGCTTTGTTAAAAATGTCCTTGCGCAGTTTGCGGCAAGTGTTGCCCGCCACGAAGAGCACGAGCATTTGATTGGCAATCATCAAGACATGCTTGAGGAACGTGCTCACGCAGACCAGCGCGACGATTCCGACAATCGTGTAGAAGGGATTGTCGGGTAACCAACGCTCGAATGTCGGCTGCATTCTGGTTCCCCAGCCGATAATCGCTTGCTCGGCCGAAATTTTGACTTTCAATGTTTCGCATTCAAGGTGCAGCGGCGGGAGATCTTCCTCCGCCGTGGTTTTCATTTCTTCAGTGAGTTCATCCACTCGTTTTTGATGATCTTCGATGGTCAGTTTTGCCTGGGCCATCCGCTCGATGTTCCAAACCTGCAGCGATTTGCCTTGCAGGGTAACTTCCAAAATCGGAAACAGGGCAGCAATGTTGGCACCCCACAGCGTGGCAACGCCCACGGAGCACATCATCGCGAGGGCCAACGCGGGCCAATAACTGCCTGCCATTCGCAGGGCTCGAACAAAGTTATTCATAGTCGGATCGCTGCAGCTTGCAGAGGGACTCGGGTCGGTTCAGGGAGGCGAATTCTTTCAGGTTCGCAAACTGCGGACAAGGGCAGTTCACGATCCCTCTCAAGTGGCAAGCAGAGGCAGGAACACAGCACAAATCCAGGTGAAATCGCGGTCTGTCCGCGACGATAGCAGGCCTTGCAAGCATCCGTTTTGAACGGCTGGCTACTGTTCGCAGAGACGCGCCCTTACAGCCATTTCTCTTGTCGATACCAGTCGATCGTTTGCTCGAGACGTTCCCGTAAGGGCCGAGCGGGGAGAAAGTCGAGTTGCCGGGCGGCCTTGTGGTGCGAGCACGCCCAGGAAGTAGCCCGCGCTTCGCGAATTTTGTCTCGATTGAACTGAACTGGACGCCCCTTGAGCCGCGCCAGCACCTGATTCGCCCCGGCGAGCAGGACTGGTACTGGCCCCGGCATGTGCAAGATAAACGCAGTCGGTCGCCCCACGAGCGGGCTCACCATCCGCCCTAACTCCGCGTAGTCGGGATGTTCCGGAGCAACCGCGAAGTAGATCCCCTGTCCGGGTTCCGTTGCATGCCCATTGCCTGACATGGCTGCCGGTAATCGCTCGCCGTGCAGCGCCGCTCGCTCGATTAAATTCGATAGATCATCCACGTAGAGATACGAGATCGGCGGTGGGTGCAGCGCCGGAACCGCATGCAGCCCCATTCGGCGGATGGCTTTGAAAATGGGCAACATCCCCTGATCACGAGGCCCGAAGACGACTCCCGGCCTGAGGATCGTGATAGGAACCTGTGCGGCATATTCCTGCACGGCGAGTTCGCCGGCCAATTTGCTTTCGCCGTAATCCGAAATCGGCTCCGGCGGGTCGTTCTCTGTCCTAAGTTTGCCGCGAGCGATTGGCCCGGACGCCGCGATGGAAGAGATGTGAACCAGTATCGGCGGCGATGTGCGTTGCGCACAAACACGCGCCAGTCGACCTGCTCCCTCGCCGTTTACTTCGATGAGCTTCTGCTTCGAAAAAGCTGCCGTCAACCCAGCCAGGTTCACAACCACATCCGCCCGCTCGATGGCCTCTACTAAGGCCGATTCATCTTCCAGATTCCCCTGAAGTATCTCGCAGCCCTGGCCCTGCAAGAGTTCTGAATTGCTTCCCGGCCGAACGAGACACCGTACGTGATGACCGCGGGCTAGCAAATACGGCGTAAGGTTTGCGCCGATAAAACCGGTAGCGCCGGTAACCAGGAACGACGACATGGTGCACGCGCAGAAGAATCAATGGAGCTCGTCAGTGGAGCCAATTCCACAGGACTGGAACGATTTTCAAAACGTCCTGTAATTCAACTCGATTAGAAATCGTAATTGCCGACACTCAAACTGGGCAGTGCAAAATTCAAGAGAAAATTTCGGCAACGGGCAGGCCGCGGTCGGTGATAGGTACCGGGCGGTCTCCATCATAAAGTTCCTTGTCGTATTCAATGCCCAAGGACGCATGGATCGTAGCGTGCAGGTCTGGGACAGAAATCGGTCGATCAACCGGAAGCTTACCCAGTTCATCGGTGACACCGATCACCTTCCCTGTATTCAAGCCGCCCCCCGCCAGGACGCACGAAAAGGCTTTGCTTTGATGCCCGCGCCCACCGCCACCATCAAATTCCGGCGGACGCCCGAATTCGGTCGCGATGACAATTAGTGTGCGGTCGAGTCGCTGGCGCGCCTCGAGATCTTCGATGAGGGCTGCCATGGCCTGATCGAGTTGTTCGATCAAAAGATGTTGATTTAACTGTCCTTCATTGTGGGTGTCCCAACCGGTTCCGTTAATAAAGTTCAAATTGAAAGAGACCTCCACAAACTTGGAACCCGCTTCCACTAGCCGCCGCGCGAGGAGGCATCTTTGACCGAACTCGCCTCCAAACTTTTCACGCAGGCTGTCGGGCTCACTCTTCAAATCGAAAACCTGAGAAAACTCCTTCCCCATCAGGCGAAAGGCGCTTGCCGCCGTGGACGAGTACTGCTCCACGCGTCGGTCGTTACCTAGTCGCTCTTTGCCTGCGTTGCCAAAGACATTCAGCAGTTCTTCTCGCCGAACTTGCCGTTCGGCGTCGACATCCAACGGGCGCTGCATGCCGGCAGGGCCTTTGTCGGTATCGGTGAGGTAGAGATAGCCATACTTCGCCCCCAGAAAACCGGGCCCGCGGCTGACGCTGGGATATCCCATCACAACGTAGGGAGGCAACGGCGAGGAATGGTCCCCAATTTCATGGGCGACGATGGAGCCAATGGAGGGATAAGTGATTGTCCCCGTCGGCGGCCGGCCAGTGTGCACGCGATTGGTTGCCGCACTATGTTCATCGATGACATCGTGGTTCACCGTTCGGAGCAACACGCAGCGTTCCATCAATTTCGCGAGCCTAGGAAGATGCTCGCAGACTTGAATACCGGGAACTGCCGTATCGATGGCTGGATAGTACGAGCCGGGCTTCTTCTTACCGTCCCCTTGCACCTTGGGATCGAATGTGTCGATTTGACACGCTCCGCCGCCGAGCCACAGAAAAATGCAACTGTCCGCTTTGCCGCGGAGTACAGGCCGTGACTTCCCTTCTTCGGAAGCCAAGAGATCTGCCGATTGCGAACCAAAGGCCGCGGCTGCCAGAGCAGCAGACGAAGCACCGGCCACGAAATTACGGCGACTTAGTTGGGAAGAAATACGCATGATGATTCACAGAAAGAAGAATTCGAAACCTACGGCACGAACACAAATTCGGGCGAGTTGACCAGCGCCCACACAAAGTCCTCGTAACGCATCCGCCAATCGGCCGTGAGCCGTGTGGTGGGTGGATCGCCGGCCAGGACTTCCTTTTCCACTTCGTACTTTATTTCGGTCGCTTCCGGACGCAGGTGGTTCGACCACGAAACCACTGGCCGAATCTTCTTGGGTAGGCTTGGTTCGACGGAATGCGAAACAATCCGCTGGGCAAAAGCAGGCTCCAGTAATTTCACGGCGGCTGCTACTTCGGCTTCGCTCGCCGGGCGGGAAAGTACCTGCCGGAAGACTTGTCGCGCTAGCTCCGCAGGAGATTCAGAATTTAAAGCCAAATTGAGGAATGCACTATCTTCCGACACGCGTGCAATTCGCGTACTTACCGGACCATTGGCCACCGACAGCGGCTGCAGCACATTGGGCTCCTCATCGCGCTGCGTGATCGCATTAGGGCGGTAATCGCGCCAGCCGAACTGCAGCAAAAGATCGACCACTGCCTGCGCGCGAGGCAGGCCTAGCGAAGGACGATCGCGATCCGTCGATAGCGAACAGAACTGCCACGCCCGCTCGGCCTCACCCAGATTCAAGAATGTCTGGACCGTCAATCGACCTTCCGGATCGAGCGACATGACCTCCACATCGAGTCCCTTCCCGGCAGCCAAATACATCGAATCAACCAGTTGCTCGGCCGAGAGCCTGCGGCGCATCGGCCCTGCAAACAAACGATGGGAATCGCTAATCAGACCCCCCACCACTTGCCGCTGGTAGACGTGCGAATTGAGAATCAGGCGCGTGACGTGCGAAAGATCGTAATCGTGCGTGGCCAGTTCGCGCGCCAGATACTCAAGCAATTCAGGATGAGATGGTTTCTGATCGGTCCAGTCATCGACTGGCTCTACCAACCCTCGCCCCAAAAGTCGCTTCCACAATCGATTGACAGCCACCTGTGCGAAGCGATCGTTGCGCGAGCTCGTCAGTAATGCTGCCAGACGTTCGCGCGAATCTTCGGGATTACGCAGCACGCCGGCAGTAAACTCATTGGCACTCAGTTCCGCGAAGGGCCATTCAGGCTTGATCACGTCGCCAGCTTTCAGTTGCATCGTCACGGCTGGGACGCGACCGCCGGGCTGAACCGGGACGGTGCTTCCCTTGGGGATTTTCAGCGAACTACGGTTCAACATCGCAGCCAACGAGAACAAATCCTGTTGTTCGAACGGATGAAGCGGCGCATCGTGACAACGGGCGCACTTCATTTCTTGTGCTAGAAACGCCTTGGCCAGGATGTTGGCTTTCTCCGCCAGCGGAGAATCGTTCTCGGTAGCCATCGCGAAGCCAGCAGGCCCGCCGTGATACTTGCTTCCTTCCATCAGCACCAATTCCGTGGCAAATCGATCGAGAGGCTTGTGATCGACCAGCGATTCGTAAATCCAAGTGCGGAAAGGCCCCGTGTTATTGAGGGTAGGCTTAACGATCCCCGGATTCTCCGCCAACACATCCTGCCAATAGCCCATGCCATGGTCCGCAGTACGCGGATCGGCAAGCAAGCGATCAATGGCCAGCTGCCGCCGTTTGTCCGCGGGATCGGCCAAAAACGTTGCCAGTTCTTCCTGCGTTGGAATCAGGCCGACGGTATCGAGCGAAACGCGACGCAAAAAGGTGTAATCATCGACCAATTCCTGGGCGGGCAATTTCGCTTCCGCCAATTTCGCATTGATCCACTGGTCGATCGCATTGCTCGCCGAATAGCCGTCACTTGGGGCCGGCATTTCCAGCGCAGGGCGCGCTTCGATTTCCGCCCGGGCCAATTCATGACGCATCTGCCAGTAGGCGTTCTCTTCCGGACACGATTCGTGGCGGCTGAGACGATCGATATCTGCCATCAATTGCTTCAATCGCGAATTGACAACTTGCCAACCTCCCTCGGTAAACGGAAGCGGTTCACTTCCGTCGAATGACAAGAGTTCGAACTCTCCCTGGGGAGGTGCGATAGCAACTAAGGTTTCGCCGATCTCGGGACGAAGTTTGCTTCCACCAACCACAATCTCCTGGCGAAAAACATGCGTTCCGGCAGACAAATCCAGTTCGACCAATCGCTCTTGATGTCCCTGCGGAATGATCCTCGCGCCGGGAACCGATTCCTTCGGTGGAGGCACATGCTCATGCCCACTCCCCGTTGCTTTCAAATAGTCGGTTTGTGCAACAACCTTGCCATCGACGAGCAAACGTGAAGCATTCAGGCTGCGCAAGAGCAGTTTGTATTTTCCGGCCGGCAACTCCTTGCGGACTTGCAACACTGCGAGGAACGGGCTGGTTCGATCATCGATGACGCCGCGAGCGTTGTATTTCTGGGGCAATTTAGAAAGTGCGAACGCAGGAACCGCAACGTCCATGGTGGTTACGCCGCGAACTGTGTTCCAAGACTTTTCCGCTACACCTTCCACAATGGTGAGTTGCACGCGGTCGGCAGGAATCGTAGCGGGATCAACCGGCTCAATCGTTTGCGGACGACCTGCATATTCGTAACGAGCTTGAATTCGCTCCGCAGAAAGCGCCGTGCGATAAATGGCAACCTCGTCTAGTAAACCGACAAACGTGCTATTTCCTCCCCCACCCATCGAAGAGCCAATCCATAGGTCGTCGTCATCAACGACTGGTGCTAGGTCAGTCGGCCCACCTTCGTCCCACGTTCCTTTCACTTCTTTGCCGTTGAGGTAACCCCGAATGCTTCCCCCCTCGCCGAACTTATAGGTACAGGCGACATGGTGCCAGCCGCTATCTGCCACGATTCCCTCTTTGGAGTTCCAGCGATGGAACGCCCCAGGATTGCCGGCATCGCGAAAAAGAAAGCTGATCCTCCCCGTGCCGTCGAGGCAGCGTAGTCGGAGGGCATAGTTCTGATTGTTCGAATCCTTCGTCCGCCCCTTTCCGATGATATAAACCTGCTGCCCTTCGCTAAGGGCCAAGGGCTGAACCCAAGCTTCGAGCGTAATCGAATCCCCGAGGTTGAAATCGAGCACACTTGCCGGGCCGGGATCGGGAACGCGCAGATAGCCCTTCGGATCGCCGAAGCCGAGCGCCTGGTTATCACTTTCAAACAGCGGAAAATCACCTGGTCGCGGACCGGCCTGTTTAGTTTTCACTCCGCCCACAATTGTCGCGGCCAACGAATCCCCTTCTGGATCGGCTTCGTTGCGAATCTCCTTGCCCGCCAATTCCATCGTCCACAATCCAATCGGCTGATCTTCCAGCATCCGCCGTACGCAGGCAGGGCGACGATGCGCCGTTTCGATGCCGTCGCTGGCATCGTTCGTTACCGTGGGCGGAACGGGATCCGCGGCGATTATTGCTGCTGTAAAAGTCGCTGCGAGCAGCAAGCTCAGCGAGAAAACGAAGCCCCGGCAGCCTGATTGGGAGGGTAACTGCATGGCTGGATATCGTGCGTTGGAGGGATCATCCTAAATGGTTCAAGCAAAGAACCATCAATGCACGCCATTGTAATGCACCAGGCTGGCCGGTCGCAAACGTTCCGTGGGCAAATCCAGCATTTCTGTGGGATAGCCGTGCGTCAACGCACTCTCTGCAGAACACGAACGAGCACCAACGTTTCGTTTCGCTGTGAGGGGAGCTGCCCGCGATGAATCTCCAAATGGCAAACGCGACCTAAACCAACGTTTGCTCGGAAATTCAGGAGCAGCGGTACACCTTACTTTCCGCATGGGGCACAGGTGGAACACGGCTCGCAACAGACCGTCGTGACATTCCACTTGTAGCCGCACTTATCACATTCGTATTCGATCTTTTTCAGCTTCTTCACCGTGATCACTTTGCCGCACGGCGGCGGTTCGCAGCAGGGAGCCCAGGGGCACTTGATCCCGGGAATGCAGATGTCGACGCACTGACATTCCCATTTGTGATTCTTCTCCTTGGTGATCGTCGGCTGAGGATCGCATACTTTCACCGTGCCACATTCTGGGCAACAGCAAGAGCGGTGTCCTAATCCGGCAAATGCCTGACCAATCAAGATTGACGCGACCAGGGTAACTGCTCCAACAAAGTTCATGACGACGGACTGACGCATAACTTTATCCTTCGATGGGAAATGTGAGTGGAGGTAGGGCAACTTAGAAATCAATCTGCGCTCGGGTTGCGAAGCCAGTCGACTGACTGCTCCCGGTAGCCGGGTTATCCAGGAACGAGTGCACAGTGTTGAAGACCACCTTCGTGTACGGATTCCAATACCAGTTCAGTCCCAGGGTAATATCCTGCAGGGTGCCGCCATTCGCAGGAGTGCCTGCCGCGGTGGGCACGATGCCATTCACTTGAGTGAAGTCCAGGAATGAGTAGCGGGCCGCGACTTCCCAGGCACCCCAACCGGTGCAGCGTCCGCCATCGGTACCTACGCTGAAGAAGTTTTCGAACGGCATCACGCGATCAATGGCACCCTGTTTTCGATCATAGGGACGATGCTCGCCGGTCAGGAACCAACCGACCTGCGTGTAGGCTCCCGGCAATTGCACGTTGTTGCCGTTCGTGAGATTGACAAAATTCACCATCGGCTCCGTTTGCCAGGAGAACGCACCATGCACATACAGAGCCTCCAAGCCAACGACATTGAACTGGTCGATCGACAGGCTGCCCGTCTGAATCCAGAATGGTGTTCCCGTGTGGTTCCCAGGGACCGGTTGTTGATTGGGGTTGGAAACGGAGTCTGATTGTCCGATGAATAGTTCGGGAATGGTGCGGAAGTTGTTGGTGTGATTGGGGGGTACGGAAAAGTAATGGGCGGCACCCAGATGCAAATAGCCGCGTCCGCCCGAGTCTTCGTCGTACCAGGGGAGAAATGTGATTCGTTCAGCGGTTCCCCACCCGCCGGCATTGGAAGCCGAGTTGCCGAACTGATCTTGTCCTGTGCGGAATCCGGATACAGCCCAGGTGTAATTCAGGTTTTCGTGGTCGTAATCATAGAACCCAGTGCCGATGTGCCGAAATGGAACGAACGTCTGGAACAACAGCGAGCGTTCCATAAAAGTGGTGTAGCGGAAACTGGAAACGGTTTCCAAATTGAAGGGCTGTTTCCATTGGCCGATGCGCCAGTTTCCCAAGATTGGCAACTCTTTCTGTTCGACCCAGACGTCGGTGAACGTTGGCCTGCCGAAAAAGGCAAAGTCCATCTGAAAGAAATACTCCACCGTCTCCGTCACAGCCCCCTTCGCCGACAAACGTGCG
The DNA here is from genome assembly GCA_041739545.1 of Pirellulaceae bacterium. GTDB lineage: Bacteria > Planctomycetota > Planctomycetia > Pirellulales > Pirellulaceae > JBGSNR01. Next base: position 293,780 of record JBGSNR010000110.1, on the reverse strand, counting down.
CGGCGAAAATCGGCGCCATCGACCGCATTTCCAACCGTCGCAATATTGTTCGCATCTTGCTGAAAGAAGCCGGCATCTGCCTGAAAGACACCGTTGACTTGCACGCTCGGCAGACGGGATTTTGCTTTGTCGTACATCTTATTGAACGCGCTTTGAGCCTCCTGGGGCGAAGCCGCGGCAGATTTCTTCGCAGGATCATCGGCGGTACTGTAACCCACCGGTTGCTCGTGGAGACTCTGCATCTCCTGGCGCAGCATTTCCAGTTGCAACTCCGTCGCCTCCAATCGCCGTTGCAGGTCCAGCGAACCGCCGGCAGGAAATGGAGAGGCCACCTGCTGGGGTGACGAAAGGCTATCGTCGGCTATAGGTACTGGCGGTGGGGCAAACGGGGCATTGGTCCCCGAGATGAACCCGGACTGGCCCCAACTTGAGATCGGGAGCATCGACATCGCAGCGAACAGCAATGTCGATATCTTCGGAGTTCTTATACTCATCGTTATGATTTCCTTGCGTGCCAAGCTCACCGCACAGCTACGAGCCTTCCGTCCCCCTTTCTATCGTGCGGAATTGTCGTAATACTCCCGCAAGGTACAAACCTTAAGGTCGACTCCACTTGATCGTCATGACCGATACAACCCGAATTACAACTTACAAAACTGCCGAATTTCGACTGAACGGGGCTACAGCCAACGCAGGCGCGCGACCGTGCGCAGCATGCAAATCAAGCCACTGAGCGACGGTCGTTGATCTGCTTAGACGCTACTCAATCAACAGAAAGCGTCGCTAATTCCCGATGTATTTCGCGTAAACACTCCGCGCTTCGGCGACCTCTTCGGTCCCACCAATGACAGCGCGGCCGTCGGTAAAGATCGTCAATTGGTATTTCTCGATCGTGGCCCGCACCAGATAACGATTCCGCGAAACATGTTGAGCAACCGGAATTAATTTTTCTTCAACGGCTGCTAGCGAGAGATTCTCCCGTTCGGGAAAACTGAGCTGTACCGAATTCCGACCGCAAAGCACGGCCGAATGACTGGTCCGCTCCCCAGTCAGCCAGAGGTACTCGCGTCCACTGCAAGCGGGACAAGCATTCCGGTCTGATAAGGAATCCAGCTTGATCCCCCGCCAGGTGTTTTCCCACAGGTCTATCACCGTCCAAGTGCGGCTAATTGCCTCCCGCTTCCCCGCCAGAATCTTCAGCGCCTCGTTCGCCTCCAAAGAGCCGATCACGTTGATAATCGTTCCTAGAATTCCTGCCGCATCGCAGGTGGGTGTCGAACCCGGCGGCGGAGGCTCAGGAATGATGCAGCGCAAGCACGGAGTTTCACCAGGCAAGATCGTGAGCGATTGTCCTTCCGCCCCCAAGCAGCCGCCATAGATCCACGGGATTCCATACTTCAGTGCAACATCATTCAGCAGGAACCGTGTTTCAAAATTGTCGGTGCCGTCGACGATGACATCGACCCCCTCCAGGAACGATTCAATATTGCCCGGATGAACATCGGCGACGTGCGCCTCAATTTCGATCTCGGAATTAATCCGCGTTAGCCGCTCGCGGGCCACAATCGCTTTGGGAAGACCGGCTGCCACATCGCTTTCGTCGTACAAGACTTGCCGCTGCAGGTTATTCAGTTCCAGGAAGTCTCGGTCGACCAGTCTCAAATGCCCGACGCCAGCTCGCGCGAGCGTGTTGGCAATGACAGAACCAAGCGCGCCGCAACCCACGACAAGTGCCGTTCCTTGGGCTAGTTTGGCTTGCCCCTCTAACCCAAAAGGAGCGAATCGTATCTGGCGTGCGTAACGTTCGAACATGTTTTACAACTGCTGGCGAAGGTGCATGTGATAGCAATATTCTACGCAACCGTAGATGGTCCGCTGAGCGCGGTAAATCCAAATCCATGCTAGCTCGGCAGCATTTGGATTGACCTGCATCGCAGGTCTCTTCATAATCCCGCCCTGTTTTTCTCGGGATGCCGCATGCGCTTCGAGCTTTCATTTCGAACCCTGTTTTTCCTGCTAACGGCTCTGGCTGTGCTGGATGGGGGGAACGTTGCGCGCAGTGCGGAGGAAGAATTTAATCCTCTGCGGGCGAAGAAGACCAACGACGAAATCCTGCCGATCGTCTTCCAGGAGCCGTTTGCCGAAGAACTCGATCCGCCGCCAATTCCGCCGGACTCAGCTCTGCCGAATGATTTGCCGCCAGAGGATTACTCTCCTGACTCGCTCCGCAATCAAGTCGATGCGCAATCTGACTGGTCGGCAGAAAGTGAGCAAGAATCGCTCTATTGGCCAGACGAAACTTACGCGCACGATCCGAACATAACTCGCGGCCCAATCCGACACCACATCGCAAAGCTCAGGCAAATCATTGCCGGGTTCACAGGCATCGGCCTGGATCAATCGGGGCGCTACGTTGGCTTGGGCCAGCCTTTGACCGACACCAGTTGGCTCAACCGTCCGTGGTCGTTCGGTGCCTTCTTGGGGACGCAAACGCACGATGATCTTATTTCTGGGCAACTCGGGCAAAGTAATTCCGCCGTCGGAGGAGCGCGTCTGGGACTCGACTTCAGTCCTTATTGGGGTCTGGAAGGTCGATTTGCGTACTCGAATCCGGACACGTTCATACCGGGTATCCCCTTAGTCATCGGCAACAGTCACAACTACTATGTCGACCTCAACTTGATGTATTACCCGTGGGGCGATTCCCGTTGGCGACCCTATTTTTCCGTCGGCCTGGGGGCGAGCACCTATCGCTTCAATGATACGGCGACGAGCATTGCGGTCAGCGATTCTGGATTGAGGGTGCCGCTTGCCGTCGGCCTGAAGTATTTTTATTCCCCCTGGTTCACGTTTCGCTTCGATGCGCAACTTTCACCGACATTCACGACAGAAAACTTCGATCAGCAAACCGAATTCATGCTGAGCATGGGGGCGGAGATTCGCTTCGGCGGAAAGAAGCAAAGCTATTTTCCCTGGCATAGTGGAACAGCGTATTGGTAAGAGGGACGGTCGGTGGCGTCACGCTACAATGATCGTAGAGTGACGCTAAGTTTCGCCCCTCATGCGGAAGACAATCTTGTTCATTGAACCGCTCCTGGCCACAGCCGAGGAAAATTTGCTCCCCGCGCGGCTGCAGATGGCACTCACGCTCGGCTTTCATATCATCCTGGCCTGTTTTGGCGTTGGTTTGCCTGTCTTGTTGCTCTGGGCGGAATGGAACTTTCTCCGCACGAAAGACGAACTTTGGCGAGTGCTCGCGAAGCGCTGGGCCAAAGCGTTCGCGGTGCTGTTTGCCATCGGCGCCGTTTCCGGAACCGTTCTCTCCTTTGAACTCGGCCTGCTTTGGCCCGATTTCATGGGGAAGTGGGGAAGCGTGATTGGCTTGCCCTTCACGATCGAAGGTTTCGCGTTCTTCGTCGAAGCGATCTTCGTCGGCATCTATCTCTACAGTTGGGATCGACTCCCGCCGCGCGTGCATTGGCTGACAGGGTTTCCGATTGCGATCTCAGGATTTCTTTCCGCCTACTTCGTCGTGATGGCGAATTCGTGGATGAACACTCCCCAAGGTTTCACGCTAGTGGATGGCAAATTAACCGACGTGCAACCATTGACCGCGATGTTCAACCCGGCAACGAATGCTCAGACCATCCACATGATTCTTGCCGCCTATCTGGTGACAGGATTCGGTGCCGGGGCGTTTTATGCGGCACAACTGTTGCGCGGTAAAGACTTGGAATACAACCAACGCGCATTCGGTTTGTGCTTGTGGCTCGCCCTTCCCCTCGTACCACTTCAAATGGCAGTGGGGGATTGGTCGGCAAAAGTCGTCGCGAAGACTCAGCCCATCAAGTTGGCGGCGATGGAGGGGCAGTACAAGACAGAAAAATATGCTCCGTTGCGAATCGGTGGCATTCCCAACGAAGTCGAACGACGAACGGATTATGCCTTGGAAGTTCCCGGCGCTTTGTCGTTTCTAGCGTTCAACGATTTCAGTGCCGAGGTGAAAGGACTAGACGACCCTTCTTTTCCGCGTAGCGACCTGCCGCCGACACCGATCGTCCACTTCGCATTTCAACTTATGGTCGGCGGAGGAATGTTGATGTTGCTCGCGGCCGTGTGGGGCGGCTTTGTCTTTATTCGGACCCGCGCCTGGCCATCCAGCAAACCATTTTTGTGGCTGATTGTTCTGCTCGGCCCCACGGCCGTTCTTGCTTTGGAAGCGGGTTGGGTCGTGACCGAAGTGGGCCGACAGCCTTGGATCGTGCAAGGCTACATGCGTACCGCGGATGCCGTGACGAATGCACCCGGGGTGTGGTACGTCTTTGGAACTACCTTGGCTATCTACGCGCTAATCGGCATCGTTGCGACGACCGTGCTGTGGCAATTGGGCAAAGTGCCGGTCGAGGAATCAAACGAGGTGTGACCGTTGCGGGGTGTATCTTTATCCGCAGTCCGCTTGACGCTCCCCTGCCGCTGCGTCACATTCGACTCACAACGTTGAATTTTCCTCTCTCCTGTGGCGGCGGCGATGGCAACGAAGGTTTATTTGGCCGTGGATTTGGGTGCTTCTGGCGGTCGCGTGCTTGCCGGGCTGTTTGACGGCGAAAAGCTTCACCTAGAAGAAGTGCACCGCTTCGAAAATGGCGGCGTTTCTATCGGCAATCAATTGCAATGGAATGTGCTGGGCCTGTGGAAGGAAATTCAACTTGGCTTGCGGGCTGCTGCCGCGAAGTATGAACAGCGAATCGTGAGCGTCGCCGTCGATACGTGGGGGGTCGACTTTGGCTTGCTCGGGCCGAACGATGAGTTGTTGAGTAATCCAATCTCTTATCGTGACAAACGCACGGTGGGCATGATGGATCACGCGTTTACCATGCAAACGCGCGAACAAATCTTTGCCGAGACCGGCCTGCAGTTCATGGAGTTCAACACGCTCTATCAACTGCTCGCGATGAAGGTCCAGAAATCCCCCCTGCTCGATTGCGCCGAGTCGTACTTGATGATTGCCGACCTGTTTCATTGGTTGCTAACCGGTGAGAAGGGAAATGAAATCACGAACGCGTCAACCACACAATTCCTCAACCCGCACACGCGGCAATGGTCGACCGGCATGCTGGAGAAGTTCGGCATTCCAACCAAGATGTTGGGGCGATTGCTCGAGCCAGGAACAACGCTGGGCACAATTCGCCAAAATCTTGCCGATTCCACTGGCCTGGCCGGCTTGAAAGTAGTGCTTCCTGGAACACACGATACGGCCAGTGCGGTACTTGCTGTCCCCGCCGCAAGCGTTCCGAACCAACGACCAGACTGGGCCTACATTAGTAGCGGCACCTGGAGCTTGATGGGGGTTGAAACACCAACTCCCGTCACGACTGATCGCTGTCGCGAACTCAACTTCACCAACGAAGGTGGAATTGGCGGAACGGTGCGGCTGCTCAAGAACATTGCTGGCATGTGGCTGGTGCAGGAATGCCGACGAATCTGGCGCCAAGGGGGAACTGAGTTTGGTTGGGACGACCTTATCCGTCGCGCCCAGGCCGAGCCTGCCTTGGCCGCTGTCATCAATCCCGACCATCCTTCGCTCGTCGCTCCTACAGATATGCCCACAGCAATTCGCGAGCTGTGTGAGCAATCAGGTCAGCCGGTGCCGGAAAATGAAGGGCAAGTGATTCGTGTAGCACTCGAAAGCATTGCCCTGCGCTATCGCATGGTGATTGGCATGCTCGAAGAGCTCAATGGTGGCGGCCGACTCGAGACCATCCACATTGTCGGTGGCGGCACCAACAATAAACTTCTCTGCCAAATGGCGGCCGACGCATGCCAGCGACGGGTGGTGGCCGGTCCGGTCGAGGCCACCGCGATTGGCAACGTGATGATGCAAGCGATCGCCGATGGAGCGGTAAGCTCGGTCGCTGAAGCCCGAGAGGTGATTCGCGACAGCTTCGATGTCAACGAGTATCTCCCCCAGGCGGCACCCGCTTGGGATGAAGCCTACGAAAAATTTCGCGGCGTTGTGAACTAGTAAGCATCTTCCTGTGCGCGTTCAATCTTGAACATCGCTAAGGAGCAGGGACGCAACTCATACGCTTCGCCAGCGGGAAACTTTTCCTCCGAGGCATTGGTCTCGTAAGTATCGAAAATTCGTTGCCACGGAACTTGCTCTTCAATATTCGGCAAGACGAAGGGAATGGATTGACCGTGGTCTGCGTTGAAGAGCAAAAGCAGAGTATCACCCGCGATTTCCGCTCCTTCGTCGTCGACATCGATACTGTCGCCAAAGAAAACCACACCAAAACAGCGGCCGTGGGGCACGTTCCACTGCTCGTCCGTCATTTCCGTACCTTCTGGATTGATCCAAACGATGTCGCGAGCATCTTCACCGACAATGGGCTGATCGGCAAAGAATTTCCGGCGTTGGAAAACGGGCTGCTCTTTGTAGATTTTGAGCAGTTTCTTCGTGAAGTCGAGCAATTGTTTATTGCGTCGTTTTCGTAGTAACTCCCAGTTGAGCCAGGTAATTTCATTGTCCTGACAATACGTGTTGTTATTGCCATTCTGTGTGTGCCCGAACTCATCGCCAGCTAATAGCATTGGCACGCCTTGTGAAAAGATTAACGTCGCGAGTATCGAGCGTTTCTTGCGATCACGCAGGGCTTGGATTTTTCGATTTTCAGTCGGCCCTTCGACGCCACAATTCCAACTGATGTTGTGATCCGCCCCATCCCGATTGTCTTCTCCATTGGCTTCGTTATGTTTTCCGTCGTAGGAGACCAGATCTTCCAAGACAAAGCCGTCATGACACGTCACAAAATTGATGCTGGCCCGCGGCAGACGCCCACTCCAGGCATAGAGGTCGCTGCTGCCTGTGAATCTTGTCGCAAACTCCGAAACCACTCCCCCGTCACCTTTCCAGAAGGATCGCACACAGTCGCGGTACTTGCCGTTCCATTCCGACCATTGAATCGGAAAATTGCCGACCTGGTATCCTCCCTCGCCCAGATCCCACGGCTCAGCGATTAGTTTGACCTGCGAAATAATCGGATCTTGATGGATGATGTCGAAGAAGGCCCCCAGCTTATCGACCGCGTGCAATTCCCGCGCGAGCGCGCTGGCCAGATCAAAACGAAAACCATCCACGTGCATTTCGGTAATCCAATAGCGCAGGCTATCCATGATGAGTTGCAGCACACGTGGATTCATCACATTCAGGGTATTGCCGCATCCTGTGTAGTCCATGTAATAACGACTGTCTCCCGGCACGAGCCGATAGTAGGCAGCGTTGTCGATGCCTCGAAAGGACAGCGTCGGACCCATATGATTCCCTTCGGCCGTGTGGTTGTAGACCACATCGAGAATCACTTCGATGTTAGCCGCATGCAGGCTGCGGACCATCGACTTGAATTGTCGCACAGCATCAAGTTGTTGACCTTCCCCAGCAAATGAATGCTCGGGTGCAAAATAGTTGAGGGTGTTGTAGCCCCAGTAGTTTGCCAATCCTCGATCGACCAAATGCCGATCCTGCAGCATTTGATGAATGGGGAGCAGTTCGACTGCCGTGATTCCCAGTCCCTTCAAATACTTGATCGCCGGTGCCGATGCCAGTCCCGCGTAGGTGCCGCGCAGTTGTTGTGGGATTTTTTGATTCAGCTTCGTAAAGCCTTTGACGTGCAATTCGTAAATGATGGTTTTGTGCATCGGCGTTAGGGGCGGGCTGTCGTTTCCCCACGTAAATGCAGGATCGATAACTGCGGCCAGCGGTGCATAAGGAGCGCTGTCCTGATCATCGAAGGAGAGATCCTCATCCGGATCACCGATCTTGTAGGCGAAGAGGGAATCATGCCACTTCGGCGGACGAACGACGAGCTTCGCATACGGATCTAACAAAACCTTATTGGCATTGAAGCGGTGGCCGCTCGGCGGATCGTACGGGCCGCTGACGCGAAAGCCATATAACTGTTGCGGCGTGCAGTCGGGAAGATAAATGTGCCAAGCCTGATCGGTCTTTTCGGGCATCGGAATGCGTTCCGACTCGTGCGTTGCATCAACCGAGTCAAACAAGCATAAGTCAACTCCGGTTGCGTGTTCGGCATAGATCGCAAAGTTGACTCCTCTCCCGTCGTAAGTGGCGCCGAGCGGATAGGGCTTGCCGGGCCAGACGCGGCGATTATTGGCAGTCGACCCCGAAGTCATCGTATGCGTCTGCACACCACGAATTCGTCTTCCTAAACCCAAAATGGGTGGAACCGGTTCCGTCATATGAATCTCCTCGCAGCCATTAGAGCGGTGCGTGAAACAACTCGCATCGCGGATTGAACGATCCGTTGTGAACTATTTGACACGAACTTGCATGACCTGGAGCAAACTCGTCAGGGGCGTGACGACCCATTCGGGCCGGGTTTGCAGTTCGTGAATGAGCTCACTCGCGGACTTTTCCATGATGTAAGCCTTAAGTAAGGTTGCCAGAGCTTCCCGGTCCGCGGGCAAAAATGTGCCTGTTTGGGCCGCCGCCAGATAAGTTCGCAAGTACGCCGCCGTCGTCCACAGGTACCAGACTTCCAGCCAGTCTTCAACGTGGCTCGATGTCGCCTCCACCAGCGGTTGCCCCGATAGTGACTTTAGACTAACCGCCTGCGAAGCGTAGTGAAAGGAACGCATCATGCAGGCGACGTCCTTTAGCGGCGACGTCTTGATCCGACGTTCCCCCAGCGGTCGAGCGGTTTCGCCTTCCAGGTTGATGAACAAAAAGTCTTTGCCTGTAAACAACAGGTGCTGCAGGTGCAGATCGCCGTGGCATCTGGTGCGCAGCGCAGTGAAGCGACCATCTTTCACGTCGCGGCAGATTTGATGAAGTTCTTCTTCGCGCGCGAGAAGCTGCTCGGCTAGTTCCGCCCCTTCTGGCAACAATTCGTTCTGTTTCTGCCGCAGCAAGTCGATTGCCTTGATCACCTGCACGCGTATACTCTGATACAAGCTCCGCTGATAAAGCTTATTAAATGGCTCGGGAGCAAACTCTTTGCTTGTTCCGGCCGCTAACGCAAAATGCAATTCTGCCGTTCGCTTCCCGAGTAACTCCGCCATCGATAGCGACTGCCCCATCACGTCGAGCGCGGCTTGCGGCAGTGGAACCTCCGCGAGCTCCAGAGGAGTACACTTGGGCAGCAGTTCCTCCGCTGGCGCCCCTACCCGTTCTGCTTCGATCCGCTCCAAATACCGTTGCAGTTCGTCACGCGTGTAACGCCAGGCCGTCCCCTGGTTTGATACGAATTCATGGACCAGGCCCAGCGTAAAACACTCGCCCGTGGGAGCGATATACTCCAAGCCCCCCGCCAGTTCAGGAATCGATGGAAACTTGGCTTGCTCGGTTAAATAGCGACCGACTTCCAAATCCGGGTTCGGCCCTTCTTCCAGCCGACGAAATATTTTCCACTGAAACTTTTGGCCCAAATTTGCCAGGATATTTCGCTTTTCACTGGTAGGAAGAGAAACCGTTAGAGGTGTTGAAGTTGAGTTGACCGTTCCCGGCACCTGGGAGACTAGTTCCTCGTCTGCCTTAATTCCGCAAATGCGACCAAAGCCTTCGCCGTTGAATGCGCGGAGTTCCCCCTTTTTTCCTGGGAGGGTGCTTTGCTGGGCTACGGCATCTTGCAGAGATTGCCACAATTCCGGTTCGCGTGTTGCATCGCAAAGCGTCACGGTTTCCCCGTCACGAGTGATGTGGATAATCCCAGCACCCGGATGATCCCCGAGGATATTCTGCTGCTGTTCTCCAGCCGCAAGAACAACGGGGAGTACATACAAGTCATTGCTGCCGTCCACAAAATCCACCTGCACCAGTAAAATTTGGGGTTCAGGTACACGACCTACGGTCGATGGGGTGCTCCGTTTTTGCTTCTTGGACATTGCGGGCACTGCACGCACGCTTAAAATATCGACGACCTTTGTGCGCAAGATCGGCCGCTGCTTGTCGGGAAACCAGCGATGCCGTTGCAAAAAGCCGGGAAGTGCATGTTCCAGATGCTGCAAGGGACGCCCCGTGAAAATTGCATCCCATGAGCCGGTGATTTTGCACTTTGGCAATTCCGCAGCAATGTCTGGCGATTCATCTTCCCGCCACGCGAGCCGGAACCAATAGAAGGAATAGGGACCCAGTGTGAAAAAGTAAGGCAATGTGCCGATCGGCGGAAAACGTGTCTGACCAAAGAGTTCTACCGGCGTTTGTCCGCGAAACTGAGACAAATCGATCTCAGCGCATTGAGCATGGCGGGACAAGTTCGCCACAACTAGAATCGTTTCCCCTTCGAACTCACGCAGGTAGACGAGCACCTTGGGATTCTTCGGCTGCAAAAAGGTCATCGTGCCGCGGCCAAACGCATTATGTTGTTTGCGCAGTCCGATGATGCGGCGTGTCCACCACAGTAAAGAATGGGGCCGACTTTGTTCGACCTCCACATTTCGTGACGCGTAGTGATATGGCGCATCGATCACGACCGGCAGATAAAGCCTTTGCGGATTAGCTCGCGAGAACCCCGCGTTGCGGTCGTCGTTCCACTGCATCGGCGTGCGAACACTATCCCGATCGCCGAGATAAATGTTGTCCCCCATCGGAATCTCATCGCCGTAGTAGACGACCGGCGTTCCCGGCAAGGACAACAACAGGGCATTCATCAGTTCCATCTTGCGACGGTTGTCCCTGAGCAGCGGCGCCAGCCGTCGGCGAATCCCCAAGTTAATGCGCGCCCGCGGATCGTCCGCATAAGTGCGATACATGTAGTCTCGCTCTTCATCGGTCACCATTTCGAGAGTCAACTCATCGTGGTTGCGCAGAAATATCCCCCATTGGCAGTTCTCGGGTATTGCCGGAGTTTGTTCCAGAATATCGATGATCGGAAAGCGATCCTCGCGCTCAATGGCCATGAACAATCGCGGCATCAACGGGAAATGAAAGTTCATGTGGCATTCGTCCCCTGCCCCATAATAGGCGGCCGCATCCTCGGGCCATTGATTCGCTTCGGCCAGCAGCATCTTGTCTGGATAGCGCTGGTCGACATGGGCCCTTAACTTCTGCAAGAAAGCGTGAGTTTCGGGAAGATTTTCGCAGTTCGTCCCCTCGCGTTCGTACAAGTACGGGACCGCATCGAGACGGACGCCGTCAACGCCGCGGTCGAACCAGTAATCGATGACGCCGAGCATGGCGTCATGGACCTCTGGGTTGTCGAAATTGAGGTCCGGCTGGTGATGATAAAATCGATGCCAGAAATAAGCCTGCGCGACCGGATCCCAGGTCCAGTTGGAGACTTCGAAATCCTGAAAAATGATTCTCGCGTCGGGATACTCGGTGCCAGTATCGCTCCACACGTAGTAATCACGCCACTTTTCCCCCGGCTTCGCGCGGCGCGACTTTTGGAACCATGCGTGCTGGTCTGAGGTGTGATTCATCACCAGCTCGGTGATCACGCGCAGATCGCGCGCGTGCGCTTCCCGTAAAAAGACGTCAACATCACGGAGAGTTCCGTAGGTGGGATTCACCTTAAGGTAGTCCGCAATGTCGTAGCCGTCATCTTTCAGGGGGGAGGCAAAAAAGGGCTGCAGCCAAATTGCCGTCACGCCTAGATCGCGGACATAGTCCAGTTTTTCCGTGAGCCCCTTGAAGTCTCCGATGCCATCGCCGTTGGCGTCACAAAAGGCCCGAACATGCAGCTGATAAATGATCGCATCTTTGAACCATAGCGGATCGGCAGACGATATCCGTTGCGCCTTCGATTGGGTTCGCGTCCGTGGCGGTGCTTTGGTTGTCATGAGTTCGCCTCGTTGAGGTAGAGTGAGCGCAGGACGCCCTAGGAATCAAATCTTGCAAATGGTGTGCCCTGAGCAATCATACCTCACTGCAAGCTTGAAACTTCCGCTGCTGACGGACAAGCTCTCAGGGCCTTTTTGGTACAACTAGCCATCAGCTTTGTACCTTGGAAATCGCGCGCTGCAAATCGCTCATGACGAAACCTGATTTCAAATCGACCGCTGCGGATGCAGTCACTCAACCAGTAACCAATAGTCCCGCGAGAATCGTCTCCGTCGATGCTTACCGAGGCTTGGTCATGTTTCTGATGATGGCAGAAGTGCTGGAGCTAAAGAACGTCTCTCAAGCAATTCCTACGAGTGAGTTCTGGAAGTTTCTCGCCTGGCATCAGACGCATGTTCCCTGGGCCGGTTGTACACTGCACGATTTGATCCAGCCTTCGTTTTCCTTCCTGGTTGGAGTCGCCCTGCCGTTTTCGTTAGCGCATCGAACGACCGCAGGGAGCAGCCGTGGCCGGTTAATTCTACACGCCTGCTGGCGAGCGTTCTTGCTAACAGCGCTTGGCATTTTTCTGCGCTCGATGGGAAAGTCCCAGACGAATTTCACCTTCGATGACACCCTCACGCAGATCGGCTTGGGCTACGTGCCGTTGTTTTGTTTGGGACTTGTATCGCAGCGCTGGCAATGGGCGGCTCTAATCGTGATTTTGGTTGGTTACTGGGGAGCGTTCGTCGCTTATCCACTGCCGAGTGCAGAATTTGATTACGCAGCCGTTGGTGTCCCCGCCGATTGGCCCTATCACTATCAGGGATTGGCTGCGCATTGGAACAAGAATTCGAACCTTGCCTGGGCATTTGATACCTGGTGGATGAACTTGTTTGCTCGCCCAGAGGTTTGGAAGTTTCATCCCGGCGGTTACGCAACGCTCAGTTTCATTCCCACACTAGGCACGATGATCCTCGGGCTGATTGCCGGCGGTTGGCTGAAGCAAACGGCCAGTGCGTGGCAAAAAGTGCTCTGGTTCGTCTTGTCTGGCGTGGTACTCCTGAGTCTTGGCTACGCGCTGCACCTGACGGGAATTTGTCCTAGCATCAAACGCATCTGGACGCCAAGCTGGATCCTCTATAGCGGCGGCTGGTGCTTCCTGTTTCTTGCCTGTTTCTATGCTGTCATCGACGCAGCAGGCTGGCAAGCGTGGGCATATCCTTGGCGAGTGATCGGCGCGAATTCGATTGTTGCGTACTGCCTGGCACACGGCTCCGAACACTTCATTGCCAGCTCGTTTCAGACGCATCTGGGTCCGCAGATATTTCAGATCTTCGGAGCGGCCTACGAGCCCGTTGTTGCGGGGTTCGTGGTGCTGTTGGTCTGGTGGCTGATCCTCGTCTGGATGTTTCGCCAGCGCGTGCTGGTGCGGATTTAGCAAGTCACGCTACTTCACACCTCGTAACACAAACGTCGGATTGAGTGATTCAAATCGCAGTCGGTCAAGCTGTTCGGTTCCGCGGCTGATGCTGAGCATCCACACGCTTGTATCGCTGGCCAGACGATTCAAGACTTCGCGCACCGCGACAACGCTTTCCACGCTCCCCACCGTTACCACAACTCGGCCGCCGGGCTTGAGTACGCCAATCGCCTGCTCCACGATGCCAGGCACATGTCGTCCGGAACCCCCGATAAAAATGGCGTCGGGAACCGGCAAATCGCTCCAGGCTTCTGGTGCCTGCCCCAGAACCGGCGTCAGATTCGTCACCGCGAATCGTTCAGCATTCGCGGCAATCAGGTGATAATCTTCTGGGTCCATTTCGATCGCGAAGACTTGGCCGCCGGAGGCAACCTGGGCCGCTTCGATCGCAACCGATCCGCTTCCGGCTCCGACATCCCAGACGATGCTGGTGGGGCCAAGGTCAAGTTCTGCTAGGGCCATCGCCCGCACTTCCGCTGGAGTCAGCAAGCCACGTTTGGGTTGCGACTGCAAAAAGGATTCGTCTTTATTGCCGAAGATGCGATGCCCCAACATCGCGGCGGGGCGATCGGGAACATTCGGCTTGCGAACGAGGATCATCACGTTGAGTGGCGAGAATTCCATCGTCGCCACATCGGAAAGATCGGCCTGTGTCACCCGTTCATCAGGGGCGCCAAGATTCTCGCAGATATAGGCAGAAAAATAATCGATGCGGCGCTCCAGCAGGGCTTTCGCCACGGCCGACGGCGGAGTCCCCTCCGTGGTGAAGATGCCGACCTTCTCCGCAGTGCGGGCTTTTTCTACCATCCGCTCTAAGGATTGCGCGGCCAAATTGGTCAGGTAGGCTTCGTCCCAGTTTTCTTTAACACGCGCGAAAGCGAGTTGCATGCTGCTCACATGCGGCGTGACTTCAAAGCGATCCTTGCCGAGTTTTTCGCAGAGGAAACGGGCCGTTCCGTAGAACAGTGGGTCACCCGAGGCCAGAAAGACAACCTGTTTATCTCCTGTTGATTCAAGTTTCTTGATCACAGCATCCAGGTCGCCGGCGATTTCGAAACGTTCAGCCTTACTCGCAGGAAGTCCCCGGAGGACTTGCGGCGGACCGATCAAGAGCTGAGCCGCTTCGATTTGAGCACGAGAAGCGGCGGTCAGTCCATCAAGGCCGTCGTCGCCGATACCAAGGACGTGAATTTTTCTGGGAAGGGACAAGGCAGGCTCGCACGTTAAGGTTGGAGGAATTCAACGGCATTTTATCGTATTCGAATCCCTTTGGTGCCGTCAGTCTGGGGCGAGAGTTGCTGCAATTCTGGGAACCGAGCCCGTTTAGCCGGATCCGATCTAAGAAATCGCACCATTTGCCTCAGCGAATTAGCAGGCCTTCGGCTTGGGAGACTGGACAACCACTATGCGCGGCTGGACGATTTCGCCAATTTCGCTATATTATTAGCTTCTCTCATGCTGCCCTACTACGCGCGGGTGCCGCGAAACAGGCCTGAAGAAGAGGGTGATTTTCAAGGAGCGTTTATGGCAGAAAAAGAAGAGGCGTTTGTCGTGGCTGGGACGGTGACTCAGGCGCTAGCAAATACACGGTTTCGCGTGCAATTGGATACCGGTAACGAGGTTTTAGCACATGTCGCTGGAAAAATGCGTCGGAATTTTATCCGCATTGTTCCTGGCGATAAGGTGAATGTTGAACTTTCGCCGTACGATCTGACCAAAGGTCGGATTATCTATCGCGAGCGATAATCTTTTGTTCGAGGAGGGCCGTCGCGAAACGGCCTCGCAGCTGGGAGGCAGTCGTTGGACAATGCTAAGTCCTGCTCAGCGCGTCATCCTCACTGCTCCAGCTCGGCTCCATTTCGGGCTCTATGGTCTCGCGCACGGTCATCGTCAGTTCGGTGGCGCGGGAGTGATGATTCGTCCTCCAGCGTTGCGGCTGGAACTTGATCCGAGCGAGCAATTCGAAGTCACGGGCCCTGATGCTGAACGTGCAAGGCTGTTTGCCAATCGCTGGCATGACTACTACAAGAGTGAATTGCCGAACTGTCGACTGAAGATCATTTCAGCGTTGCCACAACATTGGGGTTTAGGGTCGGGCACGCAATTGGCCCTCGCCGTAGGAACGGCACTCTCTGCCTGGAGCGGCAGGCCGATCGACGAACCGCAAGTGCTGGCCCGGGGACTCTCGCGAGGAAAGCGATCGGCGGTCGGCACGTATGGATTCACACTCGGCGGACTGATTGCGGAACGTGGCTGGGGGGAAGATGATTTTTTTCCTCCGCTCGATGCACGCATTGAATTTCCGGAAGACTGGCGATTTGTTTTAGTCCAACCGCGGGCCACAGAATCCAGCGACTTGGTGTTTGGTGCCGCGGAGGAAAACTGCCTGGCATCACTTCCCGTGCCCCCTTCTGGTACCACCGAAAGATTGATCGCCATCGCTGGCGAACGGTTGATTCCCGCGGCTGCCACCGCAGACTTTGCCGTATTCAGCGAAGCACTTTACGAATTCAATCGCAACTCCGGCATGCTCTACGCGGCCAGGCAACAGGGGCCCTACAACGGGCCGCAGGTGACTTCCCTGGTGCATAAATGTCGGGAGTTGGGCGTGGCAGGGGTCGGGCAAAGTTCGTGGGGACCGACCGTTTTTGCCTTGCTTCCCGATGAAACAAGTGCCAGCGATTTCTGCGAAAGACTGCGCGGCGTTTTTGGTCGGGACGAAGTACATTCCACCATCGCAGCAGCGTGCAACCGCGGTGCTGAAGTGCAGCGCAAATAGATGGGCTGAAATTTAATCAGAAATCGTGCAAAATCTTGCCGCTGGAGTATTCATCTCCTTGCTCGATTTCCTTATTCGGATCGAACTCGGCGCTGGGGACGAGGATAATTTCGCCGTGTGCATCACGCTGTTCCGCCAAGACGCTGTGATGCCGCACCAGTTCCAGCACGGCGAGAAAGATGCCAACGATTGCCGACTTATGCATCCCCGCCTGGAATAAGTCGGAAAATGCGGCTTGACCACGCGAACTGATTTCATCGTGAATCTGCCGCATGTACACGTGGATTGGCGTTTCGTCGTAGACGATCGTCTGGACGGGAGCCGGAATGCGTTCTTTCATCACCCGGCCAAGCGCACTGACCAAATCCCACAGTTCCACTTCGTGAATCGGCTGGTCGGCCTTTGATACGGTTCGCGGTGGAAGATCGTCGGCCACTCGCGAAAAGCGCAGCTGCCAGGTGCGGCTCCGCTCTTCCAACATGCTGGCCGCATCCTTGTAGCGTTTATAAGAGAGCAGGCGCTCGATCAGCTTTTCGTGCGGATCATCGATGGTCTCCGCTTCTTCCCCCACTTGAGGAAGAACGTGGCGTGACTTCATCTCGATCAGAGTGCTGGCGATCTCGAGAAAATCGGCGACGGCATCGACATCGATGGCCTGCAGAACTTCTAAGTATTCAAGATACTTGTCCGTGATCTTCGCGATTTGGATATCAGCGAGTTCTACCTCGTGCTTCTTCACGAGGTAAAGCAGCAAGTCAAAGGGGCCGCGATAGGAAGCTAGATCGACCTGAAAGTCCATGCGTGCCGGCCCGGCGACAGGAGTTTGACCTGCCGCCGCGTCCCCTCCGGGGATAATTATTGGTCGACCAGCCCTAAACGCGCGATGATCACATCCGCCCCAGGGGTGAGATTTCGCAACTTATGAACAATGGTCGCCTTATCGGAAGCATTGGCCTTGGTTGCCCGCTTGGTCAGTTTGGCCAATTTAACCTTCCGCTGCCGCCGTCGTCGCAGTTCACGATGCCGTTCAATACCCACGTCAATTCTCCTGCCGAAAAATGCCGGTCGAGATTGGTGCAAACTCGTTTTTTAGCGGTCGGGGGGCGTTTCGTCAATCCACGAGGGTTGGGGCGAGGACGATTGGACCCGATGCGAGAGAGCGTAAACAACCCCCAGAGGTTAAACAAGATGGAAGCCCGATTCTGTCAGGGACGGGGTCCCTGGACCTACAAAAGAGGGCAATCGTTGTACCGGACCTACTCGACTTGAACAGTCGGCAACATGAGCATTCAAAGGCGATAACGACCCAAGATGTGTAGGTCCGGTTCCCGCCTGCCGAAACCCCTCAAGAGTTAGCGTCGCCATCATTGTCCAGTAGATCTGCAACGTACTTAGAGTCGCGATTGTTATTTATCCAATTGTCTTCGACAATAGGCATATTGTTCGAGATGTCGAGAACCCAAGCGTCAATAGCTTCATAATCCCCTTCGACGATTGCATCAAACAGCCGGTGTAGAGTCATCATTTTCTGCGGTGAAACGTGAACGAGAAGTTCGTCGTAGGACACTTCTTGATACGCCATGTGAAGGTGCCACTTGAGACGAGTGAGGTATCGACATTCGTCTTCGATTCGATCATCAGCGAAACGATGCAAGATCACGGTTGCAACATCATTGCATTGTTCGACGTCACGAAACCAACGAAGCTTGTCTCCCCACTTGGCGATGATGCGATGTGTCATTGTGTCGGCGAACAGTTTAGTCCACGGCATTTTTGCTAACATTTGGATGCCATACGGCAACATCGCCGCTGCTTTAGCTTGCATTTTACATTTTAGCCATCTAGTACGTGGGGTCAAACAAAGAATCTCTCGCTAGTTTGGCCTTTTTCTGCGATGCCGGGCCTCGCTATGCGGCGGATTTGCCGCATAGCATGTCCAACGCCGTCTGATGCCAAGGTTCAGCACGCCGCGGACGCGAATTGCTGCACCTCTTACCGGAAGTTGTTGCGGCGAGAGGCCCCGGATCGCATTCCGCACCTAATGTTGGCTAAGTTTCATCCACGCCGAAGGCGTGAGGAGATAGGCGTGCAACCACAAAGCGACGCAAAAGCTATTGCGTGTGGTTTCGCCATCGATCATCCACCACATCTTGTATCTTGAATAACTCGTGAACATAACTATGCTTTCATCATCGCAAATTCTCTTCAATTTTTGAGGGTTACGATGGTGAGCAACCAGCAGCCTGGGCCCCCGAGTGCACGGGATTTTGAAGTCTATCGCCGGGTGAAAGTCGAACGAGCATCGACACGCCAGGCAGCCAGAGAGGCCCAGGTCTCGCAAACTCGCATCTGCCAGATCGTGCAGCGCGTGGCTGATTTCATGACGGATGCTTTGCCAACGGACCACGCCGAGGAACGGCGCGAGCAACGATTGAGCGTGGCCGAGCAACTGGCAGCGGAGCAACTCGATTTCCTGGGTTATGAAGCTGTCCAGGCGTGGCGGGCGTCGAAAGGTGAAACGACGTCGGTTCGCGAAGTCGATTCGCCCGGCGTATCCCCCAGCCGCGTCAGGCTGACTCGGACCAGTCACGGCGATCCGCGTTACCTGATGGCCGCCAGTCGCCTGGCACTGCAAGGAGCTAAATTGCCGATCAGCGTGTTGAAGTTTGGTGCCAACGAAACGGCAACAAACCCCCTGGAAGTGGACTGTTCAATCGAGCCGGTTGAACAGGGGTTGCGCGAGGAAATTACGCGGAACGAAGAGGTTGTAAGTGATTGTGAAATAAGCGTTTGCGAAGAGGGTGGAACCAGTGAGCAGGTGCTGCCTCACAAAATGCAGCGGACTGTTCAGACAAGCAAAGTCGGGGGTGAGGTGTGGGGCGTGGAGAGTGAAAGGTTGGAGCTTCCGGCACCGAAAGATCGGCCGCTGACGAAGCAGGAAAGGAAGCGAAGGGCGAAGTTGGCGCAATTGAAACGGAGGGAGGCGAGAAAGATGGCGGCGGTGTGAGGTGGAGTGGAGCGGAGTGAGGAGTGAGGAGTGAGGAGTGAGGAGTGAGGAGTGAGGAGTGAGGAGTGAGGAGTGAGGAGTGAGGAGTGAGGAGTGAGGAGTGAGGAGTGAGGAGGCAGACCGGGATCGAAACCGCAGGTGCAAGAGAGGCCGTTCCAGGTTTTCCCCTCGCTTGCGCTTCGGGTTGGTGATTGGGGTGTGATTGGGATCGGTCAGCAAAGGACCAGGAGGTCCATCGTACGGAACTTCTTTTTCACCACACTCCACACTCTGAAGTCACACCCCACAACCGTTACAACCTGCCCCGTCGTCATGCTTGCATTATCCGGCCGGGCAAAGTGGGAAATTTATCGCGGACCTTGCCGATTGCTGAAGAGGCGTGGATTGCGGGGACGATGAGTCTGGTGAAACCGTAGCCGAGTGGCTACGGGCAAATGCCAAAGCTTAGTGTCGCGGCCGCCGGCACGAACTGCGAAAGCAGCGCGCGGGGCCGGCGGTTTTGGCGACTAACTGTTTCACGTCCTGTTTTCTGGAGACCTCCCATGGTTCGTCGTTCTGTTTCCGCGATGCTGGCTGCTGGCCTGTTCTTTGTGCTCGGCCTCAGCAACGCTTTCGCTGGTCATGGCTGTGGTTGTGAGCCGACCTGCGAAGCTGCCCCGATGTGTTGTCCTGCTCCGACTTGCTGCTGCAAGCCGAAGCGCACCTGCAAGCTGTTCAGCCGGTGCTGCAAGCCTAAGTGCTGTGAGCCTACTTGCTGCGAACCGACTTGCGAAGCTGCTTGCGAACCGACTTGCGAAGCCGCTCCTGCTTGTGCCGCTGCTCCTTCGTGCGGTTGCGAACCGACTTGCGAAGCTGCTCCTTCTTGCTGCGAACCAAAATGCTGCAAGACCAAGTGCTGCAAGCCACCTCGCCAGAAGAAAGTTCGTTGCTGCAAGCCAAAGTGCTGCAAGCCAGCTTGCTGCGCTCCTAGCTGCGAACCGACTTGCGAAGCCACCTGCGCTGGCTAGTTCTGTCGCCTGACAGCATCCGCTTGCCGGCTCATACTCCTCTGAGTCGGCGGGGATGTCCGAAATAAGAAACCCTCTGTCGCAAGGCAGAGGGTTTTTTCGTTGGTAGACGTTCGTTGATACGCAAGAGACTGGCGAACCGAACTACCGGCTGAGCCAGAGCGTCAGAAAGCTGAGCGATAAGCCAATTGCAACGATCGTCAGCAGGATCTTGGTGACATCGTTCCAGGCATTGGAATCATCCGTCATCAATTCCTGCTGCTCCTCGGCCGGAAACTTGCTCCAAGCCGATTCATGCTCGTGGTGATCTTCTGCGTGGGGGGTAGCCATCGACGAAACTCCGGGAATTTCAAGTTGAACCGAATTTTAACCAGGGAAGCGAAAAAGTAGAAGGTGCACCGGCACGCTTGTGAATTCCTGCTACTTGACCACAAAATTGACCATTTTTCCCTTCACATAGATCGTTTTCACGATCTCCTTCCCATTCAACAACTCCGCAACTTTGGGATCTTCCTTCGCCGCGGCGACGATTTGTTCCTCGGAACTGTCTGCCGGCATGATGACTTTGCCGCGCATTTTGCCGAGGACTTGCACCGGAATTTCAATCGAGGCATCCTGGGTCAGGGACTCATCAAAGGTCGGCCAAGGTTCGTAAGCCAGGGATTGATCGTGGCCCAGAATCCGCCACAGCTCCTCGCAGATGTGCGGCGCAAGGGGGGAAACGAGCAACACGAATTGCTCCAGGACGGACTTCGGCCGAACGGTCTCCGCCGTGAAGAAGTTCACGAACTCCATCAGCCGCGCGATCGCAATATTGAATTCCAGCTCCTCGAGGTTCTTAGTGACGACCTTGATCGTCTTGTGCAGGAATCGCAGTTGCGCGTCGGTCGGGGGAACATCCTGAACGGCCGCATTCCAGCAGACCTCGTCCGCCAGGTGGTCGACAATCAACCGCCAGAGGCGATCGAGAAAGCCGCGAACGCCACTGACGCCTGCCATGCTCCACGGTTTCGATTGCTCGAGCGGCCCCATGAACATTTCATAGAGACGCAAAGAGTCAGCACCGAACTCCGCCACTACTTCATTGGGGCTCACCACGTTCCCCCGGCTTTTGGACATCTTTTCGGACTTCCCAGAAAGCTCCAAATCGGTCCCCGCGAGATAGGTCTTTCCTTTGCGCTTTTCGACCTGGTCTTCGCGCAGGTTCTTCAGTTCGCCGACGGCGTCGCCGGGCTGCTTCAGCAGGAAGACTTTCTCCTCGTCGACTTCGATCTCATGCATGACGAGACCGCGTTCTTCCAATTTTGCTTTCCATTCGCCGACCGAACTCGGCGCAAGCTGATATTCCATTTCTCCCAGGATGATTCCCTGATTGATCAATCGCTGGAACGGCTCCGGGCTGCTGACGTAGCCGCGGTCATAAAGCACCTTGTGCCAGAAGCGAGAGTAGAGCAGGTGCAGCACTGCGTGCTCTGCGCCACCCACGTAAAGATCGACCGGCATCCAGGCCTTTTCTTTTTCCCGGTCGACAAAGACTTCGTCGTTTCGTGGATCGATAAATCGCAGGTAGTACCAGCAGCTGCCTGCCCACTGCGGCATCGTATTGGTTTCCCGGCGGTACTTCTTGCCGTCGATTGTCGGCGTCAGCCAATCGGCGGGAGCCTTTGCCAACGGGGGCTCCGGTCGGCCATGCGGCTTGAAGTCGTCCAGGTGCGGCAGATCGACGGGTAAGTCTTTGAAATCGACTGCACGGATCAAGCCGTTTGGTGTGCCGTCGTCATTCAGTTCATGGAGGATCGGAAACGGCTCTCCCCAGAACCGCTGCCGGCTGAAGAGCCAGTCGCGGAGTTTATAGTTGACGGCTTCACGCCCCAAGCCCGCGTTGGAAAGATCGTTCGTGATCGTCCGTTTGAAAACCGGCGTGGGGGTGCCGTCATAGTTGCCGCTATTCATCGCGAAGCCGATTTCGGGGAAGCATTGCTTGCCTGCCAGAATTTCCTCGCGATCGTATTTGTCGCTGAGTTCGGGCCCCGGCGCCACGACAGGAATCACCTCAATGCCGAACTGCTGCGCAAATTCAAAATCGCGTTCATCATGCGCCGGGACTGCCATGATGGCCCCGGTGCCATAATTGATCAGCACGTAGTCAGCGATCCAAATGGGTACACCAACTCCGTTCACAGGATTGATGCAATACGAGCCTGTGAAGACGCCGGTCTTCTTCTTCGAAGCGTCCTGCCGATCGCGATCGCTCTTGCTGGCAGCCAACTGGCAGTACGTTTGCACGGCCGCCAATTGCTCAGGTGTAGTCAGTCGCCCCACGTAAGGATGTTCCGGCGCGATGACCATGTAGGTCGCGCCGAATAAAGTATCCGGTCGCGTAGTATAGATCCGCAGCACATCCCCTTCAGGATATTTGGGAAACCCCTGAAACAGCGTGCTCCCGAGGCCATTCGCCACTCTCAAAGAATAGGGCGTGGCATGTTCGGTATTCAGCAGATCGGACATGCCTGCGCGACAGGCCCACCACATCTTGTAGGCCTCGAAGTTCGGCACGCCCCCCGGAGATTCGTACGGTGCTCCGATGAAGAAATCGACTTCGGCGCCCGTACTTCGGCCGATCCAATCCTTCTGCAGTTTCTTGATGCCTTCGGGCCAACTCACTTGCGTCAGATCATTTTCTAAACGATCCGCATAAGCCGTTATCCGTAGCATCCACTGTCGCAATGGCATCCGCACCACGGGATGATTGCCACGCTCGCTCTTGCCATCGATCACTTCCTCATTCGCGAGCACAGTGCCTAAACCAGCGCACCAATTCACCATCGCATCGGCTTGATAAGCCAGGCGATAGCTATCTTGGAACAGCCGCACCGCATTCTCGCCCTGCTCGGCAACTTGGGTCGGAATCGGCAACTCGCTGATCGGACGCCCCTTCTGCTGTTCCGGATCGAACCAGGTATCGAACAAGACCAGGAAGATCCATTGCGTCCATTTGAAATACTCAACGTCCGTCGTCGCGAGCACACGATCCCAGTCGTAGCTGAAACCGAGCATCTTTAACTGCCGTGTGAACTCGGCAATATTTTGTTCCGTGTTACCGCGCGGGTGCTGCCCGGTCTTGATGGCATGCTCCTCCGCCGGCAAGCCGAAGGCGTCGAAGCCCATGGGATGCAACACGCTTTTGCCGCGCATCCGTTCGAAACGGCAGAGAATATCGGTGGCCGTATATCCCTCCGGATGCCCCACATGTAAGCCCGACCCGCTGGGATAGGGAAACATATCCAGGATGTAGAGTTTCTCGCTCGTCGGCATCTCTGGAGTTCGGAAGACCTTGTTCTGTTCCCAGAATTGCTGCCATTTGGGCTCGATCGAGGCAGGATTGTAGCGCGGCATGAGAAATCAACAGTTTAGTGGTCGGAACGATTCGGGCCGGAGAGGGCGAATCCACGATTGTACTTGCAGCAACGAAACGCGAAATAGCAAGCCTTGACCAGGACCGTCAAATCTCGCCGAAGTTAGCGGGCAAGGTGGCGAATAGTCTTACTGGAACTGATCGAGCACTACCGCTCGCACTTCCGTGTCGCGCAGGGTCTTTTTCGGCAGCACTCCGGTACGGGAAGAGATCAGAACCCCCTCTTGCTCGGGCGACGTTACTGGTGCTCCATGCGAGCCCTTGATGAGCGTTGCGTCGAGGGGGATGCTCCGCGTGGCCAGATCGAAATGAAGTTCCACCGGGTCGTAGCCCGGCTTGCGATGGATATCAACGTTGCGAGCGAATTTGGGGGCAACCGCGTCATCGAGCCAATAGTAGTAGGCCTGCCAACTGTTAGGAGTCGAGATCAAGATCACCTCGCCGCTCCGTTCGTGATCCATGCCGTACTTCGCTCGTTCCGTGCCAGCCAAAACTTCACTAATGCCGGGGGCGTCCGCAAATTGCTGAACGACCTGGGCAATAATTTCCGGCGAGCGGTCACGCACGAAGACATGTGAAAACTGATGATCAACTAGGGCCCAGGCAGGCGTGTTGGCAAAGTCGATCAGTTCCCCTTCGCCTTCGTTTTTCACCGTCAGTAGCCCCGCCTCACGCAGCACGCGATTGGGATAGGAAACGTGATCGACGGACGTAATGACATACTCGCTCGCCACGAGCCATAACGGATCGGTCCCATACGCCGCCCGTGCCTCTTCAATGAGCTTGCCAATCACACCATCTAGTTCGCTGACCGCCGCCAACGCTTGAGGGCTGTCAGGCCCCGTTTTCTGAGCGGCATAGTCCAAATGCGGCAAGTAGATGTAGCAAAAATCCGGCCGGTGGTCCTTCATCGCCATCACGGCCGAGGACGCAATCCAGGCAGTCGACTTGATATTCGCCAGGGGTCCCCAGAAGTGTTGCAGTGGAAAATGGCCCAGGGAATCCTTGAGCGGACCGTAGTACTCTTTCGGCTTGGTGTAACACCACAGCGATTCACTGCCGTCAGGATTGTGCACGGGTGCCGGCATGCAAACATAGTCTGCCCCGCTCCCTTTGCTGAGCATGGGAAACCAGGCTGCCGAGGTCTTCGTTTGGGAACCTTCGTGGAGTGTGTCCCAGATTTGCGGTTGCTCGATCTTCTCGTTCGAAGCCGTCCACATTTCCACTTTGTGCTTCTCCCGCCAATAGAAACCGTTGGCAACAACGCCATGTTCGTTGGCTAATTTTCCGGTGAGCAAATTTGCCTGCGCGGGCCAGGTAACGCACGGAAAGCTCGTGACGAGCGTCGCCTGCTCTCCTCCTGCCAAAAGAGCAGATAAGGAGGGCATCGCTGGAAGATCTTTTGCCCGCAGGCCAGGAATGGTCAGCAGGATGACAGGATCGGACATATTTTGTAGGGAGCTGGCAGTTCGAGTGATGATTTAAATTTGAGTCCGTCCAAGTTCTAGTCACGCAACACGAGTACGGGGCAATGGGCCAGTCGCACCACGCGCTCCGCAACAGAACCCATTACCAGACGCGTCAGTCCTGTTCGACCGTGTGACGGTAAAACAATCAGTTGAGCTTGAATTTCCTCGGCGTAGGACGCGATGCCTGAGGCTGGGTCACCCAGTCGAACCTCGATTTGGGCCGGCTGAATGGGAGAGTCGAAAAGCTTTTGGCGAATGGCGTTTCGAGCCGCCTCGATCCTCGTGAGCGGATCAACGACCCCCCAGACTTCCCCTGCTTCCAGCGGCGACAAATCTTGCAAAACGTGGATGACCCGCACATGTTCGGGGCTATCGACGAGACTCAGCCCCACTTCGAGCGCCCGCATCGAGGCATCGGAGAAATCGAGCGGTACGAGCACGGAGGATTTGGGAAAGTAGGCCATAGCAAGGTTGGTTCAAGGAGAGGAGGGATTAACTGCCGACATTGTCTCACCTTAAGCGTCCTATCTCAAGGCTGGGAACCACTTCCGGCCGAGCGAGCAATTCGAATTGGTGCAGGGCTATTTCAGCAACGGACGGCAGGTTCCAGGTGATGTTTTCCCGATCGATCGATAGTTGTAGCCGACCTTGCGTATTCGCTCCACCTAGCCGCTACTGCAGCCGGATTGTCCCGAATCGGACAGCACGGGAGGCTGGTAATCACCGTCAAAACGGACAGTTGGCCAGGTTCCCCTTGTCGAATTTGGGCCATACAGTACGATATTGACATAGAACTAAGGTGCGAGACCGGCATACTGTGCGTTTGAACGCCGCTGCCGTGATCAATTGCTTGCTCGACGGATGACCGGCCCAGATTTGTGGTGCCGATTCTTTCACGACCGCGACTGATTCTCTTGCTCCTGAGCATCCCGCCTGCGGAATTACGATTTCGCAGCGGCAGCCCACCTGGATGCTGCCCGGCAATGGTTGCTGAGCGTGTGATGCAAGTTGAGCAGACGACGGTCGTTTTGCTTCCCTAGGTCGGCCTTGCCGCGTGCTGTGATTGCAGCCGCTGAGCCAGAGTTCCGACTGCGGTCCAGGTTGTGTTTTCCTGTGTCGTTGGACCAAAGGTTATCATGAGTTTTGCAGAATTAGAACTATCAGAATCGCTACTTCGTGCCGTTGAAGACGAGGGCTACACCATTGCGACGCCCATTCAGGCGTCCTCTATTCCAGTCGTGCTCGAAGGGCGCGACTTGTTGGGCTGCGCACAAACAGGCACCGGTAAAACGGCCGCCTTCGCGCTACCTACCATTCAGCGACTTACGGAGTCGATTGTCCAGGGACAGCCGCGTCGCATTCGATCGCTCGTCCTGGCACCAACCCGCGAACTTGCCACGCAAATCGGCGAGAGCTTTCGCAATTACGGCAAGCACTCGAGCTTGCGCACGCTGGTCATCTTCGGTGGCGTGGGGCAGGTTCCACAAGTGAAAGCGCTGCAGCGCGGCATCGATATTCTCGTGGCAACGCCCGGCCGGTTGTGCGACTTAATGGCCCAAGGGTACGTCCGACTTCGGGATGTGGAAATCCTAATTTTGGATGAAGCGGACCAAATGCTCGATCTGGGCTTTATTCATGACCTGAAGCGCATTGTTTCGCAAACCCCTGCCGATCGCCAAACACTGTTTTTTTCCGCCACGATGCCGCCGGAAATTCGCCGACTGGCGAACGAATGGCTCACCGACCCGGTCTCAATCGAGATCGCGCCGCAAGGAACTCCTACGGAGCGCGTGCAACAATCGGTCTACTTCGCGCCGAGCAAACAAGCCAAGCCTGCGATGGTGGTGAACTACTTGAAGCAGGAAGCGGGCGGTCGCACGATTATCTTTACGCGCACCAAGCACGGGGCAGATAAACTCGTCAAGCATTTGCTTCGTTCGGGTACGCGTGCTGAAGCAATTCATGGCGATAAAAGCCAGAACGCGCGGCAGCAGGCGTTGTTGCGATTCAAATCGGATCGTCCGCCAGTCCTCGTGGCGACTGATATCGCTGCCCGGGGCTTGGATATCGACAGTGTTTCGCATGTGATCAACTACGATCTGCCCATGACACCTGAACTTTACGTTCATCGCATTGGGCGCACCGCCCGCGCTGGTGCTTCCGGCGTAGCGATCATGTTGTGCGATCCCCAAGAACGTTCGATGCTGAAACAAATCGAACGGCTTACGAGAGTAAGAATCGAAGTTGCCAAGATGGTGCTCCCCGAGGGGAGCCAAGTGGCTTTTGAGGAAGAGTACGTTGATCGAGAGCCGTTTGTGCCTCAACGTCCGCAGCACGATCAAGGTCGCGGCCGACATCCGCGAGCCCCTTTTGCTCCGCGTTCGCACGGTGGACCCGTCATTGGCGCCACACCTGCTACCGAAGCAAATCGCCCTGTGCGACTCGCTCGCCGCAGAAATCGGCGAGCAGCGGCCGAATCGCGTGGCGGCTTACCACCAACTGGCGGCCCGAATCCTGGCTATCGCGGCCCGAAGTTCAAAAAACGCCCTTCGCGCGGCTAGTCTGTTCGCGATTGCGATCCGAAGTTCTTTTCGATCAATAGAGTTCCTAGCCCCGCCCAATTCAGTTGGTGTCGGGGCTCGTTGACCTACGTTTGGCGGTTGTTTCAACCTGCCTTTCTCAGTGGTTGTCCATCGAACGACCACACTGCGCGTCCGAGCACCAAGTGCATCGTCTCATTGCGAAATTCTATCGCAGTTTCCTACTAATCCAATGTGGCATGAAACATGCAAATCCATGGTTTGGACTGTTTTCGACTAGTCGAGTTCACTCCACCACAGCAAAACGTCCGCGAGACTGTATTACACTCGCTGGCCCGAAAAAGATGGCTCTTCGAAACAGTAGCAAAGTCGTGAGTTGTTACAGGAGTAGAAGAGCCGTCGCTTTTTCTTGATGTATCTATTTCGCTGCACCTGTTTCCGCAGATCGAACCGCGAATTCGACCAATTTTTCGCAGCGAAAAAAGCCCTCCCAGAAGTTGTGCCCTTGTCCCCTGGCGACGATCAGCTCACATGACTGGCCCGCATTTGCGTTTTCGTACAGGGCCTGTAGCGCAGCCGAATTCTCCTTCAAGGGAACGACTCGATCGTCGTCTCCATGAATGATGCAGACTGGAATCTTTGCCTCAGCCAGTGCGGTCGCTCGGGCGATGGGATTGTGCTCGCCGAGTTGCGCTTGCAACTCCGCTGCGGTGAGCTTGTATGCGGGAGCTGCTTTGGCAACGCCCGGATAGGTCCGCAGATCAAACACTGGATAAATTCCCGCGATCCCCGCCACCTTGTCCGGATTGGCGATCCCCCAACTGCTCACCCACAATCCGCCGCGACTTCGTCCCAGCAAGCAAACCTTGGCCGCGAACTTGCGGTTGGCTGTGAGTTCTTCGTAGAGCGCCGACATCAACTTCTGCCCGTCAGGACTGCCGTATGCCTCGCCCGCGTCGATCCCTGCCACGGCAACACCTGCAGCCAAGAACTTTTCGTGCATCCAGCGCTCATGTGCATCGGGATAGCCGGGCAACGTTGGTGCGTACATGATCCAAGGCTGCGGCATGCTACGTTTTGCTTCCTCGGGCCACAGAATGAAAGCCCGATGGTCGTCTAGCTTGAATTCTTCCCCCAGAAGCTTTACCGGCTGCAAGAGTTGCAATTCCTCCGCCAATGAGATTGTCGTTCCATAGCTGGCAAAGATGGCAACCAGTAGTGCGCTGCGAAATGTGGGGGAAAAGAGCTGAACCATAGTGTGAACTCTCGGAATAGGCAGAAGAGGAAGTGTGTATTGTATTGGATTGCCGTCGATGAGGCTCCCGGGGTTTGCTGCACCCTTGCATGGCTGGAAATGCTTCTGGATACTGCGCCCTATGAGCGCAGAATCGACCGAAGAAATTGGCCGACTCGTGGCAGAGATTTACCGTACGGAATCTCGTCGAGTCTTCGCGACGCTTGTCAAACTCCTCAGTGATTTCGACTTGGCCGAAGAGGCGCTTCACGATGCATTCACCGCGGCTGTTGAGCAATGGCAGCGTGAGGGTGTTCCCGCCAATCCGCGGGCGTGGCTTGTTTCAGCCGGACGTTTCAAAGCGATTGATACGATTCGCCGTCGCACTCGTTTCGATGCCTCTTTAGCGGAGATCGCCAGCCGGCTGGATCAATCCGTCGATGAAACGGGAGGCAAGGATGAAGAAGTTGAAGACGACCGTCTGCGACTGATCTTCACCTGTTGCCACCCGGCACTCGCCTCCAACACCCAAGTAGCGCTCACATTGCGCGAAGTTTGTGGCCTGAAAACGGAAGAAATTGCGAGCGAATTTTTAACTTCGCCGGCGACCATCGCCCAACGGATTGTGAGGGGTAAAGCGAAGATTCGCGAGGCCAAGATTCCTTATCAGGTTCCCACGATCAGTGATTTACCGGAGCGGCTAGATTCGGTTTTGGCAGTCATCTATCTGGTCTTTAACGAAGGCTATTCCGCGTCTTCTGGCGAATCGGTAACGCGTGCCGATTTGTCGGAAGAAGCGATTCGATTGGGGCGACTCCTCAGTCAACTTATTGCCGACCCGGAAGTCCAGGGCCTGGTTGCGTTGATGCTGTTGCAGGAGTCACGGAGGAAAGCTCGTTCGACGGCCGACGGCGACTTGATTCTGCTCGAAAATCAAGATCGCACGCTCTGGAATCAAGACCAAATTGCCGAAGGGTTGTCGCTCGTCGAACGGGCCATCAACTCGGGGCAGTTCGGGATTTTTACGCTTCAGGCTGCCATTGCCGCCGTTCATTCCTCCGCGGCCAGTTCTACCGAAACCGATTGGCCCCAGATTGTCGCCCTCTACGATATTTTGCTTGGGGCGGCACCTTCGCCCGTCGTCGAACTCAATCGCGCGGTCGCACTGGCCATGCGGGATGGTCCGCAGGTCGGCATTGATATCATTTCCGCAATTCTCGCCCGGGGGGACTTGGCCGATTATCACCTCGCGCATGCGGCCCTCGCCGACCTTTGCCGTCGGATAGGTAAAACGGACCAGGCCCGGCAATCCTATGTTCAAGCACTAGCCTTGGCCCGACAGGAACCCGAACGCCGCTTCCTGAAAGGGCGACTGCGGGAGCTCGATGGATAAATTTCTCCAGAGGTGTCGATTCGCGGCCGCGCCGTTCGACTAGTACTTAGAAGCCGTCATTCGCCGCGTTATTCAGGATGAGAATTATGAAATTCGTCTGTTTGGGATACTTGGACGAAGCCGCCTGGGGAAAGCTTACGCCGGACGAACAGGCCTCCCGCATTGCGGACTGCCTGGCCTACGACAGCGAGCTTCGTCGCGGCGGACACTTCGTCGGGGGCGAAGCCCTGCAAAGCGTTCGAAACGCAGCCACGTTGCGGATGGAAAATGGCAAAGTTACCGTCAGCGATGGGCCCTATGTGGAGACGAAAGAGATTCTTGGCGGCATACTTTTGCTCGAAGCCCGCGACCTGAACCACGCGATTCAGTTGATGTCCAAACATCCTGGCGTTCGCATGGGACCTTTTGAAATCCGTGGCACCGACGCGGAGTTCAAAAAGATGTGCGAAGCGCAAATGTCTTGAGCTTCTTTTCGCGGTAGATTCGCAGACAAACGATTGACGACAGAAACAACACAAACAGGAGAACAACCATGGAAGCAAAACCTACCAGGCAACACGACTGGCTCATGCAATTGCTCGGCGAATGGACGTTCGAGACTGAATGCAGCGCGGGCCAAGACCAGCCACCCATGAAAATGACAGGAACTGAAATCGCTCGTTCGCTCGGCGGCTTATGGCTCGTCTCCGAATGGACCGGCCCGACACCATCCGGCGAAGTTGCCACGTCGATCATCACCCTTGGCTTTGACCCACAGAAGGATCGTTTCGTCGGCACGTTCATCGCTCCGATGATGTCCCATTTGTGGATCTACAACGGTTCGCTCGACGAGGCCGGCAAAGTGCTGACGCTCGATGCGGAGGGGCCGAAATTTCGCGGCGAAGGAATTGCCAAGTATCAGGACATCATTGAACTCGTTAGTCCGGATCACAAAATCCTCAGATCCCGTGTTCTAGGGGAGGACGGACTATGGGCGCAGTTCATGACCTCTGAATTTCGCCGCACAAAGTAGCGAAGCCGAGAACGCCTGACTCACTCTCTGAAAGAACCAGTGCCATGAAATACATGCTCCTGATCTACTCTGCCGAATCGTCTTACACCGAGAAGGAACGGGAAGAGTGCTATGTCGAGTCGACGGAGCTTACGCAACAACTCGCGTCCAGTGGTAAGTATCTGGCCGCGTCCCCCTTGCATCCCGTTTCCATGGCAACGAGTGTGCGGGTTCGTGACGGAAAAAAACTAGTCACCGACGGCCCGTTTGCCGAAACGCACGAGCAACTCGGCGGATACTTCCTGGTCGAGGCTAAGGACTTGGACGAAGCCATCAGCATCGCGGCCCAGATTCCCGGAGCCAAAAAAGGAACCGTGGAAGTTCGACCCGTGATCGAACTCGTCGGCCTTCCGCCAACGCAGCGATAACGCATTACAGCTAAAAATTGGGTGGCTGGTCGGCGAGTGCAGCGAGCCCCCAGCCTTCGCCCCTAACGAAAAACCAACCATGGATTACGCCCTCTATACCCTCCTGGCACTCGCCATCGCCATGATCCTGTTCGTGACCATCGTCGCGTTGCGGCCCAATGAATTCACCGTCGCCCGCTCGGGCACGATTTTAGCGAGTCCAGATGAAGTCTTTCCGCACGTCAACAACCTGCAGGCTTTCCTCAAATGGTCTCCGTACGAAGAACGCGATCCCGACGCTAAGCGAACCTTCGAAGGTCCGCCGGCCGGTGTCGGATCCATCTATCGCTTCTCGGGCAACGACAACTTTGGCGAAGGCTCGATCGAGATCATCGAAACCAAAGCTCCGGAAGTGATTCGCATGAAGCTGGACTTCATTCGCCCCTTCTGCGGCAACAACCAGGTGGTCTATACCTTTGAGCCGGTGGGAGACCAAACGGTCGTCACTTGGAATTTGATCGGTAAGTACAACTTCTTCACTAAGGCCATGGGGCTGTTCATCAGTATGGACCAGATGATCGGCAGCGACTTCGAGCGAGGATTGGCCAAGATGAAGACGATTGTCGAATCCGAACCTGCGGCAACTCCGGCAAAAGTTTCCGCGTCAAGCTAACGCCCCACTCCAAATAGGACCAAACGATGAGAAAATTCCTGGTGATGGTGAAGGCCACGAAGGATTCCGAAGCGGGCGTGATGCCCACGGAGCAAATGTTTGCCGAGATGGGAAAGTTCAACGAAGAATTGGTTCAGGCAGGCGTCATAGTCAGCGGCGACGGGCTGCATCCCAGTTCCAAAGGTGCCCGCGTCCGTTTTTCCGGCACCGAGCGCACCGTGATCGACGGCCCCTTCACCGAAACTAAGGAACTGGTGGCCGGCTTTTGGATCTGGCAATTGAGCACGTTGGAGGAAGCGATTGCGTGGGTCAAGCGCTGCCCCAACCCAATGTTGGAAGATTCGGAAATCGAAATCCGCCCCCTCTATGCCCCCGAAGACTTTGGCCCTGAGTTCACGCCCGAACTGCGTGCGCAGGAAGATCGTCTCCGGCAGCAGACAGAGCAGATGCAGCAGTAGCACGCGTGGATTCACCGCTCACCACCCTCGTCCTTTTCGAAAGTCAGAATCATGTCGAGAAAAGTCTTCATCAATCTCCCCGTCCAAGACCTCCAAAAGTCGATCGAGTTTTTCACGCAGGTCGGCTACTCGTTCAATCCGCAATTCA
The DNA here is from genome assembly GCA_041739545.1 of Pirellulaceae bacterium. Taxonomy (GTDB): domain Bacteria; phylum Planctomycetota; class Planctomycetia; order Pirellulales; family Pirellulaceae; genus JBGSNR01. The sequence goes on along the minus strand of JBGSNR010000110.1, from coordinate 261,000 downwards.
CCGACGAAACGGCCACCTGCATGATCATCAGCGATGAAATTTACACGATGCTGCTCACGCACGAAAAGTTTCAGAGCTTCCTTCCGTCGACTACCATCAGCGATGCCCACCGCCAAACAGAAGTGCTCATTTGCCTCTCCTGCGAAAGCCGCACGGAAGTCGACGACTTGGTCAACAAAGCCCTCGCGGCCGGTGGCAAGCAGTATCGCCCGCCGCAAGATCACGGCTTTATGTATGAGTGTTCATACCAGGATCTCGACGGACATATCTGGGAATTGATGTACATGGACCCCAGTTATGTCATTCCTAGCTAAGTTGGCGCCACTGGTCAGAATCGCAGAATGAAGTCAGGATGAGAGGATGCGAAAGAAACAGCTCGAGTACGGATTGCATGCCGTACCATAATGGCTCCTATCAAATCGATCGCGTAAAAGCTGCGAAACATCGGTCATCCAGAATTCGTCCATGAACAGCCCGATTTTCACTCCCGGCCCAACGGCAAGCACCGTTCGCTCGGCCGACGGAGCGATTCTGAATGTGCCCCAAAACTGGGTGCTGCTTCCGCCCGGCGATGCGGCCCTCACGCGGCGGGTGAAAGCGGCCGGCGAACATTGGATCGTTCAGGAAAAACGGGGACGTAGTGTTTTTTCGCGCGGCATCTGGACAGACGCGGCCACCATCGAGAAGATTCGTGCGGAGTTGGAAATCGAACGTTCCACGGAAGGCTTTGCGAAGAAGCAAGCCGCCGCTGCCGCCCGCCGCGAGAAGGTGCAGGCGGAGTATGTTGAGGACTTTTGCGGCGCGGTCGTTACCTTCCTGGCCTTTCATCCGCGCTATGCGGAACTCGCCCAAAAACTGGCCCAGGCAGTGACCGAGCATGCCACGCCGGTTGGCAGCGGAACGGTAGCCCGCACCAAACGCATTCCCGTGGAACAACGGGCCGAAGCCGCCGTCATTGCCTGGCTGCGACATCAAACAACCGGCTACGATTCTCTGATCATCCCCCGCGTGAAAGGAAAACGCCGCGAGGTCCGCCGCCAGTTGGCACAGCGATCGAAAGAAATGCTGGCCCAATATCGGCGCGGCGAAGCCATCGGTGCCGATTGTCCTTTGCAGCGAGCGTTAAAAAACCGCTGAGAATTTTAACCAATGCAGGACAAAAGGATTGTCCGAGATACGAAAAAAGGACGACGGGAAGATCCCTGGAAACCAGGAATTTCGCCGTCGTCCTTAGTGGTCAGGGCCGGAATTGAACCGGCGACACATGGATTTTCAGTCCATTGCTCTACCAACTGAGCTACCTGACCAGACCACACAACCAACGGTTGTGCCGAACTTTTAACCATACCAACGCTGCGCCGTTTTTCCAGTGGGGAGAACAGCTGAATCGCTGGCCGGCGACAATCAGTGGGTCGGAATTTCCAATGGGTCTGATTGTGCGGCCGCTTCCAAGGCTTCCAGGTGGCCCTTGGCTTCCCCTAATGCTTCCTGAGCAACGGCCTGAGCATAAGGGGCGGTGGCCAGCATTTCAACACACTTGGTGTAGACCGCGATCTCTTTCCTTTGACGCTCGATGCAGAGCTTCAGCAGATATTCGACGGACAGATCGTGCAGGCTGGTGAAGGCCATCGGAAACTCGCCGTAATCAGGGCTGATGTTGTTTTCCATCACCATCTGAGCGAGCCGATCGGCCATATCCTTCTGCAAGTGGACGATGTTTTCCAGCGTCTCCATCGCCTGCTGATGCTCTCTTAAGTGCCAGGGCTTGGCATAGCTCAAGTACATCGGCAGCGAGCGTGTGTGCAACACGACCAACTTGTTCAAAATTTCGTTCGTGGTCAGAGTCATCCACAAGTCCTTAAGACAGCAGCTCGCGAGCGGCGGCGAGAGCCAATTCGGAAAGCCAATTCCAGCTCACCATGAGGAGGGCGGTCGGCAAGGTTACCATCCACAGGAAAGCGCCTTGCAACGAAACCTCGCTGAAGCTGAACGGCGGGCGATCCGGGGCTTCATCGTCGATGGTCATCACCTTGACCACTCGCAAGTAGTAGAACAGGCACAGTGCTGTGTTCAGACCGCCGACAACAAGCATGACGAGCAGATAAAAGGCAGAATCCCCGGCTGCCGACGCCGACGTATAAGCCTCGGCCAGCGAGGCGAAGATCGCAAATTTGCCTACGAACCCTGCCAGCGGAGGCATGCCGACCAGGCTAAACAGAATTAGTGAGAAGCAGATCACCGTCAAGGGCGCCCGCTTGATCAGCCCTGCATAGTCGGCGATCTCTTCACTCTTGATCGCATTGCGCACGAATGCCACCACCGCGAAGGCACCCAGGTTCATAAACAAATAGGTGGCGATGTAGATGCCCAAAGCTGCCATCGACTTCGCAGCGATCTGGGTATCGACACCAGCCGTTGCCAAGAGCGCTGCTACCGGCATCATCATGTAACCGGCATGGGCAATGGTCGAGTAAGCGAGCAGACGTTTGATATTGGTTTGACCATACGCCGCCAGATTGCCGAAGGTGCAGGTCAGGATCGCGATGAACGCCACGAGCCGCGAGGTGAACTGGCGGATGGGGCGAAGCTGAGCCGTACGATCGATGGGCGGCGTTGCTGTTGACGGAGTTACAGGAGCAGGTACGGCAGCCGATTCATGCTCAGTGGAAGGAGCGGATTCAACAGCAGCGGTTACCGGCGGATCTTGCAGCGCGGTATAGACCACGGCAGCCTGACTTGAAACGGTTACGGTCGGAGTTTCAGCGCCGGGCCGCAGGGATTCACCAGGAATCATGCCAAAACCGAGCACCACGCGAACGAGTAGGCCAAGCGCGGCTGCCTTGGAAGCGATGCTGAGAAACGCACCCACTTCGGCAGGTGCACCTTCAAAAACGTCGGGACACCAGAAATGAAACGGCACGGCCGACAATTTGAAAGCCAAGCCAACGCCTGTAAGGAGTGCACCCAAGGCGAGGACCATCTTTTCCGACGAATCCATCCCTGCATAACTGGCCGCAAGTTCCGCCGCCATCGTCGGCAGGTGGGCCGAATTGAGCAGGCCAGCCAGGAGGCTAATGCCGTAGAGCATCACACCGGCAGCACCAGCACCGTAGACGGCGTACTTCAATGCCGCTTCGCTGCCAAGCCGTCGACCCTTCATCAAGCCCGCCAGCACGTAGGATGGCACGCTCGCCATTTCCACGGCCATGAAGATCATCAACAAGTGATTGGCGGAGGTCATCAAGCACATGCCGAGCGTTGCACCCAGTACAAGTGCGTAAACATCGGTCCCATCTTCCGAATTGGGAATTCCGGACAGCCAGGTAAAGACTGCGAACAGCATGGCAAACAGCAACAGGAGCGACCGCAAGTAGATTGAAAAGCTGTCGTAAACCAGCATCCCGGTAAAGATTTCCATTCGCGGCAACGTTTCGCCGCGAAGCAATTCCCACGGAGCCGCAAAATACAAGGCAACGGCAGTTCCAACTACGGTGATGAGAAACGAGGGTACTTTGTCACCCCCTTTAAACAATCGAACCAGCAGCAAAGTCAGGATCGTGGCGCAGACGATCAACTCAGGAACAAAAACGCCTAAGCTCGAATTCCGATCGATCTGAAAGAAGCTCCCGGAGGGATTTCCTTTCGTGTCGATAATCAACTGGCTAACTAGTTCGTGAAGGTTCACTGCTCTGGCTTCCTCTGCGACTTTCAATCAGCCGCATCGTTCCATAATTGGTAAAGGCTAGATTTCAGAATCGCTCGCGGCGGGCGCGGTCACACTGGAAGCCTGCGGATTGCTTGGCTGCGGGGTGATCGTGATTTCGGCCGGGCCCGATTGCTTCACACGAGCAGTCCACTCCGTCAATTGACCTACCTGCCGATCAACCGTTTTTTCCATGAATTTGAAAACGGTTTGATAAGGCAGCACGCCCAGCAAAATGCAGAACCCAAGAATCGTCATGCCGATTAGGTTTTCGCGAGTCGTACTCGGCGTGATGTGGTCGCCATGCGGGCCCTTGTACTCGGCACCAAGGTAAACCCGTTGAATCGACCACAGAATATAACTGGCGGTCAGAACAACGACTCCGGCAGAAATCACGGCTAGGACCATGCTGTACTTCCAAGTGGAAAGTACCACGAATGCTTCGCCGGGGAAGCCACACAAGCCGGGCAGACCCAAGCCGGCGAAGAAGATTCCCATCGCCATTGCGGTGTAAACAGGCATCTTGCCGAACAGGCCACCGAACTCATCTAGATTGCGATGGTGCACCCGGTCGTAAATGATGCCGACCATAAAGAACATGCCAGGCGAGCTCACACCATGCCCGATCATTTGGAACATCGCGGCCATGACACCCATGTTCCAATAGCGCGAGTCAAAGCCGTTGTAAGCTGTGGCGGACCAAACACCTAATCCCAAGGTGACATAGCCCATGTGGCTGACGGAACTGTAAGCGACCATTCGCTTGAAGTCTTTTTGAGCGAGGGCAGCGAAGGCACCGTAGACCATGCTGACCACACCGATGGTACAAACCACAAAGGCCAGGTCGTAACCACCATCCGGACAAATCGGATAGCAGATGCGAATGATGCCGTAGCCACCCATCTTCAGCAACACGCCAGCCAGAATCATCGAGATCGGTGTGGGAGCTTCCACGTGTGCATCGGGCAACCAGGTGTGGAGCGGAACGGCCGGAACCTTGATGGCGAACCCAATAAACAGCAGCAGGAACGCCCACCATTGAAGCGAATGGTCGAGCCAAGTGTCGTGCAACCAAGAGTTCTCGTTCACAAAGTGCCCGTTGAACAATTCCGTGCGCTGCCCCATCGCGGCCAAGGCCAGCAAGTTGAAGCTGTGGACCGATCCCGGGGTGTAGGCGGGCACTTCGATGCTATCGGCGGCAGTAACCAGACCGGAACCATCCGATCCATCGGCTAAACCAAAGGCTGCAATCGCTTGCAGGTCTGCGGTCCCAGCGATCGCCGCCACTACGTCGGCAGCAGTGTTCTTCTCTTTCGTGAGGCTCACGTTCACCGAATTGGCTTGCTCGTCGTACTTTACGCCAACGGCACCGCCATCACCTTCCACAAAAGCTACGGTCAGAGGCTGATCAGCTGCCGCTCCGGTGCGAAGAACAACGATCTTCGCCTGTGGATCAGCGGTCTTGGTTTCCATTCGCCCGACCTGAGCGTCCACTTCCGGCCCCAGGTGCAATTCAGACCAGTTGAAGTCAGCGTTTGGACCCGTCTTGAAGAAATCGGTTTCCGCGAGATGGCGCACATCGCTGGCGAAGTACAGCATCAGAATCGCAATCAGCATCAGAACGCTGCCAACGAGCGTGTACAGGAAGAACTTAATGGCCGCGTATTCCTTTCGCGGCCCGCCCCACACGCCGATCAGGAAGTACATCGGCAAGAGCATGACTTCCCAAAACACGTAAAACAGGAAGAAGTCGAGCGACAAAAACACGCCGACCATTCCTGTAAACAACAAAAGATACAGGATGCAGTAGCCTTTGACATACTTGGTGATCGACCAACTGGCTCCCATGGCAAGCACGGTGACAAAGCCAGTCAGCATCACCAGCGGAATGCTGATTCCGTCCACGCCCAGGAAATACTGAATGTTGAACGAGGGAATCCAGGGCACGTTGACCACGTTTTGCATGGTGCCTAGATCGGAATCAAATGTCGTCGATCCTCCAAAGGCGAGTCCCGTGATCATTATCGCGAAGACAACAATCGTGCTCGCCAGCGTGAAATAGCGGATCAACTCCGGCTTGTCGCTAGGGAGGAACGCCACAATGAGCGCTGCCAGCGAAGGGAGGAAGATCAATGCGGTCAGTAGGAGCGTTGCGTCTGTCATGGCCCAGTTTTCCGCCGGTGAGGCGTTTTACGGCGAATAGTCGTGTGGGTTGATCGTTCTAAGTTTATGTTGACCGAAGCTTGCACTATTGCTGTGCGAGCGACGGATTCCAGAAAAAGCTAATCAGCACAAAAAGGGCTATCGCCCCGATCACAATGAACATTACATACTGTCTCAGTCGGCCCGTTTGAATCGTTCGCAGACTCAGCCCGGTGGAGTAGGTCCAAGCGGCCAGCAGGTTTGCGGCACCATCGACAATCACGCGATCGGAAATGAATTCAAACCCGCGAGCGAAGGAGACATACACATTGGCCAAGCCATTGATAAAGACATCAATCCAGTTCTTATCAATGTTCGAAATAAATCGGCCCAGCACCAAGGTCGGAGCGACAAAGACAAAATGATATAACTCGTCGAAGTACCACTTATTCCACAGGAACTGATAAATCGGTTCAAAGGAACGTCGGACTTCGGCAGCCTTCAACCAGCCCAGGGCATAGATCACCGTCGCAAGCCCAATTCCCATGATCCACGAACCCGTGGCCAGGAGCGTGGCAAACGTCACAATGGCTGGTGCGTGCGACAGATGCTCGGCCGGCCAGGTCCAATTGACCCAGTAGCCTTGGGCAGAGTTATCGGTTCCGAAGGGCTGCGACTGGAGGAGCAAGTCGCCGAGATTCAGGGAAGAAACAGGCAGAACCTGAGTGCCGATCCCCCCCACGATCATGGTCAGAACGAATAATATCGCCAGAGTTGCCCACGACACGTGTGGCATGCTGGCTGCTGAACCGTGACCATGATCGCCATGTGTCCCGTGGTCGTCGTGACCATGATGATCATCATGACCGTGGACTTCATGGGCGTGAGCATCGGCATGGCCATGATCGCCGTGTCCGTGATCCGCCTGACCGCTGGTGCTCAAGGAAGTAAACCAGCCGTGGGTTGCACCCAGGAAAATCAGATATCCAACCGGTACGACTGCGAAGCCGAGCAAATTGAAATTCCAAGCAACGGCCACGGCAAAGACGGACAGAATAACCAGCGGCATGAACATCACTGGCGGAGATTCGTGCGCATGATCGTAGGCATGCTCATCGCGGGGTTGGCCGACGAAGGTCAGGTACCACATGCGGAACATGTAGAAGGAGGTCATCGCCGCACCGCCGGCAATCGCCAGATAAAAAATACTGGCGGTCGCAGAACCCGGATTGCTTAAAGCAAACGAATAGGATTGCTCCAAAATGGCATCTTTAGAGTAGTAGCCGCTAAAGCCCACAACGAATGGCACGCCGACTCCTGCAATCGCCAAACAGCCGATGAGCATCGTGATTGCCGTAACTGGCATCTTCTTCAGCAGCCCACCCATCTTTCGCATGTCGTTGGTATGAACCGCGTGGATGACGGAACCCGAACACATGAAAAGGAGGCTTTTGAAAAACGCATGCGTGATCAGATGCATCAAGCCTGCTTTCCACCCGCCAACTCCCAGGGCCAGCATCATGTAGCCCAATTGACTAATCGTGGAATAAGCCAAGACTCGCTTGATATCAACGGCGGTCATCGCAATGCTCGCGGCGATAAACAGCGTGATACATCCTGTGACAGCAATAACCAGCATCGCTTCCGGCGCGAAGACCGGGAAAAACCGGCCGACAAGGTAGACACCTGCGGCGACCATTGTTGCCGAGTGAACGAGTGCCGATACGGGAGTCGGCCCTTCCATCGCATCGGGCAACCAGGTGTGCAGCGGGAATTGAGCACTCTTGCCCACGCAACCGCAGAAGATCCCAATGCCAGCGACGACCAGCAACCAATAGCCATACCCTTGTGCCCGCAATGGTTCAGTGCGAGAGTGTAATTCCGAGCGGATACTTTCGGGCATATCACCGTGATCGCGAGCGACCTCGACGACAACCCCTTTCGAGCGTGCGTCTTCCCACACCATTTCATCCGGAACGATCAACTTTCCTTCCGGCCCCGGGCGCACCTGGCTAAAAATACCGGCTTGCTTGTGGCCGTCGACTTCGACATCGCCAAAGTCAAAGGTCCCCAGCGAAGACCACAGCGCCATCAGCCCAATCAGCATGCCGAAGTCGCCAACGCGGTTGACGATGAAGGCTTTATTCGCAGCGGTCGAGGCACTTTTGCGTTCAACGTAAAAACCGATCAGGAAATAGGAGCAAATACCCACCAGCTCCCAGAAGACGAAAACCATCGCAATATTTCCGGCCAAGACCAGGCCGAGCATACTGAAGCAGAACAGTGACAGGTATTGGAAGAATCGGGGAAACCGACCCGGGCGATGCAGATGCTTGCCGTTCGAAAGCGTGACTTCGTGGTCTACGATCTCGCTTTCTTCGTCGTGCATGTAACCCATCGCGTAGCAATGGATCAGCGTGGCAATCAAGGTCACCATGCAGAACATGGAGATGGTCAAGGAATCGATGTAGTAGCTAATCGTGACACGCAGATCGCCGAACTTGGCGAGCAGATAGTATTCCCCCGTGTACGCGGGCTTCTTCGCATGCTCGGCGTGCGACTCCCCTTCCGGATGCTCGGCGGCAGCGTGTTCTTCCGCAGCGTGTGGTGCATTCGCATTGAGGGCGACCATCACTAAGCCAGACTCAGAGCCGAATTGCAGCGGCAGAGCCGAGTGCTCACTGCCATGCTCGGCTGGGTGTTCATCGTGATGTTCATGAGCGTCGTGACCGTGCGCATGATCCGAAGTCGGCCAGTGATGCGGGAGCCAAATTCCCAGGAGGCACACGTAAGACAAGACGGCTGAACCGCCGATGGCAAAAACGGCCACGTAGGCAGCAGCCTTCCCCAGCCGATTCGCAGCCACAAGAATGACAGCGAACGATAGGAGCGGTAGTAGAACCGCCCAAGCCAGGAGTACAGGTAGAAGTTGCGGGGACATCTAGCCTAGCCCTTCAACTCGTCGGCTTGATCGACGTCGATGGAGGTATGGTTGTTGTAAAAATTCAAGGCAATCGCCAAGGCAACGGCTGCTTCAGCCGCTGCAAGAACGATGACGAATAAGGCAATCAACTCGCCGTCGAGGCCGAGGTTTTTCTCACGTAAGTACTTGCTGCCAAATGCAATGAAGTTGAGATTGGCGCCGTTCAGCACCAGTTCGATTCCCATTAACACCCCGAGCGCATTACGCTTGGTCGCCATGCAGACGGCACCGGTGACAAACAGCACCGCCCCGACTACGAGGTAATGAGAAACAGTAACTCCGGACGTCAAGTCCATGAACCGTCAACCTTTGCGATTGTTATTCCATCCGCGACCAGGCACTGGGCCGGCCGCTGCAAATCAATCCGATCAACATCACTACGGGCAGCAACGTCACTGCCAGGAAAATCAGCGGCACGACGACCGTTGTTGGCGATTCGTAGCCAGCCAGTGCAGTACACAAGCACCAGGTTTGAATCAGAGGGACCAGGAACAACCCGATCACGCCCCACTTCTGCCACGAAAAGACGACGTACATCAACAGCACGTTCACTGCAAACAACACTCCTAGCGTCGGCAACAGCCAAGGTGGTAAGGCAGCGACGTAACCCAATCCCTTTTGCAAGGCATTCGAGCCTTCCGCCAAAGAACCATATTTGGAGGCCAGGCCGGTGAAGCAAAGGACGGCCAGGATCGCATTGATCGCCATTCCTTTGAACAGTCCGGTCTTTTCGAAGAATGAAAATCGACGCTCCGTGGTGGGAATCGAAACCCGCGATGCCACAATCGGCCCGCCGCGACGTTTCGTTCGGGCCATGTAACCCGCACCAATCAGAACGACCAGCAAGTGCACCGAGACAATCACGAAAGGCAGCAAGTAGCCCGACATCCCGTCGCGAAGCGCTGGATTCTCTTCTTCGAGTTTGTCAACTCGAATACCGCTCAAAGCCAGGCCAATCGGAGAACTCGTCTTGGAATCGGCGAGAGTCACGGGCGAAGTCCTGGGCTCGGTCCAATCCTCAACCGCGACACTCGAACGAACCAGCAGCAGGAGCAAAGCACTTCCCACGATCGCTGCTAAAACCCACTCCGAGGCACTCGTTTCCATCGAAATGAAACGCTGTTGGGCAGTGAGCATAACACCGAAAATCAACAGCACCAGCGTGCCGCCGACATAGATCATAAATTGCATCGCCCCGATGAACTCGGCGCCCGCCAGAAAAAACAAGCCGCTGGCCGCACCGAGGCAAAGGGTCAAATAAAACGCCATCCGCACAATGTTGCTAGTGAACAACACTGCCAGGGCAAATCCGCACGTAATGAGCGCGAAGAACAGGAAAAAGAACGTGTGCCAGTTAATCATTGCCAGAGGAATCACAGGGCGTTCTCCCCGGACACACTTGCCTCAGGCAGCTGTGTCGCAACGGGAGAAATTGCTTGAATCGGTGTCGCGATTGCCGCTTGAGCAACAGGCTTTACTTCTGCTGGGGTCGCAGGAGCAGTTTTCGATGCCTCTTCGGCCGCGATTCGCTGCTGCTGGTAAATCCACGACTCCCGAACATCCGCCTTCATTGATTGATGATTGAACGACGGCAAGGCAGCCAGCTTCCATCCCACGGCCCCCAAAAAGCAAAATGCTGCGAGCGGGACGCAATACTTCAAGCAGGTTGTCATCACTTGATCGATACGCAGACGAGGCAAGGTCCAGCGAACCCACATCATCACCGTCACGCCCAGTACTGCTTTCAAAATCAAATTCACTACACCAGCACAATTGGCGATAAATCCGGTGAGATGCCAATCTGCTTCACCGGGAGCGTAAGCCAATCCGCTGGCTTCAAAGATCGGAATGGGACCATTCCAACCACCAAAAAACAGGATCGACGCCAACGCACTCACCAGGAACATCGAGCCATACTCGGCCATGAAAAAGAAGCTCCAGCGAAGCCCCGAATATTCCGTATGGAAACCGGCAACCAGTTCGCTTTCAGCTTCAGCCAGGTCGAAGGGGGCGCGATTTACGCTCGCCGTCGCACAGGTGAAATAGACCCAGAACAGCAGAAACGTAAACGGATCGTGAAACACCAGCCAGTTCGTAAACAGCCCGGCTTGCATGTTGCCGATGGTCACCAGGTCCATCGTGCCGCAGATCATAATTGGGACGACGATGCACATCCCCATGGGGACTTCGTAGCTCACCACCTGGGCTGCTTCACGCATCCCGCCGAATAGGGACCACTTCGAACCTGATGCATAACCGGCCAAAATCACGCCGAAAACTTCCAAACCCAGGATCGCTACGATCAAAAACGCCCCCACCGCACTCGCTACAGCTACCCAGCCATTGGCAAACGGCAGAAGCATGTAGGCCGAAAATCCGGCAGAAAAACTGACATACGGAGCCAGCTTGAACAGCATGGGATCAGCGTCTTTAGGGCAAACGTCCTCTTTGGCGATCAGCTTGATGCCGTCCGCTAAAGTCTGCAGCCAGCCGAACTTACCGCCTACTCGCGTCGGACCCAGGCGATCCTGGATGCGACCCGCGATTTTTCGCTCCATCCAGATAAACACCAACGCACCAACGGCCACCACCTGAATCAGGAGGAAGATGTGGATACCCGCAGCCACGAGATAGCCAACGGCGTTCTCGTTGCTCAGATACATCGTCGAACCGACCCACTCGTTAATCGTGAGGGCGATCGCGTTCAACAGCGAATTGATGAAATTTGCCACAGCCGATGCACTTCCAGGGAACGGGCTTGCAAGGCGCTTTGGGGGCGATGTCCAGAGGCGTCAAAGATTGTGAAATATGGCACAAGGTGCCCCGTATCGACAAGCCCCTGACCGCCGATTTTGTGGGACAATATTTGATCGCCCCCCATGCCTAAGCCTCATTTTTCTCTCTCGCACGAACGATCCGCCGCAAACTCACTTCAATTTCAAGCCCCATGTCCGCAAGTTCTTCTCCGACATTTGGTCAATTCAGCCTGCGCACACTCCTGATTCTGGTTACTCTTGCCGCTCTCGTCACCCTTCCCATTTACCACTTCACACGCAGTCGTTGGCGTTTCCGCCAATACACTCAGCCCGATGTCGTCCGCGAACGCTCCTTGGATTGGATGCGAAAAAACGCCCCGGCCGATCGCTCTACTGCCACCATGCAAAGCCAGGAGAGCGACTTGCCATCGCCGTAAAACCCGAACATCTGGTAGGCTTTCGTACACCAGCCCGCAGCGTCGGGAATCAACGGAGTAGTCATTCATGGCCCGCGAAACCATCCTCACCGGCAATCACGGCGGAAACCTCCCTGCCGGCAACCCAGGCCAGCCGGTCGACGATCTCGATCGCGACCTCCGCCCGCAACGCATGGACGAAATGGTCGGCCAGCGCGATGTCATCGAACGTCTGATGATCGCCATCGAAGCTGCTCGCAAACGGGAAGAATCCCTTGGCCACATCCTGTTCGATGGCCCACCAGGACTCGGCAAAACCACCTTTGCCATGTGCTTGCCGCGGGAACTGAACACCACCATTCAGCTCACCAGCGGACCCGTCCTCAAAGCTCCGAAGGATCTCATTCCTTATCTCAGCAATGCGGAGGAACGCTCCATCCTCTTCATTGACGAAATTCATCGCATCCCCCGCGCGGTAGAGGAATACCTCTACACCGCGATGGAAGACTTTCGCATTGATATCGTCCTGGGGGACGGCATCAACGCCCGCACTATTAATCTCAATCTCAAGCCCTTCACCCTGATCGGCGCGACAACCCGGGCCGGACTTTTGTCTGCCCCGCTGCGAGATCGCTTTCACATTCGCGAGCATCTGGGCTTTTATGAAGTTCCCGAGCTCACCGAGATCATCCGCCGCAGTTCTAAAAAACTGAACGTCCATATCGACGACGACGCAGCCAGCGAAATCGCCCGCCGCAGTCGCAGCACTCCCCGCATCGCCAACAACCGCTTGCGCTGGTGCCGCGACTTTGCCGACAGCCGAGCCAACGGACGAATTTCGCTCGCCGCCGCCCATGCCGCCCTGCAAATGTCCGGCATTGACCGGCTCGGCCTCGATAAACAAGACCGCGGCGTTCTGGAAACCATCATTCGCGTTTTTGGCGGTGGCCCGGTAGGGGTGGAAGCTTGTGCTCACACCATGAACCTGGCCCCCGACACTCTTTCCGACGAAGTCGAACCGTTCCTTCTCCGGGCCGGGTTGTTAACCCGCACCCCTCGCGGCCGCATGGTCACGGCCGAAGCTTACGCCCACCTGCAGGTTAAACCCGGCAGCGTCGAACCAGGGCCGCAGAAAAACCTCTTCAGTTAATCTCTTTCCGCTGCTAGCACTTCTTTGGCATGTTGCTTCTACAACGCTGAACAGTGGTGCTAGCACCCGTTTTGGAAACCGGTTTACACGCGATTCAAATGTCGTTACTCCTAAGCCCATTTACACTTAGACCAAGAAGCCACTTCCTGGCTGTTAACTGCTCCTTCAGGGGGTTTGAGGACGAAGTGAACAGGTCGCGTTGAGCCTGTGATCGGCTCGGAACACGTCGACAACTCCGTCCTGATTCTGTCCCTGCTACCAACGGATTGGACCAACGCGTTACCCCCAGCGTGCACCGATTCGGCTCGATTGGGAACCTACTCTTGCCTCCGCCTCGCTGCGTATAACTTCTAGGTTAATAATCATAATTGATTGATTTATTGTCAACCAATTGTCGGTCCAAACATGCCAAGTCGGGGAGGCGTTTGGGGGAGATGGCTAAAGAGTCAGGTCTGACTTAGTACACATATCAGCCCTGAAAGGGCTGCGGGATGTAGCCACGGGTGGAGCATTGGCCGGCTCAAGCCGGCCGATGCGGAACCCGTGGAAAACAGGTTTGGTAGTTCCTCCTCGCCCCGCAGGGGCGAAGGAATTGAATTCCGCTGCCCCTTCGGGGCAGAAACGATTCAACTCGACTTTCCACGGGTTTCGCTGCGCTCCACCCGTGGCTACAACCCATCGCCCCTTCGGGGCTTAGTTGATCGAGTAAATCTTCCTCCACGGGTTTCGCTGCGCTCCACCCGTGGCTACAACCCATCGCCCCTTCGGGGCAGAGTTGATCAAATAAGACTTCCTCCTCGGGTTTCGCTGCACTTCACCCAAAGCTACACTCCGTTGCTCCTACGGTGCAGATTTCGATTGATCCGCCACCTTCTGATTTCTTCAGCGCCCAAACGGGGTGCAGGAGCCGTCATGCCGGGCACTTACTCTCAACTCCTGCTCCACGTCGTCTTTTCGACCAAGGGCCGTAAACCTTGGATCACTCGCGACATTGCCGAACGCCTTTATCCTTACATTGGCGGCATCGTGCGAATGGAAAAAGGGATGCTCTACGACATCGGTGGTATCGAAGACCACGTCCATCTCTACCTGCGCTGGCGGACGGACGGAGCCATCTCGGACTTGCTGCGGGCGATCAAGGCGCGGTCTTCCAAGTGGATCCACGACACCTTTCCAGAACTCCGCGCATTCGCATGGCAGGAAGGCTACAGCGTCTTTTCGGTTAGCAAATCCCAAGAAGAGGCGGTGAAGAAATACATTGCCGGGCAGGCCGAGCATCACCAGAAAGAAGACTTCAGATCGGAGTTGCTGCGGACACTCCGCGCTCATGGCGTGACCTTCGACGAGAAGTTTCTATTTGATTGAGTCGTAATGCGTACCGAATCAAAGCAACGGCGAACTAGGAAGGCAGCTATTCTCCGACTAAAATCTGCCTGCCTAAATACAAAAACTGGCCACTTTGCGTTAGGTGTCACTGATGAGTGGGATTGGCGTTCACTTTGCACTGAATGAAGAGGTGGGAAGCCACCTGCGCTCCATCACCGAGGATCAGGAGCGGCGCGAGTATTTGTACGAAGTCATCGCCGAGAGTGATGACGTTGAGTTTTCCCGCTGGGTTGTGGAATGCGACGAGGCCTGGGACGCCATGCACCGGGTTCTGACCAACGGCGAGTTGAGCAGCGACAGTGGCGCGTATCCGCTCGATCATGTTGTGCTCGGTGGCGAGATCCTTTGCCAGGACCCAAGCTACCTGCTGAGCCTCAAGACGTCGCAGCAGGTTCGCGATATCGCGGCCGCGTTGCCACCGATTACCGAGGAAGAATTTCGACGGCGCTACTTCGCGATTGACCCGCAGGATTACGCTGGCCAGCTCTCAGCAGAGTATTGCGATTGGACCTGGAACTGTTTTCAGCAAGTGGTGGGACTTTACACACAAGCCGCACAAGAAGGTCGCTACGTCTTTTTTGAGTGGGAGGATCAGACTGCGGCGGAAGAAACGACGAAACCGCTGTCGTTCTTTCGCAATTTTGGCGTTCTTCCCACAGGCGCCGCGCCATCTGACGAAACGGTCCGCAGTTTTATTTCCCCGGGACGGATCGTCTTTGAGTACATGGTGACTCTCATCTTCGCAGCCTTAGGTTTAGGGCTGATGCAGTTCTTGATGCTTAAGCTGCCGCAACCACTGAACTGGCTCGGCGGAGCGGCAGCACTGATCGGCTTCGCTACCTATGTCTACCTGGGGACGCACAAGGTTTATCGTTGGATCGAGTTGGAGGGGAACATCCTGCGGGTAAAGTACCTTTTCACGGGCCGCACGTTGGAGCGTTCCATCGATGAGATCAAGCGGGTGGACACCTTGATCGGCCAGATGAGACAAATGGAGACCGTGGTCATCGATGGGCTACTGGGCCGAGTGCGAGGGGTCTCGATTCTCTTTCGCGACGACTACGCTCCCTTGCACGTGGTGCGCATCATGCGCACCGATCCCGCGATGATCCAGGCCGAGGAGTTGATCCAAGCGTTGTATGCTCGGATGTCGCAGATTCGGGAAATTCATACGGAGTTGGTGAACGTTGATGGCGTTCCGCTCGTAGGCTATGTGCATTGGAAAGACGATGAGCCCGGTACGCCCACGGCAAGTAACGTGAGCATCGTCCTGGGCTGTGCGTTCATCGGCCTGGCGTTGGCGATTGGTGCGATCATGGGATTCCAGGCCCTGGGTGAACTTGAACGCGAAGCGATTTGCTCCGTCCCGCCGCAGGAACTCGCACTGGCGAAGCTCATTGAAAACGGACCCGGTGCGAACCGGCATGTCACCATCACGGACTTTAAGCCGGGAATTTACATCGCTGAAAGCAAGGATGACTCCTGGAAGGAAGTTTGGGTTCCCCTCTTTCCGGCCGGCATGCCGGCGCGCGAGATCAAAGTGGTTCTATCCTCACGAGCCATCCGCGATGAAGTGGCGCTGGACCCGTTATTACAGCAGCCGCGAATTACGGGGATCTGTTCTGCAGACCAACGTTCCAATTGGGGATCAACCCTGGGTCCTCAGTTGGTGGAAGCGAACCAAAACCTGCCCCTAACCTCGGCCTGGGAACTGGAAGATGTGAGCAAACCTCCGAATGCTGAGGGCTACCTGATAGGTTCGGCAGTCTCCTTTTCGTTGGTCGTGCTGATCGCCATGTTTCTGGGCTGGAAATCAGGCAGATCGTAGTGGAGCGAACGTGCAACGCGGAGTGACATTGTGATTGCGTTCAAATCGAATAGATCGGTTCGTGTACTAGTTGCGATGCAAGTAGGGCGAATTGCCCAGAGCCAGGTAGGGAAGCACGTCTACCGCAAAATGGCCGCTCCCGCGGATGACGAAGGCTAACGATCCATCGCCGGGGTAGGCTGGTGCCACGTAGTTGTAGGTTCCGCCGTTCACCTTGTCCGTTACCAGATTCCCGTGTTCGTTGTAAATGGCTTCCATCCCCCGATCCACGCTGCGATCCCGGGGCGGCAAATACTTCTTGTTCCCTTCGTTTCCTGGGCCACGCCGGTGAAAAGCGTTGGCCCATTCGGGCATTTTGTGCCAACCGGCCCGAATGGCTTCGGCCTCGGTTGGGGGCGGGTTGTTCCGATGACTTTCAAATCGCTTGACGTGCAAGGCACCGACCAAGCCAAGGTTGGGCAGGCTAATGAACGCTGCCAGTACCAGGAATTGGAATTTGCGGTATTGAAGAACTTTGGTCATCGGAGCACGTGTACTGAAATCGGCGTTGTGTGGTTGGCTGGAGGAAAGTGTCAAAAGGCGTCGTTTTCCGTCCACAACTCATTCAGCGGAGAAAGCCGCGAAGTGTTACAGAAGAAATTGCTGTAGGCAGGCGGAGGCTTGAAGAATGGGCGATTCGCGGGGTGAATTGCGCTTCGATCCGTTATTTGCTCTGCTCCAGAAAAGACCTGTGTTATGCTGGCCCACGGTAGCGGTTCAACCGGTGATGCCGCACTGAATGCTCCTCTCTCTCACCCTTTCCTCCTATGTCCTCTCGCAGTTATTCCGTGCTCGTTGTTGGCGTTTTGTACTCGCTTTGCACGACTCCCTTGTTGGCAGAAGAAGCGGCAGAAGCACCGGCGGAAGCTCGGTTTGCAGCGATGTCGGAGAACGAGACGCGGGGGTATGAACTTGATGTGATGCGGCGGATTGCGGATCTGGCCCTCATCCCGCCGAAGTTGAATACTTCTCCGTTGCCGAAGTACGACTACGATCGTCTCGATTACGGCATGACCATCGGCATCGAGCGGACCCCGAAAGGTCGCCTGTGGGCCTGCTGGGTTGCCGGAGGAGACAGCCCCAAAGCGTTCTTCGTACTGGCCACCAGCGACGACCGTGGCGAATCGTGGTCCAAGCCGCGATTGGTAGTTGATTCCCATTCGCCGAACTTGCCCGTCGAGCGGAGCATTCTGGTAGGGAATCTATGGACCGATCCACTCGGTCGCCTCTGGCTTTTCTTTGACCAATCGATGCACATGTACGACGGCCGCGCGGGAGTCTGGGCTGCGATCTGCGAGAACCCCGATGCTGACGAACCGGTTTGGTCGGCACCGCGGCGCATCTGGCATGGCGTGATGCTGAACAAGCCTACGGTTCTGTCCACCGGCGAATGGCTGCTGCCGATCTCGCTGGACCAGCGAACGGGCTTTGCCCAGTTCCAAGGGCTCTTTCAAGAACTCGAACCTTTACGAGGGGCCAATGTCCTTGCTTCGACCGATCAAGGGAAAACATGGGAACGGCGTGGCGCATGTCGCTTTCCCAATCCGGACTGGCACGAGCATATGCTCGTCGAACGGAAAGACGGCACGCTCTGGATGCTGGCCCGCACCGTGAAAGGGATCATGCAAAGCACGTCTGCCGATGGGGGAAAAACCTGGGCCGAGCCCACCGAGCCTGCCGGAATTCGTCAGCCCAATGCTCGCTTCCATGTGCGGCGGTTGGCTTCCGGCAAATTGCTACTTATCAAGCACGGCGACGCCATCGATTCGCATCAGGGGCGCGTGAAGCTCAGCGCCTGGCTCTCCGACGATGATGGTTTGAACTGGAAAGGTGGACTGGTGCTCGATGAACGCTCGGGAATTTCCTATCCCGATGGTTTTCAAGCCCCGGACGGCTTGATCTTCATTTCGTACGATCGGAATCGCGCTACCGATGGGGAGATTCTGCTCGCCCGCTTCACCGAAGAAGACATCCTGGCGAAAGAACTCAAAGGTGCGGAGTCAAAGCTCAAGCTGCTGATCAGCCGACCGTTGGGGAAGTAGGAGAAAAAGTAGTTCTTGTTTTATTTTCGGCTCCGTGTTTCATCGAGCGGTCGAACGCTTGTTTAACAAACTCGTGTGCACTTCACTACCAACAGAGCGTGACTTTGATCCAGTCGGCGGCGACTTGGATGCCCAGTGCGCTTGGAAGAATTTTGGCGGCCTAAAACTAGAAGAAGCTTCCGCGAAATTTAAGGAATGCCCTACCGCTTACCAAGAAGACTTCATGTTCATGGGAGGTAAAGCGTTTGCGTTTTACTTTCCCGTGATTGATCAATTTCTGCGGAAGACGATTGAACTCCCGCCAGATCAACACGGTGATCGAGAGTCGTGGATCCTTCCGCAGTGCATCAAGCAGCAGTTTGCAGGTCAGGCGCTGCAACACGTGCTTCCCTTGAAGCAGACCGTCCTCGAACTCTGCGACTTCATGCTTCAGAACATCGACCTGTTTGCGGAGGATTGGCCCGATTTAGTAGAACTCAAGTCGCAATGGCAACAACTGAAAGACCAAGTGAGTCAATGCATGGACTGAATCGTAAAGTTTCCACTACAGGTCGAGACGGATGATGCAAGAACACAAAAAGGGCCGGAGATTACTCCGACCCTTTCGTTGTTTTGGCGCCTGAATCGCAATTGCGATCTAGAACTTACTTCGCGGAAGGAGCCATGTCCTTGAGTGCCTTCAGCGGGCGAACCTTAACGGTGAACTTGGCTGGCTTGGCAGCTTTGTCCATAAACTCACCTGGCTTGAACGGATTTGGGACGTTCTTCTGAGCAGGAGTCGCCTTGGTGTGCTTCAGCGTGATCTTGGCCAGACCTGGGAGTGCGAACACGCCGGGGCCCTTCTTCGACAGAGCCTTGCCCACTTCA
Source organism: Pirellulaceae bacterium (assembly GCA_041739545.1). Classification (GTDB taxonomy): domain Bacteria; phylum Planctomycetota; class Planctomycetia; order Pirellulales; family Pirellulaceae; genus JBGSNR01. The sequence goes on along the minus strand of JBGSNR010000110.1, from coordinate 241,688 downwards.
GCGACCAAGGAGTCGAACACGGCGGCAACCTGCTTCTTCGTCAGGCCCGTTTGCTCGGCAACGTTGGCGTACAACTCCGACTTGGTGAGCGCCTTCTTCTTATCGTCGGCCATACTTAAAAACCCTCCAATGAACCATGAACAAGTGTGTGAATTCCGCATTGCGGTTGGCAGAATTTGATGGATTTACGGGAGTTTTGCAAGTGAGAGGGGGACAAAATGGCTATTTTTCGGGTTTTTTCGCGGGATTTGGCAATTTGGTCTCCAAAAGGGTGCGATTTTGCCGCAGATTTTGGGGGATTTGGCCTTTTCAAATGCCGGGACAGAGCGAACAACGAATTAAAAGCAGGGGAAGGAACCACGAATAACTCGAATCAGACGAATGACGCAGGAGGAGGAAAAACAATCGAAAGGAAAGTGGCTAAAACACCTCCTGCTCTCGTACGGACATTGATCCACACATTTCTGCACAGCAAATTCGTCAAGGCGATTCGCTATTCTTTTGCCTGTACCGTATTCGAGTGATTCGAGTTATTCGTGGTCCAGAACTTCTGCGCTATCGAAGTGCATCGCTGCCAGCACGGGCCGCAGTTTGCTTGTGATTCAGCAACCGGTGCAATAAGATAGGTTTGGGCAAGGATTTGCGTGCATTTTTGAGACTTGCGTCTGCCTCGAAATCTCCAAGAACTAGGATCTGTCATGATTCGAAGCCGACCATGGTTTTGGGTGGGAATGTTGCTGGGCTCCTGGCTCGTCATGGGCAGCCACGTTTCCCTCTCCGCCCAAGATGAGAACGGGCTCTTTCCCGATGCTCCCAGCGACTCTATTTTCCGACCGGCCGATCGGGAACTCCGCCAGGCGTTATCTCGGGCGGAAGAAGCGATCAAAGACGGCAGCTACAGCGACGCCATCACCAGCTTGGGGAAACTTCTGAGCGAAGGAGCCACCGACGATGCCTTCGTCCCCGATCCCAAGGAGTTCGGAAATCGGTCGAGCTTGAAAACCGAGGCCGAACGCCTGCTGGCCGAACTGCCACAGCGCGGACGAGATCTCTACGAACTGAATTTCGGTGCCGAGGCACGCGCGCTACTGGCCCAAGCGATCAAAGACCGGAGCGTTGCGCAATTAACGGAAGTGACGCGGCGGTTCTTTCTGACGCAAGCGGGGCAGGAGGCCTCAATCTTGTTGGGACGTCTGCATTTGGATCAAGGGCGTCCTTTGTCCGCCGCTTTGATGTTCCGCAGGGTGGCAGCGCTCCCGGCCTCGAAAGCAAAGTACGACCCCGAACTTTCGATGTTACTTTCCACATCCTGGTATTTTGCAAATCGTCCGGAAGATGCGCAGAAAACGTTGACCACGCTGGCCATAGGACGCAACTCGATCAAGATCGACGGCGAAGATCGTCCTTTGTTCAAGTCGGCAGACGAATCACTTGCCTGGCTCACAAAGTTGGTCGGTACCCCCGCCGAACCACGAACCAGCCGCCTGCAGCAGTGGTGCGTTTTTGGTGGCGACGAAACACGCAACGCCTCCGTCGAAGCGGGCATGCCTCTGGCCGACTTTCGCTGGCAAGCCTTGACGGTGACCAATCCTGGGGATGGCAACGAAATTCGCCAGATCGTGCGTCGCATGGGAGACAAAGGGGAAGCCGCTTTGCCCACCCTGCATCCGCTGGCTGTCGACGACATCATCTTGATGCGAACGACCGACGGACTGACGGGCATTCATTCCGAGACAGGCAAATTGCGGTGGGTGTTTCCGCCCTACGATTCGGAAGAGCCGCAAGCCGTGGCCGGCGGGTCGAGTCCCGTTCGAAACGCGGCCGCGCAGCGTCAATCGGAACTTCAGCAGCGGCTCTTCGAGGATTCGGCCTATGGGCAAATCAGTAGCGATGGCGAAGCCGTTTATCTGCTCCACGAACTGCGCCCTGTTCCTCAAGCGAACGTGCGGCGGATGATCCTCATCGGCGGCCGACCGGCGATGAATCCCGGCTATCCCACTTCTTACAATCAACTTGTCTCGCTCGATTTGAAAAAGCAGGGAAAGCTGCGCTGGATCGTGGGAGATAAAAGTGGTGAAGAAGAGCCGCGCTTGGCAGGCGCATTCTTTCTTGGTCCGCCGCTCCCTCATCAAGGCGAGCTGTTGACGTTGGCGGAACAGCAAGGTGAGATTCGGCTGGTGTCGCTCGATGCGAAGACGGGGCGGATGCAGTGGTCCCAGCAGATCGCGCACATGGATGAACTAAAGATCGATGTCGATAGCTTGCGTCGCTTGGCAGGTGTAACCCCCTCTTTTTCCGATGGTCTGGTGGTTTGTCCCACCGCCGGCGGTGCGGTGGTGGCCGTCGATTGGGCGCGGCGTTCGCTGAGTTGGGGTTACAGCTATGCGAGGGATGTGATGCCCGCCACTGGTCCGCGGCAGTTAGTGGTGAGCCGTTTATCGCAGCAAGAAACGGCCGCGAGTTGGCCCGTTGCGGCCGCGCTGATTGCCGAAGGCTGCGTCGTTCTGACCCCTCCTGATTCTACGTCGCTCCATTGCCTGGATTTGCTCACAGGAAAACCTCTGTGGGCTCCATTAGGACGAAAGGACAAACTGGCGGGCGCGCTCTATGTCGGCTGCGTCCATAAGGGAGAAATCATTCTGGTCTGCAACGAAGGGCTGAAATCGGTCAACTTGAAAACAGGCAAAGTGAACGACCTGCCGCAGGCGCAATACAAAACATCGGTTCCCAGCGGTCGGGGCGTTTACAGCAACCCCTATTACTATCTGCCGCTGCAGTCCGCGGATCTGCTCAAGATCAATCTGAACGACGGCACAATCGAAGAGCGTTTGCAAACCGATCGCGCGCTGGGCAATCTAGTGATTCACGATGTGGACTTAATTTCCCTCTCGGCCGACGCTCTTTCAACCTACTACCTGCGTGAGCCGCTCAAACAGCGGATCGATCAACGCCTGCTCGAAGACGGCAAAGACTCCTGGGCTTTGGCCCGCAAAGGAGAAATTCTAGTTCAGGAAGGAAAGACCGACGAAGCGCTGAAGTTGTTGCGTGATGCGTACACTCTACTGCCGGAGAATGAAGGGATTCGCAATACGCTGCTCAAGCTTCTGCTGACTGCCGTGAAGCAGGATTATAGTGCCCACGCGGGCTTGATCGCAGAGATCGAAAATCTAATCCAGCAACCTTCGGAACGGGCCGATTTTCTGCGGGTGATCGCCCCCGGACTGGCACAAGCGGGTGCTACCAAAGATGCCTTTGAAGCGTACCTGGCCTTGGCACTGGCAATTCGCAAACCGGCGGCTGGAAACAAGGAAGATCAGTTTGAAGAGTTGGGACGCCAGTGGCGGGTTCGTACCGATCGCTGGCTCGCCACGCGATTGGCTCAATTGTACGTGGGTGCTGCTCCGGACATGCGGACGCAACTCGATGCCGTGATCGCAGCGCGGCTGAATGAACAGCCAGAAGAAACGCAAGGTTCCTTACTTCGGATGTTAACTTTCTATCCTGATACCACGCAGGAACAATTGGGACTTGCCAGCCAACTCCTGGAAAAAGGAAATCTGCTGCAGGCCGAATATGATCTCACTCCCCTCACGAAGTCGAGCGATGCCCGGATCGCTGGTCCCGCGGTGGCGTTACTAGCCAAGATATTAGTCAAAGCGCGGCGTACCGATGAAGCGATTGCCGCGTACGAAATTCTCGGGCAGGACTTCGCCAACATTCCGTGTGACGGAACCAAGACTGGCGCGGAGTTGCTGGCGGAGGCTAAGCAGCTACCTTCACTGCAGAAGGAACTTCCCGGCGTTGTTTTTCAAGGGAGCCGTGTAACCTCGGGCATCGATCCAGAACGGGCGAGTCGCTTTCGTTCCTATCAACGCCTGATGCCGATTTCTATCGGTTCGGCCGAAGGGTGGGATGTGCGGGGGCAAATGGTCACGTTTGACCAAAGCCGTGGAACGATCGTGGTCGGCGATGGTTACGGGCGGCCTGTTTCGGAAGCTCTGCTAAATCAAGAAGGAATCGCCACGCGGACCTACTTTGGCCTGATGTCGGCAGCCAGTTATGGCCACATGTTGACGTTGTCGATGGGGACCGAAGTGATTGCCCTGGACACGCTGCGTGGACCGAACAATCCTGCCGAAACGGCTCGTACGGGAGAGGCAATTTTGTGGCGACACGACACCGTCGATCGCGCGCCAAACTTGCCGTACATCGGCTACGGCATGCAGTCGCGGCAGATGCGCAATCCGCTGGCGGGACCGACGCAACTCTATACCGATCAGAACGGCAAACCGATGGGGCCCAAAGTCGCGCTCGGCCCCTGGGGCTGTGCGTTTTTCCGTTCGCGGCAATTGGTTTGTGTCGATCCGTTATCGGGTGAATCTCTCTGGGAGCGATCGGGAATGGAAACCGGGGCCGACATGTTCGGCGATGGGGATCGCTTGTTCGTCGTGCCCCATGGATCGGGAGAGGCTCAAGTTTATAGTGCCTGGGATGGCGCCCTGCTTGGTCAGCGGAACGTCGAAAAATTGGATCACCGCTGGGCAACTTGCGAGGGGAATGTTTTGTCGTGGCAAGAAAGCGGCGACAGTATCACGCTCCTGCTAAACGACGCCTGGACCGGTGACCAACTGTGGAAGCAAGAGTTCACTTCAGCCGCCAAGGGGTGCCTGCATCGGCCAGACGAAGTGGCTGTCATGGAACCCTTAACGGGTGAGCTGGTCATCGTGTCGCTGCGCAGCGGACAAACGATCTTCAAGACTAAGCTTCAGCCGGAGCCGAATTTGTCGGCACTGATCGTGCAAGAAAGCTCGAACCGCTACCTGGTCATGCCCGTTCATGCCTCGCAGGAACCACCGGCAGGAATGACCTTCCAGGCGGCACCACAAGGCGTCAACAGTGTACTCTCCAGCGGCTGGATTTATGCATTTGATCGCCAGAGCGGGGCTTCAGTTTGGCAAGCTCCGGCTTACGTTCATCAGCATGGATACATGGTCAACCAACCTTCAGAGATGCCCGTGCTGCTCTTTTTGCGCCACTCAACCCCAACGCGTGGCAGTGCGGCCAAAACAGTGACCTCCGTGCTGTGTATCGATAAACGAACCGGGGCGAAAGTTTTGGAAGACGATTTTCCTTCTCCGATACATGCGTATGAAGTGCTGGCACTGCCTACGTCCTCGGAAGTGAAGCTTACGATCTACGCGCAATCGCAGCGGAGCTATACCGTCGCCTTCGATAACGAACCTGCACCGCCGCAAGCGCCAGCCCAACTCGGGCCGTTTTCGAGCTTCCGGGCGGGAGGCCAGTCGGGAACGGCTGTGAATGTGGCGGGGGCTGTATTCGATGCCCTCAACAATGCCTTTTCCAATCCTCGTCCGGCACCTCCTCCCAATGCCCAGCCGGTGCAACCGGGACGTTAGCGGCATGCTTATAATCGGTCCCTTCCCTCCTCTAACATCGTTCCCTGCCAAACAACCGTCATGGACCTCTCCGGCCTGCAAAATATCAACTTGCTGTGGATCGTTTTGCCCTCGGCAGTCATTCTATTTGCTGCTTACTTCACCTACGGCCGGTTGTTGGTTCGGTTGTTTGAACTTAATCCGAAGGTCGTCACACCGGCGGAAGAACTCAACGACGGGCTCGATTACGAACCACTCCCTGCGTCCTCCCTTTTTCCGCAGCATTTCTCCGCTATCGCAGCCGCGGGGCCCATTGTCGGGCCGATCTTGGCAGGGATGATGTTCGGCTGGCTGCCGGCATTGATTTGGATTCTGATCGGCTCGATCCTCATTGGCGGCGTGCATGATTTTTCGTCGCTCGTCGCGTCGATTCGCCACCGGGCCTGCTCGATTGCGGAAGTCGTCCGCGACAATATGAGCCGCACCAGCTACCTGCTGTTTCTGTCGTTTATTTGGATCGCACTGGTCTACATCATCGTGGCGTTCACAGATATTACGGCGCTGTCGTTCGTCGGTTTGGCGACGGCCGATGCCGGGAACGTGAGTGGCGGCGCGATTGCGATGTCGTCACTGCTATATCTGATTTTGCCGATCGTGATGGGGCTCTTGATGCGGTATGCCGGGCTCTCATTAAACTGGGCCACCGCGATCTTCATTCCCTTGGTCGGCCTGGCGATTTATGTAGGGCCCTTCATGCCCCTGGAAGCGAACAAGCTGTTCTGGAATAGCAGCACGACTTGGGAAGTCGCGGCGGCTGAAGTTCCGACCAAACAAAAGGAACTCAATTCGTTGCTGGCACAGCAAAAAGCGGCAGCGCTGCAAGATGCGGAAGATGGAAAGGCCTTTGAGCCTGCCATTGCAGCGCTCCAAGCCGAGGTTAATCCGGTGAAGCTCGCGCAAGCCAAATCGCAGAAACTGTGGAACACGCTGCTCTTGTGTTACTGCCTCGTCGCCGGCGTCGTTCCGGTTTGGATGCTGCTCCAGCCGCGCGGTCACTTGGGAGGTTACTTTCTTTACTTTGCACTCGGCGCAGGAGCTTTGGGCCTGGTCTTTGGCGGCGCGACCATTCAATACCCTGCCTTTCGAGGTTGGTCCGTTCCTGGACCGGGCGGCGTTCCCAGTACGCTCTTCCCGATGGTTTTCATCATGATTGCCTGCGGTGCGTGCTCGGGCTTCCATTCGCTGATTGCTTCGGGCACAACCTCCAAACAACTGAAGAGTGAATCCGATGCCAAGCCGGTGGGTTACGGGGCGATGCTGCTCGAAGCGATGGTGGCTATTGTTTCATTGTGCTGCGTGATGATGTTCGCGGAAGATTCTCCCCAACTACTGAAGGGAACCGCTCCCAACACGATCTACGCCCACGGCATTGGCCGGTTCATGGGGGTGATCAGCAGCAATCCGGGCTTTCAAACCTTTGCCATTTCGTTCGCCTTAATGGCCTTTACGACCTTCGTTTACGATACCCTCGATGTCTGCACTCGCCTGGGACGGTATATCCTCTGTGAACTGACGGGTTGGCATTCGATGGGAGGGAAGATTTTTGGCACGGCACTAACCGCCGGTGTTCCGCTGTTTTTCCTTCTGCGGCATCCCTTGGACGCTGCCGAGCCGGTGTGGCGCATCTTCTGGAACCTTTTTGGGGCCAGCAATCAACTCCTGGCCGCTCTGACTTTGCTGGGGGTCACCGTTTGGCTCTGGCGAACACGGCGGGCGTGGTGGGTTTGGGTAGTAACGGGAATTCCCACCATCTTTATGTACGTGATGAGCCTCTGGGCGCTAGGTCAAATGACCCTTAGCGCGTTCTTCAAGGACGGTAAATGGAACTTCTTGACTCCAGATCCCGTCCCATACATCGGTTTGGTTCTGATGGCGCTTGCCGTGATCATGGCCGGGGAAGGGGTGCGAATTGTGTTGTCGCTCGGGATGGCTCCCCCTTCGCCACCTTCAACGAAGCCTGCTTTGGCCTAGTTTGGCTTGACTTAGGGCACCGCCATTGCGGCCTGCCGCTGCGCTGAAAGATCGTACAACCGGCGCAACACGCAACATCGTTGTCTTCGGCAAAGGGCCATCGTTTCCCAGTTTAGGTTCAGCTTGTCGTCGCTTTGGTGCTCCGCATGTTGCCGTTTCGCAACACGGGGGAGCAGTGAGTTTCCGGCGCGACTCGATTTTGCCGGGTTTTTCTGGGATTCGTTCGTGTCACGCTGGTCGGCATGCCACCTGCAGCGGGGTGTCACCGACGCACATCTCAAGTTTGGTCTATTGGAGAACGCTCGATGAATTTGTCCCGCAAAGCTCGCCGGAATGGCCGTCGCTCTCCCACTATCGACACTCGCCGGCAGCTTTTTCTGGAACCGCTGGAAGGCCGAGCCTTGATGGCCACTCTGACGCTGGACGGGGGCCCGCCAACTTACGTGGAAGGGGCTGCTGCCGTTCAAGTCGCGCCGACTTCGACCGTAGGGGACGAAGGGGTAGTCGGTTTCGATGGCGGGATCTTAACCGTGGCCATCCAGGCGAATGCGAAGCCTGAAGACGAACTTTTGGTGATCGCCCAGGGTGATGGCACGGGGGAAATCAATATCGCGGGTGCGGATGTATCCTACGAAGGGACCGTCTTCGCCACGGTTGCTACCGGGGTGGATTCCCTCACCTTCTCATTTGATTCGGATGCGAGCGTCGATGCTGTTCAGGCCCTCATTCGCAAGATCGGTTTTCGCAACACAGGGGACAACCCAACGGGAGACACCCGGACGATTCGCTTCAGCCTTAGCGATGATGGGGACACCAACCCGGCTCCAGATGCGGACGGTGAGGTGAACGTGACGGCTGTCAATGACGCTCCGGAAGCGGTCGATAGCTCGATTACCACAGATGAAGATACCCCCTACACGTTTGCTGTGAGCGATTTCGCTTTCACCGATGCCGAAGGGGATGCGCTGGTCTCGATCACGGTTAGCAATCTTTCGCTCGCTGGCGGGACGCTGCAACTAAGTGGCGTCGATGTTGTCGACGGACAGACCATCTTGGCTGCCGATATCGCGAATCTGGTTTACGCTCCGGCCTTGAATCAAAACGGCTCGGCAGTCGCCTCGTTTGACTTCACCGTCAATGATGCCGACCTGGGTGCGATTGTGGCCACCATGTCGCTGAACGTGACGGCGATCAATGATCTGCCGGTGGCAACCGGTATGACGGGAACGATCAACGAAGACAACACGGTTTCGTTCGTCGTCGCCGATTTCCCGTACACAGATGTGGAAGGGGATGCGCTGGTTTCGATCACGATCACCAACCTGAACCTTAACGGCGGCTCGCTGCAGGTGAACGGGGTTGATGTGAATGATGGTCAAACCATTCTGGCTGCCGACATTCCCAACCTGGTCTACACGCCACTGCCGAACCAGAACGGTGCCGCACTTGCCACGTTCGACTACACCGTGAATGACGCCGATTTGGGCGTCGTGGCTGCGACGATCACGATCAACGTGGACGCCGTCAATGATGCGCCCGAAGCCACGGACAACACCGTTACTACGGATGAAGATGTCCCCTACACGTTTGCCCCCTCCGATTTCACGTTTACGGACGTGGAAGGAGATAGCCTGGTGTCGATCATCGTCGGCAACTTCAACTTGAACGGCGGTACGTTGCAGCTGAACGGTGTTGATGTACAAGTCAACGACGAAATTCTCGCGGCAGAAATTCCCAATCTGGTCTACACCCCCCCCGCTAATCAAAGCGGCGCCGGCTTTGCCTCTTTTGACTTTGTCGTCAACGATGCTGACATAGGCTCGGTGGTTGCGACCCTGACGATTGATGTTGCCGCGGTGAATGATCTTCCAGAAGCTGTTGATAGTTCGATCACGACCGATGAGGATATCCCCTACACATTCTCGGTCGGTGATTTTGACTTCACGGACGTTGAAGGAGACTCGCTGGTCTCGATCACGATCAGCAACTTCAGTTTGAACGGTGGCACGCTGCAACTGAGTGGCGTGGATGTTGTCGATGGTCAGACGATACTGGCTGCCGATATCGCGAACCTGGTTTACGCTCCTGTCTTGAATCAGAACGGCTTGGCAACCGCCACGTTCGACTACACCGTCAATGATGCCGACCTGGGGACCGTCGCTGCCACGATGACGATGAACGTCACCGCGGTGAACGACGCTCCCGAAGCGACTGATAACACGATTACGATCGACGAAGATACGTCCCACACATTCCAGGTGAGTGACTTCCCCTTCACCGATGTGGAAGGAGATGGGCTGGTCTCGATCACGATCAGCAACTTCATTTTGAACGGTGGCACGCTGCAGTTAAACGGCGTGGATGTTATCGATGGTCAGACGATCCTCGCGGCGGACATTTCTGATTTGGTTTACACCCCCGCTCTAAACCAGAACGGCACGGCAGTCGCTTCTTTCGACTTTACCGTCAACGACGCCGATCCAGGTGTGGTGACGGGAACGCAAACCTTCGATGTAACGGCCATCAACGACGTTCCTGAAGCAACGGGGAACACGGTCACCACGGACGAAGATGTTCCGTACACGTTCCAGGTCAGCGACTTCTCCTTCACCGATGTGGAAGGAGATGCCCTGGTCTCAATCACGATCGGCAACTTCAGCCTGAACGGTGGCACGCTGCAACTGAATGGCGTGGATGTTGTCGACGGTCAAACGATCCTAGTGGCAGACATTCCAAATCTGGTCTATGCGTCGCCCGCCGATTTGAACGGCTTGGCTTTTGCGTCGTTCGACTATGTGGTCAATGATGCAGACCTGGGCACGGTGGTTGCGACCCTGACGATTGATATTGCCGCGGTGAATGATCTTCCGGAAGCGGTTGATAGTTCGATCACAACCGATGAGGATATCCCCTACACGTTCTCGGTCGGTGATTTTGACTTCACGGACGTTGAAGGGGATGCGCTGGTTTCGATTACCATCAGCAACTTCAGCTTGAACGGCGGCACACTGCAACTGAGTGGCGTGGATGTTGTCGATGGTCAGACGATACTGGCTGCCGATATCGCAAACCTGGTTTACGCTCCCGCCTTGAATCAGAACGGCTTGGCAACCGCCACGTTTGATTTCACCGTCAATGATGCTGATCTCGGCACCGTCGCTGCCACGATGACGATGAATGTCACCGCGGTGAACGATGCTCCCGAAGCGACTGATAACACGATTACGATCGACGAAGACACATCCCATACGTTCCAGGCCAGTGACTTCCCCTTCACCGATGTGGAAGGAGATGGGCTGGTCTCGATCACGATCAGCAACTTCATTTTGAACGGTGGCACGCTGCAGTTGAACGGCGTGGATGTTGTCGACGGTCAGACCATCCTCGCGGCGGACATTTCTGATTTGGTCTACACCCCCGCTCTAAACCAGAACGGCGCGGCAGTCGCTTCGTTCGACTTCACCGTCAATGACGCTGATCCAGGTGTGGTGACGGGAACGCAAACCTTCGATGTAACGGCCATCAACGACGCTCCCGAAGCGACGGGGAATACAGTCACCACAGACGAAGATGTGCCGTACACGTTCCAGGTCAGCGACTTTACCTTCACCGATGCTGAAGGAGATGCCCTGGTCTCAATCACGATCAGCAACTTCAGCCTGAACGGTGGCACGCTGCAACTGAGTGGCGTGGATGTTGTCGACGGTCAAACGATCCTAGTGACAGACATTCCGAATCTGGTCTATGCGTCGCCCGCCGATTTAAATGGCTTGGCCTTTGCGTCGTTCGACTATGTGGTCAATGATGCAGACCTGGGGACCGTAGTTGCCACCCTGACGATCAACGTCACGCCGGTCAGCGATGATCCAGCCGAAGCGACGGGGAACACGGTCACTACGGATGAAGATGTTCCGTACACGTTCCAGGTCAGCGACTTCCCCTTCACCGATTCGGAAGGGGACAGCCTGGTATCGATCACGATCAGCAACTTCAGCCTGAATGGTGGGACGCTTCAACTGAGCGGAGTGGATGTTGTCGACGGTCAGACGATCCTCGCGGCGGACATTGCGGACCTGGTTTACACTCCGCCGGCGGATCAATTCGGGGATAGTTTTGCTTCATTTGACTACGCAGTCAACGATCCGATTCCGGGTGTCGTGACGGCTCCCTTAGTGATCGATGTCACGTCTGTGAACGATGCTCCCGAAGCGACTGACAACACGATCACGATCGACGAAGATACCTCCCACACGTTCGAGGTGAGCGACTTCCCCTTCACCGATGTGGAAGGAAATGCACTGGTCTCCATCACCGTCAGCAACTTAAATCTGGGGAATGGAACGTTGTTGTTGAATGGGGTCGATGTCACCAATGGCGATACGATTCTGGCAGCGCAGATTCCGAATCTGGTCTATACCCCGGCTCTCAACGAATTTGGTCCTGACCTGGCTTCTTTTGACTTCACGGTGAATGATGCCAGCAATGGAGTGGTTGCGGCAACACTAACGCTCGATGTGACGGGGGTAAACGATAATCCCACGCTTGTTTTGTCGACTGAAACGGTCAATTTTGTTCCAGGCGGTCCGGCAGTTGTTATCGCCAGTCTAACGACCGTCTCTGATCTGGATTCGCCGAACTTCGACACGGGTTCGCTGACCGTCACGATTCAAACCAACGGTGAGTTGACCGATATTCTGAGCATCCGAAATCAAGGGTCCAATGAGGGTCAGATTGGCGTGAGTGGCAGCGATGTAACATTCGGCGGCATCGTCATCGGGACGTTCGCCGGTGGTACGAGCGGAAATCCCTTGGTGATCACCTTCAATGCGGCGGCCACACCTGGCGCCGTGCAGGCCCTGGCCCGCAACATCACCTTTGATAGCAGCGATCTGACCCCGTCCGAATTGGACCGGACGGTGCAGTTCAGTTTGGTGGACGGGGATGGCGGAACGGATATCGATTCCAAGCAAGTCCTTGTCAATTCGGCCAATCAGCCACCAGTGTTAACGCTTTCGACCGAAAGTGTGACGTACACCGAAGGCGAGGCGGCAGCGATCATCGCGGCTACCACGACCTTGACCGATCCGGATTCCGCTACCTTCGATGGCGGTAACGTGACGGTCTCCATCACCACAAACGGTACAGCAGCGGATCGCCTGGAAATTCTCAATCAAGGCACAGGCGTTGGCCAGGTTGGCTTAAGTGGTAGCAATGTCACGTTCAGCGGCACCACGATCGGTACCTTTTCCGGCGGAACGGGAACGACGCCGCTGGTGATTACGCTTAATGCAAATGCCACACCTGAAGCGGTTCAAGCGCTTTTGCGAGTCATCACCTTCCGCGTGGCGTCGGATACTCCTTCGACGCTCGACCGCACGATTGCCTTCTCGGCGACGGACGGTGGCGGTGCTGAGGCAGCCACTTCGGTGGACACGAAGACAATCGGTGTCGAAGCCACGAACGACGCCCCTAATATTGATCTTTCGACCGAAGCGGTGAATTTCGAAGTCGGCGGCTCGCCGGTTGTGATTTCCGCCAGCGGTGTGGTCACCGACATTGATTCACCGAATTTTGACACAGGCTCTTTGACCGTGTCGATTGCTACCAACGGCGTGGCCACCGATGTCTTGTCGATCCGCAACGAAGGGGTCGGAGCGGGCCAGATTGGCGTGAGCGGAAGTGACGTCACGTTTGGCGGGGTTGTGATCGGCACGTTCGCTGGCGGAACCGGTGGCACATCACTGGTGATTACTTTTAATGCGTCCGCGACTCCTGCGGCCGTACAAGCGTTGTCACGAAATATCCTGTTCAGCAACACCGATGCTGATCCCTCGACGGCCACGCGAACGATCAATTTTGTGGTCAACGATGGAGATGGTGGGAGCGATAACGCCAGCAAATCAGTGACGCTTTCCGGGGTAAATGCCGCGCCAGTGCTGACGCTCTCCACGGAAGCGGTTACTTATGCTGAAAACGCCGTTGCCGTAGTCATCAGCAGCGGGGCGACTGTCACTGACACTGATTCGCCCAACTTCAATGGGGGCAACGTCACTGTCACGATCACCGCCAATGGAACTGCGGACGATCGCCTGGAAATTCTCACGACTGGAACTGTCACGATCAGTGGCAGCAACGTGCTTGTTGGCGGTGTGACGGTCGGTACGTTTGTTGGCGGAACGGGAACGACTCCTTTGGTCATCACGCTCAATGCCGAGGCAACGCTCGCCCGGGTACAAACGCTGCTGCAGAACATCACGTTCCGCACGGTGACGGAGAATCCTTCCACGGCGGCCCGTACGATTCAATTCAGCGTCACCGATAGTGGTGATGCCAACGCCCAGACAGACACGGCTGCGAAGACCGTCAACGTCACGGCCGTAAACGACGCGCCTGTCTTCACTCCTTCGACCGAAACGGTCACCTATGCGGCCGGGGGTGCGGCAGTCATCGTTTCGGCCTCGGGAACGGTAGTTGATCCCGATTCACCGGACTTCGGTGGAGGCACGCTGGTCGTCGCCGTCACCACGGGGGGGAACAGCACCGATCTGTTGTCGATTCTCGCTCAAGGCTCCGGAGCCACGGCAATTACCGTCAGCGGGAATACCATTTCCTTTGGCGGGACTGCCGTTGCCACCTTTGCTGGCGGCACCGGCACTACCGCGCTGACAATCACCTTTAATACCAGTGCGACGGTCGATGCTGTTCAAGCGGTCACGCGAGCTATCGGCTATAGCAACACCGCGGCGCAGCCTGGCATTGGTAATCGCACCCTCAGTTTCACCTTGAGCGATGGCGACGGCGGTACGGATGCAGTGCGGACAAAGTCGATCGCCGTCACTGGCACCAGTGCTAATCCAGTCATCACTCTCTCGACGGAGACCGTTTCTTACACCGAGAACGCCACCGCAGTTATTATCGCGGCAACTTCGACGGTCACTGATTCCGACTCCACCGATTTTTCCGGCGGGATCCTAACTGTGACGATCACCGCGGGCAGCATTTCCACCGACATTCTCTCCGTGGTCAATCAAGGGACAGGGAGCGGACAAATTGGGGTGAGCGGCAACACGATCACCTTCGGCGGAACGGCAATCGGCACCTTCACCGGCGGGACGGGCTCGACGCCGCTGGTAATTTCTCTCAATGCCAGTGCGACCACCGCGGCCGTTCAAGCACTCGTTCGTCGCATCGGGTTCTCCAATTCGTCAGAAACTCCTGGTGCAACTGCTCGGACCATCTCGTTCGGGTTGACCGATGGCGATGGCGGCACGAGCGCCACTGTCACGAAGAGCGTTGCCGTAGTCGATGTCAATGATGCACCGGTCAATACCGTGCCCGGTCAACAAACCTCGGTCAATGGGGCGGATGTGATCTTCAACACGGCGAATGGAAATGTTGTCTCCATTGCCGATGTCGATGCAGGCACCGGCGTCGTCCGGGTCACGCTCACCGTGACGAGCGGCACGCTTACTTTGTCGGGCACCACCGGTTTGACCTTCACCGTGGGAGATGGCACGGGCGATACGACCATGACCTTCACTGGCACGGTCGCAGCCATTAATACAGCGCTGCAAGGCCTGAGATTCACACAAGCGGCAGGGAACACCGCGAATGTAACCCTTACGATCACTACCAATGATCTGGGGCTCACCGGAACCGGTGGCGAGCAGACCGACACCGATACCGTTGTGATCCGTCGCACCAATGGCACGGGAACCTCGACCTTCATCGGTTCGGCATTCGTCGACTCCAACAGCAATGGGACGAAGGATGGGAACGAAATCGGTATTCGCGGGGTCACCGTCACCTTGACTGGTCTTGGTGCGAATGCCGGCGTCACGCGGACCACTACGACCAATGCCAATGGCGTCTTCAGCTTTGAAGATCTGCCGGCAGGGAATTACCGGATCACGCAATCGCAGCCTGCCACCTTCACCGACGGCAAAACGACGGGGCCGGCGGGCAGTACCGTCAGCGACAATTCGGTCACGGTCAGCATCACTGCGGGGCAGACAATCCGCAATATTGCGTTCGGCGAGAAAGGCCTGGCTCCGACCCAAGTCTCGATTCAGTCGTTCCTCTCTTCGACCAATCACACTGCGATTATTCAGAACGTTGCCCAAGGTAGTTCGAACGGACAGGCACTTCGTCTGACGGCGACTCCTGCTGCCAATCGAGCTGCCGCGCCAAGCTCAAAGGCTTCGCTCGCCGCAGCTCGTCAGGCGATTCGTCTCGCAGCGAAGCAGTGGGAGACGTCCGTCAACGCCAGCCAGCTCGCGAAAGTGAAAGTTCGCGTGGCTGATCTGGAAGGAGATCAACTCGCCGTCGCAAAGAATGGTGTCGTCACGTTCGACATCAACGCTGCGGGGCAGGGCTGGTTCATCGATCCTACGCCGGGTCGCGACGAAGAATTCGCCAGAATTGGGGAAGAATTGGTCGCCGTTTCGGGAGCCGCAGTCAATCGTGTCGACTTGCTCACGGTCGCCGCTCATGAATTGGGGCATATTCTGGGCCTGGACGATCTTTATACCGATGACGACGCCCTCGAACTGATGGCCGGCTATCTGGCTACGGGAGTTCGCAAGAAGTCCTAGTTCGCTCAGCCCGAATGTTAAAAACCGAATGACGAATGAGGCCCACTGCTTCATTCGTCATTCGTCTTTTTGGCTTCGTCACTTTTCAACTTACCGCGGCGGCGGGAGTATCGCTCTTCTTCCCCAACACCTTCGTCATCTGCCGCACGGCCTGACGGAGGCGGTTCTCGTTTTCGACGAGCGACATCCGCACATAGCCTTCGCCGGCAGGTCCGAAACCAGTGCCTGGACTGCAAGCCACATTGGCGCCTTCGAGAAGCATCATCGCGAAGTCGACGGAACTCAAGTGCTGATAAGCTTTGGGGTACTTGGCCCACAAAAACATCCCTGCCCGCGGGGGATCAACTTCCCAGCCCATCTTGAGCAAACCATCGAGCAGCAAATCTCGTCTCCCTTGATAGAGTTTTGACTGAGCCTCAACCGCGGCCTCCGTGTGACGCAGAGCGACAATCGCCGCGATTTGAATTGCCTGGAACAGGCCATAGTCGTAATAGCCCTTGATGGTCCCGAGTGCTTTCACCATCTCCGCATTTCCACAACAAAAGCCGCAACGCCAGCCGGCCATGTTGTAGCCCTTGCTCATCGTGGTGAACTCCACGCCTACATCTTTCGCACCAGGCACGGCGAGAAAGCTGGGGGGGACGTAGCCATCAAAAGCCACGTCCGCGTAAGCAAAGTCGCTAATCACCATGAAGTTATACTTTTTGGCCAGCTTGACGATCTCGACGTAGAACCCGGGCTCGACCGTTTTGCTGGTCGGGTTGTGGGGATAGTTCACGACCACCAGTTTCGGCGAAGGATTCAAGTGCTCGCAGGTGTATGCGATGTTCGACAGGAACTTGTCCGTGTCGTTTACATCGAGCGTAATCACTGTTCCGCCCGCCATCGTTAAGGCATACATGTGGGCGGGAAAGTAGGGGGCCGGAATAATCGCGGTATCGCCGTTGCCGACCAAGGCAAGACAGAGGTGGCTAAAGCCTTCCTTGGAGCCGATCGTCACGCAGATTTCGGAGGCTGGATCGATCCGTGCCCCGAATCGCTTGAAATACTTGGCCGCGACCTCCCGTTTGAGGTTGTGAATGCCCGTTGCCTTACTGTAGCCGTGGTTATTGGGATCGCGGGCCGCTTCGACCAGTTTGTCGATAATCATGTCGTGCGGCGGTTCGGACGGATTCCCCATGCCAAGGTCGATCACATCCATCCCTGCCCCGCGCTTCGCCGCCAATAGTGCGTTGACCCGTGCCAGCACGTAGGGAGGGAGCTTTTTCAGGCGATCAGCGACTTGGATAGTGAAATCGGCCACGGCAGTGATGTTGGCGAGAGGTAGGAACGAGACAGCTTGGTTTTTAAGGATCAGCCCAGGGGAGCAAGGTTCGGGGCGAATCTGCAGAATACCTGTTGGCCGTCGTTTCGCAAAGACGCAACTCGTTTCGCCTCGCATGGCCCGAAAAACGGGGAAAAAGAGGGTCAGGGACTCACGAGGCAAGTGATTTTAGGCAGGATGCTAGCCCGCAGTTGGATTTCTCCTCGATTTGGTGGATGGGTTGGCATTGTCGCGACAATGAGTCAAGGGATACATTTCCATCACTACGGGAGCATTGGCGATCGTTGCATCGACGGTGATCCGGCAGTAGGGTGAATTCGCGAAACCTTAATTGCGTGCAGCGGTTCAATGGGATGATCGAAGGAAACACGATCAACTCGGTCGGTTTAGGGGCAGGAATACATCGGGAGCCGATTCCCATGGTGGCTCAATTCGGAACAATGCTCGCTATCGCTGCACTGACGAGCGTTCTGTGCCCGCTCGTCGCGATAGCAGATGAAGAAAAACGCGACCAGCCTCACGCAACATTTACTGCCAGATCTGGCATGAGCGGCGTTGACTGGGAACGTCATTTTCCGCAGCGACGTTCTCATTTCCCAGGCCGACCGAGTATGTCGCGCGAGTTCTATAGCGCGGGGGGCTATGTTTTTCTCAACGGCAAATATATCGAGCCTCCCTACACGATTGCAGTTCGTGAAGGGGTCTTTCATGTCAATGGTCAGCCAACCCGAGTCCAAGGCGTACAGGCGCCGCCCGGCAACGCAGGCCAGCATGTGGGCGTTTCGCATCGGCCCCGCCGTTACTTTCGCGCCGGTGTGCCGGAAAGCTTGCAGCGTTTGGAAGGGAATAATATTCTCGTCCTCTTCGACGATTCCCCCCCTGTGATGCTGGAGTTTTTTGGCGTCGGTAGGCGGCTTTTGAAATCACTGAACGAGCCGACCGAGCGTGAAGCTTTTATCGCCCAGGACTGCTCCTGGCTCGTTCCCAAAGAGGACGAACCCAAATGGCGCGAGTGGCTTGCTGCGTATGAATCCCCCGCATTCTTGCGAGCCCGCTCGGACCGAGAAATTCAGATCCTTGAAACGGAACTTGAGGCGATTGAACTCCGCGATCGCGCCTATGCCATCTTGGCCCGCTGGAACAAGCCTTTGAACCTGGTGGCCTTTATGCTTGTGCTGGCGGCAAGTGGGCATTTATTATTCTCGGCTCCCTTTCAACTCAGTGCCTTGCGGGCGATTCATGCCTGGTCCCGCCCGGTGCTCCCTTTGGCATTTTCGCTGGGGTTTGTGTTTGTTTTGTCAGCATTGGATTTGATCTGGACCGTGCTCCTGTCGCAGGCGGGACTGATGGAGGAAGTGAATCCGCTGGCCCGTTTATTCATCAACGATCCCGCTCAGCTAACGGCCTTTAAGTCGGTCTTTACTTTCTCCGCGATTGGGATTTTCGCGGTGCTACGCCATTTCCGACCGGCACAAGTCGGCGCTTGGTGGGCCTGCCTGATCTGCACTCTGCTTGCCACCCGCTGGCTCGTCTTTCATTCTCTTTCGGTGTAGCAATTCGACACCGAGTTGGTGCGGAACTACGCTAGGAGCTAGTGTTTGCGCCGTTAGTCTTTCGTTGGAATAAATCTATGGTCCTCCGCCAGCCTGTTGAATGGCTCTTTGCCTTACTCGGTTTGCTGCTCCCTACCGTGCTCTTTGCGGAAGATCCCCAGTCTCGCGAATTGAGCGTGATCTTTGTTGGCGATGTCATGCTCGACAACGGCCCCGGCAATCATGTCGCTAATGGGAAAGATCCTTTTGCTAAGTGCGCTGAACTTTTGCAGGATGCGGACTTGAAAGTCGCAAATCTGGAATGTGTGGTTGGTCGCGGAGGCAAGCAAGTGTTAAAGAACTATGTGTTTCGAGCGGCCCATGGTTCGGTACCTGCGGTCAAAAAATACTTCGATGCGGTCAGTCTCGCGAACAACCATAGTTGCGACTTTGGACCCGAAGGATTGACGGAAGCGATCAAAACGCTGGAACGTGAAGGGCCCTTGCCGTACTTCGGTGCGGGACAGGATGAGAATGCGGCCCGTGCGCCATTGATACTCGAAAAGAATGGCTTCAAGGTCGCACTCTTGGGTTACAACGGATTCAACTCAGACAACTATGCGGCCACCAAGAAGCGGGCGGGGACCGCGCCGCTCGATGAAGCGAAGATGATTGCCGACATTCAGGCCGCAAAGCAGAAGGCGGATTTCGTGATTCCGTATCTGCATTGGGGAAGCGAGATGATGCCCGCTCCCGACAAAAGCCAGCGCGCAATCGCTCGCAAACTGGTTGAGGCGGGTGCCACGGCCGTGATTGGCGGGCATCCCCATGTGACCCAAACGATCGAAGTACACCATGGGGCTCCGATCATTTACAGCTTGGGGAACTTTGTCTTCGACTACTATCCCGTCGACCCACTCGAATGGACCGGATGGGTGGTTAAGCTCAAACTTCGCCGCGGAAAACCGGCGGATTTTGAGATTCATGTCGTGACCATGGATGCCGCAGGAATACCCAGTTTGGTCGACACGGAAGAATGAGAATGATTGAGCAGCTGGATCAATCCTCCGCCGGACTGGAATCGCCGCACATCTTTACGATGCGTGGCTGAAACATTGCCAGTGTCTCCACCAGGTCTGCTTGCTCCGCCATGACCGATTCGATGTCCTTGTACGCTCCCGGCACTTCATCCGCGCCGGCCGAGATCACGCGTACCCCTTTCTTTTCCAGATCCTTCTGCACCGATTTCCAGGCATACTTTTCCTTCGCTTTGGTGCGCGACATTCTGCGCCCGGCGCCATGCGAAGCGGAGTGCAAGCTGTCTACGTTGCCGAGACCACGCACGACATAGGCGGGGGTCGCCATCGAACCTGGAATCACGCCGAGCACTCCTGCCCCGGCCGGTGTGGCACCTTTGCGATGCACAATCACTTCCTTGCCGCCGTGCGTCTCTTTCCAGGCAAAGTTGTGGTGGTTCTCCACTCCCGCAATGATGTGCGCGCCCAGATGCTTGCTCACCAAGCGATGAATCACATCATGGTTGGCGGCCGCGTAGTCTCCCATCAAGTTCATCGCTGCCCAGTATTCCTGCCCCGCCTCCGAATCGAGCGAGAGCCACGCGAGATAGGCGAGATGATCGTACTTCTTGGGCAAACGTGACCGGGCGATGTTGCTATAGGTGGAGCAAACTGCCGCTCCCGTTCCGCGACTTCCACTATGACTAAGGAGCGCAACGTAAGTTCCGGCATCGAGCCCCAACTGCGCGTCGTGCACGGGAACCTCCAAGGTGCCGAATTCGACAAAGTGATTCCCGCTGCCGGATGTGCCGAGTTGCGAGCGCGCCGTATCCTTTTTCTCGCGCGTGATTCGCGTGATCGTCCAGTCTTGATCCATCACCGAATGATCCTGCGGGCGATCATGCTTGGATCCAATGCCAAAGCGAGTCCCCTTTTCTATTGCGGTCTCAAAGAGCTGAAACTTCTGGAGCATCTCTGGCGCCACGTCGAGCACCGACAATTTCATGCGACAAGCAATGTCCACGCCAACCGCATAGGGAACGACGGCACCTTCCACGGCCAACACACCTCCAATCGGCAAACCATAGCCGAGATGCGCATCGGGCATGAGGGCCGCACCGTACGCGCCGGGAACTGCGCACGCTTGTCGCATCTGCGCATGCGCGGCAGGATCGATCTCGGTGCCCCAGGTGCGGTAGTCGATTGGAGTTGCCGTTGGTCCTTCGGCTGCATCATTTAGCAATTCAGTTGCAAGCGCGCCCAATTCGGCATCCGCTTTGAACTTCGTTGGCTCCGCGACGACTTCCGCCAGCAATTCCTTGATTTGTCTGGCTCGACCTGAATCATTGCGCGCCAGTGCTTGCACCGCCGCGATTGCGGTCTTCACACAGTGTTCCGGAATACCCAGCTTTTGCAGTTGTCGGGAGTTCATGTTTTTTCCTTCATCATCCAACGCTGACCAAAACAGGCGAATTGCGCGTTCGATGTGAGAAACAGAGTGTCCTTTTGGCTTGGTCAGGTTCGCGGCAGGCCGAATATTCCGATCATTCGTCCTGACCGGCTTCGTCCCCCGCTCGCGCAATTGACTTACCTACCTCAATATCCACAATGAAAGGAAGGCCAGGGGCGGCCAGTCAACGTAAAACAGCGGCGCAGATCTGGTTGCTGTTCACGGTCGGACTCGCCATAGCTGGAACTCACTTTTCGCGTGTTTAAGTATGACCATCTTTTCACCTCTTCGCTGCCGCCCAGTTCTTGCCTGCGTCGCGATGGCTTGCGCATGTTCGTTTTTCGCCCCGAGCAGCCATGGTGAGCGGATTACGTTGAAGAACGGCATGCAGGTGGAGGGCGCGGTTGGCAAGATCGGCAGTTTTGCGAACGATAACGGCGCAGCTAAATCTCCGGCCGACGGGCCCAAGGTCAAGACGATCATCCTGGTCGATGACGACCTGCGTCGGATCTATTTTCCGATGTATCAGGTGAATGCCGAGCCAGCCCCTTCTTTGGCAACCGGCACGATTCGTTTGACGATTCCGCAACGAGTGATGACCTCGGGAAAAACCGTCGTCAGTGTTGGGCCGATCATGCGCGTGACGCCGTTCGATGAATGGGGACGACGGATCATCACCATGAACACCGCCAACGGTCCACTCGATGTAGTGCAAGGGATCACCTTAGTAACCCCAACCTTTTTGCAAGTCGAGGGGCTGACCGGCCGCGGGGCGCTCGTTTGGAACATGCGGATGGCGACGAGTTCTCTGCCGCGCGAACGGCTCTCGCGCATCCTGATGCAGCATATTGATCGCAATAATTCCGATCAACGTCTGCAGATCGTGCAACTCTACCTGCAGGCCGAGAGAATTCAGGATGCCCGGCAGGAATTGGAATTGGTCCTGGCCGATTTTCCGCAACTGGCAGACCTGCAGAATCAGGTGCGCACGTTAAACCAGCTGGGCGCGCAACGGCTGATGAAAGAAGTCAGCATGCGCAAAGAAGCCGGACAGCACGATCTGGCGATTAACATGCTCAGCAACTTTCCTGCCGAAGGTGTCGCGGGGGAAATGCTCTTAAAGGTGCGCGAAGAATTAGAGCTTTATAGCGACCTGAAGAAGAACGGCGAGCAGTTGTTGCTACGTCTGAAGCGTGAGTTAGACTCGGTTGCCGAAGAACGGCAGCGTACCGAAGCAACGGCCTGGTGTTCTGAAATCGCGAGCGATCTAAACGCCAACAATCTTTCTCGGCTGGTCGACTTTGATCGCCTGGCAGAGGACCCGGACCTTAGTGCCGAACGGAAGGTTGCTCTCGCGATCAGCGGCTGGATGATGGGAGCCGGCCAGGGGATCGAGAATCTACCAACGGCTCTTTCGCTGGGACGAGTTCGCGAGCTCTTGCGAATTTACCTTAATGCCGATCGAAAAGTCGACCGGGATGCCGCCTTCGCCGCGCTGAAATCGGAAGAAGGAGCGACCCAAGCCTATGTCGCGAAGATTCTGGCGAACATGCTCCCCCCCAAACTGGATCGACCTCCCGTCGCCGGAATTTCGCTCCCTGCGTTGCAGGCTCCCGTACCAGGGGTCATCGCTGTGGATGATCCGTTGCTCAAGCCGGGGGGACGAAAGGCTCCAGCGAAGCCGGCAGAGAAAAAAGTGGAACCCGCGCCAGCCAAAGAGCCGGCCGCCGTTGCTGTGGAAGCGAACGATCCCAACGTCCCCCCCGGCGAAGTTCCAGGACTGCTCAGCCATGTTGTCGCAGGCTTGCCGGAAGATCCCGAAATTCGCTACGAAGTTCAATTGCCCCCCGAGTACGATCCATATCGACGCTACCCTGTGATCTTCACTTTGAACGGCGCGGGAACCACGCCGCTGCAGCAGATCGAATGGTGGGCCGGCACCTACGACGAGAAATCCCGGTTGCGTTACGGGCAGGCAGGCCGTCACGGCTATATCGTCGTTGCGCCTCATTGGCAGCGGGAGCATCAGCGAGATTATGAATACTCCGCGCGCGAGCACGCCGCCGTTTTATATGTGCTGCGTGATACCTGCCGTCGCTATTCCGTCGACACGGATCGCGTCTTCCTCAGCGGGCATTCCCTGGGCGGAGATGCGGCTTGGGATATTGGCATTTCCCATCCTGATCTTTGGGCGGGGGTGATTCCGATTGTGGCAACCGGCGATAAGTACATTTTCCGTTACACCAAAAATGCCGAGCGAGTTCCGCTTTACTTTGTCAGCGGCCAATTGGATGGCAGCAAGCGAAATCAAAACTCGACCGAATGGGATCGCTATCTCAGTAAGGCCAGCAAGGATGGCTACGACACCATGATCGTGGAGTACCTGGGGCGCGGCCACGAGCACTTTTATGAAGAGGTGCAGAATATTTTCGAATGGATGCGATTGCATCAACGCAATTTCTTTCCCAAGAACTTCACCGCTTCATCGATGCGTCCGTGGGACACGTTCTTCTGGTGGATCGAAATTGACGATCTGCCCGCCGCTGCCAATTTGAATCCCATCGATTGGGAAGCCAGTAGTGCCCGGGCGCGAGCGGTGGACACAGAAGGGAAAGCCATTGAGCCTAACGGGGTACGAGCTAGCAGTGCTGCTGGCAAAGTGACGGTCTGGCTCTCGCCGGAACTGTTGGACTTCCAGAATGCGGAGAGTCCACCCACCGTCATCATCAAGGGGAAGCGATTCTTTAACCCGCCCCTCTCGCTGGAAGTGATGCTGGACGACGTTCGCACGCGAGCCGATCGCTTGCATCCATTCTGGGGCAAAGTCGAAAACTGAACGATTTTGTAGCAGTCACGGAGACGGCTACGCTCCGCTGTCGTCCGCTTTGATCGAGCCAGCTGAGGTTCCCATTTCATCTTCCGCCAGCGTCCGCGGATCGCTACACTCCCGCTCGTTGGTAACCACCGTTGGTACGTGCGGCCTGCAATATCGGCTGCGCGCAGGGAGGGACTCATGCGTTCCATTGCCGTTTTGAATCAAAAAGGTGGCGTCGGCAAGACGACCACGGCTGTTAATCTAGCGGCGGCCTTGGCCTCGGCCGGGCAGCGGGTCTGCTTGATGGACCTTGACCCCCAAGCGCATGCGTCGTTGCATGTGGGGGTAACCGTTGCTGACAGCCGACAGACCATTTACGAAGTCCTCACGGGGGAAGCAAAACTCTCCGACGTGCGGCAGCAAGTCTCGGAGAATCTGTGGGTGGTTCCCGCTCATCTGGATCTAGCTGCGGCAGAAGTTGAACTTGCCGGCGAGGTGGGCCGGGAAGTCATTCTGCGCGATCGAGTGGCCGAAGATGATGCCAAGTTTGACTACTTGATTGTGGACTGTCCGCCGTCGCTGGGGGTTCTCACGATCAATGCGTTGACCATGGTCAAAGAAGTCTTTCTCCCGCTGCAGCCGCACTTCCTCGCGTTGCACGGACTGAGCAAATTGCTGCGTACGATTGAGATTGTTTCCAAGCGGCTCAATAAACATTTGCGACTCTCGGGCGTACTGCTGTGCATGTACGACAGCGGCACTCGGCTCGCGGCCGAAGTGAGCGGCGATGTCGACGACTATTTCAAGGCCAATCAAGGAAGCGATCATTTCTGGTCGACGGCGCGGATGTTCACGACGCGAATTCGCCGGAACATTCGCCTGGCAGAAGCTCCCAGTTTTGGCCAAACGATTTTTCAATACGCGCCGCAATCCAACGGTGCCGAGGACTATCAGCAGTTGGCGAACGAAGTGCTTGAATCAGCAGTAGCCAAGGGAAAGCACCTGGCAGCGGCCGGTTAGTTCGAGAGCACATCGAGCAACGGATAAATGTTGATACAGCGTAAGTTCCGCAAAGGAGGATGCCATGCAGGTAACCCGTCGAAGCTTTAGTGCATCCCTTTTCGCGACAGCGATCCTTGGTTTTAACTCGGCCGGCAAGACGCAGGATGTCGCCAGCCTGCGCGATACTCTCCGGGCGGGTTTGAAGTGCCGCCGGGACGAAGAATTTGAGTTCGTCGATCGAGTCGTCGACTTTGTCTTTGCCGGGCAATTGCCGACCGACCTGGTGCTGAACACCATGGTCTACGCCCAAAAGAAGCGGAAAAACATCCCATTTCCGTACTTCGAAGCTGCCTTGAAGCTGCAGGCGGAGAAGTTGAACGTCGATTTGTAAAGTCCGCGGCTGCTGATCTTTCCGGGCCGCTCGTGCGGTGCACCAGAGTTGTACTAAGGTTGCCAGGTGCCGATCTTCTATACTGCTGCCATCAGCCCACTTATCTTCAAGTTGGGTAACTTTCGGCAGTAGCAGCACCCACCCGCGCGTATGAAGCCTCACACCAGCATCGGAATCATCGGAGCGGGGATCGCTGGCCTGGCGTGTGCTAAGCATTTGCGTGCGGCTGGTGCTGAAGTCTGCATTTTTGAGAAGTCCCGGGGCGTGGGGGGACGCATCGCCACTCGCCGGACGGAATCTGGTGCGACCTTCGATCATGGTGCCCAATACTTCACCGCTCGTGATTTAGTATTCGACGCGCAGGTGAAGGAGTGGGTCGCCGCGGGGGTTGCAGCCAAGTGGCAGGGAAGAATTGTTTCGTTGTCCCGTGGTATCGCCAGCGAACTCGAAAATCAGCCCGAACGCTTCGTCGGCGTTCCGACCATGAACGCGATCGCCAAGTCACTTGCAGCCGAACTTAATATTCGTACTAGTTTCACAGTCCAGAAGATTCACCGGACCGAAAATCAATGGCAGATCGAAGACGCTGCGGGGGAGCGATTTGGGCCGTTCGATTTGCTCATCTCTACCGCACCGCCACCACAAACCGTAAAGCTCTTTGGCGGCAGTGCTGATCAGTTCGGTGGTCCTTTGGAAGACGTCACGATGAACGCCTGTTGGGCGGTGATGTTGCAACTGCGAGAGCCGTTGCAGACTTCTTACGATGCTGCGTTTGTGAACGATTCTCCTCTCGGCTGGATTGCTCGCAATTCCAGCAAGCCGGGACGACCCAGTGCCGAGTGCTGGGTACTTCACGCGACTGCTGCATGGTCCCGGGTGCACTTGGAAGAGCCTGCTGAGTCGATTGCAGGGTTACTCGTCGATGAGTTTTGGCGAACGGCGAATCAGGCTCCCCAGGCTTACGAACTCGCCAGTGCACATCGCTGGCGGTTTGCTTTGCCGAGCGAGCCTCTGCCGCAGCGCTATTTGTTCGATCCGCAACTTCAACTGGCGGCGTGCGGCGACTGGTGTGGCGGCCCGCGAGTTGAAGGGGCGTATTTGAGCGGACTGGCTCTGGCAAAGGCGATCGTTGCCAGCTAGGAATGCGTGCCCGAACGACTGTTCGATCCACGCCATTGATGATCGACTGTCGCCTGCAAAAGTTAACCCAATAGCCTCTTGATGGGTGTCCCCTTGCTGAACTGCATGGGGCGGCCGATAGGGGTGAGATGTTCGCGTGTGTAGTTGACACCAAGCGCTTCGTATAGCGTGGCATGCACGTTGGCGACATCTTGCGGATCTTCTACATCTTGCAAGCGATTTTTATCGTCTAGTTTAGGCTCGGGCGAAGTGGCACCAATGACGCGTCCCCCCTGAATGCCGCAACCAGAAAGCGCCACGGTGAATCCGTGTGGCCAATGGTCGCGACCGCCCAGGCCATTGATTCTGGGAGTTCTGCCAAATTCTCCCATCCAAACAACGAGCGTGTGTTCGAGCAAGTTACGTTCACGCAGGTTCCTTAATAGTGCCGCATAGGCGGGATCAAGCGCAGCGGCTCGGGCCTTGCAGGTCTCGTAGTTGTTGAGATGACTATCCCAAGTCCCAAGATTTACTTCTACACAACGAACGCCAACTTCGATCAGTTGCAGTGCCGCCAAACAGCCCCGGCCAAAATTGCTATCGCCGAACTCTTCACGCAGCGCTTCAGGCACGTGCGTGACGTCAAACGCTTTGAGTTGATCGGAGGTCATCATCTTGCTCGCTGCAACGAGCGATGGTTGATGCAACGTGCGCTTCGTATCAAGGTCCTTTAGTCGCCGCCGTGAAAATTGCGGTTCGACGACCTTTAGCAAATCCTCCATGCGTTGATCAAAGCGGTCTTGCTTGACTGTCGCAATCACATCGGGAATCGGCCGCGTCGGATCATGCACGCGGAACGCATCGTATTGATCCCCTAAATATCCGCCGCGCGGAGACCACTGATTGGGATAGATCGAAACGTGACGCGGAATCTCGATTTTGTCGCTCGTTTCATGACACAAGATGGCACCGAGCGAAGGATGCACTAACGTTGGGTCAGGAACCCAACCAGACTTCATCGTATAAGAGCCCCGTTCGTGATCCCCTTCCTTGCTCACCACGGAACGGATTAACGAAATGTGTTCCATCTGCTCCGCGATCCGCGGATACAGATCGGCGATCTGAATCCCTTTCGCAGCGGTATCGATGGCCTTCACCGAGGCGAGCGGGTCCTTGCCGCCAATGGTCGTGCCCGGATGTGGATCAAACGTTTCAAGTTGGCTCGGCCCACCTTCCATCCAGAGCACAATGACCGATTTTGGCGGTTTGCCACTGGGAGCAGATTCTTCGGCGCGAGCCAGTTGCTGTGCCAACGGAGAGAGCCAGGCAAGCCCCACGCCGGCAGCCGTTTTTTGCAAGAGAGAACGACGCGAAAGATGGGCTGCAGACCGACACGCACCGACGGATTCACTACCGAAGTTGAATTGCGACATAGGGTACTTCCTGATTAGTGGTTCCATGAAAATTCAGTGCTGTTCAGCAAAACCCAGTACAAGTCCGCGATGGCCTGACGGCGAAACTCCCCCTGTTTACCTTGCAAACGTTCGAGGAAGTAAGATTTTTCTTCATCGCTGGGACGGCGAGTCAAAACCGACAAGTAAACCGCGTCGACAAGTTTATCGTCACGTGCGCAGAGTGCCGCCAGTCGCGTGGCTGCATTGGTGGCGATTTTGTCGTCCAATCGTTCTTTCACCAGTTCGCCATTCATCAGGAGCAATCGCTGCGTGATCGTACCGCCGCGATCTTGAAATTCATCCTGCCCCAGATCACCGTAACGGGTTACAAAATCGTTCGTCTGGCCAAACTTGGTCAGTTGCTGAATGACGTGCGAATCGGCATCGATCGTTTGCAGCCATGAAGCTTGCACAATCGATCCCGCCACTTGCTCGGGCCGCAGACGCGTGAGCGGGAATGCAGCCCAGTAGTGCTCGTGCTTTACGGTGATTTCAAAGTCAGCTTCGCTATCTCGTTGATACGCCTCCGTTGCAGCGATCAAGCGAATCAGCCTTCGCAAATCGTAGCCGTGCTCGACAAAGTCATCTGCGAGCAGAGTTAGCACTGGTGGCAGATCGCCGTGGAGCGGAATGTTGTCGATGGGGTCGACGAGTGGTCGGCCAAACATTAGCGCCCAGACGCGATTAACGGTCGCTCGACTGAAGGCTTTGTTCTCTGGGCTGGTCACCCAAGTTGCCAGTTGTTGCCGCAGTGTTCCTTCGCCGGTGAAACAAGCTTCCGCGAAAGGGACGGCCGGCTTGACGACAGTTTCCTCTTCAGCATTAAGGTAGGTGTATTCGTACTTCCGGTCCTGGTTGTCACGAATGCCGGCAAAGGAATTTTCGGTCTGTCCGAAGAACGCAGCCAGTTCATGAAAATGCGTTTGTTGTCCCGGCTGTTCGGCGTTTTCATCCCCTAGCGTGATGTTGCCGAGCTTATCATCGTGACACTGCAGGCAATCGATCCTCACCCCCAGAAAGCCACGGGCGACACGACCTGCCAGACGAATCTCGTCGGGGGACTTGTCGTCCGCGTCGGCATTAATAGTGACTGTGATGAAATTGACGGCCGGTTCCCCGGTCCAAAGTCCTTTATCAGAAATCAGTTCACGCACGATCTGATCGTAGGGCTTCTTCTCGTGCAACTGATCGCTGAGCCAGGCAACGAAGCGGCGGCGACGAAAAATGAAGGCGGGCCCGTTATCGGTGCCGACATAGACGCGTGCTAGTCGTTCGGCAAAGTAATCGCAGAATCGCCGATCTTCTAGCAAGTGAGATACCCACCATTCCAGGCGTTGCGATTCAGAGATCTTTTCAAAGGACCGGATTTCTTCCAGGGAAGGAATCGTCCCAGCTAAAGCCAGCGAGAGGCGGCGGGCCAGGACCAAATCATCGGCCTTGTCTGCAACTTCTACCTCGTTCTGCTCCCAGGAAATGCGGAATTGATTGTTGAGTTTCGCCAGAACTGGCTCCCAATCGTTTGAGCCAGCGGTCGGCGACTGTGCTGGTGGAAAGACCTTGTCACGTGATGTCGCGACGTTCGTCGTGCCAAAGCGTCCGGGCCAGAATTCTTGGGGTCGTTCGACCCGCTCCTGGCGGAGCAACATTCCGCCGACTGCGCCGGCACCAAGCACGCACAAGCCGACAAAAACGAAGTCTTTAAGTCCCATGAGTTGCTTACCTCATCTCTGTCGCCAAACTCAGGCCGTCGAACACACGTGAAACTTGCCTGCCTATTCCGCGGTAGAATCCAGCACGTCGCGTCCGCGTCTGGATGTTAGTATGCAATACCTGTCCCCGCCGGGGGAAGTTTCTTGACGGTTTTCTTCATAAGGGAAAGTCCGTGTCAGCATCCCGTGCAAGTAAAGAATCACCCTGGATGAGCGATTCGGAGCCCGATTCCAAGGCCGACACTTCTGCACTGGATGCCGTATTGGTCGATGAGCCGCGGGCGGAAGATAGGGCGGTTAACGAGCGTTCGTGGGCCGAATTGCAAAGTGATTCCGAATCGCCGTCGGACCGCAACGTCGTCCCGGCAGACGTCATCCTGGCTTCCTGGCTCCCATTACCCCCCGCACGCAGTCTTCCCGTTCGAATCTGGCGGGGGCTATGCACCTCGCTCGAGTTTTTGTTTGGTATCGGGAGCCTGCTCGGAATTTTGGCCGTTTTATCGACCATTCCGCTGCTGCAGTTTTTGTCACTGGGCTATTTGCTGGAGGCGAGCGGCCGGATCGCTCGGACGGGCAAGTTTCGCGAGGGCTTTATCGGCATTCGCACGATGGCACGCGTGGGAAGCATCATTGCCGGAACGTGGCTGATGCTGCTGCTCCCCCGCTTCGTATCCGGCTTGGCGAATGACGCGGAACTCGCCGATCCGGGAAGTCCAGCCGCGGCCGCGTGGCGGATTGGCGTATTGCTGTTTACTGTTGTTATTCTCACACACATTGCGATGTGCTGGTTTGCGGGGGGCAAGCTGCGGCATTTCTTCTGGCCGATCGTCGCTGTCTGGCGAACCGGTTTGTGGCTGACCTTTGGGCTGTTCGGCCGGCTTTGTCGGCCCCTCGTAGAACGCTACTACCCTTCGCTCGCGGAAGATCTTTATCAGCCGCTAGCGCTGGCGAGTTGGTTTCCGCCGGCCGCAGTTTGGCAAGGGATTCGTCAAGGAGGTTGGTATGTCGATGCACGGGATGGCGTGTGGCATTTCCTAGTGAGCCTCAGACTGCGCTATTACTTCTGGATGGGCGTACGGGGTTTCGCAGGAGCATTTCTCTGGCTGCTAGTTCCTTCGCTCTTGTTGCTCGTTGGCGCCCGCGCGCAAGTGGGCTTCTTGCAATTTGTAGGGGCGCTATCCTTGATGATTGTCTCGCTCTACTTACCATTCCTGCAAGCAAGATTTGCGGCCGAGAACCGTTTCCGGGCGATGTTCGAGGTGCGGGCGATTCGCCAGGTCTTTAGTCGTGCTCCGCTCGGATTCTGGTTTGCGCTCTTGGTCACTCTTGCGTTTGCGATTCCGCTGTATTTGTTCAATGTTGAAAATGTAATCCGTCCGCTCGCCTGGGCACCCAGCCTGGTCTTTGTGACCTTCATTTACCCAGCCCGCTTGCTAACTGGTTGGGTCGTGGGACTCGGAATGCATCGCCCGGCTCCGCGGCATTGGATCTTTCGCTGGAGTGCTCGCCTGGGAGCCTTGCCCCTGGTGGCGATTTATGTGCTCTTTGTGTGGCTCTCGCAATACACGCGCTGGTATGGCGAAATTACGTTCTTCGAGCAGCACGCATTTTTGCTGCCGGTTCCGTTCCTGGGGTTATAGTCGCGACGACTCGACTACCACTCGAAGACCAAACCGGCTGATGCTCCGTGGAGTACCAGGCCATCCGAAGGGCGGCCCCCCGCTCCATTCGGCGAAGGTTGCAGGGTCACTCCCGGCACATACAGCACGGTGTAGTCGGCCCGCAAGGTGATGCTGTTGGTCAGGCGATAGTCCAGTCCGGTTCGTGTTTCTAATAATCCCGCCACACTCGTGCCGTTGCTGAGGTCATTTCTCAGAAGGACGGGGAGCACGAAACCAGCGATTGCAATATCGGTGACTCGGCTTGTCCAGTTGTTGGCGTACAGGCCGGCTTTCCCCAGGCCGTAAATGCTGACCCGGTCCCATTTGCGTTCCACTTTGCCGCCGATCTGAGCGCCGATCAAGGCGTTGAACGAGACGGCGTCAAGAAACTCGGCACCCAAATTCGTATCAATGCCGATCATCAGCAGTTGTTCGTGGAACTCAAAATATCGGACGCCGGCGAGCGATTGAACGGTCCAGCGATCGTTGTCCAACTGTAGCCACCAGCGATTGGCCTCTGCATTGTGGGTTCGAGCGCGATAGCTAAACGCAATCCCGGCATCGAATCCTCCAACCAGGTCATCAAGCACCAACGAGGGAGAAGAAACTCGCGTGGTAAAATTGAGCGGGTCGCCGATGACAACTTCGTCGTCTCCCCACTGCTGCAAACCGAAGTAGCCGATCTGCCAGGAGTTTCCGTCAACATCGGTACGCATCAGTTCGAGCCTTAGGCCGGGCTCAAAATTGTTGCCGGCGAAGGCTTGAGAAACTAAGCCACCATTCAGATCGCGTGCTTCAGCGATCGGCGAGCCACTGGCACGTTGCAGCCAGAGAGCTTCCGCCGAGAGAGACCACTGGACAGTCGGTTCGAAGCAACCGTCGCAACACTCTTCGAACGACGAGCAGGTCGGCTCTTCGTATTGACCGAAAGCGTCTTTGCCGCTGCACATAAAGCACAACGCTAGGCAGAAGACGACTCCGTAGCGAACATCCATTCCAACCTCCGTGTTGGCTCTCGAACAAGTGAGAGGAAGATCGTCACGTTCTTGATAGCACCTGCGGCATCTTCGCCGGGGACCGAGCAATCGCTACAGTCGAAAAGCTTGACGTGCTAGCAGTGGCTGCCAGGCCATGAACAGATGTTGAAAACCTGGAGCTCGCTTCCAATTTAGGATGGTGGTTTCGTCGCAAGTTCCAGGCTGGAAGACTCTGGAGACTTTTTTCCCCATCGCTCCAGGTACGCCCAAAAGCCAACGGCCGCGAACAAGAACGCCACACTAAACCATTGAGAGATGGTGAACGAAGTGCCGAACTGCCCGGCTTCATCAGAACGGATTGCTTCGAGCAGAATGCGCGAGATCGGATGGAGCGTAATCATTAGCGCGAAGACTTCGCCGATATGCCGCCGGTACGGATAGAAGAACCACAAAACGAGCGCCAGCAAACTGGCATCGATAAAACTGTACAACTGCGTGGGATGAATGGGCAACGACCAGCGCGGGAACTCCCCGATGGAAAAGGTGAACGGCTTGCCGTCAGTGCGGACCAGGGTAACTTCGGGCCCACTTTCCAACATCAAGCGGCGCGCGTCGGCGAGCGACCTAAATGCGGTGCCGTTGATCGAGCGAACTTCATCTCCGACCTTTAAACCAGAAAGCTCTGCCGCGGTTTCCGGAAAAATTCTGTGTACCAAGACCTTCTGCGTTACACCATCGGGCCCCTTCTCAGCCTCAAGTTCAAAGCCGTGAAGTTGCCCCAGCTCATGTTGTCGCACATAGGCTGGGCTCCCGGAAGGAAAGGGGGTAGCCACGAGCGAGATTGTGCACAATCCGCCATAGCAACAGCCATTCATGAAGCACCCGATTCGGCCAATCGCTTGCCCGAGTGCCATTCCCGGAGCGATCACATCGGCCACAACCAACACGGGAAGATTCTTCCATTTCAAATAGAAATACGCTGCCGCGCAGGCACCCACAATGCTTCCGTAAACAACCAAACCTCCTTGAGTCGCATTGAGGATTTTCGTGATGGTTGCCTGGTACGTTGGCTCCTGGAATTCGTGCCAGTATTGAATCACATAAAACAATCGTGCCCCGAGAATTCCGCAGGCGATCATCCAAAAAGCAAGTGCCGGAATAATGTCTGGATCAAGTCCTACTTCATGAGCGCGGTACGCACTGATGCCAACTCCCGCCAGGATCGCCAGCAGCATCATCACACCAAAGCCTCGAATGGCCAGTCCCGGCTGACCTGTTGCGTCGAGTTCAATCAGGTTCGGCAAGAGCCAGATGATCGCCGCTCCAACGAGCCCGAGCAGAGGCAGAGATTCCAAGACATCTTGGGACCAGCCCCGGCGACTCACTTGCCAAAGTGTTGCTATTACCGCAACACAGGCCCAAACCAAGAGCAACCAACCAAAGCCGAAGACGGGAACACCCCACAGTTCGGCAGGAATCCGCACCAGAGTCGGCATCATGATGCAGGGTTCTCCAACGGATTCAACAATTGATTATCAATCAGCCGTGTTTGTCCTACATAGGCGGCGATCAGCGCCACGGCCGGACGATCAAGCGTGGCCAACGGTTCCAAGGTTTGCCGATCGGCAATGGTTACATACTCCAGCCGATCAACTCGACCCGCCAAGGTTTCCGTCATCGCCGACAACAAACGTGAAACATCTCTGGTGCCGGTAGCGATCAGTTCTTCCGCGGTCACCAGCGCCTGCGAAAGACAAATCGCTCGCTGCCGATCGGCGGGAGACAGATATCGATTCCGGGAACTCATCGCCAGGCCGTCTGGTTCGCGGATGATCTGGCAGACAATAATTCGGATTGGCACATTCAAGTCGGCAACCATCTGGGTGATTACCGCGGCCTGCTGGTAATCCTTCTGCCCGAAATACGCAGCATCGGCGGGGGCGAGGTTAAACAGTTTCAGAACGATCGTCGCCACACCCCGAAAATGTCCGGGCCGCAGCTTGCCTTCGAGCGGAATAGAGACTGCGGGAGGCTCGATGAAGGTCGAAAAGCCGGGAGGATAAATGATTTCGTTGGCCGGGAGGAATGCTGCGGTACAACCTTCACTCGCCAGCAAATCGAGATCCGCTTCCACGGTGCGCGGGTAGCGATTGAAATCCTCGCTCGGTCCGAATTGCGTTGGATTGACGAAAATCGTGGCCAGTACCAGATCGCATTCTCGCCGGGCCGCCCGGACCAAGCTCAGATGCCCCGCATGCAACGCGCCCATCGTGGGAACAAGTCCGATCGTCTTATTGGCCTCGCGCGCAGCCGCAAACCAGCGACGCAAAGGGGCGATTTCGTGAAAGACGGAAACGGAGTGAGTCACTGGCGGATGGTGAGAGGCGGCAATTCAACTTCGGTTCGTTCTACTCCATGGCCGTGATGGCTGCCAACACCTCTTGCAGGAGCCAACCCTCACTAACTCGGGGCAACCACATCACCGGCGGAGCGCCAGATTCGCGGCGGCGGCGGTCGTATTGCTGCAATTCCGCGGGAGTTACTGCATCCCCCTCGGTCACGAAAACAAGCCGATAAGATTCATCGGCAGACCAATCTGATAGCACTTCCCAGGCTGGTTGCAGGCGACGGATCGTCGACTGCAGCGGCTCCACGTTGGCAATTCCGACGATGGCGATTCGGGGGGGAGTCGATTCCAGCCGGGCGAGCAATTGAGCAAGGGTGGCCCCATTCACGGGATGAATCCAATCCGCGGCGATTTCGCAAGCGGGAGCTAGAACAAAGCGACGGAAACTAAGCCGCGGATGAGGGACGCTTAACGAGCGGGTTGTCGTTTCTGCGTCCGCATACAAAAGCAAATCGAGATCGATACTGCGACTCCCCCAGCGAACGTCGCGCAGGCGTCCTAATTCCGCTTCGATCCGCTGCAACTCGCCGAGCAGTTCTTCGGCACTCAGCGAGGTCTGCAAAGTTGCCGCGCCGTTCAGGTACTCGGCACTCGATGGTCCACCGGCCGGACGAGTCGCATGCCAGGAACTGACCTTCTGCAACGTCAATTGGCGATGGGCGCGGAGTCGCTGCACAGCCCGGGCGAGATAGGCCTCTCGGTTGCCTTCGTTCGAGCCAAGTGCAATCAGGGCGGCAGTCATAAATTCAATCGAAAATTTTGCGGGTTGGGTGTTCTATAGCCTAACGCTGTTTCTCGCTCCCCCCAACTCCCGCCTCGGCTGCGTTAAGATAATTTTATGAATCCTCCGATGTCCTCCATTAGCGTTCGGTTGGCTAACCCAGCCGATGTTCCCGTCCTTGTCGCCTTGAACCATGCTGCCTATCCGACATTGGCGGAAGACAACATGGTTTGGGGAGAATCGCACCTCTTCAGTCATCAACGAGTTTTTCCCGATGGCCAATTCGTGGCCGTGAATGAGACAGGCCGCATCGTTGGCGCGGCAGCATCGCTGATTGTCTCGCTCGGATCGGACCCGCTGCGGCATCACACCTGGTCGGGGATCACCGATAGTGGCTATTTCTCCAATCACGACATTCATGGAGATACGCTCTACGGTGCCGATGTCTACGTCCATCCCGAGGCTCGTGGCAAAGGGGTGGGTCATGCACTGTATGAAGCACGCCGCAAACTCTGTCGACGCCTAAACCTGCGCAGGATTCTGGCGGGAGGACGCTTATCCGGCTATTCCAAATACGCGAAGGAAATGTCGGCCGATGAATATGCGCAGCGAGTCATGGCGGGGGAACTGCACGACAATGTACTCAGCTTTCAGTTGCGTGAGGACTTTTCTCTTCGCAGCGTGATGCCCAATTATCTCCGCGATGCACCCAGCCACAACTATGCCAGCTTGATCGAGTGGCTCAATCCAGATTATCGAGCGCCGAAAACAGGGCCCAGGAAGGTCCGCATCTCTTGCGTGCAGTACAAGATGCGAAAGGTGAAGTCCTTTGAAGACTTCGCCCGGCAGGTGGAATACTTTATCGACATCGCGAGCGACTATCGCTCCGATTTTGTGCTGCTGCCAGAGCTATTCACCGTTCAGTTGCTTTCGCAGGTAGATGCCCTCTCGCCGCAAGAAGGGATGAAAAAACTGGCGGACTACACGCCGCAATTTCGGGAGCTAATGAGTGGCCTGGCAGTGAAGTTTGGGCTGACGATCATTGCCGGCAGTCATCCCTGTTTTCAAGGGGAAAAACTTTACAACATCTGCCACATCTGCTTGCCGGACGGCACCGTAGTGGAGCAACCCAAATTGCACGTCACTCCGAACGAACGCAAATGGTGGGGAATTCACGGCGGGCATCGGTTGGCTGTGGTCGATACACCCTCCGCCCGTATCGGCGTTGCCATTTGTTACGACGTCGAGTTTCCAGAGCAGGTTCGGTATCTGGCCGATGCGGGGGTCGAAATTCTGTTCGTCCCCTTCTGCACGGACAACCGGCAAGGCTATCTGCGTGTGCGTTATTGCGCTCACGCAAGGGCGATCGAGAATCAAATTTATGTGGCTTTGGCGGGGAATGTTGGCAATCTTCCCGACGTTACGAATATGGATATTCAATACGCTCAGGCAGCAGTCATCACGCCGTCCGATTTTCAGTTCGCCCGCGATGGCATTCAGGCCGAGGCCGATTCGAATGAAGAAACGGTACTGGTGTGCGATCTCGATTTAGATGATCTGCACGAAGCTCGTAGCGGCGGGACCGTAACCCCTCGCCTCGACCGCCGTCCCGATATCTTCAAGTTCGTCGCAACTTTTCCCGGAACGAAAGTTGAGCCAGGCCCACATGATGTGCCCCTGGGGGATCAACGCGAATTCCGTCTGATCGAATCTCCCCAGCCGCCCTCCCCGGAGACTCCAAAATGAAGTTGAAGCGACCATATTGGCCGAGCAGTTTTTTACCCGTTTTCGTTTTGATTGTCGCCAGTCACAGCATTGTCGCTGCACAGTCCGATAAACCGGTTACTGAACGAGGCGACAAACTCTTTGCAGACTACTTTCAACAGGAAACCGCGCGGATTCAGGAGAACTGCCTGGAGGAGATTCGTACTGTCGCCGATTGGAATGCGAAGCGAGAGGAACTCCGCCGCCAGTTGCGAGAAATGCTAGGACTGGATCCGCTCCCAGAACGAACGGAACTTCACGCAGAAATCACTGGCTCTCTGGAGCATGAAGATTTCGTCGTCGAGAAATTGCATTTTCAATCACTGCCAGGATTGTATGTGACCGCGAACTTGTATCGCCCCCGACAGATCGACCAACCGCTCCCCGCGGTGCTTTACGTCTGCGGCCACGGTCGAGTTGCCAAGGACGGGGTTAGCATGGGGAACAAAACGCACTATCAGCATCATGGTGCCTGGCTGGCACGAAATGGCTACGTGTGCCTGGTGATCGATACACTGCAACTTGGGGAGATCGAAGGGGATCATCACGGCACTCATCGACTTGGGCAGTGGTGGTGGATCAATCGTGGCTACACTCCCGCCGGCGTTGAGGCCTGGAATTGCCTGCGGGCGCTCGATTACTTGCAATCGCGAAAGGAAGTGGACGGCGAAAAGTTGGGGGTTACTGGGCGCAGCGGGGGCGGAGCGTATAGCTGGTGGATTGCCGCGCTCGATGACCGCATCAAGTGTGCGGTTCCGGTGGCTGGCATCACCGATTTGCAGAATCATGTGGTGGATGGTTGTGTGGAAGGGCACTGCGACTGCATGTTCACGGTCAACACTTATCGCTGGGATTATCCCCAGGTGGCTGCCCTCGTTTCGCCCCGGCCGCTGCTGATCGGCAACACCGATACCGACCCGATTTTTCCGCTGGATGGCGTCGTCCGCACGTTCGATCAGGTTCGCAGGATCTATCGACTGCAGAAAGCAGGAGAGCTGTGCGGATTGAATATCACTGCCGGGGGGCACGTTGATACGCAGGAATTGCAGGTCCACGCCTTACGCTGGCTGGACATGCATCTCAAAGGTGAAAAGAGCCGGCTGATTGAAACGGCTGCGGAGAAGTTTTTTCAGCCGGAGCAATTGAAAGTCTTTGCCGAGTTGCCTGCCGACCAGCGTAATAAGACGATTCAAGAAAGCTTTGTCCCGGTCGCTGCGTTTCCTTCCGTTCCCGCTAACAGGACTGCGTGGGAGCAGCAGCGTGATGCCTGGCTCGCAACCTTGCGTGAAAAGACTTTCCGCGGCTGGCCAACGGACAAGCAGGCTCTACCGCTTGAGCTAAAGAATGTCTGGTCTGCCGAGCATGACGGCGTTCAACTCACGGCCTACGATTTCACCAGTCAGGAGCCGTTTCGATTGCGGCTTTACATCGCTGGACGGGCCGACCTGAAGCAGCACGAATTGGTCGTGCTCAATGCCGTTGATGAACAAGGGTGGCAGGAATTCCTCAGCACCTATCGGGCAGGATTCTCTGAGCAGCTAAAAGACGAACAAGTCGCAGCTGTTGACGAAGCAGCCTTTGCGAACACGAAGAAAATGTTCGCTGCGTTCCCCTGGGCCATGGCCTACGTTGCGCCGCGTGGTGTCGGGCCAACGGCGTTCGATTCCAACGACAAGAAGCAGATCCAGAATCGGCGTCGGTTTTATCTGCTGGGACAAACGCTCGATGGGATGCAAGTCTGGGATGTTCGCCGAGCGATGCAGGCAATGCGAGAAGTGCCGAGTTTGCAAGAAACTCCGCTTTGGCTGCAAGGGGAACGGAGCATGGCTGCTGTTTCGCTGTACGCATCGCTGTTCGAGCCGGCGGCCAAGCGACTTGATTTGCATGGTTTGACTCCAGATCACCGAAATGGGCCGATCTTGCTGAATGTCGATCGTGTGTGGAACATGCCTGCCGCGGTCGCCGTGGCCGCTGAACGAAGCCAGACGGTACTCTACGGTGCCAACGAAGCGGACTGGAGCTTCCCGCGTGAGACAGCCAACAAACTTGGCTGGGACGAAAAGCAATTGCAAGTTCGCAAGGCTGTCGACAAAAAGTGACTTAGGTCAATAGCGCGATTTATCGACTGTGAAGAACAACTTCTGACATTACCCTGCAAATGTCGAACCTCGACTCCGCCATTGCCAAACGGTAGGCTAAGGCGAACTCCTTCACCTCTCCCCGTCGCACAACCACTGCAGGTGCTCCATGCGAATGCCCTCGTTTACTTTTTGCGCCGTTTCAATTTCAATCCTCATCGCAGCTGCGTTTTCTGCGTCGTTCTCTTTTGCCGGCGAACTTCGGTTTCGCACGGAGGAACTCCCCACGCGACTGGGCGTCGGTTACGCAGTCCGGCTCCTCGATATGAATGCCGATGGGAAACTCGACATCTGCATCGTCGATCAGGATCGCATTCTTTGGCTGGAAAACCCGACCTGGACAGAGCATGTTCTCATCGAAGGTCAAACAAAGCGGGACAACGTCTGCTTCGCCCCGTGTGACATTGACGGCGATGGCCAAATCGACTTCGCCGTCGGTGCCGACTGGAAACCATTCAATACGGCAACGGGGGGAACCATTCAATGGATTGGTCGAACCAAAGATCCCACGGCCAAGTGGGAGGTCCACTTGATTGGCGAAGTTCCCACGGTGCATCGCATGAACTTTGCCGATCTCAACGGAGATGGCAAACAAGAATTGGTTGTTGTGCCCCTCATGGGACGCAACACCACCAAGCCCAGTTTTAGCGAGCATCCCGTCGAGATCCTCTCGTTCGCCATCCCCGCAGATCCCGTGAAAGACCGTTGGCAACCAACGGTGCTCAACGCCGAGTTGCATGTGGCCCACAACTTTGAACTGATCGACTTTGATCGAGATGGCAAGCTAGACATCCTGGTCGTCAGCTTTGAAGGGGTCCATGTCTTAGAACGTCAAGCCGATGGGAAATGGAGCAAAAGCCATCTCGGGGTCGGCAATCAGAAGACAGCTCCAAACAAAGGAGCGAGCGAGATCAAGCTGGGGCGATTGGCGAACGGCCAGTCTTACATCGCTACCATCGAGCCGTGGCACGGGAATCAAGTGGTTGTCTACCAGCAACCGGCCGAGAAGGAGAAGCTTCGTACTTTGTGGAATCGCGAGGTTCTCGACGAACAACTACTGTGGGGGCACGCTGTGTGTTGCGTGAACTTGGATGACGATGGGGACGAAGAACTAGTCATCGGCATCCGCGACAACCTCAATAGCGATGATCGCTGCGGTGTGCGAATCTACGATCCGCAAGAGGGAGGCAAGAAGTGGAACGTGCAGCGGCTTGATCCCGGCGGCGTGGCCATTGAAGACTTGGTCTGCGGCGATCTGAATGGTGATAGCCGGAATGAGATTATCGCTGTGGGTCGCGCGACCCACAACGTACGGATTTATTGGAATGAAGGTAAGAAATAATTCTTACACCGGCAGCCCGCTACGGAGCCGGCTGCAAATATCCAGCAGATCATTCAATTGCATCAGAATGATCTCTTCCGGCTGCGACTCCCGCAACGCATTTTCCAGGCGGGCCGCAAACGGGGTGACTTCTGCGAAGCCGTAACTACCGGCCGCTCCCTTAAGTTGGTGAGCCAGGCGACGAAGACCTTCCCAGTCTTGCGTGCCGGCGTAGTCTTGCATTTTGGCGAGACGTTGCGGAATCTCCCCCACGAACACATCCACCAACTCTGCCAAATCGGCTTCCGTAGCCAAATCCGAATAAATCAATTCCGCGTTAGCAACTGCATGCGACATCGATCTGCTCCCAGCATTCCGCTTAGACGAACACGCGTCGACGAGTGTCCGCCAACGTTGCCATTCGAAGAACTCTACACCTTGTTTCGGCCTAAGCTCTGAGACGCTTCCTGCTAATCTCCGCAACGTTATTGTCGTTTTGCGGAAATGCGACAGAATCGTCAAGATCAAACCTCGAATAGCGAGCTAGCGGTGTTTTGCTGGCAATCAGTTCTCCGTTTTCAATGGGCTGTGCTACGACAGGAGTTAAGCGGCTTGCGGTCGCACTAAGGTTCCCGTTCGGTGGCTGGAATATGAATGGCGGTCAGTCCACAGCAATCCCAGGCTTTGCTGCCGCGGCTGACATTCCAGGTGACATAGAGCTTGTCGCCGGCCGGATCGACCGCCGTACCGTACGTCCCCTTCAGCGTGCAGCCGTACTTTTTTGTGTAGAACGGTTCGAGGAAGCACAAAACTTTGCGGGTCTTCGACTTGGTATCGAATTGAATGACTGGCGTGCCGTCGCGCTCGCCGCTGCCGTGGGCGCCAGGAATGTAATACAAGTATCGACCCGTTGGATCGGCATCGATCGAGGCCACATACGCTTGTGAACCGACGGCGAGTGGGCCGAGATTTTCTGCTCGTTCAGTTTTGGTATTGAAGGCCCACACTTCCGCATCGGCGTCACCTTGGCCGGATGAAGCGGCGTAGATGATTCCCTGCGGAGTCTCGGCTGTCGCCGCCCGAATACCCAGTTTGCAATCAACGGCAATCGGCTTTTTACCGTCTGCCGGATCGAAGCGCATCACTTGCCCCACGCCATTCCCGGGCACGAAGTAAACTCGCCCGGTGCTCTGCGCCAACATCATGTATCGAGCAGGGCCGTCGGGGCCGGAGTAGAGAAGTTTGTTGTTCTTCAAGTCGTAAGCGAAGAAGTGAATGGACTTATCTTGGGGATCACCGGCCGCAGTGCCGCCGTAGAAAATCATCCGTTCGGCATCGACGACGCTGTTGGGGATGCAGTGTTTTGGCACCGGTCCCTGAACGACAACCGTTGTCTCGCCAGAATTCGGATTCGTTCGGAAGATCCAATCACCTTCGTAGTGAAATTCATCCGTCGTCACCTTCGTGCTGCCGCGATGCGTGGCGTAGTACAAATTGCCGTCGCTACCTTGATCGATCCGACTATGAATTTTCCCCGGTTGATAATGTCCGGGAGGCAACTTCAAAACTTGAGCTGTATCGGCCAGCAATCGAATTGACTTCTCCTCGGGATCGTAAACAAACACGCGAGCCGAACCGCTGCCATGCGATTGGTCTTTCGAATTCGCGGCCAGATGATCGCCGATCGCAGAGTAGTACTTCCCGCCGATGGCGAGTGAATCACCCCAATTCGACCAAGGGTTCCCCAAATAGTCCTGGCCCGGATAATAAAGAAAGTCCACCTTCGGCGGAGTTTTCGCGATTTTGACTCCCTCCCGGATCGAACCGACCGGTTTCAAAAAGTCGTCCGATTGATCGGTGACTACGGTCTTCCCATCTGGCAAGCGGGGCGGAAACTCTAAGGTGGGTTTTCCTTGTGCCTGAGCGAATGAAGTCCAGACGAGTGCGCTCGCTGCGATCGCGAGACCGACCAAAATGCGTTGCATGACCTGCGCCTTTCCGTTGAGAATGTTATTTACTCTTCAATCACGATATGCTGATTCGCAGCTACATTCGCCTGCTTTCGTGTTCCGCGACCGTGCGGCAAGACGACTTCCACGTCGACCTTCTCAAGCTGACCCAGGCCGAAATGCGCTTCTGCCGCATGACCGGAAACATAGCCGTAGCCAACCGCAATCTCCTGCATTCCCAA
Source organism: Pirellulaceae bacterium (assembly GCA_041739545.1). Lineage (GTDB taxonomy): Bacteria > Planctomycetota > Planctomycetia > Pirellulales > Pirellulaceae > JBGSNR01. Next base: position 198,675 of record JBGSNR010000110.1, on the reverse strand, counting down.
CAGCGCATCCGCTTGGCCTGATTTCCCGGCCGGATAAACATGGATTCGCGCCCCGATTCCCTGGCGGTTCACTTGATCGTTGCCGCGGACACGAACGGTCAAAAAGTTACCGGACTTGGTTTCGTTACGGAGCAAAAGTGACGGAGCTTCGAGCCACCAACTGGCCAGGAAAATATCGAGCCGGCCATCGCGATCGTAATCGCCGCTCGGGGCAGGCGCTCCGTAAGTGATGCGACCGTCGGCAATCATTTTGTCGAAGAACGCCCCCGTTCGCTTTTCTGCTTGATCGGCTGCCGTGGGGAAGTCGTTCACGTCCAATCCGTCGACTTCAAACTGAGGCAAACCATTCTTCAAGCCGGCATGTCGAAAGATGACCGGTGAGGGCCTACCGTCCGCAAACTTCACGATACTGGTCAAGATATCTGGCCAGCCATCATTATCGAAGTCGTTCACCTCGACATGGGGCGCCTTCATCGGTAGTGGTACTAAACCAACTTGTTCGGTCACATCTTCAAACGAAACGCGGCCCCCTTTCACACCCCGATTGAGATAAAGCCGGTTGGCGACCGGTTTCAGCCACGGTCGCTCGAAGTGCTGACCAATCACGATATCCAGCCAGCCGTCACGGTTTACATCTCCCATGGTCACACCGCAAACCATGTCGTCCCCTTTAGCAGTCGGCCAGGCGAAGGCATCGTTCGTTTCTGCCGCGGCAAATTTCCCTTTGCCATCGTTGAGAAACAGTTGATTCCCTCCCACATGGCAAGCCAGGAAAAAATCGGGCCAGCCATCGTTGTTGACATCTCCTACGGCAACACCCAGTCCTGGTATTCCAGGAGGCAAACCAACTTGCTGCGAGACATCCTCGAACTGCAACTTTCCCAAGTTGCGAAAGAGCCTGGAACTTTTGGTGCTCGAACCGTTGTAGCCTGGCAGCGGGTCTTCGCCGACGAGCAAATCGAGCAAGCCATCGCCATCAAAATCGAAGGCCGCCGCGCTCCTTCCGCCAAAAGCAGCGGGGCAAGCTCCGTTCCCCTCGGAGATATTGACGTATTTCGGTTCGCCCCCTTCGGTCCCATCGTTCCGCAACAACTGACAACCCACCAAAACATGCCCTTCTTTCTTCGCCAGATTGCTCCTTTCGCCGGCTGGCATGCTGGTGATGTAGAGTTCGTTGTCCCCGTCGTTGTCCAGATCCACGAACAACGACGAGTTCGCCCGTGCGGAAAGGCTTGTCGCCGACGTTTTCGCCAGGCGGAAGGTTCCCCGGTCATTCAGAAAGAGCATGTTGGGCTTGGAGCCGCCGGTGTGAAATGTCCCAACTGAAAGGTCCAGCCAACCGTCGTAATTGGCATCTCCCCATCCGGCAGCATGTCCTCGAATCCCTTCGACATCCGGTCGCAACCCAACTTCACCGGCGACATCCCTAAACTTAAAGGCGGGTTCAGCCCCGCTCAGTGAAGCGAAGGTCAGGGTAATGAACGCTAGGGCTGATGCGTTGGGAATAGGCGAACGTCTCATGACAGTTTCCTGGGAGGCTCTGGGTGGCAGTCAGAAGTGAGAATCAGGATTTGACGGGCTAGGCCGCAGTCTACTCCCTCCGCCGACCGAAGAACAAATAAGGGCATGCAATTTCTCTCTCCCACGTTCTGCTCTGGGGCCCCTCTTCGGCTCGAACTTCGCTTCGTTAGCTAGCGAAGGGGGCTGTTTTTTGAGGAGGATTTGTCAGTTAGAGCGGATTTTCGTATGATGAGTTGGTAAGTTAGATCGCCAGGCCAAATCACCACACGACGGAGCCGAAAGGCGGCGTGGCCCGGGAGAGTGCTCAGTGTCTCGACTATTTCGCCTGCTGGAAAAAAAACGGGGGGAGCGTCGCACCGGCTCCAAATGGGCCGGCGGTATCGGCGAGGCTATCTTTTTTGGCACGCTCTTGGTCCTGGGTTTGGCAGCTCTTACAGCTTTGCTTACTGCCCCACTGATTCAACCCGGACGAGTCTCGCTCGACATTGGCAAGGGCTACTGGTTGGCATTGTTGGCACTGGTCGCTCTTATCGCTGTTGGCGGCAGCGGCTTGATCTGGTCGATGCTCCGGATGGGAACGTCTGAGGAACGACGCCAAGCCTTTTCGGGCAAAGCCAAGTTCAACCTAGAACAAAAACGGTCCAAACGAAAAGCCTATCCCACGATTCCCGATGACGAGGGCATTACCAATAGCCCGGGCATCCAGCTTGCCTATCGTCTCCCACCCGCACAGTCTCCCGGGTGGCGACTCGCGGCCGCGACTTCGTTCTGCGTGCTGTGGAATACTCTCAGCACCATTCTGCTGGTACTAGCGATCCGCAGCTTCATCATTGGGCCGGTCGAATGGTTTCTGGCCGGAGTGATGGTTTTGTTCCTCGGCGTTGGTGGCTGGTCGATCTGGTATCTCGTGCGGCAAGTGTGGGTCCACACGGGTCTCGGTCCCACCATGCTGGAAATCGAAGATCATCCTCTCATTCCGGGGCGAACATACTCGCTGGTACTGTCGCAAGCAGGCAGCTTCCGCATGCTCTGGGTTGAAATGTGGCTGGTCTGCGAAGAAGAAGCTACCTTCAATCAAGGCACAGACATTCGAACCGAAACGGGTCGCGTTTACGAGGAACTTCTCTTTCAGGAAGAGGATTTCGTTGTCGAGCCTTCCTGCTCTTATCAACGACCAGCCTGCGTGCAAATGCCTCTCGATGCCATGCACAGTTTTCAGGGAGAGCATCATGCCATTCATTGGCGGTTGCTGGTGCGCGGATTGGCGGAAGGTTGGCCGGAATTTGAACGCGCCTTTCCCATTATTGTTCAGCCGGGCGAACTCACCCGCTTGCCAAGGGCTCTGGCTTCCCCGGTGAGTTTAATTGAACCCCAGGCCCTCATTCCGGCAACCGTCGCCAGCAGCGCCGCGAGCGCCCGAGCAAGCGCATGAATGGCCGCTGGCGCGAGCCTTTAGTCAGCGTCTGTCTGGTCGGTGCGCAACGGCACTTTGCGGCCGGGGAAGAGCTTGAGGCCGAGTATCAAATCGACGCCGTAGCTCCGGAAGAAATTGCTGCCGTCGAAGCTGCCGTGATGTGGTACACGGAGGGGAAAGGTGACGAGGATATCGGGGTTCATTTCTTCGAACGCCGAACTCCTGCCGATGCCGAAAACGGTGACCTAACGATCTTACGCCGCTTCCGCATTCAACTTCCAGAAAGTCCCCTCAGTTATCGCGGCGCCTTGATGACCATTCGCTGGTGTGTGCGGGTCCGCCTCTTCTTGAAGCGTGGCCGCGACTACGTGGCCGAGCAAGGCTTCACCCTGGGAAGTGTCCCTGCCGTGAAGTTGATCGAACCTCAACCTAAAGAGCGATCTTCCGCAGACGATGGCTTCGACGGGGGGCTGTAAGGATGTCTGCCGGCGAAGTGCCGCACAATCCGTTCGCCACGCAATATGTCCGCCCGGGCGCAATCCCGTTCGTCTTCGGGGAAGGCCACAGTGCCGAACAAGTTGTCGCCCGTCTGCAATCACAAAATTGGCGGGGTGAAATTATCGGCCCGCATGGTTCCGGCAAATCGACGCTGTTGCATGCCCTGCGCGAACCACTGCGTCAGGCGGGACGGGAACTAATCTGGTTCGAACTCAAGCAGGGGCAGCATCGCCTGCAGGCTCCGTCGGCGGAGAAATCAACCGTCCCGACGAACACGCGCTGGAACAAGAACACGCTCGTCATCGTGGACGGGGCTGAACAGCTTACCTGGCTCCGGCGAAAAAGCTTGCTAGCTCGCACTCAGTGGAGGGGTGCCGGACTCTTGTGGACGACCCATCGACCGCTCGAACTTCGTCCGGTGTGGGAAACGAAAACCGATCTGAGGTTGGCCGAAACGATCGTTCGTCGCTTAGTACCCGATGACGATCACCGGATTGCTCCCGAGGAGATCGAGGTTGCGTTTAAGGCGTCGAACCAAAACTTGCGCGAAACGCTGTTTCAGTTGTTTGATCGGTATCAACGCAAACTGTAAGCCAGCGACGAGCATCCCTCTATCCCACCGGAACTTCGCCCCGTGGACGAAGTTCCGGTCGACTTCAATTCGACATTAGCTATTCGAAGCCCCATCGCTGCCGCGTATGGCGATCTTCTTCGGCTGAACTTCGGGCTTCTTTGCCAGGTGAATGCTCAGCACGCCGTCGCGATACTCGGCTTCAATCGCATCGGTCGCGACTCCGTCCGGCAACGACAGCACTCGCTGCACTTTGCCGTAGACTCGTTCTTGATGCCAATACTTGCGTTCCGTATCGGGAACATTCCGCTCGGCGACAATTTTCAGCATGTGCTTATCAAGCGTGACGTCGATGTTTTCCTGCTTCAGGCCAGGTAGATCCAGTTCGACATGCACGTAGTCGGCATCTTCCCACAGCGACAGCGGAGCGGGGATTTTTCCCAACACCCCCGCTTCGGCCTGCACAGCGATGGGCAACGCACGGTCGAAAAGCTGATCCATTTCACGCTGAAACTGACGGAACGTAGGGAGGCCAATCGACCACCGAGGTCCAACGGAAGTACTCATAGCGATTCTCCTGAAAATGAAACGATGTGGATGTGCCGAACGAAGGTTCGGACAATTGCAGTTGTTGAGTATGTGTTGCAAAACTCTGCAGCGATGTGGCAGAGACTTGCGTTCAATACCTACCAATAGCAACGAGCGTGCCAGTCACAAATGGCACGGGAATTCATTCCGCAACCGAATGAAAATCAAGGACTTGCGCACCGTGCAAAATGCTGGAGCGGTCAAGTATCGAACGGCGCAATCAAACGCTCAACGCTGGTCTGTCAATTTGACAGAGTGGATCGCAGGCCGGTCTATCTGCCCAGTAGTTTCGCCCTACGGCGAAGGCCGTGGAGCGGGTCGATCAACAACTGATAGAAGATTGATCTTCAAGAGCCAGCCGATGGTCCGCCACGTTCGTTTGAGTCGGTCGCCACTCGCATCCGCCAGCGCTGCCTGAATAAGCGCCGGCCCTGCTGAAAACGTATGCAAGATACGTTGAGCGTCCTCAGGCTCGAAAAGCAATCCCCGCGCGGTAACAAACCGCAGCAAGCGATGCTGGTAGATTGCTTCCAAGACGCGCGGGTCTTGCAGCGTTCGCAATCCGTCCGTCGTCAATTGCAATTTCGTCTGCGGGCCCAGTTGTAGCGTGGGGTAATGCCCAAAGGCGACAAACGGATCCTGGAGCCACGGCATGGGATGCGCTGCCGTCGAAGTTCCCCCTGCTGCGAGTCGCCGCCGTTTTAGTTCTTCCCACAGTTCCACATATCGTTTGATGATGTGTTGCCAGGCAAAGTGCTGCCGGGCGCGCTCCTGCCCAGCCATTCCCATTTGCTGGCGTAATTCCGGGTGCTTGATGAGCCGAATACAAGCGGCAGTGACGGCAGCCACATCGACGGCCGAACTTTGGCAAACGCTCCCCCCATACTCGTCGAAAGTTAGATTCCCGAGGTGGTGCATCAGGAGCAGTTCCTGGCCGCCGAAGGGAGGTGCATAAGTCGGAATCAGCAGGCCGTCGATTTCGTGTCGGACATTTTCGCGATAGCCGTCCCAGTCGCTCACAATCACCGGCAAGCGGGCAGACATAGCCTCTAGCGGAGTCAGGCCGAAGGTTTCTTGAATGTTGTCGACGAGCGAAATGAAGACATCAGCGGCAGCCCAAATCTGCTGGCGAATCTCCGGTCGGCGCCCGTCGACAAAGTGGACCTTCACCTGCGGACAAATTCCCACCGACGCCCGAAATACCTTCTCAATTTCTGGCGAGCCAAACCAGCCGGCCATGATCAAATGCAAGGTCTTGCCGGTTGCTTCCGCAGCCTGTCGGAGGGCCAAGAACATGGGCAGCGGATGGGCCTTCGCGTGGTAGACCAATCGACCCAGAAACAGAAAGACCAGATCGTCGTTCGCAATCCCGAGCGCGGCTCGATGAGTGCGACGATATAACGGATTATTTCCGTCGGTTGCCAGCGTGTCGTAATCCACTCCGAGCGGGATGACGGGAAGTTCCAGTTTTGGTTGAAAACTTCCACCCCCTAAAGAATGCAGATATTGGCCGTACGACTCCAACACTTGCAGCACGGTCGTTCGCACGGCCTGCGAAGTACAAACAACCGCGTCCCAGGGTTCAAAGGGGGCGGTGACGATGTCGCGAAAACCGTCGAGAGCGCCGAGCGAGCAAGTGGTGTGCGTTACGCCACACAGACTCCAGCCGGCCGAATTAAACGTGCGTCGCTGCCAGGCCCGTTCCGAGAGAACAGGATCGCCTCGATAGAGCACATCGAAGTTGGCCAGTTCTGGCAACGCAGGGTGGGCAATGACTGAAGTCGGCAGCGTGGAATTCCATTCGCCGACCCGCCGCGTGAAGGCCTCGAGCGATTCCTTCTTCCCGACGTACCCGCCGATTTTCGTCAGATCGCCGTATTGAACCAAAGCCCGCAAAAAGCCTTCGCTGGCTGCATTGGCCCCCATCAATCTTGGCCCGGACGTTGAATACCAGCCCGCGTCGTAATCGACGGCCACCTGCAAGGTCATGGGAAGAGATCCCAGGGAAGGGTGGCGGGATAAAAAAGATTTCTACGACTGGACAGCGCTATCGGCTCCAACTTGACGCATCTTTGTTCTGGCTCGGCTCAGGATCGGGCCAATGGTGTTCTTGCCAATCCCCAGCTGCTCGCTGATCTCGTGATACGACTTGCCATCCAGGTGGTAGAGGCGTACTACTTCTCGTTCTTCTTCACCAAGTTCGGTTAGAAGACGCTCCACTTCCTCTTGGCTTTCGATCCGTTCAATCGCGTTGGGTGCCAAATCCGCCAAATCACCCATCTCGGCCGTATCGGATGAGGAGGCGGCAACTCGCTTATGGAGGAGTTCACGGACGACGACTCGCCTGGCAATGACTGTCAAATAGGTCGCCAAGCTACTGTCGCCGCGGAATCGCCTCAAAACGGCCAAATCATCGGCCAACATGGTTACAAAGACTTCGTGAGCGAGGTCTTCGACATCTTCTAAGGTCAGGCGGAAAGACCGGCTCTCGGCCGTGTGATGGACCACATGGATGACCAGTCCCAGAAACCGATCTACGAACGCCTCCCACGAACCTGGCTCGTGAGCGAGGCAGACTTTTAGGAGGTCGCGATCAAAAGGGGAGAGTGCCACGTCGTGAATCTCTAATGCAGGAGGAATGCAATCCCTGCAAATCAAACACCACTACTAATTCTAGGTCTCTCGAAATCATGAAACAAGACAAACCCGGGGGCTTAGGAAGTCTAGCGACCCGCGGAATGCTAAATTGTTCCGGCAAAACGGGTTGTGTTCGCGAAAAATAGCCTCGCGAGAATTTAACATCCGTGCTGGAACGATATTCGCGTCCAGCTAGCGAGGCAAGTGCGAAGGCATCATTTGGCGGCAATTTTCAGATTTGGAAAGCCGTTGGTCACGGAATCAGAATCTTGTCACGCCGGGCACCTATTCCATTGGTTGCAAGTCGATCGCCAAGGGTTCCAAGTCTTCCCGAATTCGCCAACCGCTCTTGAGCCAGAATAGCCGCCCCTGTTCGTTCCCACGGATGACAAAAATCGTGCAACGGGCAATCCCAGCCTGCCGGAGTCCAGCTAGTGCGCGCGACACGATCTCTGCTCCGATTCCCTGCCGAGCGTACGCTGCTGCCACAGCCAAGTGGTAAAGATAGCCTCGCCGACCGTCATGGCCGCACAGGACCGCACCAATCAGTTGGCCGTTCGCCCGAGCTGCGATCGATAGGCCTGGGTTCCGCTTCAGGTAATGAGCAAACTCCTCCGAAGTTTCGGTCGCACGAACTCCTTCCACACTTTGCCACAAGTCCATGGCAGCGGCGAAGTCAGATTCCAATAGGGGTTCATATAGGACGAAGGACGGGGGCATGGAAACTACGCTGCTTGAGGCGCGAATAACGTCAGCCAGGGAGATGGCAAGCGGCTGAAAGTCGAACGCTTTGGCAACTGGCCACTGCTATCGGCGGTCATTCTACCGAATAAGGGCGATCGTGGATTCAACTAAGTCGCCGTCTGAGCTCTTTGGCGTTCAATCTATTCTCGAAGCGCTGCGATGAGGGCATCTTTTCGCATTTTGCTTCGCCCGGGGATGTTTTTTTTCGACGCCAGATTGCGTAGCTCCAGCACGGAGCGATCTTCCAGACGAAGCCGCGGGTTGCCGGTCCCCTGCGTTGTTCGATTGGGCGTGCGACCTTCGATTCGCCGTTGTTTATTAACCGTGCGGGCTGCCAACTCTTTAGCTCGTTTCGCAGATCGGCCACGCTCGATCGCGCTGTCCTTGATCGCTTCGTACTGCCGTTCGTCTTTTTCATTCCAGGCTTTCGACACGGCAATCTCCCCTTCTGTTTTAAAGCCAGAGAAAAGTTCGCCAGTGTCGCGGCAAATGCATCGACGCAGCATCGATCCGAACAAGTCGGACGTTCCTCCAACGGCGGAAGATGCTAAAAAGCCGTCTTCATGGGTTACGACACATTCGTCAACCTGACGCATCTGTTCTTAGTTGCATTGCCGCGAGCACTGGCGAATAAAGTCTTTCAACACCAGTCCGACAAACCAATCTGCGAAAAGCGTGCCGAGCGATAAACCCAGTTAGTTGCCGGTTTTTGCAGTTTTCCCGCTGGGGACGAGGGCAAAAACCTTCCGCTGTGAGTCGACAGTGATCAGCGAGACGGACCTTTAAAGCAGATTCTTTACGGCCACTGGGGTCTGTTCCGTCGCCGGAGGTTCACGCTGCGCTAACAAAAAACGCGCCGGATCTTAACAAAGAAGCCCCAGCATGGGTTTTGATCTGTTCGCCCTTCTAAGTTGCCGTCCCCACGACGGTGGAGTCGATTATGCGCCTGCGAGGAGTTTGTACGTGGCTGCTATGTTTGGCAGCTTTCGAAATACTAGTTGTCGGTTGCGCGGGCAATTCCGAGGCCGATTTTCGAGCACGGTCTCGACGACGCGATGATGACGAGGAAGAGAGCGCGGAGGTTGTCGCTCCGCAGGCAGTACCGCCTGCCAGGGGAGCAGCATCGGCCGAGACCGTTCCGAACAATGCGGCTTCAATACCACCAACCGACGCCAACGCGGAACAGGCGGATACGCCGGATGTGGCTTCGGTGCCAGTCCCTTCCGATCTGGAAGGGCTCTCAATTCCGAACCAACCGCCAGCCAAGCCCTATACGGAACAGGAACGTTGGGGGCGTTCCGTGCAGAACCTCGCACGAATTGCCTCGGCCATCCGCAACTATTGCGAAGAGCGAGGAACACTTCCGGGAACAAGCTTGGGAATGCAGGGGCAGCTTAGTTGGCGAGTCGAGCTTCTTCCCTACTTGGGTTACGACACGCTATATGCGAAGTTCGATAAAAAAGCGGCCTGGAATAGCCCTCAAAATTTGCGATTGCTTTCTTTCATTCCACCTGAGTTTCAATCGCCTGAGAGATTTGATCAAAAGACCAACTACTTGCTTTCCGCCGGTCCGTATGCCTGCTGTCAGAAGCCGGTCAAACTTGAAGATCTGACCGACGGAACAGCCAACACGCTTTTGATTCTCGAAGCCAACAATGCGCTTGCCGTACCCTGGACTCAGCCCCAGGATTACGAATTCGATCCCGAAAATGTCGCTAATCAACTTGGAAACTTGCGCAATGGCACGTTAGTGATGCTCGCGAACAATGAATTACGTCATGTGCCGCGGACGGCACCCGTCGAATTGTGGGTCGCGCTCTTCCGTCCTGCCTCGCAAGACAGAATCGATGCCATGACAACTTTGCGACCCGTCGCGCCGGATCGCTTGCCGGAGGACGCACCGGTAAGCATCGTCCGTTTTCCCGTCGAAGTTCCCGACGACGACGGAGAGAATCCGCCGATGACGGTTGCCAGCGTGCCCAAAGTGACAGTGACGGCACCGGCTGATCCGATTCCCAGCGGGACCATCGGAGTCGAGCAAAGCCAACTTCCCGACGTGTTGAGCCAGTTTTTACCACCTGAGTCGCGGCAACAATCAGATTTGCGTGAGCCAGTTCCAGATGCCGAGGATCAAAAAATTGTGGGGGAGACGCTCCGTACGCTCTATAAGAAGGAATACGAGGACGCCCGCGTGTCAGGCACCTTGAACAAGTTCTCGCAGAAACTTCTCGAAGAAACCGCCCGCATGGCCGACGACTTGCGGGCGACGTATGTCTTAAATGACATGATCCGTAAATTGGCAATCGCCAGCGGTGATGTGCCTACTGCCATGGCAGCGGTTCGCAACGTAGAACAGCGATTTCAACTCGATGGCCCGAAGCTGCGGTATGAAACCCTGGAATCCCTTTCTGAACGAGTTCTCCGTGCCGGGGAAATGAATTCGGAGTTGGGAAAGCAAGCCGAAGAACTAACCCAAACAGCGATCAGCAGCAACAACTTTGACCTTGCCACGCAAGCCAATGAATTGGTGAAGTTGGCCGCCAAGAAGGCCTTGGACAAAAAGTACATTGAGCTTTCGACCTCGCGGCGGCAGGAACTCGAAGTCAGCCGCCAGATGTACGGCGAGGTTGTTTCCGCCGCGAAGACGTTGCAGCAACAGCCACAAGATCCGCTGGCCAATCAAACGGTGGGAATTTACCTCGCGCTGGTGCAGGGGGATTTCGCCAACGGGCTTTCCTTTTTGGCCAACGGCGAGGATGTGCGCTGGAAACTGATTGCCTCGATTGATCTCGAATTGAATCGCACGCCAGCTAATACTGCAGCGCTTGCCGACCAATGGTGGTCGATTGGAGAAACGCTGAAAAATCCGCTCCGCCGCAACGCACAATTACGCGCGGTGCACTGGTATCAAGACGCCGTCCCGCAGATGCAAAACAACTTGCAACGTGTGGCGGCGGAGAACAGGCTCCGGGAAGCGGAAAAACTTTATCCGCAGATTGCAGACACGGCGAAGCCGACTTACAGCGATGAATAAATTGGCGCTGTTAGCCAGGCAATTAGCCGTGTGCTTGGGACTCCACTGAAGGTTGCAGTTCGAAGCGATTTGCCTGCTTGAGCTTCATGCGCGCTCTCCAATCCACGATGGATTGAATCACCGCAAAGAAGACGGGCGTCAGAAAAATACCAAACAGGGTCACCCCCAACATCCCGGCAAATACAGCGGTGCCGAGCGTCCGCCGCATTTCGGCTCCGGCACCTTCGCCGAGCATGAGCGGCACCACGCCCAGGATAAACGCCAGTGAAGTCATGATGATCGGCCGCAAACGAAGCCGACAAGCTTCGAGCGTAGCCGTGCGAATGTCGTCCCCCGCGGAATGCCTGGCGCGTGCGAATTCCACAATCAAGATTGCATTCTTGCAAGCCAGCCCGACCAGCACCACGAAGCCGATCTGCGTGAAGATGTTCACATCCTGGTTCATGATGACCACCCCCATGATCGAGCAGAGCAAGCACATCGGCACAACCAGAATGACGGCCAAGGGCAATGACCAACTTTCATACTGAGCGGCGAGTACTAAGAACACCAACACCACGGCCAGCACGAAGGCAAACATGGCAGTGTTCCCCACGCGTTGCTGGAGGAAGGCCAGTTCGGTGAACTCGGCGCGCATCGATTCAGGCAGGTTTCGCTCCGCCGTTTCCTGCAAGGCCGCAATTGCCTGTCCGGAACTCGCCCCCGGCGCGGCATCCGCATTGATGAAGGCAGAGGAATACAAATTGTGACGGGCCAGCATTAGCGGTCCGGTAACTTCTTGCACTTGAATAACGGATGCCAATGGCACAGGGCGACCACTAGGAGTCGGCACATACATTCGCTTCAATGCCTGGGGAGTCATCCGAAACTGATCGTCGGCTTGCACGTTCACCTGCCAGGTTCGGCCGAAGCGATTGAAGTCGTTCACATACAGCGAGCCGAAATTGACTTGCAGCGCGTTAAACACATCGACCATCGAAAGCCCCATCGATTTGGCGGCGTCGCGATCCACATGCAAAAAGTACCACGGCGTATCGGCGCGGATGCTGGTGAACACATCTTGCAATTCGGGCCGCTCCGCACTGTCATCCACGACACCTCGAGCGATGGCTTCCAGTGATTTCAGCCCGTTATCCCCTCGATCCTCAATTACGATCTTGAAACCGCCGGCCGTTCCCAAGCCTTCGATCGGCGGAGCGCCCAGGACGTTGATCTCTCCGTCGAGGATCTCATTGCGGAGCGAGTTCTTTAAGCGCAACGCAATTGCATCTGCTGAGAGATGACCTTCTTCGCGATGATGAAAATCTTCCAGCATCACATACATCGAACCAAAGTTCGAGGCATTCGCATTGAGCAACAGAGACTGACCGGCAATCGCCACGGTGTGCTTCACGCCGGGAGTCTGGCCGACCAGTGTTTCCATTTTGTCCATGATTTCTTCAGTCCGCTCTAGCGACGAAGAATCAGGCAAACGCAGGTTGATCAGCAGATAACCCTTGTCCTGCGACGGGATAAAGCCCGCGGGGGTGGAATTGAATCGGTCGTAAGTCAGATAAATCAATCCGGCATAAACCAGCAGAACGATCAAACTGCCGCGCAGCATCACGTGCACACTCGCCACATAACCCTGCGTGGTCCACAGAAACAGAATGTTGAACCAATGAAAGGCCCAACTCAGAACTCGATTGATGCTGCTGCTTAAGAACCAGAAGGCGGCGGCGATGGCGACCGCACAGGCGATTTGCCAGGCATAAGCTGGAACGTCTTGCAGGGCGGGGACCTGCTCTGCGTAGCTGATGGCCAACCGACCCAGAAATGCGTAGCCAATCCAACCCCCGGCCAATAACAAGCCCAACGGTGGCAGCGCTTCGCCGTGCTTGGCTTCACTCTTGGGCTTGAGTAGCAGTACCGCCAAGGCCGGGCTGAGCGTGAGAGAGTTAAAAGCGGAAATCAGCGTCGAGATAGCAATCGTGACCGCGAATTGTCGAAAGAATTGGCCGACAACGCCGGAGACAAACGCACAAGGAATAAACACCGCGGTCAGCACCAGTCCCACCGCGATCACGGGACCTGCCACCTCGTCCATCGCCTTGCGAGCCGCGTCACGAGGTAATAATCCTTCTGCGATGTGATGCTCTACCACTTCGACAACCACAATCGCATCGTCGACAACAATCCCCACCGCGAGCACCAGGCCGAACAATGTCAGCGTGTTCAAACTAAAGCCCACTGCGGCCATGAACGCGAACGTTCCAATAATGGCGACCGGAACGGCCACCAGCGGAATGATTGCGGGACGCCAGCTTTGTAAAAAGACAAGCACTACAATTGCCACCAGAATGACGGCATCACGCAGCGCGATAAAAACTTCATTCACCGATTCCTGAATGAAGGGGGTCGTGTCGTACACGATGGAATAGTCAACGTCGTCGGGAAAGCGAGTTCGCAAGTCATCCATCTTTTCGCGAACTTGCTGTGCCGTTTCGAGTGCGTTCGAGCCAGGCAACTGATAAATCGACATCGCGACCGAGGCCTGGCCATCCAACTTGCAAACTTGATCGTAGGAGACGGCACCCAGTTCGGTCCGGGCCACATCGTCCAGACGTACGAGTCGCCCCAAGCTATCGGAACTCAAAATCATGTTGCCGAACTGGGCCGGATCACTTAACCGGCCGAGCGTCGTCATGGTGTACTGAAAAACCTGCCCGTCGGGTGCTGGCGATTGGCCGATTTGCCCGGCTGCAACTTGCGTGTTTTGCTGTTCGATCGCCTGCACCACGTCGATCGTGCTTAAATTCCGCATCGCCATCCGTTCCGGATCAAGCCAGATACGCAAGCTGTAATCGCGCTGCCCCAAGAACGAAATATCCCCTACGCCGTTTACCCGCGAGAGGGAATCTCGCATCTGAATCGTGGCGTAGTTACTTAGGTAGAGATTGTCACGCGTCCCCTTGGGTGAATACAGATTCACGATCATAAGCACACTAGGAGATTTCTTCTTGACCGTTATGCCGCGCCGCTGCACCAGTTCGGGAAGGACCGGTTGCGCCAGAGCCACGCGATTTTGCACCAGCACCTGGGCCAGATTCAGATCGGTTCCGGGCTCGAAGGTAACCGTCAAGGTATAAGTGCCGTCGTTTGTGCACTGCGACGACATGTACATCATCTGCTCGACGCCGTTCACTTGCTGCTCGATCGGCGCAGCAACAACGTCGGCCACCACTTCCGCGTTGGCGCCGGGATAGATCGTCGAAACCTCGACCGTCGGCGGAGTGATCTCCGGATACTGCGAGACCGGCAACTGAAATACGGCGATCAAACCACCGAGCGTAATCACCACGGAAAGCACCGTGGCAAAAATGGGTCGGTCGATAAAGAAGTGCGAAAACATGAATTACAGTTCGGTGGGCTGCGAAGGAGGTTCCGCGGAAGTCACCACACTCACGGGCGCAGCGGGAGGCCCTGCGGAGGGAGTGACGTTGGGAAGTTCTTTAGCGGGGGAAATTGCCGAGTCAACGGGAGTGTCTGCAACAGGCTTGGTCTCGGGCCGGTCAGGTTGTCGCTTCACCAAATGCTTTTCATCGAGGCGTCGCCATGCAGCGGCTCCCCAGCGACGCAGCGGCCCCAACCGCAAACCGTCGATCATCATGCGGCCTGCTTCACGTACCGACGGATTCGCGAACCAGGTGAAATGCGAAAGATAGTCCACAACCAAGAAGAAGACGGGGGTCAGAAAAATGCCGAACAAGGTCACGCCGAGCATTCCGCTAAAAACAGCAGTCCCGAGCGCTCGTCGCATCTCCCATCCCGCTCCCGTGGATGCCACGAGAGGAAGTACGCCGAGAATGAACGCAAACGAGGTCATCAAGATAGGACGCAGCCGCTGCCGACAAGCTGCTTGAATCGAGTCGTAAGCGCTGGCCCCTTTGTCGCGGCGAACTTTGGCGAACTCAACAATCAGGATGGCGTTTTTGCACGCCAAACCAATCAGTACGACGAACCCAATCTGTGTAAAGATGTTGATATCCATCTTGGCGATGGCCACGCCAGCGAGTGAACACGAAACGCACATCGGCACGACCAAAATGACGGCCAGCGGCATCGACCAGCTTTCGTAGAGCGCCGCCAGCACCAGAAACACAAAGATGACCGAAAACACAAACACGATCAGACCGGTGTTGCCTGAAATCCGTTCCAAATAGGTCAACTCCGTCCATTCCAAGGCCATCGTGGGGGCAAGTTCTCTCAGGCCGATCGCTTCCAGAGCGGTAATGCCACTGCCGCTACTCACTCCTGCTGCAACGTTGCCGTTGATCGCTGCGGCTGGATACATGTTGTAGCGCGTGAGCACCATTGGCCCGCCGATTGGCTTCACGTCAGCGAGCGTTGCCAAGGGGACCATTTGCCCGGAAGCGTTTCGAACCTTCAAGCGGCCGAAGTCTTCCATCTGATCCCGAAAGGGAGCATCGGCCTGTACCACCACTTGCCAGGTTCTGCCAAATTCATTGAAGTCGTTGACATAGCGCGACCCCAAGCAGGCTTGTAGAGTGCCGAACACATCTTGCAGCGTGACCCCTTGGGCAAGACACGCATCTCGATCCACGTCGATATACAACTGCGGAGAGTTCGCACTGTAAACGGTGAACAATCCGGTCAGCTTATCCGACTCCGCATTTCCGGCAGCGACCACCTTCCTCGTCTGTTCTTCCAGCATTTGTAGCCCGCCATCGCCGCGGTCTTCGATCATCAGTTTGAAGCCACCGGCTCGTCCCAGGCCGGGAACGGCGGGGGGTGGAAACAGGGTGACGAGCGCTTCAGGAATTTCGGTAGCGAAGCGCTTCTTGAGATGCTCCATGATGGCGTTCGAGTTTAATTCCGGATCATGCCGTTCATCAAAATTATCGAGAATGACGAACATCGAGCCGAAGTTGGAGGCCCGCGCACCCAGTTGAAACGAGTTGCCGCCGATGGAATTGACGTGCTTCACGCCGTCAGTTTCCAGGGCGATTCTTTCCACCTTTGCGATGGTGGCGAGCGTCCGATCAATCGAAGTCGCATCCGGCATCTGCACACTGCCGACCAGGTAGCCTTTATCTTGCGAGGGGATAAAGCCGGTTGGCAGCTGCCCGTAGCCCCAAATCGTCAGCACCAGCAGTCCGCCGTACACCGTCAAAACCAGCGCTGGAAGTCGCAGCATTTTGGACGTGATGTGCAAGTAACCGGCGATCGACATCGTCATTCCGAAGTTGAACAGGCGAAAAAACCAGCCGAGGCAAAAATCGAGAATCCGACCAAAGATGTCGTTGGGCGACTCTCGATGTCGCAAGAGGAGGGCCGCCAGTGCCGGGCTGAGCGTCAGCGAATTGATCGCCGAAAGAATGGTTGAAATGGCAATCGTCAAGGCGAATTGCCGAAAGAACATTCCCACGATTCCGGAAACAAACGCGCACGGAATAAACACGGCAGAGAGCACTAGCCCCACCGCAATGATCGGCCCGGAGACTTCATCCATCGCGCGAATGGCAGCTTCGCGGGGAGCGAACCCGCGTTCGATATATTGCTCGACGGCTTCGACGACAACGATCGCATCGTCCACCACAATCCCGATCGCCAGCACCAGCCCGAACAGGGTGAGGTTATTCAAACTGAAGCCCACGGCCGCCATCGCCGCGAACGTTCCGATGATCGCCACTGGGACCGCAATCAGCGGAATAATCGCCGGCCGCCAACCTTGCAGAAAGACGAGCACGACCAGGGCCACCAGAATAATCGCATCGCGCAGCGACTTGAAAACCTCAAACACCGATTCGCGAATGAACGGCGTTGTGTCGTAGCCGGTATCGTGCTCCACACCGGCCGGAAATGAGACGGAAAGTTCGTTCATTTTGGCCTTGATTAGATCGGCCGTTTCCAGGGCGTTAGCATCCGGTTGCTGAAAGATCGCGAGCCCTACCGTTGGCTTTTCGTCAAAGCGATTCGAAGTGTCCTCCACTCGCGCGCCGATCTCGGCGCGTCCGATGTCCTTGATCCTCAAAAAGCGCCCATCGGGGGTACTCCGGACGATGATGTCCCCAAAGTCGTCTTTGTCGGTTAGACGGCCTTTGATGCTGAGCGGGATTTGCCTTAACGGCGCATCGGCTGTCGGGGGTTGACCAATCGAACCCAATGCCACTTGAACATTCTGCTCGCGGATCGCGGCAATCACTTCTGCGACCGTCAATTCACGGGCCGCCATTTTGTCGGGATCAAGCCAAATGCGCATGCTATGGTCGCGTTGCCCGAAGACGCGTACCTCGGCCACTCCTTTGATGCGCGAAAGCTCATCCCGAATGTTGATGACTGCATAATTACTGAGATAGAGCTGATCGTAGCGCCCATCGGGCGAATTCAGACTGACCGTCATCAAAATGTCGGGCGAACGCTTGCGGGTGGTCACTCCCGTTTGGCGAACGACTTCTGGCAACTGCGGTAATGCCAGGCTCACGCGGTTCTGCACCAAGACCTGCGCCAGGTTTAAATCCACGCCTGTTTTGAAAGTCACCGTCAGCGCATACGAGCCATCGCTAGTGCTCATCGAAGACATGTAGAGCATGTCCTCAACGCCGTTGACCTGTTGTTCAATTGGCGCAGCAATGGTTTGCATCACCGTTTCCGCACCGGCACCAGGATAGTTGCAGCCTACCTCCACAGTTGGCGGTGTAATGGGGGGATACTGGGCCAGCGGCAAGGTGTAGAGCGCAATCCCTCCGATCAGCGTGATCAAGATCGAGATCACGGCAGCAAAGATCGGTCGGTCGATGAAGAAACGTGAAATCACGTGGACGACCTAACGCGCGGCGGCAGGAGTAATGGTCGGCGGTTTCTTTTCGAGATCTTTCAAACTGACGACATCGCCGGCAGGTTTCTTCTCGGGGTTGGGTTCGGCGACCGCCGCACGCGTTGCCGTCGCAATTGCTTGAGCCAAGGACGAAAAATCGGGTTCGAACAAAACTGCCTCGACTTGCTGATCTTTTTTGATCCGTTGCAGGCCGGTGACGATTACCCGGTCTCCCAGCTTGATTCCTTGTTTCACGACGCGGCGACCGTCGACCAGTGGCCCCAATTCGGGCAAAGGTTGATTGACAACTTTACCGCTTTCGTCAACCAGATAGACGTAAGGCCGACCTTGATCGGAACCGATCGCTTCTTCGGGAATCAACAGGGCTGATGCGGCATCCCCAATCGGATAGCGAATGCGAACGAACATTCCTGGCGACAGGAAGCGGTCTTTGTTCTCCACCACTGCGCGCACACGGAGGGTGCCGGTAGCAGCATCGATCTGGTTATCTTCGAAATCGATTTTGGCCTGGCGAATAAATTGATCATTGGAATCCGCGAGTGCCACATCGATGTAGGTCGCTGTCATGTAGTTGGCATTTAACTTTCCATCCTGCACGAGTCGTCTGAGCCGAAGCACGGTTCGCTCGTCCATATCGAAGTAGATGTAAACAAAACCCAGTGGAACGATCGTGGCGAGCGAAGTGGTGTCTGCCTGGACCAGGTTGCCGGGATCGACGAGTCGCCGACTAATGCGGCCATCCATCGGAGCAGTAATTTCAGCGAAGTCCAAATTCAGCATTGCCGTCTGCAATTGGGCTTCGGCCGCTTTCTGCGACGCCAGCGCTTCGGCGCGATCGAATCGGACCAGATCCACATCGTTTGCCGAGGTCGCATTCTTGGTGGCCAGTTCGGTCATGCGTTCCAGTTGCCGCGTCAAGCGATCCACGCGCGCTTTAAATTGATCGACGGCGGCGGCCGCTTGATCGCGCTCGGCAAGGAAGGGATCCTTTTCGATCAGGAACAGTACATCCCCCTTCTTTACTTCAGCGCCATCTTCGAAATTCACTTCTTTCAGATAGCCGTTCACGCGCGAGCGGAGTTCGACCATTTTCTCTGGGGCAGTACGTCCGGTGAATTCTTCGTACTCCGTCACTTGTTCTTCGACGGGAGTTACGAACATCACTTTTTGTAGCGGCGGCTTTGCAGGGTCGGTGGCTTTCGGAGCACAGCCCCCAAAGCCAGCCAACCCTGCTACAAGGAGACAGCAACACAATGCGGAGACGGTGGGATAGGGAGGTAGGGTTTTCATGAAGCCGGTTCGACGCTGAAGCATTCTCTTTGGGAAATGACTGACTAGTCAGTCAGGGCAATGTATATTATGCTGAGTGACTAGGGGCTGCAACTCTGCGAGTCCGCATCTGCAGGTGTCCGCAATGGCCGTGCCAACCGCCGTTACTAATGAACTAAGTCCCAAACGGGCCCAACGACGGCAAACGATCGTCGCTGCTGCTTCCCGTCTGTTCGCCCAGTTGGGCTACAACGATTGCGACATGGAGCGGTTGGCCAAGAAACTGCGGATTGCCAAGGGAACCCTGTATCTCTACTTCAGCAGCAAAGAAGAACTTTTTTTCGCCTGCGTCAGCCATGGAATGCAGGAAATGCAGGCGAAAGTTCAAGCGGCGGCCGACATCCAGGCCGACCCGTTCGATCGCATTTCGGCCGCAGTCTGGGCTTATTTGAAGTACTTCCAGGAGCATCCCGAGCAAGCGGAACTGATTATTCAGGAGCGAGCCGGCTTTAAAAATCGGAAGCGGCCCACTTATTTTGATTATCGGGATTCAGGCCGCGGTCCGTGGCGGGAGTTGTATCAGTCACTGGTGAAACAAGGGCGTCTGCGAGATGACCTTCCTGTCGAACGAATGCTCGAAACGTTTGGCAACTTGACCTACGGCACGATGTTCTCGAATCACTTCCTCGGGTTGAACGACTCGCTGGAAGAACAGCACGCGGCCATCATGAAAGTCATCTTTGAAGGGCTGTGGAGCGAGCGCGAACGCAAGAACTCGAAGAGCAAGTTCGCTGGCCGATGAACGCCCCAGGAATAGCCACCGCTGGGTGTCTGCGAAGTGAATTCCGGCCTAAAGGCGTTGATCTGCCGGGGGTGGCGAACTTCTCGGTCGCCCTCTTCGCCCCCTGCCTGCCAAGTAGCGCTTTTGGTAAGCTTGCGGCAGCCTTCCTTCGGGCAAAATTCGCTTATTTGCAGGAGTTTCATGATGTCGACGACCCCCTCCGAAGTGCTCGCTTTGTGCCGTGTTTTGAAAGGGGTCGCACCCAAGGAAAACCTGAAGCTGCAAGACTACCTGCAGGCGATTCCGCGGCTTGATTCGCTGGCTGAGGTTCCAGCGGGGACGCCGGTATTGATCCGGGGGGATGTCGATGCGAAGGTCGGCACGAACGTCGGCGATGGCGATATCCGCCTCCGGTCGATGGTCGATACTTTGAAATTCGGCCAAGAACGGGGTTGGAAGCAGATCATCTTTGGCCATCTGGGGCGCAAGAGTAAAGATAAGCCGATTGGCTCCTTGAAGAAGGTTGCGGAGCGGATCGGCGCGCTGATGGGTTGCGAAGTGGCCCTGATCACGGATTGGCTCGACGAAGCCACGAACACGATCAAGCCCCATGTGACGGAAAAGATCGCTGCCGCACCAGAAGGGGCGATCCTTGTTCTGGAAAACGTCCGGTCCTACGACATTGAAGTGGCACTCTGGAAGATCGAAGGAGATAAACTCCCCGGTCTATCCGAACCGCTGGCAGCGCTAGCTAATTCATTTGCAGAAAGCGTTGCCAAAATCTACATCAATGAAGCTTTGTCGGCCGGCAGTTTGGATGCCTCCAGCACGGTCGTTCCGCTCGCCATGGAGAAGGTCGCCCTGGGCAAGTATGTGGCTGGCGAGTTCGACGGTCCGATGCTCAAATGCATGCGAGCCAAGCTCGTGGTCTTCAGTGGCATCAAGATCGACAAACTGGACGACCTGGAAGCGATGATCGACCGCGGCACGATCACGCACATCTTCAGTGCCGGTTCGCTGGCGATGGCGCTGAAGAAAGCTGCCGCACAACTCGACGGCGGCGACTTCGATCTAGGTGAATCGGAAAACCCGGCCAACAAGGGGCAGGCGTTCTACATTCCGCCGGAACGAATCGAACAAGCCAAGAAGATGATCGGCGTTGCCCGCCAACATGGAATCACGCTGACCCTGCCGGTCGACTTTGTTCTGCAAGATGAATCGATCGTAGAAACGCTCGGCCCCGGTGCCCAGCAGTTTGACGTGGGTCCAAAGACGATCGCTCACTTCACCGAGAAGGCAGGGGAATTCCTCAACAGCGTGAAGGGGAAAGAAGGGCAGACGGTTGTCTTCCACAATGGTGTTTTTGGCATGTTTGAAGATCCCCGGTTCGAAAAGGGAACCAAGGCGTTCATCGGCTTGCTGAAGAACCTCACCGATGCCGGCTTGAAGGTTTACATCGGCGGTGGCGAAGGAGGGGCAGCGCTCGAGAAGTACGGCCAATCGAATTGGGTCAGCCACTGCTTCACGGCCGGTGGAACCGTGCTGAATGCACTCGGCAGCGAACCCGTGCCGTACCTGGTGACGTTGAAGTTGGCGGCCAAGTAGGTTGGCAGAAGCAGATTGTAGTAGCGGCGCTGGGGCGGAAGTCGAACCGGGCGTTTACTTCCGCCGCCGCTTGACCTGTTTCCAGCCGGTGCATTCGACAATGAGCCAGGTGTGATACTCGATTTTGCCTCGCGAGCGCATCCGAGCACGAATCCACGGATAGCCTGAATCATCCCGCATGAAAACTCGCGCGGGCCAAGTGCGCGCGATCATCTTCTTCATGAACGTGCGACTCGACGTCGGCACGCCGATACTGGGATTGGACCACTCATCAGGGAAAGCGACGAAGCGAACCAGGTCGCCGACCCTCAGCTTTCGCGGATCAGGCATGGGTGCCGTAGCCTATCCTGCCTTCGCTTCTGCTTTCGTTTCCTTCTCAACGGCTGCATCTGGCGCGATCGGAGCAACAGGGGGCTCGGTCGATTTCGTGGCTGGCATTTTTTCTTTGAGCCAGCTGATGGCTTTATCGAGTTGGCGATCTACGGCCGGCTCGCGCGCTGTTTTTTCAGGCCTTTCGGTTCCTTCGACTAGCTTTGCACGAATAATTTCCCGCTCCCGCCGATCAGCTAGGATTTTAGAAGCTTCTTCGTCAGTCAAGATAACTTCCAGCCCGTCGTTCGGCTTCACCCCCCATTCTTCTTCGTCCTTCGCCCCTTCCTGGCGATGGATATTGCGGCCGTTGGGTCGCTTGTAGCCGGCGGTCGTCAGTTTCAAAGCACTGCGGCCATTCTCCAACTCGATGATGTTCTGCACGCTTCCCTTGCCCCACGATCGTTCGCCGACAATCACCGCGCGATCCAGATCCTGCAAGCAGGCGGAAACGATTTCGCTGGCACTAGCGCTGTAGTGGTTCACCAGCACGGCCATGGGGAAGCCGGTAAAAGTGCCTTCGTCCTTCGCCTCCCACACACGTTCTTTCACGTTCCGCCCGGCAGTGCTCACGATCCGACCTTCGTCGACGAACAGATCCGAGATTTCAATCGCAACGGGTAACAATCCGCCCGGGTTGTAGCGCAGATCGAGCACCAATCCTCGCAAACCGGTGGCCTTCAGCGAGTCCAAAGCGGCCTTCAGTTCTTCACCGGTATGGCGGGCGAATTGGGTCAGGCGAATGTAGCCAATGCCTTGTTCTTTGTCGTAGTAAAAATTCCAGGTGTCGTCGGCATTGCGATGATTGCCGATCACGGTTGCCACTTGCACCATCTCACGCTTCAACTCATACGATTTGGGCTCCGCGTCGCCGCGCTGCACCTTCACGGCCACGGCCGTTCCCGTCTTCCCTTTCATCAGCCCGACCGCTTGCTCGAGCGACATCCCCAGGGCGGTTTGCCCAGCGATCTCGACGAGCTTGTCCCCTTCTTGAATTCCGGCGTGATAAGCAGGCGTGTTGTAGATGGGGCTGATCACGGTCAGCACTCCTTCGTTGTTCTGCACTTGCAGGCCGACTCCGCCGAACTCGCTTTCCACGCCGGTGCGAAAGCGATCTAAATCGGGGGGCGGAATGTAGTTGGAATAGGGATCCAGTTTGGAGAGCATTCCCTGGATCGCCCCTTCCATGAGCTGCCGGCGATCCACTTCTTTGACGTAATTGCGCTCGATTTGATCAAAGGTGTCCGCGAAGAGGCGAAGCAATTCGTAATATTCGTCGCTATGTTCCTTGTCGGAAGCCAGCGGCGGCGGAGGGCCGACGAACTTTTCTTCGGCCCGGCTGATCGTCGGAAGAAGGAGCGCCAGTCCCAGCAAACTGGCGAACAAAAAGCGAACGGCAAAAACAAACCGACTTGCTTCCCTGCAATCTCGACTGCGTTTCACGGCCCCACCTCCTCGCGTGCGATCAGAAAATCCCTCATCGTCGATTATAGACCTGACTGGGGGAGACGCAAACGCGCGTATAATTTGGAAATGAGCATAATTTACGGAATAGAACCGCAACTGCCCGCCGCCGAGTTTGTGGACATTCTGCGTCGTTCGGCCCTGGCTCAGCGGCGTCCTGTTGACGATCCAGCCACAATTGCCGGCATGTTAGCCAACGCTTCAGTCATAGTGACAGCACGCACGGCGAGCGGGCTATTGGTCGGGATTTCGCGGGCGATCAGCGATTTTTCCTACTGCACCTATCTGTCGGACCTGGCCGTGGATCGACAGTTCCAGCGGCAGGGGATTGGGCGAGAGTTGATCCGCCGCACGCATCAGGCTACCGGTTTGGGGACGACCTTGATCCTGCTTTCCGCCCCGGCCGCGAGGGAATACTATCCGCATATCGGAATGGAGCCGCACAACTCGTGCTGGATCATTCCGCGACAGGCATCTCTTCCGAACTCTAATCCCCCATGCTGATGAACCGCCGCATTTTTCTTCAATCGTCTCTGGCTGTTGCGCTCGCGAATTCCCTCTCGGCCGCGAGTGTTGCTCCGTTCTTCCTGGCAGACGGTCAATATCGGGGACATCGGCCACACACCGGGGGTATTGCATCTGTTGGAAAAACATCTGCCTGAGGTGGAAGTTCGCCTCTGGCCAGGCGATGTGGGCAACGGAGTGAAGGAGATGTTGCAGACCCGTTTCCCCAAGGTGCCAATCGTGCAAGGAGCGGAGGATGTTAAGCAATCCTTCGAAGAATGCGATTTTCTGTTGCACGGCTCGGGACCGTCGCTCGTCGGGGCGAAGCAAATTGCCGATTGGCGGTCGAAGACAAAAAAGCCGTACGGAATTTTTGGGATCACCATTTCATCCATCGACGACCCGCTGCGGGACCATTTATCGAACGCCCGCTTTTTGTACTGCCGCGATTCACAGTCGTTGAAACTTGCCAAGGAAGAAGGGGTGAAATGCCCGGTGATGGAGTTCGGCCCCGATGGCGCGTTTGCCGTGGATCTGCGCAACGATGCGGCGGCTGAAGCTTTTTTGAAAGCCCACGATTTGCAGCCCGGCAAGTTTTTGTGCTGCATTCCCCGACTCAGAAACACTCCGTATTGGAAGATTAAGGAAGGCCGCGCGTTTGATGAAGCGAAGCACGCACGCAACGAGGCCATGAAAGAGCACGATCACGCTCCGCTGCGGGCTGCGATTGAAGCGGTGGTGAGGGAGACCGAGTTGAAGATCTTGCTTTGCCCGGAAGACGCGTCGCAAATGGCGGTCGGCAAGGAGAACATCTTTGACAAACTTCCGGAAGATGTCCGCCGTAGTGTGGTTTGGCGCGAAAAATACTGGCTCACGGACGAAGCCCTCAGCACTTACGTTCGCTCCGCTGGCATGTTCGGCCTCGAGATGCATTCGCCGATCATGTGCATCGGCAACGGAGTCCCCGCGATCGTCGGCCGGTTTAAGGAGCAGACCAGCAAGGGCATCATGTGGCGCGACATCGGCCTGGGGGATTGGCTCTTTGACTTCGATGTCGAGGCGGATTGCGAGCGTTACCCCGCTGCCGTGTTAGCGATGGCAAAAGATCCCGTGGCCGCAAAGAAGAAGGCAGCCGAAGGATTGGCGGTAGTGCATGAGCGGCGGCAGGCAATGTGCGAGCGGTTGGGGATAGAGTTGGGGAGGTAAGTTTGTCAGCGACGTGCCACCGATGCCCATCTGCTGCGGTTCAATCTTCACCCGGCCACCACATCTTGTAGCTTGAAATGGAAGTGTACAGATGTATACTTTCACCATCTAGAATTCTCCTCGTGTTGCGGAGCTTCAGTATGGTGAGCAGCAAACAGCAAGGGCCTCCCAGTGGCCGGGATTTTGAAGTTTATCGCCGCGTGAAAATCGAACGGGCCACGACCCGACAGGCGGCCAGCGAAGTGCATGTCTCGCAAACGCGGGTTTGTCAGATCGTGCAGCGGGTTGCGGACTTCATGGCCGACGTGGCGCCGGCGATCAAGGAAGACGAACGGCGGGAACAGCGACTGAGCGTGGCCGAGCAAGTTGCGTCCGAGCAGTTAGGTTTTATCTACGGCGAGGCGATCGATGCGTGGCGGGCATCGAAAGGGGAGGTGACGACAGAGCGCGAGGTGAGCTCGCCGTTGCAAACGGGAACGAAAGTCCGGCTGACACGGATCAGCCACGGCGATTGCCGGTATCTCTCGGCCGCAAGTCGTGCTGCAGTGCAAGGAGCCAAGTTGCCGATCAGCCTGTTGGGTTGCGGCGAAAGCGAAGAAGCCGAGCACCCCCCAGTGGTGGACTGTTCAACGGATGGTGTTGAACAGGCGATTGGGGACGATCTGCCGCTGAACGCAGACGCTGCAACTGCTTGTGAAACCGGCAGTTGTGACGCCAGCGTTGCTGCTGAAAGTATCTTGCCACTCGCGCCGAGCGCCACTGTTCAACGGGCCCATTTTGAGAGCCAGTTGTGGAACAGCAGCGGCGAAGCAACGAGTTCAGAACCGGGAAAGTTAGAACTTCCCGCGCCGAAGCATCGCCCGGAAACGCGCCAAGAGCGCAAACGCCGAGAGCGAATGGCGCACCTAAAATTGAAAGAAGCAAGGAAGAAGGCGGTCGTGTAAGTTGCTGTTTTCGTGAATCGATTTGAGTAACGGTGCAGGAGATATGCGGACGTTTACCGGCTTACAACTCCGCAAACAATTCGCGCCCGGTCCCGGCCACAAAAACAGCGTCCACCGCGGCGGCGTACTCGACACCTGTCGGGATCGTTGCCGGGGAAATGGCCGACAACAATGCCGCGGGAACGAAGGTCGATTTTTTGGCAGGTGTGTTGGTAGCCAGCGCGAGCGCCTGCGTCCGCGGCAAGGTTTCCTTGAAGCGCATCACCATCAGCTTGCCGTCCTTGTTGCCGGCGATGGTGATGAGTCCGCCGGAGGCCTGCGCGATGGCGGGCGTTGCCTCGTCGCCTCCCAAGTCGACAATCAGTTTGCCCGCTTTTCCGAACGATGGATCAAGCTTCCCGCCAGGAAGGTACCGGACCATGGCTACATCGGACGTTTCCCTAAAAATTTCGCCAGACGTCCTCGAGCCAGTCAGGAGGATTTTTCCGCCCGGCTGCGAACGGGCGTTAATCGCGACGTCGTCTTGGCCCAGCGAAGTGATCACTTTGCCTTTCTGGCCGAAGGTGGTGTCGAGTTTGCCGTTGGCTGTGAAGCGCGCGAGAGCGAAATCGTGGTTGTTCTGCGCATTGAACGTGACGCCGGCGGCGATGATCTTGCCGCTCGGCAGAATCATGGGGTCGTAAGCGATATTGCCGCCGCGACCGACAAGGGCTTGTGCCTGGCCGTTGTTTCCAAATGTTTTGTCGACGGTTCCGTTTGCGTTGAAACGAACTAACAGCATCCGACGATCGGGAAACTTCGCGCGGAAGTCGCCAAAATTGCTCCCGCCTGAGACTAGAATCTTGCCGTTGTCGTAAAGACGCATCCCAAAGG
The DNA here is from genome assembly GCA_041739545.1 of Pirellulaceae bacterium. Classification (GTDB taxonomy): domain Bacteria; phylum Planctomycetota; class Planctomycetia; order Pirellulales; family Pirellulaceae; genus JBGSNR01. The sequence continues at coordinate 171,815 of JBGSNR010000110.1, read as the reverse complement.
CAGCCCCTTTGAATCCGATCGTGGCGCCGTTCTTGCCGAAGGATGTATCGGGGGAACCATCACTGTTGAGTCGGGCGACCGCCACCTTGGATCCCAGATCGCTCTGCGAAGTGTAGCCGACAAGAATGATCTTGCCGTTGGGGAGGACGTCCAGATCCTGGATGTTGATCTGAGGTTTCGTAAAAATGTAGCCGGACCCGCCGCCGAAGGTGGCGTCGCTTGAACCATCGGCCTTAAAGCGATAGACAGTGCTAAAGCGACTGACAATGATCTTGCCGTCATCCTGAACGGCAACTGCCGACGCATCTTGCCCAAAAGGGATTTTCACGCGGCCATCTTCGCTGAAGGTCTTGTCCAACGTGCCGTTCTTATTGAAGCGGGCGACGATCATGCTGCGCTCGTCGCCGCGCTTTTGGGAACCTTCGCCGCCGACCACGATAATCTTGCCATCTTTTTGCAGCGTAGCGTTCCCCGCTTTGGGCAACACGCCGAAGGTGACGGCAGCGATTCCATTCGTCCCGAAGGAAGTGTCGCGAACGACTGCCAGCGGGATGCGATTTTCGAGTGACTCCATTTGCAGGGGACGAAAAGCGCGGGCGCGAGCGAGGGAAAGAGCCATAGCGAGCATCCTTTCTAGAAGAGAACGATGCGCGATTGTAACCCCCTCTTCGTAGGCAGGGCAAGAGAGCCAACGAATAACCGTTCTGCAACTTTTCACCTAGACGATTTCTAGGCAAGCGTCACGCATTGGCACGTGTCATTTGGTGTCGGAACAATTTGAATTCATTCCAGTTGAATTCAATCCGACCGAAGAGAGTTGGCCGGAGTGGGGACGTCGCAGGCTTGTTCTGGCCTAATGCGAGAACCTACCGCCGCCAAGTCGGTTTGCGCTGCCGGGCCTTGGGATGATGCTTCACCTGCTGGGCTTCTGGAGCCGGGGGGAGTTCTTCGCCAGGTACGCGGTCGATCAACACAACCCGTTCGGCACGCGGCCCTTTGGTAGGAAGGGCGACGCCGTCTTCATCCCGTTTCACTTTTTCGGGCACGTACATCACCGCTTGCCGCGGCACGATGCGACCGACCAGGCCCCCTTCGTCCACGACGGCAAACATGAAGAAGACATCTGGGCCGCGATCTGCTTCGATGAAGCCGTAGGCTTTTTCAGGATTAACGCTGCGAATCGTGCCGTAAAACATGCGAAACCCATCGAGCAGGGCGGAATCTAGGTGGGAAGAGGACCGCCAGCCGGGCAGGTCGCTCCTGGTTCAGAATACCGCTCGAAGCGCGGATCGGGAAGGGTTTTCGCCTCGTTTCTTGGCGAAGCAGGTAGAAATGGCGGGCAAATCGTTGCCAAAGTGGAATTTCGGGCAAGCCTTGCTTAACTCGAAGCGCCAACCGCGTCGTTAATGCGAGTATTCGTATTCAAAAAGCTTCCGCCGGCCGTCGAGCCAAAAAACTGCAAGGCACCAATGCAAACCACGATAATCATGGCCAGCATGACAGCGTACTCGACCGAAGTCGTGCCTTCGTCGGAACGGAAAAAACGGCGGCCTATCATCGGAATTCCTGTCTGCAAAAGTAGCCCCACCCCGCGGCCGGACAGTCGGCATGCTGGGCAATCAACTATTCAACCCTAGGTCGATTTCGCGCGCGGAAACTCGCCCGACGATCCCTGAGATGACGATTCAGTCAAATTAGATGCGTTTAGTCCGCACAATCGGAATAATGAGGCGGCAATTGAAAACGCTGTCGCTCGAAACAGGAGGTTATTCCGAACTCAACCCCACGCCGTTCACGCTGACAACTTGGTAGTCGTGTTTGTTCCCGGACTGCGAATCGACATCGACAAACTTCATTTCGGGGAGAGGCTTCTCTGGCGTATCGTGGTACGACATCGATTGAAAGAGTGGCCGGCCGAACTTGCCGATCGGCTTTTCTGGAACGCGGGCGAGTTCTTTGCCGTCGCGCAAGATGATGAACTGCGCCAAGCCACTTTCGATATCGGCGGCAGCGGACCACGTAAGAACCGTTCGCCCGGCTGGATCGCGATCGATGGCTAATTTGGTTGGCGCTGGGGGGGAGTCTTGTCGCTAGTCGCACCGGTTTGAACATACTCCGACCAAGCCTCGGCCACCGCTTTGTTCGGCAGCCAGACCGCCTCCTCGCGCTGACCTTCGTACTGACCCGCCGGTACTGCGGTTGTCCCTTCCAGCGACGCGAGCCAAAGATCGGACGTATTTACTGGCTTGAGTGTCTGCACCGCACTGACTGGATTGGGCAAACGCTGCTCCAGACAGGCGGCGAAAAAAGGAATGGCCAGGTAGCGACTGTCGCCGCATTGATGCGAAGTAAGTGGATCGGGAGCAAAGCCGATGGGAGCACCCTGCGCGCGGTAGGCAAGAAACATTTCCCGCGAGCCCACATAGGCGCCGTTGAAACGTTCATCCCCCTTTTCCTTCAAGCCTGGATTGCACATGACTGGAATGCGGTAAACGGCGGCGCTTAGTTCCGGCTTGTTGATTTCCCCCTTTTCCCAGCGATCAAATGCAGTTCCGGATCGGAGCCAGATTGCGACGATCCGCTCCGGATACATCGTTTGCATCAAGCTGGCCCAGAAACCACCGCCGGAATGTCCCCACAAGCACCAGGGAATGGTCGTTAATTCGGCATGTCCTGAGTCCTTGGCGAATTGTTCTAAGGATCGCAGGAACGTAACGGCCGAGCCGTTGCGTGGATCGCACCAGAGCCGGCAGTTCTGTTGATCTTCTTGCTCGTAGGATGGCCCCAGCAAAGCACACTGATACTTCCTTGCTAAGGCTTGCCAATGCAGATCGTACGCCGCAGTCTTGCCCCCCTCGCAGGCCCCTTTCCCACAGCCATGCTGGTGCACGATGATGCCGCGCAGTTTGGTTGCCTCGCCGGGAATCCAGATGGTGTAGGTCACGCCGAGCCGCAATTCCCCTTCTTTGTCGGAAGGAAAATAGTGGACGGAGTAATACTGATCCTCGGCAGCGTGGAGCGATGATTCCGAGAAACAAGCCAGCGCATGAAGGGTGATGCAAGACAACAGAACGAACGGGAGAGGACGAAGCATGCCGGGGCTCCTGCGAATTATTAGGGCAGATGAATGCGATGCACGGTTCGTTCGGGATCGACGACGCTCGGCTCGTACGAAACGGTGATTCTTTGATCTGCATCGCCACCGATAGTGTCGCCGTCGGCAATCGTGCGGCCTGAAACAATCAAGTAATGAGCCACATTGAAGACGAACTCCAGCATGTCGGAAGGGGTCCAGGAACAGTTCTGCACTTCGATTTCACGGACATCAAATTGTTCCAAGCCCAGAGTGTAGAGGCCGACGGTCTCTTCGGTGTCGCCGGGCAATGGTTGAAATCGCATCCAAAGGTAGAGAGGCAAGGCATCGTCCGACAAGCCTTCGCTCATCGTAAGGAACGTCTCCGCATTGTTAGCGATCATTCCGTTCCCCCAATAGACGCCGATGGAATCGCTGGCTTGCAGGACCGCTCGTGCACCACGTGCTGCAACCACGACTTTTTCCAGGACGTCATCATCTTGACCGACGCACGTCACGATCACGTGCCCTTGATGCTCGGCCACCGCTTGGGCGCCGTCGTCCCACAGAAAGTAGCCATCAGCAGCATGCTCGGCCTCTTGATTGGGGATCGGAACTTCCAGGGCCATGAAGAACAGATTCAGGTCACCCAGTTCGCAGGAAAAGATATTGTCGTCGGCGACTTCTAGTTCAATTTCGCGATCGAACTCTTTGGAGAGTTCACTCGCCAGGATGGCGGGGTCGAGCGTTGGCTGGCGCAGCAACACCATGCACAGGCCAACTCCTCCTTGAGCAGCAATTTGCTCCGTATCGGCAGAGTCTTCAAATTCTTCGTCCCCGTTACCGTCCGCTTCGAGATCATCGTCCTCTTTCCAGTCATCCGCGCTCATGGCTGTCACTCCGATTATCAAAGCCGACACAAGGGGTGTGTCGTGGAACTGTTGAGTACCGTTACTCCTGGTATCCTAAGGGAGCAGGGCTGCCTCGTCTGCCATCTGCCGAACAAAAAATTCCCAGCCTGAAGTGGCTTCAAGCAAGCGATGACCATCCATCAAAATCTGATCTACAAACTGCGTAACCTCCTCGGCAGCGAAGGGGTGTTGTCGGCGCACGCAGATTTGCTCGTTTATGAATGCGACGGCTACGTCATCGAAAAGAACTCGCCAGACGTGGTGGTATTCCCACGGACCACTCAGGAAGTCGCGGCGGTAGTGAAGATCTGCAATGAATTTGACGTGCCGTTCTTGCCGCGCGGAGCAGGAACTAGCCTTGCCGGTGGCTGTTTGCCGATCGGCGGGGGCGTGATGATTGTGCTGACACGGATGAAGTCGATTGAAGAAATCAATCTGCGTGATCGGTACGCCATCGTGCAGCCAGGCGTGGTGAATGTCTGGCTAACGAACGCGTTAAAGGGAACCGGTTATCACTACGCTCCCGATCCGTCCAGCCAAGGAGCCTGCACGATTGGGGGCAATGTGGCGACGAATTCCGGCGGACCGCACACGCTGAAGTACGGCGTGACAGTGAATCATGTGCTCGGCGTGGAAGGTGTTTTAGCGGACGGGCGGATCATGCAATTTGGCGGGCCGGCAGAGGATCTGCCGGGACTCGATCTCGTCGGGGCGATCGTCGGCAGTGAAGGGACGCTCGTTATTGTCACTAAAATTTGGGTGCGACTCACCCCCAATCCGCAAGGTTGGCGGACGATGCTCGCGATCTTTGATTCCATCGATGCGGCCACGCAAGCCATTAGCGAGATTATTGGCGCGGGGATCGTGCCGGCCGCACTTGAGATGATGGACCAGGGCATTCTTACGGCAGTTGAAGCCGCCTATCACTTGGGCTTTCCTCTCGACGCCCAGGCCGTGTTGTTGATTGAGGTCGATGGACTGGAGGCGGGGCTGGATGCACAGCGCGATCGGATTGTCGAAATATGCAAACAGACGGGAGCCCGCGAAGTTCGGCAGGCAGCGACCGCAGAAGATCGCATGAAATTGTGGAAGGCGCGGAAGCAGGCGTTTGGAGCCATTGGCCGATTAAGCCCCAGCTACTGCACACAGGACGGCGTGGTGCCGCGAACCAAACTTCCGCACATTTTAAGGAAGATCACCGAAATCGGCGCTCGGCACAACTTGCGAATTGTGAACGTATTCCATGCCGGCGATGGCAACATTCATCCCATTATTTTGTTCGATGAGCGTGACGCGGCCCAGACGCTGCGCGTGCTCGATGCGAGCCACGAGATCCTGGAAGAATGCCTGGCCTGTGGCGGTAGTGTTACCGGCGAGCATGGTATCGGTGTGGAGAAGATTCCGTTCATGAGCCGAATGTTCACGCCGGACGATCTGCAAGCGATGGCGAATTTCCGAACGGCGTTCAATCCCAAAGGAAATCTCAGTCCACAGAAGATGCTCCCGACAAGTACGGGCTGTGGTTTAGAACAGAAGGCTCCGCATCGCCGAGCTGCGCTTTAGGCGTCGAGTTCTTCTCGTGCGGTTGTTTAGCTGGAACGCCTGCCTCATAATCTAGGGCACCATCGACTCATCTTAACGCACACTCCCACAGAGAATTCACGATGCATCCTGTTTTGGCCCACAACCAATACTTCGTCAAAGAACAGGTCGGCATGTTTAAGGCCGCCAACAACTTTGATGTGCTTGACTTGGCGACCCAGCAGCCGCTACTGATGTGCCGCGAAGAGCGGCTGGGCTTTTTCACGAAAATGTTGCGGTTCACGGACTATAAGCGGAATACACCGTTTGAAGTTATTGTCAGAACGCCGGATGGGCAGCCGGTCTTGTGCGTGAAGCGAGGCGTGACCATTTTCCTATCCAAAGTCGATGTGCTCGACGAAAGCGGTCAGCGCGTGGGGGGATTTCAGCAAAAGCTGTTTTCGATTGGCGGCTCGTTCACCGTGCTCGGCGCAAATGACCAGCCACTTTGCGAATTGAAAGGGAAGTGGACCAGCTGGGAGTTCACCTTCATGGCGGGGCAAACGGAACTGGCCCGTGTGACGAAGAAATGGGCAGGGCTCGGGCAGGAACTTTTTACTTCAGCCGACAACTACGTCCTGACCATTTCAGATCAGGTGCCCAAAGATAACCCCGTCCGATTGCTCATCATGGCTGCTGTGCTGTGCATCGATATGGTGTTGAAGGAGTAGCAGACAGCCTAGCAAGGGAATGCATGACCGGACTCACAGCAGGGATGTCTCGGGTCGTCTGCAGTTGAATTAGCAGAAAAGCCCTCGCAAGCCATTGGCTTGCGAGGGCTTTTTAGTCGTTAAAGTCGAACCGCTAGTGCTGCACTGTCGCTCGTCGTGAAAGCGACATGTTCCTTGGCAAACTATTCGGTATAGAACTTATCGTGGTTGAGCCAAATACCGCCGGTGGTGGCGTTGTATAGCCAACCGTTCGTTGCGTCCACGTCGCCAGCGGCTGCGGGGTCGTTCGTGATCGATTTGACGGCGTCTGAATTGGTGAATGGATTGGTCGGAAGTTGACGCATGTAAGGTCCGTAAGGATAGTCCTCAGCATCGCCGCCGACTGGCATCTTGACACCCGAGCCGTTGGTGCGGACGAGCAATTCGCTCAAATCTGCAGTCGGCGAGACGTAGTTGTGCTGGGCGCGATAAGTTTCGATCTGCGACCGCATGGTGTGCAGATTGAACTTGGCGTTGCTGGCTTTGGCATCGGTGGTTGAATCGGAGAATTGCGGAATAATCGTCGCGGCCAGGATGGCCATGATAACGACGACTATCAGGATTTCGACCAGGGTGAAACCGTTTCTCTTTGAACTGGACTTGCGATGGCTGCGAAACATAACTTGGGATTCCTCACATTTGGAACGACTTAGCACGACTTCACGGGAACCGCTTGGCCCGTCCGTACAGCGGAGTTCAGCCCCGCGGTACGAATACCTAAGTTTTTCTGAGCGGTGGTCAATTCCTTTAGGGGAAAAAATCGAGACTATGCGGTCGTCCGTTGGAGGGAGCAGGCCGTCACTAACAATACATCTGCGCTGATCGTGCCGACTTTGCCCCGGCAGGGGGGCGGAGGATTTCGCCCGCGTTCCTTAATGCAGGTAGTCGGCAGAACCGGAATGACAGCAAGGCTTGCACTAATCGCCAGATATTCCGTTTGCGCCATGTTTAGGGAATCCGTCAAGGTACGTGGGAAAAGAAACAGCTTTGCTAGCCGTCCTATCTCAAGCTCCTTCTCCAGTTTGACGATGAACCTCATAACCGGTACGAGCGCGGACCCTTGTCCGTAGTACGTTGCGCCGGAGGCGACAAAAGCGCAATGTGCGTCGCTCCCGCAACGCTGGACTAATACCCCCCGCCCGCTGTTCCCGGTTCGTCGTGTCAGACATCCCGCAGATGTCTACCAGATCATGTTTTTTGCGAGCCAATGTTTCCAGGAGAATGGACAATGAAAACCCTCTCGGCCCTTGCCGCACTGCTGCTGGCCGTGTTGGCGGCCAACACGGCCTCCGCCGCGTGTTGCGGCGCGGTCAGCTACTGCAACGTCAATGCGTGTTGCCCCACGAGCTGCTGCGAAGCGGTCTCGTGCTGCCACACCGTGATGAAGACCTGCTATCGCAAGGTCTACGACAAGCAGGAAGTCACCTGCTACAAGAACTGCTACGAAACTGTCTACGAAGACAAAACGATCAACTGCACGAAGTACGTGAAGGAAACGTGCTACCGCGATTGCGAGTACACGGTCTGCAAGCCCGTGTACGAAACGAAGTATCGCACCTGCACCTACACCACTTGCAAGCCGGTGTGGGAAACCAAGACTCGCGATATTTGCTACACGGTCTGCAAGCCCGTGTATGAAACGAAGACCCGCGACATCTGCTACACCGTTTGCAAGCCAGTTTGGGAAACGAAGACCAAGGACGTTTGCTACACGGTCTGCAAGCCAGTTTGGGAAACGAAGACCAAGACCTATTGCTACACGGTCTGCAAGCCGGTCTACGAAACGAAGACCAAGACCTGGTGCGTAAATGTTTGCAAGCCAGTTCAAGAAACTTGCTACCGCGAAGTTTGCGAAACGATCTGCAAGCCAGTGCACTACACCAAGACCGTTAAGGTCTGCACGGGTCGCTGGGAAACCCAAGAATATGAGATTCCTGGCAAGTGCTATACCAAGTGCGTCCAAGAGCCAGGTTGCTGGCAATGGGATCCTTGCTGCTGCCGTTGCTGCTACGTGCCTGGCAAGTGCCACACGGTGCAGTGCCAGACTCCGCCGAAGAAGTGCTGCAAGAAAGTTTGGGTTCCGGAAGTTTGCGAGAAGGTGATCAACTGCTGCCGGATGGAAAAGGAAGTCATTAAGAAACAAGTTCCGTACACCGTTTGCCGCTACGTCAGCGAACCTGTACAGAAGTCTTGCACCTATACCGTCTGCCACATGGTTCCGGAACAGAAGACCCGGACTTGCACCTACAAGGTGTGCCATATGGTTCCAGAAACCTGCCACAAGACCTGCACCTACAAGGTGTGCCACATGGTGAAAGAACAGCGGGTCAAGACCTGCAGCTACACCGTCTGCCACATGGTGAAGGAACAGCGGGTGAAGACTTGCACCTACAAGGTTTGCCACATGGTGAAGGAACAGCACTGCAAGCAAGTGCCGTACACCGTCTGCCACATGGTTGCCGAAAAGTGCGTGAAGAAAGTTCCGTACACGGTCTGCAAGCCGGTTTGCTACACCACCACGGTGAAAGTTCCTCGCTGCGTCTGCAAGAAGGTCCCCTACACGGTGACCCGCTGCGTGCCGCGGATGGAATGCTACCAGGTGCCTGTGACCGTTCGCAGCAAGTGCGGTTGCTAGTTTATGAAGTATCGCCGGGGGGACATTCGCTTTCCCTCTGGTTCCGAAGCCTCGCCTGACTCCTCCTTCGGGAGGAGGATCTGGACGAAACATGACGAGCCGGCCTGGTGGCGACGCCAGGCCGGTTTTTTGTTGGGAAGCCAGGAAATTGCCTGAAACAAGCGGAGATTCCCCTTGGAAACGCTTGCGAGCACTCGTCAATCAACTAGACTTAGGTTCGAACTAGACGCTCGGATCGGACAGAAAACGATGAAGCACACTTCTAAATCTGGGGACGGCAACGGAGCAGCTAGCGGAATCGGCGTAGCAGTTCCAACTGCAACTGCCGCAGCATTGGCCCCGCCCAAAGCTCTCGCGATTGACGCGGTTCTGGCTCCTTCCGAAGCCAATGGGCACCATACACCCCAGAAATCAGCGGGGGACACAAAGTCGCCGCTGGCTACAGAACCATTGGACCGACTTAAAGCCCGCCTCAAGGCCGATCGGATCACCAAGCTGGCATTATTGTTTCTTGATCGCCGTCCGGAGGTCCACCTCAAGGATCAGATCTGTGACGAGCAGACGGACAACCGGCGGATGAAGATGTTGGGGCAGGAAGCTTGGAATTTTGGTTCCGATAGCTTCCTGGGGCTCGACCGTGATCCACGTGTTCAGGCCGCGATTGCCGACTCGCTTCCCAAATGGGGAACCCACAACGGAGCTTCGCGAGCGTTCACCAGCATTGCACTGTGCGACGAGGCCGAACGCCGACTGGCGAAATGGTTGAAGGTTGAGGATACGCTCATTTATCCGAGTGTGACTTTAACCAATGTCGGTCTGCTACCGGGCCTGGCTGGCGAAGGTGATTTGATTGTCGTCGATCGCCTCTCGCACGATAGCGTGCATCAAGGAGTGAAACTCGCCGGTGCTCAAGGGGCAAAGATCAAGATTTTGCAACATTGTCGCCCTGACGCACTCGTCGAGATTCTGCAAACCGAAACCTACAAAGGGGCGATCTTCGCGATTGATGGCGTTTACAGTATGACGGGAGTGATTCCTCCCCTGCCATCTCTCTACGAAGCGACCCAAGCCGTCCCCAACTGCACTATGTACGTGGACGACGCCCACGGCACCGGCGTGGTAGGGCCTGAAGGTCGCGGTGCTGCGGAATCGGTACTCGGCTCGCTCGACAAAGTTCTGATGGTCGGCTCTCTTTCTAAGGGCTTCTCTTGCCTGGGAGGATTTGTCACTTGCGGGACAGAGTTAAAACGGATTCTTAAGATTCGGTCGAGCACATTTATTTTTGGCGGACCTGTTCCCCCACCGTATCTGGCTGCGATTATCGCCGTGTGCGACATTCTCGATTCGCCCGAAGGGCCGAGGTTGATTGGTGAATTGCATTCGCGGCTCAACAAGTTGACCGCCGGGTTGCGCGATCTGAAGCTGAGAGTTGGCGGTGGAGTTTCACCAATCGTTTCGGTAACGATTGGCGATATCGAACAAACGTTGGCTGCGGGGCGTTGGATGTTTGATCGCGGTCTTTACGTTCAATCTGCCACTTATCCGGCCGTTCCCATTCATGGCGGCGTGCTGCGAATTCAAGTGAACGCCAATCATCCTCCCGAGGCGATTGACGAACTTTTAACGGCCTTCGCGGAATTGAAGCGTGAATTCAAGCTGCCTACGGTCGCATGAGTTCGCCTTCGAGCAATAATCAACGGATCCACGTTGGATACTGCACCAACGTTCATGCCGGCAAGGATCTCGCCACCTACTGGGATCAGCTCCGCGAGCATTCCGTTCGTGTCAAGCAGCTTTTCTCCCCTGCGGAACCGATGGGGATTGGGCTCTGGTTTTCCGCGCGGGCGGCGAAAGAGCTTCTCCATGGAGAACAGCTGCCGCAGTTCCGCGATTGGTTGCAGAACGAGGGCTTGGTGCCATTCACTTTCAATGGCTTCCCCTATGGCGACTTCCACGAGCCGGTCGTTAAGCATCGCGTCTATTTGCCGACTTGGATGGAAGAATCGCGACGCGACTACACGCTACAACTGGCCGAGTTGCAACATGCACTTCTGCCGGAGGGTATCAGTGGCAGCATTTCCACCTTGCCGATCGGCTGGGGCAAACCTGGCTTAACGGACGACCAATTCCGGCAGGCCGCGCGATTGTTGCAGCAGACGGCGTTTGCTCTGCGCGATCTGTTCGATCGTACGGGTCGTGAAATTGTGGTCGCGGTGGAGCCAGAACCCGGTTGTGTGTTTTCTTTCACCCGCGACTTGATTGGCTTTTGCAAGGACTACTTGTTCGCTGGTCTCACTCCTGCAGACGAATTGGCGGTCCGCCGACATCTCGGCGTCTGCCACGATATTTGTCACTCAGCAGTAATGTTCGAAGATCAGGCTGAAGTGTTGCGGAGCTATCAAGCAGCGGGAATCAGGATTGGCAAGTTCCAGGTTTCGTCGGCCGTGCGCATGGTGCTTGATGAACTCCCTGCGTGCGGCGACGAACGCTCCGCCGCCATCGAGCAGTTGCGCACGTTTCACGAGCCTCGCTACTTGCACCAGACATTGGTAAGCCGGAAAAATGAAGCTTTGGCGTTCTATGAAGATCTCCCCGAAGCGTTGGCTGCTGAAGGGGATTTGCCGTTTGGCGAATGGCGTGTTCATTTCCATGTACCGATCTTCCTGGAGCGCTTTGGCCGATTGCAAAGCACTCAGGGGGAAATTGAAAAATGTCTCGCGGCTGCAGCCTCTACAACGGAATGCACGCATTGGGAAGTTGAGACCTATGCCTGGAGTGTGCTGCCTGCTGAACTGCAGGCTGTTTCGTTGAGTGCTGGTATCGCCCAAGAGTTGTCGTGGCTGGAACGCCACTTGCCATAAGCTATTGTGACCTTGCGACGTGGTTTAATCCCCTCGGTGCAGTCTTCGATTCTTAGCGACGCAATCCCTCATGCCACCCGTCAATTTCACATCGCTTCCCAAACGCCGGTTAGCTGAGCGAATTCGCACTGCTGAATGGGTGCTGATGCTTTTGACGCTGTTAGTCTTGTTGCTGGCCCACGGTATTGCGCGATTTGAACAGGCAATCACCTGGGAAGTTCCATTTTTTGTGACATGTTCGCTGGCGCTGCTGGTCACCGGCTATGCGGTGCGGTTTTGGTTGGACGCAGAACGAGTTACGTTTCTCAAAGAACGCTGGCTACAGATTGCCGCTCAGCTCGCTTGGCTCGTCGGCCTGCCGTTTTGCTTGGCCGCTGACCAGCCGTTCCAGGCCGTGATGTTTTGGTCCGAGTGGATGTTCATCCTGCGTTTTGGCGTAAGCCTGCTGTGGATCGTGCGGCGTATCACCCGCGAACATAACAATCCGGCCTTTGTGTTCGTGGTTTCGTTTCTGCTACTGATCACTTTCGGAACGATTGGCTTAATGCTGCCGATCTGTCGTAATCAATCGCCTGACGGCGTCGAAAAAAGTGGTGCACCTTTGCTGACAGCCTTGTTCACTGCGACAAGTGCCGCCTGCGTGACAGGTCTGATCGTCGAAGATACGGGCAGTTATTGGAGTCCGATTGGCCAAGCGATCATTCTGCTCTTGATTCAGCTTGGCGGCTTGGGAGTCATGACCTTTGCTGCTTTTTTTGCTCTTGGTCAACGTCGCGGATTCTTGTTGCGCGAGAGCGCTTTCATGGGGAAGCTGCTGGAGGCCGATGATGTGCAAGCGGTCCGGCATTTGATCCGATCGATCTTGATCTTCACGTTGATCAGTGAACTGCTCGGTGCCATCGTCTTGACCACACTAGCTCCGCCGGGCACTTTACCGGATCGATTGTGGTACGGCACGTTTCATTCGGTCAGTGCTTTCTGTAACGCGGGATTCTCGCTGGAAAAGTTGGGTTTGGATGGCCGCGGAACTGCGTGGCAGGTCTGGGGAATGGTCATTCCGCTCATAATCGTTGGCGGGCTGGGTTTCGAGGTTCTGCGCAATACGGCCGATGTCGTTCGCGGGAGATGGCTCACGAAGTTGCCATTTGTCAATGCGCATGGGCAGATTCCGCATCTGGCCCTAACATCCAGACTTGCTCTTGTTACGACCGGTACACTCCTCGCCGTGGGCGCGGTCGGCTTCTTTGCCCTAGAAATTGGCAGCGGGCTCTTGGGGGGGGCTCCACTCGAAAGATTTGCCAACGCTTGGTTTCAGTCGGTAACTTGCCGGACTGCCGGTTTTAATACCGTTGATTTCGGTGCTATGCGTCCGGCGACCAAGTTGCTGGCAATCGCCCTGATGTTTATCGGAGCTTCACCGGGTTCTACCGGCGGGGGAATTAAGACGACGGTTTTTGCGATCGTTGTATTGGCGACGGCTAGCCTGGTTCGTGGGCGGCATCGGCTCGAAGTGGCAGCGAGAACGATCGTGGAAGGTTATGTTCAGCGAGCCGCAGCAGTGTTGATGCTTGCGCTTGGCGTGGTGTTGATGTCTACCATGCTGCTTGTTTTGTTCGAGAATCGCCCAGCGCTATTTATCGATCACTTGTTTGAGGTAACTAGCGCGTTTGGCACGGTCGGGTTGTCAACGGGAATAACCGCTTCGCTTCGAACCGATTCCAAGCTCGTGCTAATTGCCACTATGTTTGCGGGACGAGTAGGTCCGCTTACCGTACTGCTCGCCCTGACTCGCACCTTCCATCAGCCAAAATACGAATTCCCCGCTGAACGCGTGATGTTAGGCTAGAACCATCTGATTGCGAAAGGTACTTGGTATGCATCGCGTTGCTGTGATTGGATTGGGGCGGTTTGGCATGAGCCTCGCATTGCAACTTGCAGATCAGCGTGTGGAGGTGATCGCGGTCGATAGAAATCCGCAGCTCGTTGATGACATTAAAGACCAGGTAGCGCTGGCTGTCGCAATGGACTCCACGGACGAAGACGCGTTGCGTAGCCAAGACATTCATGAATGTGATGTCTGCGTCGTCGCCATTGGCGAGAACTTCGAGGCCTCGCTGCTGACGGCCATGGCCCTAAAAAAGATGGGGAATCCACGAGTCATCGTGCGATCTCAAACAGCGGAGCATTCCGAAATTTTCCGCCGCCTGGGAGCAGATGAAGTTATTCAACCGGAGATCGAAGCCGGTCGACAACTGGCACGTAAACTCGCAGACCCGAAGATTGCAGATGTGATCGAGTTGGCAGATGGCTATGCCCTGGTTCAAATCAAAGCCCCCCCTTCGTTCCATGGCAAGACTTTAGAGCAACTTGCTTTGAGGAACAAATATCAGGTCAACTTGGTGGCCATCAAGCGACAGGCTCCTGCGGGTGAAACGAAAGATCGGCGAGTTACTTCTTACGTGCCACAGCCCGGATATACCATTCATCCGGACGATCAGTTGATGGTGCTTGGGACAGATGCCGCGATCCGCAACCTCCCCAAAGGGTAGCCAACTAAGTGTGCTTGCTTCCGGCTGCCTTCAGTTTCGGATTGCCTTTTCCGCTTCAGTTCACGAGTCATGACTGCTGGCAAAACGTAGCGGGCGATTAGCGCCTCCGTCTCAACCCCCGCAATTTGCATGGAATTGAGCCGGAATCTCTATTTACCTGCAGAGGACGCAGTTAAAATACAAGCGGTGAGGCGGCTTTCTGGCGGTTGCTCCGTTCCGGCAGTTCTCTTCCCTGAATTGCGGCCGGACGATATTTTCCAGGGAACCTTCGCTTCCCATTAGTGTCCGTTCGCTTAAGATCTCAACCATCCCTTTGGAGGCAACCGCCACCGTGCAGGAATCTGACCGCAAAAATAGCGTGGCCGCGGAGTCGGCCGTTCTCGTTCGCGTCCTCCTCCCCGACTGCGCGATAACAGATGATCCGCTAGAAGAGCTAGCCGGCCTGGCAGAAACAGCCGGTGCCAAAGTGGTCGGAACTTTAGTGCAGCGGCGAGAACAACCCGACGTAACCACCTACGTCGGCTCGGGCAAAGTTCAGGAGTTGAAGGCACTCGTCGCCGGCAGTGATGCGGATATCGTTGTCTTTGATAACGACTTGCAGCCCAGCCAGACACGCAATCTGGAAAAAGAACTTGGCGTCAAGGTACTCGATCGAACCGAGTTAATTCTCGACATCTTTGCCTCAACCGCACGTACGTCCGAAGCCCGCCTGGCGGTAGAGCTTGCGCAGCTTGAATACTCCTTGCCGCGCCTGAAGCGGATGTGGACCCACTTGTCTCGTATCAAGATGGGGATCGGGATGCGTGGCCCCGGTGAAAAGCAACTCGAAGTCGACCGTCGCCTAGTCGAGAAACGCATTTCAGATTTGCGGGCCGATCTAAAAGAGATTGAGAAGCGTAAAGAGCGCCAAGTTGCGTCGCGTTACGATCGACTGACCGTTTCGCTCATCGGCTACACCAACGCCGGCAAGAGCACGCTGATGAATTCGCTCACGGGGGCCAATGTCTTCGCGGCGAACAAGCTCTTTGCGACGCTCGATACCCGCACGAAACGTTGGCAACTTCCAAATTGGGGACCCGTGTTGCTCAGCGACACGGTTGGTTTCATTCGCGATTTGCCTCATAGCCTGATCGCCAGCTTTAAAGCAACGCTGGAAGAAGCCCGGCAAGCCGATCTGCTTTTGCATGTCGCGGATGCGAGCAATCCGGCCGTCTTTGAGCAGATTAGTTCGGTCTATAAAGTGCTGGAAGAACTACACATTGAAGAAAAGGCAGTACTGCTCGTCCTCAACAAGGTCGACCGTCTCGAAGATCGGTCCGTCTTAACGGCACTTTTGAATCGCTACCCCCACGCTTTGCCCGTCAGTGCCCGTACCAAGGAAGGCTTTGCAGAACTGCATCAGGCAGTGAGCGACGCGTTGAGTCATTCGTTCCACGATATCGAGGTTACGACCGGGGTGGAGAATGGCCGGATGTTGGCGTACTTAGCCGCCCATGGCGAAATCATTTCCAATCGTTACGACGATGACAACCACGTCATTGTTCATTGCCGGATCCCCGGTCGGCATTTAGGTCGTCTCAAAGAGGAAGGAACCAGTGTGGCTATTACCGGCGGCAATATTGCAGCGCCCGGGGCTGACCCAGCGGAACTGGCCGGTGATGCGAATGTTGCCCAGGATGTTGCTTAGTCGTGGCGCGACGCAAATTGTCTGGTTTAAGGTGCATCGTCACCGGCGCTTCGAGCGGCATCGGGCGTGAACTGGTGCGGCAGTTAGTTGCGCAAGGTGCGAAAGTTGTTGGTGTGGCGCGGCGGTTGGACCGGCTCAAGCAGTTGGCGGACGAACTCCCGGCAGATCAATTCGTTCCCCACTGCGGAGACATCACCGACCCCTTCACCCGGTCGATGTCGCTGGTGGTCTGCGTCGAAGCTTTTGGCGGGCTCGATCTGCTCATCAACAACGCTGGCTTAGGGGGACTTGGTCCCTTCGCGGACGCTGATGAAGCCCGCTTAAGACAGATCTTCGAGGTGAACCTTTTCGCCCCGGCCGAACTGACTCGGGCCGCCTTGCCAATGCTGCGCGCCGGTCGCACACCAGCGATTGTGAACGTTAGTTCCGTTCTAGGCCACCGCGCCGTTCCCGGAAAGAGTGAGTACTGTGCCAGCAAATTTGCACTCCATGGCTGGAGTGATGCGTTGCGCGCGGAACTGGCTGCCGAAGGAATCGATGTGATTCTGGTCAGCCCAAGCACGACTTCTAGCGAATTTTTCGATGTCGCCGTGGGTCGGGATGCCAAACCGCCTGGGATAAAATCCAGCCCCATGCCCTCGGCCGCGGTTGCCCGAATTGCTCTCCGTGCGATTGAGCGCGGTCAAAATGAAGTCATCCTGACCTGGGGAGCCAAGTCTCTGGTTTGGCTTGATCGTCTTTGCCCGCCGCTGGCGAACTGGATCGTGGCGAAGTGGGGTTGATGGACCAGGGACAGTCTCTTCGCATTGTCCCTATTCTCCCCGGTCGCTATACTTTGAAAAAATCTTCACCAAAGTAGATGGATCGACCGTGATGCGGATTGGGATTGGTCACGACACACACCGTTTGCAGCCCGGCGGCCCCTTGCGCGTTGGTGGAGTCGACCTCCCCTACGACGTTGCTGCGGTGGGGCATAGCGACGCAGACGTACTGCTGCATGCCGTTACCGATGCTTTGCTGGGGGCCGTTGCCTTGGGTGATATCGGCCAGATGTTCCCCAACACCGATCCCGCCAACAAAGGACGCGACTCGGCCGAAATGCTAAGTCTGGCCTATGCCCAGGTGCAGGAAGCGGGGTTCACGATCGTCAATTTGGATTGCATCGTGTTCGCTGAGCAAGCCAAAATTGCCCCGCATCGTGACAACATTCGCCAGCGACTTGCTGAGATTCTGAATTTGTCGCGCTCCCAAGTCAGTGTCAAAGGAAAGACGGGTGAAGGCATTGGTACGATCGGCCGTGGTGAAGCGATTGAAGCTCAATGCATCGTTCTACTGCGGCCTTTGAGTGAACGTTATGTTGCGAACGAGGTACCAGAAGCCATTGATCCCCCCGGCGCTACCATGGATGAAATGGACGACGAACGCTGGTCGTCTTAACGCAAGACTCACGATTCAAAGGATTGAAACATGCCGATCCGCGTCTACAACACGCTGACCAAGACCAAAGAAGACTTCCAGCCTCTCGTTCCAGGCAAAGTGGGAATCTACCTCTGCGGACCAACGGTTTACAAAGAAAGCCATATTGGCCACATGGTCGGGCCGGTGATCTTTGACACGCTCAAGCGGTACCTCACCTACAGCGGCTTCGACGTCACATGGGTGGTGAACATCACCGATGTCGATGACAAACTCATCGCGCAGCAGCACGAACGCGACGTCCCCATGGCGGATATCGCCGCGGAGATGACCGTCGACTATTTGAATAATCTGCATGCGCTGGGCGTCGACCAAATCGACCACATGCCGACGGCGACCGACCACATGCCGGGCATCATTAAGTTCACGAAGGACCTCATAGAAAAAGGCTTCGCGTACGCCGTCGAGGGGGATGTCTTTTTCGATGTTTCCAAAGATAGCAGCTACGGCAAGCTGAGTAATCGCTCGCTCGAAGAGGCGCAAGGCGAAGGGGGCGGGGCGGCTTCCAAGAAGCGCAACGCCGGCGACTTCGCTCTATGGAAAGGGGCCAAAAAGGGAGAGCCTGCCTGGGATAGTCCCTGGGGCAAAGGGCGACCGGGTTGGCACATCGAATGTTCGGCCATGAGCAAAGCACTACTCGGCGATTCGTTCGACATTCATGGCGGCGGTTTAGATCTCCTTTTCCCGCATCACGAAAACGAACTGGCCCAAAGCGAATGCTGTCACGGTAAGCCGATGGTGAAGTACTGGATGCACAATGGATTGTTGAAGAAGTCGGCCCAGGCGGGAAAGCTGGGGGGCAAAGGGGATCGGGCTGCGGAAGCAACCGAGCAAGCCACAGTCGCGACAAAGTTGAGCCGATCGGGTGGCGCCGGCGGTCTTGCGGACGAGATTGCAACCAACGGCGGCGAGCGGATTCGGTTCTTCTTGCTCCGCACGCATTACCGCAGCACGGCCGTTTATGGCGAAGAGGAATTGAATGAAGCGGCGACATCTTTGGACAGCTTCTACCGGTATTTTGAGCGATTTAAAGAACTCACGAATCAACGCTTCTTCAATTTGCCTCCGGTGAAACTCCGCGCCGAAGGCGAAATCACCGACAGTTCCCCGTTGATGTCGGCAGTGAAGGAAATCCGCTCGCAGTTTCTTGATGCGATGGACGACGATTTCAACACCGGCGGTGCGATCGCGCAGTTGTTCGGCCTTGTCAAAGAGCTCAATAAATATGCCGACCAACAGAAGCTCGACGATGTGAAAAAGGAACTCGACGCCAAAGATAAGGGATCTTTCGTCCGCGACCCGCGCGTGAAGTTGCTAGTTCAGGCGACGCGCACGTTGCGCGAACTAACGAGCCTCCTGGGCTTGTTCAAAACGCAACAGCCGAAACGGGGCGTCGGTGGCGAGGGCGTGCTACCCAAGGCGATGCAGCTATTAATTGACATTCGGAACGAGTCGCGAGCGAAAAAGGACTTTGCGATGTCCGATCGGGTACGGAACGGCTTGACCGAGATCGGCGTAACGCTTGAAGACCGCAAGGATGGCACCCAATGGCGAGTCGGAACGACCTAGCTGCGGATGCCCCCCGCCGCATTTTGGGAATCGATCCCGGCTTGAACATCACCGGCTATGCTGTCGTTGACCTGGCAGGGCGGAAATTGACGCTCGTGGAGGCGGGAGTGATTCGCGGCAAAACGCGTCATTCACTCTCGGCTCGCCTCAAAGAGATCCACGACGGTGTGCTGGATGTGATTCGCTCGCTCAAGCCACAAGGGATGGCAGTCGAAGAGCTTTATTCGCACTACGAACGACCGCGCACGGCGATTTTGATGGGACATGCACGCGGGGTTATCTGTCTGGCCGCGGTGCTGGAAGGATTAACAGTCAAGCATTATGCAGCGACCCAGATCAAACGCACCTTGACTGGCAATGGTCGCGCACCGAAGAGTCAGATGCAGCTTGCTATCTGTCGCGAGTTCGGCTTACTCGCGGCTCCCGAACCCCCCGACGTGGCAGATGCGATGGCGATTGCACTTTGCCACGGCCACTACACGCGGAATTCAGCACTAAAGTAGTGACACCAATTCACCTTCTTGATTGGCATTGATCGCCGCCGCAAGGTATTCTGAAGAGGTCATTTCTTCTCTGGCCGCAGATTTTCAATGAGCGAAGAACCAGTCGCAAATCCTTCGATCTGGCGCAAGGCGGCTTCGGCGACGATGGCTGCCGCGCAATACGCGGCCTCGGGCTTCAAAACCGTTCCGGCTGAAACGCAGCACGCCCGGTTGCAAGTCTGCGACCCATGTCCGCAGCGACAAGAAAACGTCTGCCGCGTGTGCGGTTGCTACGTGGACAAAAAGGCATGGCTGCCGTTTGAAGACTGCCCGCTGGGGAAATGGCCCGTCTGACGATGCCCGTTTAGTGAGTTGGCTTGCGCTTCAAGAAAGTTCCATGGTCTTGTTTTCCGACAAACTTGCCGTCGCGCACTTGCACCCGACCTCGAACGGTCACGATTTCCGCCCGACCTTGCATCTCCCAACCTTCGAACGCGCTGTAATCCACGTTCATCTCTTGCGTCGCGGCAGAGATCTTCCATTGCTGCTGAGGATCGAAGATGACGAGGTCGGCATCAGCGCCCGGCTGAATGGTTCCCTTGCGGGGGAATAGTCCGAAGAGCTTGGCGGACTTTGTTGAGGCCACATCCACAAACTGATGCAGATCGATTTTGCCAGTCGCGACGCCGTGCGTGTAGAGCAGGTGCACGCGGTTTTCAATGCTCGGAATTCCATTTGGGATCTTCGTAAAATCTCCGCGTCCCATCTCTTTCTGCCCCTGGAAGTCGAATGGTGCGTGATCGGTGGCGACGGTATCGATCTCGCCGGCTTGGAGTGAATTCCAGAGCACCGGCTGATGCGAGATTTCCCGGAGCGGCGGCGACATCACGTACTTCGCCCCTTCGAAATCAGGCTTCTCGGCATAACTGCGATCGACGACCAGGTAAGAAATCACGGTTTCAACCCAGAGCCGAACCCCTCGTTGCCGGGCACGTTGGGCGGCGGCCAAAGCTTCTGCGCACGAAGTATGCACCGCGTAAACATGGGCTCCAGTCAGTTCGGCAAAAGAACACAGGTGCTGCATCCCTTCGGCCTCAACGGCAGGGGGGCGCGAAGGTTCATGCCATTCGGGGCCCGTCTTGCCGGCTGCTAATAGTTCCGCCTGCTTCTGCGCAACGAGTTCCGCATTTTCGCAATGAGCAGTAACAATCACCCCCAGGTCCTTCGCCAGTTTCAGGGTCTGGAAAAGCTCTGCGTCGTCGATTCCGAACGCTCCCTTGTAGGCGAGGAAGACCTTGAATGAAGCAGTACCATCATCAACGATCTGTCGCAGTTGATCGGCGGTGTTTTCATCAAACCGCGTCACCCCCATGTGAAACGTATAGTCGCACGCCGCTTTGCCAATCGCCTGAGACTTCCACAGGGCGTAGGCTTCCAGCGGATCGTCGCTTCGTGCTGGGCAGACCATTTCGATGAAACTAGTGGTTCCGCCAACGAGCGCTGCACGGGTGGCCGAGGCATAATCGTCCTTGGCAAAAGTCCCCATGAACGGCAGGTAGATATGCACATGCGGATCAATGAACCCCGGAAAGATGAACTTGCCAGTCGCATCAATGACTTCTGCTCCAGCCGGCGGTGAAAGGTTGGGTCCGATGCTTGTGATCGTTTCCCCCTCGCACAAAATGTCCGCGTGGTAGCGGGCATCGACGGTGACGATTTCACCATTCTTTATCAAGAGCGGCATATGACATTCCCTTGGTTGGATTATCGCCCGTAAGCGACGAATAGCGCGAGAGGCTGGATACTGTTGTCGTGCGCCGTCGAGCGATCGTCAAGCCTCGCAAAGGCCGAGGATTCTGCGGTAGAAATCAAACGATTCACCATAGGCCTCCGTCAAATGGCTGGGTATATTGAACCCGAACCTTGACCCTCGACCTGACCGCCGTTGATCCCGCCTCATGCGTGCTCCCCATCAGTTGCTCAACAGCCGAACGCAAGTCCGGCCTCGATTCGCACTCCTGCCTCTCGAAGGCATCCCCTTCTCAAAACTACCCGCCTGGCCTGAAACCAAAGTCCGGGTTCTGGCCGCACCGGCGCTGGGCGCTGAATTTGTGCAGTATTTGCTGGATGTGCCTGAGAAGTGCGGGACGACCCAAGCGGCCGACGCCCGCGTCGAGACATTCTTCTACGTGATGAGCGGTGAATTCAATCTGCTTGCGGCAGGGGGCAGCTATTCGCTGAGCGCGGGGGGCTTTGCCCTCATTCCTGCAACCGACAATTACCAAATACAGGCTGCCAGTGCCGGTTCACTGCTGATGCTGAAGAAAGTGTACGAACCGGCAGAAGGCATCATGCCTCCACCGCTTTACGTCGGCAATCAATCCGAGGTGACGGCCGAAATCTATCTCGGCGATGAAGGGGCAAGGCTGCAAACGCTCCTGCCAGACCAGATTGAGTTCGACATGGCGATGAACATTTTCACGTTCGCACCCGGCCGAAGCTTGCCGATCACCGAGACGCACGTGATGGAACATGGCCTGTACTTCCTGCAAGGGAAAGGGGTCTATTACCTCGACGATGCCTGGATGGAGGTCGAGACGGACGACTTCATCTGGATGGGCCCGTATGTGCCGCAATCTTTTTATGCGACCGGGCCAACGCCGTCGCGCTACATCTACTACAAGAACGTCAACCGGGAGATTCCGCTTTAGCCATGGAAAAGATCTATCGCGATGCCGATGTCGACTCCACCATTTTGAATGGCCTGACCGTCGCCGTGATCGGCTATGGAATTCAAGGCAAAGCGCAAGCGATGAATGCTCGCGATAGTGGCGTAAATGTCATTATCGGTACTCGTCCGCCGGAAGAATCAGGAAGTCGCGCGCAAGCCGAGGCAGACGGCTTCCAGGCGATGAGCATTGCGGATGCGACCAAAAAGGCCGACGTGTTGCTCATTGAACTTGCCGATCCCGCACAACCGCCGATTTACAAGAAAGATATTGCTCCGAACTTGAAGAAGGGGCAGACCCTTTGCTTCTGTCACGGCTTTAATGTCCTTTATGGTGCCATTCAGCCGCCAAAAGATGTGAATGTGGTGCTGTATGTGCCGAACGCACCCGGGCAATTTGTGCGGGACAAGTACTTGAAGGGGGAGGGTGTTTACGGCTGTATCAGCGTTGATCAGGATGCGACCGGCACGGCGAAAGAGATTGTTCTGGCGATCTCGAAAGCAGTGGGGAGCACGCGGGCCGGCGTGGTCGAAATGACCTTTCAGCACGAATGCGAAGGGGACAATTTTGAAGAGCAAATCCTGTATGGCGGCGCCATTCAACTGATGCGACTGTGCTTCCAAACGATGGTCGACAACGGTTATCCGCCGAGCTTTGCCTACGCGAAGGCGATTCGCTCCCTGCGATCCGTGATCGATGTGATGGACGAAGTCGGCATCGAAGAGTACGTGAGTCGCCGCTGCAGTCGCACGGCAGAATTCGCCATTCGGACACGCGGCCCGCGGGTCGTCAATGAAGAAGCCATTCGCGAAATCTTCCGCGAAACGGAACGGGGCGAATTCGCCCGCGACTGGATGCAAGAATGGTCCCTGGGAATGCCCACGCTCCACCGCATGCGTCGCACGGCTGCCGAGAGTGAAATGGAAAAGACAGGCCAAACGTGGCGCAAAGACTTCGGAAAATAGATTCGCGTTAGTGCCTGGACCGCAATCACTAGAAAATCATTATGCCCATTTCACCAGAGCGACTCGAACGGGACCTGACGATGATCGCTCAGGCTCCTTTGTCGAGCCGACCGGCCGCCAATCGACCGACGTTCTCACCTACTTGGGTGGAAGCCGTTCGGTATGTGGTGAGCGAGGCCGAAGCTTGTGGCTTGACGAAACGGGTCGATGCGGCTGGCAACATTCATTTGCGGTCGCCGGAGAACATCGGTCGACGTCTTTGGCTGAGTGGTTCTCACCTCGATAGCGTGCCGAATGGTGGTGCTTACGATGGCGTGGTTGGCGTGATTATTCCACTGGAAGTTTTTCGAGCTGCCCGCGAAGACAAGCTCCGCCCGCCACCGCTGGAACTCGTCATTTTTGCCGAGGAGGAAGGAACCACCTTTGGCTTGGGGATGCTGGGAAGCCGAACTTGGGCGGGCACTCTTGATGCCGCTGCCCTGGTTAAGTTTCACAATTCGGACGGGCAAGACTATTGTTCAGCTGGCAAACCGTTTGGCGTTCGTTCGCTGGAATTTGCTTCGGATCGCTTTCGTGCCGAAGATTATTCGGGACTGGTGGAAGTGCATGTCGAGCAAGGCCCGTCGCTGTGGAAGAAGGAACAGCCCGTTGCGCTGGTCACGGCAATCAACGGACGACGGCAGTATCGAGTTGCTCTGGAGGGGGTGGCGAATCACGCTGGTTCGACGGGAATGGCTGATCGTTTCGACGCACTCGCCGGTGCCGCCGAGATGATCGCGCTAGTTGAGAAGATACCCGGTACGCTAAGCCCCCAGGCTGTTGCCACGGTGGGACGAATCGAATGCCTCCCCAATGCGCTGAATGTCATTCCTAGCCGCGTTGAATTTACGATCGACTTTCGCGCACCCCTGGAATCTGTGCTCGATCAAGGAGCCGCTGAACTTGACTGGCATCTCCCGGCGATTGCCCAACGCCGCGGGTTAAAGATCAATATCGAGACCACGGAAATATTGCCCGCGGCCCCCCTTTCCACGGAGGTCTGCCAACTATTGCGCGAGGCGGCAGCCCGATTGAATTGCACCTTGCCAGAAACCGCAAGTGGTGCGCTCCACGATGCAGCCATCCTGTCACCTCTCTTGCCAGCAGCAATGCTCTTCGTCGCCAGCCGTGATGGGATTAGCCACAATCCGGACGAGTACAGTGAGATCGAACACATCTCCCAGGCGGCTCGCATCCTCTACGAGTTGGTGACAACTACCGTCACCAGGGAGCAGTCGTGAAAACGTCGCTTGCCTGGCTCAACGTGTGTTCGCCGGATGAGTTTGTTGCAGTTTGCGGCCGGTTTTTTGAGCATTCTCCCTGGATCGCCGAGCGGACTCTTCACAGTCGT
Source organism: Pirellulaceae bacterium (assembly GCA_041739545.1). GTDB lineage: Bacteria > Planctomycetota > Planctomycetia > Pirellulales > Pirellulaceae > JBGSNR01. The sequence goes on along the minus strand of JBGSNR010000110.1, from coordinate 147,197 downwards.
CCGTTCGCCACGCGGGAAATGTTGCTTGCGGCATTGAGCAACACGGTCACCGCCGGTACGCAAGGAGAGCAGCTTTCCTTGATCTGTGCGCATCCGGATTTAGTCGGCCGGTTGGCGGAACAAGGAGCACTGACTGCCGAATCGACGAATGAGCAACGAGCAGCCGGGCTGACCGATTTGTCTCCGGCCGAGCGCCAGCAGTTTAGTGACTTCAATGCCGGCTACTGGCAAAAATTCGGCTTCCCTTTCGTCATCTGTGCACGTGAGAATAAGAAAGAAGCGATCCTGGCCGCCTTTCCTCTCCGGCTGGCGAATGATGTGGATTTAGAACGACAAACAGCCCTCGCGGAGATCGCGAAGATTGCGCGGCTGCGATTGTGGGACGCCATCGAAGAAGAGGACACGATGAATGGCATGTTAGTGAAGCAGACTTACGGCAAGTCGAACGTCAGGCTGACGAGAGTTACCAGACATGCGGACCGACATGAACTGCGTGAGTTGTCGCTCGATATTTCTTTGGAAGGGGAATTTACCGGGTCGTATCTCACCGGGGATAACTCGCAGATTGTCGCCACCGACACGATGAAAAACACGGTTTACGCACTTGCCGCGGATGATCCCGTGGCGAGCCCCGAGAGCTTCGCGCTGGCGTTAACGGACCACTTCATTCGTCGCAATGCTCATGTAACCTCAGCCACTGTCTGTGCGATAGAAACTCCCTGGCAGCGAATCAGCACCGGCACTGGCCCGCATCGTCATTCCTTCATGGGGAACGAATCGCAACGGCGCACTTGCCAAGTGGAACGTTCTCGCGAGGGATGCGTGGTGACCGGCGGAGTGACCGGGCTGGGGTTACTTAAAACAACCGATTCTGCCTTCAAGGGCTTCCTGCGTGACGAGTTCACCACGCTTCCCGACACTGACGACCGCATTTTTGCCACCTTCTTGGAAGCGACATGGACGTTCAGCACGTCAGCGGCCACGCCCGAAGAATGGAACGACTGGTTCGACCTCATTCGTGGTGCGCTGATCGCCGTGTTTGCCGATCATTACAGTTTGTCGGTGCAACAGACCATGTATGTGATGGGGCAGGAGGCGTTGCGCGTCTGTCCATCTTTGGCGGCGATTGATCTTGCGATGCCCAATCAGCATCGAATTCCAGTGAATCTCACCCCTTTCGGCAAAGAGAATCGGGGGGAAGTGTTTGTCACCACGAGCGAACCGTTCGGCTACATTTGGGCCTCGCTGGTGCGAAAGGATGCCTGATGAAAAAGCTGTCGACGCACGTTCTGGATACAGCTCACGGACGACCGGCGGCTGGGGTGCGCATCGAATTGCGCAAGTGGGTTGTCGGCGATTGGGAATTGCTCGCCACGCGTGTCACAAATGCAGACGGACGCACCGATTCGCCCCTGCTGGCGGACACACAAATGTCGGCAGGTAGGTATCAATTGACTTTTTACGTTGGTGATTATTTTCGTACTGCAGGCGCGGCAGATGCGGGCAAGTTTTTGGATGTTGTCCCGGTGGAATTTCACTTGAGTGATGAGCACGATTCCTATCACGTGCCGCTCTTGGTTTCCCCCTGGAGCTATAGCACCTATCGGGGAAGTTAAAGTCGCATGGGTTTCGATTGCTTGATTCGTAATGGCTTGATCGTGCTGCCGCAGGAGATAATCCGCGCCGACCTTGGCCTGGTGGGTGGCTCGATTGTCGAAATTGGTCCACAACTCGCAGGCGCGGCCGTTGAGGAGATCGACGCCATCGGCTTGCACGTGTTGGCAGGGGTCGTCGATAGCCACGTTCACTTCAACGAACCTGGTCGGACGGACTGGGAAGGTGCGGCGACCGGTTCCGCGGCACTGGCGGCAGGAGGAGGCACGTGCTTTTGCGACATGCCTCTGAATTCAACCCCACCGACTTGCACTGCGGCAGCGTTCGACCTGAAGCGGGCTGCTTTGGAGCAGAACTCGCTCCTCGATTTCGGTATTTGGGGAGGGCTCGTGCGCGATAACCACGAGCATCTGGAAGCCTTGGCCGAGCGCGGCGTGATGGGCTTCAAGGCCTTCATGTGCGGCAGCGGAATCGATGATTTTTCGCACGTCGATGAGGATGCTCTGGGCCGTGGCATGGAAATCGCTGTCCGCCTCGGTCTGCCTGTCGCAGTGCATGCCGAAGATCAGCAGCTAACTTCGCAAAACACCTTGGCGGCGATCGCTGCTGGCAAAACCTCGATCCGCGATTACCTTAACTCGCGTCCCATTGAAGCCGAAACGAAGGCGATCTCACAGGCGATCGCTCTTGCGGCACAAACCGGCTGTGCGCTGCATATCGTTCATATCAGCAGCGGAGCTGGAATTCGTGAAGTCGTCGAGGCGCGTGCTCGGGGCGTGAACGTCACTTGTGAAACGTGTCCGCATTATCTGGTACTTACCGACGAAGATGTTGTGAGGATTGGAGCGGCAGCCAAATGTTCCCCTCCCATCCGCGATCATGTGCAACAAGAAGCATTGTGGGCCTCGATCGTGAATGGCGAGTTGGATTTCATTGCTTCGGACCATTCGCCATCTCCTCACGCGATGAAACAGTCGGAAGACTTTTTCGCAATTTGGGGAGGCATTGCGGGGGTGCAAACCACGCTCGGCCTGGTTCTGCAGGAAGGTTTGCAGCGAGAAGTTCCTCTTTGCAAACTGAGTGCCCTGCTTTCGGCAAATCCCGCCCAGCGTTATGGCCTCGCGAAAAAGGGGCGAATTGAAGTGGGCTTTGATGCCGATCTGATCCTCGTCGATTTGGCGTCTAGCGGCACCGTGCGGGCAGAAGACTTGCTCTATCGTCATCGGCTCAGTCCGTTTCTGGGAAAAACGCTCGGCGGCAGCGTGCGGAAGACCATCCTCCGCGGCAAGACCATCTTCGCGAACGGCACTATTGTTGCCGGGAGCAGTGGGCGTTTCCTCCCTTCCGCATCGTGCCGGCTGCAACTGGAGCGATCATGAGTCTCTCGATCGTTCGTGGCCCGCTGCTGAATCCACGCCCCGATGGATCAGTCGATTTCATCTTCGCTGGAACGCTCGTTGGTGATGAACGAGGGAAAATCGTCGCGATCGGTCCGTGGCCGGAAGTTGCCGCGAAACTGCAGCTTGTTCCCGAGCAAGCGCGCCAGTCCGACGGTTGGATTATCCCGCCGCTGCTCGATGCACATATCCACATTCCGCAACATCCCATTCGTGGCCATTTCTTGGCTGGAGTAGAAGGTTCGCCCGACGGAGGGCCGCTGTTGGCGGGGCTGAATCGCAACGTCTTTCCGGCCGAAGGAAAATGTTCCGATCCGGCTTTAGCGGCTGAGGTCGTGGCACACTTCAAACGGGATACTTTGTCGCAGGGAGTGATCGGTGGTGCCGCCTACATGACTGTGCATGCGTCTGCCACGCAACATGCGTTGGCGGAACTGGGACCGGAATGGCACGTGGGACTGGTGATGATGCAGCGGAATTGTCCCGAGTATTTACGCACCGCTGAGGCAACCTTCGAGCGGGACGTAGAATCGCTGGCGCGTGATTTTGGTCGCCGCCTGATTGTCACCGATCGCTTTGCTGGCGCGGTGGATACACCGCTGCGTCTTCGCGGCGTTTCGCTCGCGGAAAAACTCGGCCTGCGGATGCAGACCCATCTCAACGAGCAACTTGCCGAGAAAGCTTGGATCGAAGGTCTCTATCTGGACGCCGCCAATTATACCGATGTCTATCGCCGCGACGGACTACTGCAACAGTCAGCCTTAATGGCCCACTGCATTCGTATGAGCGATGATGAATTTGACATGCTCGAGGCCGCTCCAGGAACCGCCATCGTCCATTGCCCTGTCTCCAATACGTTGCTTGGCTCGGGGGTGATGCCGCTCGACAAGGTCCTTCGCCGCCGCATTCCCTATGCGATTTGCACCGATGTGGGAGCCTCGCCGACGACGTCGCTCTTGTGTGAAATGGTGCAGTTCCTGCGCGTCCATCAGGGCCGATCGGTCTTCGCCACGCCGCAGGAAGCGCTCTTCGGAACGACTCTTTCCCCCGCCATGATTTTGGGACTCGATCAGCGACTAGGCTCGTTCGATCCAGGTAAAGATTTCTCGTTTCTCGAAGTAGCGGGGGGAGACGTTCCGGACGGAAGCTTGCCCGATGATGCCATCCTGAACGGCCTGCTCGAAGTCGACATTGCCGATCTGCCGCGTTACGACGAGGATGGAGAGTTCGCTGCGGAAATGAATCAATTGCACGAGTCTGGCTTGCCGGTCGGACCCGAGCTGGCACGACTGACCGCGGATGTGGAGCAAACAGCTCAGCGAATGAATGAAAAAGTAAAACGGGTGACGTTGATGGGCCAGGAGGTTTATCGTCGCTAGGCAGTTTCTCTCCCGCTGCACAACCCGAACCTTCTGCGTTGGCAAGTGAGCAGAGTACGCCAACAACTCGATACTGCTCATACTGCTAACGCAGCTGATGGGTAGGTTGCCTATACTTAAAGCAGATTCGTTCTTGGTGGGAAAAGACATGCGCGATTACGTGCTCCTTTATGTGAACGGTTGCCGGCACGAAATCCGCGGGCCAGACGTTTTTCAATCGCTTTCCGATTACCTGCGTTTGTCCCAACGTCTCACGGGGACCAAGATTGTCTGTGCCGAAGGGGACTGCGGTTCCTGCACCGTGCTAATTGGTCGGCCAAAAACTGAGGGGGGCCTGACGTATCTGCCGGTCACCTCCTGTATTCAGTTCCTGCCGCAACTGGATGGCGTCCATGTCATTACGGTCGAAGGTTTGCGAACGAAAAACGCGCTTCATCCCGTTCAGCAGGCGATGGTGGATCAGCACGGCGCGCAATGTGGCTTCTGCACGCCGGGGATGATGGCTTCTCTGTGCGCTCTGTTGGATCGTCGCACTTCGCCGCCGACTCGGGAAGAAACAACCCGGGCCCTGGTCGGCAATCTTTGTCGCTGCACTGGCTACGATTCAATTATCTCGGCCGCGGCAGCCGTTGATCTGAGTTACACCCCTGCGCTCGGCGACCTTTATCCAGCGGAAGCAATGCGAAACTCGCTGCGGGTTGCTGCCGCAGATTCGATCCATATCGCCGCTGGCGAACGTCATTTCTTCAAGCCTGCGACATTAGCCGAGGCCTTGCAACTTCGCCGCGACTTTCCTCATGCCGCCATTCTCGCAGGGGGAACCGATCTGGGCGTGCTGTGGAACAAAGGGAAACGGGAACTTCAATCCGTTCTCTGCCTCGCGCAACTGACCGAACTGCAAACCACGCAGACTTCAGCCGATCAACTCGTGCTTGGTGCTGCGACAACACTTACCACGGTCGAACGTCTCGTTCGTGATGCACTGCCCGAATACGGACGGATGCTGGAGCGATTTGGTTCGCCCCCAATTAAGAATGCGGGAACCATCGGCGGCAACCTGGCCAACGGCTCTCCGATCGGGGATTCGCTTCCGGGGCTTTTCGTATTGAATGCCGAGCTTGAACTGGCGTCGGTTGAAGGGACTCGCCGCCTCAACATCAATGACTTCTACACGGGTTATCGCCAGAACGTGATGCGGCCGGATGAACTGCTAACCAGCGTTACGATTCCGCTTCCCGGTCCGAGCGAACTGTTCTTCGTGGAGAAGATTTCGAAGCGGCGTGATCTCGATATTTCGAGCTTCGCGGCCGCGATCTGGATGCGAGTGGAAGGAGCGAACATTCACAGTGTCCGCGTGGCGTACGGCGGAGTTGCCCCCACCGTTGTTCGCTTGCCGCAAACCGAAATGTTTCTGGCCGGTCAAGAAATCTCCGCAGCCACCTTTCACGCAGCCGCGCAGATCGCCCGTCGGGAAGTGAAACCGATTTCAGATGTCCGCGGTTCTGACTTGTATCGCTCGACCCTCGCTGAGAATGTGCTAGTAAAGTTCGGGCGACGTGCCGCGGAGCAAGTGCAGCTCGCGAGTTCCAGCAACGGAAACGGAAGATAGGAAACCGATCATGGTTGTTGTCGGGAAAAACGTTCCGCACGATTCGGCCGTCGGGCATGCGACGGGTGAATCGACTTTTCTGGACGATGTACGTCCCGCTGCTGACGAATTGCTCGTGGAGATTGTCGGCAGCCCCTTCGCCAGCGGCAAGATTCTGAACGTCGACAGCACGCTTGCGCTGAAGGTGCCGGGCGTCGTTGCCGTCTACACCGCACAGGATATCCCGGGGCACAACTACTACGGGCCGATCATCAAGGACGATCGGCTGCTCGCGGAAGGGGATGTCCGTTACCTCGGCGAGCCCATCGTGCTCCTCGTCGGCCAAAACCGAGCCGCTTTGCAGGCAGCGAAGAAACGGGTCAAACTTGAAATCGCCCCCGACCAGCCGATTTTCAGCATCGAAGATGCGATTGCGCAGGAAAGCTTCCTGATTCCGCCGCGGCTCATTGAATGTGGCGACGTCCAAACTGGATTCGCTCAAGCCGACCATCTGCTGGAAGGAAAACTGGTCATCGGCGGGCAGGAGCAGTTTTATTTCGAGACGCAGAGTGCGATTGCGATTCCCGAAGAACGCAACGGAATGGTCGTTCATTCGTCGACGCAACACACGACGGAAGTACAAGCGGTGGTTGCCGAAGTGTGTGGCCTCCCCTTTCATCGTGTCACCTGTATTTGTCGTCGCATGGGAGGAGGGTTTGGGGGGAAAGAAACTCAGGCCGCACAATATGCCGCGTTCGCAGCGTTGGCCGCGCAGTTACTGCGCCGCCCCGTTCGCTGTGTGCTCAATCGTGACGAGGACATGGCCATCACCGGCAAGCGACATCCGTTCGTCGCGTTCTATAAAGTCGGCTTCACGAAGGAAGGTCAACTAACCGCGCTCACCGTTGATCACTACGCGAACGGCGGTTGCAGCACCGATCTTTCGCCGTCGATCCTGGAACGGGCGATGCTCCACACCGATAACGGCTATTACCTTCCCAACGCGAGAATTACAGGCCACGTTTGTAAAACGAATTTGCCATCGAATACGGCTTTTCGCGGCTTCGGCGGTCCCCAGGGGATCGTCGTCATCGAGAACATTCTCGAAGAGATCGCGCACATGTTGGAACGCGATCCGCTCGAGATTCGCCAGCGAAATCTGTATGGTGGCGTGGGGCGAATGACAACTCCTTACGGGCAAGTCATTCAAAACAATGTGCTCCCCGAACTCGTCACTCAACTCCAGGCTACTTCCGACTACGATGCCCGGCGACAGGCAATTATTGTTGCGAATTCGCGCGACCCAAACATCCTTCGTGGCCTGGCATTGACTTGCGTGAAGTTTGGAATCAGTTTTACGAAGCGCACGCTCAATCAGGCCAACGCCCTCGTCAACATCTACCTCGATGGCACCGTGCTGGTTTCGACCGGCGCGACGGAAATGGGGCAGGGAGTCAACACCCAGATTCGGCAGCTTGTCGCGGACGAATTGGGAATCGACTATGTAGCCGTCTTTGTCGGCTCAACCAATACCGATAAGAACAACAACACTTCACCGACTGCCGCTTCCTGTGGCACCGATCTGAACGGCGCGGCGGCCGTGGATGCTTGTTCGCGCTTGCGGCAGCGCCTGGCCCAGTTCGCTGCGGGATTATTTGCCGATCCAGCCAAGGGATTTGCCTTCTCGCCGGACGATGTGTTGTTTGCAGACAACATGACCTTCGATCGTCGCGATCCCAGTCGCCGCATCGCTTGGAAAGAACTCGTTCCCAAAGCGTACTTCGAACGCGTGAATCTTGGGGAGCGCGGCTTCTATGCGACGCCCGGGGTCGACTTTAATCGCGAGACCGGCCAAGGACATCCGTTTTTGTACTACACGAACGGTGCGGCAGTGGCAGAGGTCGCCATCGATCGACTCACCGGCGAAATGCAAGTGACGCGCGTCGACCTCTTGATGGACGCGGGCCTGCCGATCAATCCGGGAATCGCGCGCGGGCAAGTCGTCGGCGGCTTCGTGCAGGGAATGGGTTGGTGCACTACCGAAGAACTGAAATACAGCGCGCGAGGGGAACTGCTTTCCCACTCGCCGACTACTTACAAGATTCCTAACATCAGCGACCTGCCGCCTGTCTGCCACGTGGAGTTCTTCGACAATCCGCATAGCGAGTTGAGCTTGAAGCGCAGCAAGGCGGTTGGCGAACCACCGCTGGTCCTAGGCCTGTGCGCCTGGATGGCCGTCAAGAATGCGCTCTCGTCTGTCAGCGGTGCAGCTTTGCCGCGATTAGCACTTCCCGCCACCGGAGAAGAAATTCTCCTCCGGCTGATGGAGTTCCCATCGCAAGCGCCACAAAGGACGGAAAAGCAACCCGCTTCAACTGGTTCGTAAGCACGAACTACCGCGGCTTGTTCTTTTCTTTAGCTGCCTTGCCGGGCCGATAAAAACCGAACTTTTCGAGCGAGCCGTAAACCTCTTCCAAGGTTTTCTCGCCAAAGTTCGCAATCGAGAGCAATTGTTCGGGGGTGGCGTTCAGCAAATCGCGAACGGTAAAGATCCCTCGTTCTTCGAGACAGTTCGTGGTCCGAACTGCCAAGCCAATCTCGGCCGTGCTCATCTCCAAGCGTTGCTTCAACACACGCAGGCGTTCTTCTTCTTTGCTAAGTGGAATGCGGGTACGACTCATGGGTTCCCTCCCGGGTCGAAAGTGTGACGGAAACTTCCCTGCAATTCGTCTCTTGCAGTGCAGGAACAGCATAACATGTTCCGCGAAATTCCCAACCAGTTTCTGGTAGAAAATTGCTGATGATAGCAAAGAGCTGCTATCACGACGATGCCAGCACTGATACCTAGTGACGAATGACCTGATTCCAACCGGCAGCCGGTCATTCGTAATTAGTCATTCATCCTTAGGACGAAATCGGAAATCTACTCTTCCAAGTACATCTCCGGCGATTCCCACGTGAAGCGGCGGCGCGAGCGATTCAGAATCTTGCTTGGCATTTCCGTGGAATCGTCCTGCTGCACGAACGGCTCGGCGATCGTGGAAACGATGTGGTAACTGATCGGCTCTAAGGAGACGGCAGTAGCTTCAGCAGCAACAGGGCGTGGCAAAGTTCCGGCAGGATCATACCACTGCTCTTCGACGGCAGCTCGCATGAAGAGGGCATTCGGATCAACGTACTGCTTCGGGGGAGCCGTTGGCACCACGATCCGCTTCTTTTTCTTCTTCGCTGGTGGATCGACGCGACGGACAATCGGCGGAGGAGGAAGCGGGGGCAGCGTGACTTTCTTCGCCACCGGAGCCAGCACAGGAGGTGGAGGTAGTGGCGGAAGTGGTGCACGAACAACGGGCCGGGGAGGCTCAACACGCACGATAGGTTTAATAACCGGTGGAGGAGGAAGCGGCGGCAGCGGCAGTGCATAAACCGGAGGAGGCGGTGCTTTCACCAGCGGCGAAATCATCGGCAGTGCCGGTCGCGGATTCGGGCTCGGCGCGGGTTGCGGTGAGATCGCTTTGATCGGGGGCAAATGGACCAGGTTCGGCATCGGCAGCGGTGGCTTGACCGCAGTCACGACCGGTTTCGGAGCGGGCAGAACCACCACGGGGGGCGGTGGCAAAGCCGCGACTGGTTCGGGTTCGAGTCGCGCGGCCGGCAAGCCATGACGGGCCGGCAGGACACGAACTTCCACCTCTGACTCGCGGAAAATCCGCATGATGTGTTCGTGACAGGTAAACATCAGGATCTGACGACCTTCGCGAGCGAAATCGCGTAACACCTTCGACGCTGCTTTCACACGCGTGGTGTCAAAATTCACCAGAACGTCGTCGAGCACAAGCGGCAGCAAGATCCCCTTCCGTTCGTACTGGCTAACCAAGGCCAATCGCAGAGCCAGATAAATCGCTTCACGCGTTCCACGGCTGAGCAAATCAACGGGGAGGGAATCTCCCTTGGAATCTTCGATCTGCAAGGCCCGCTCACTGAGCGGCGTCCAAATACGGACATACTGTCCGTTCGTTAGCCGCTGCAAGTACTCCGAGGCTTCGCGTAAGGTGGCAGGTTGTTTTTCGCGCTCGTAGGCTCGCATCTGGTCTTCGAGCACTGTTTCAACAACCGTCAGCACGCGCCAGCGATGACCGGCCGCGGCCAACTGCACTTCCACTTCGCTGAGTTCAATTCGGCACTGCGAGAGCCGACGATCGGCAACCAGCAGTTCCATCTCTTGCTTGTAAGCCCCACGCTTCTCGTGCAATTGCGCCAGGGCGATTCGCGTTTGTTGAATTTCTGTGTTTAACTCTTTCCGCCGCTTATCAACCCGATCCAAGCCTCCTACCAGCACGCCGGAGATCACATCCTCGGTGTACTTGCCATTGAGACGGGCTTGAATATCGGTGGTGAGCCGCTCTCGTTCCTTGCGCAGTTCCCGAATCTGTTGCGAATCGGTGACGCGGCGACGAAGCCCTTCCTCGGTATCCACTTGTGCCTTCGAGAAAATCTCCGCCCGGCTGCGAGAGTACTTCCGTAGTCGTTCGATCCCACCCGCATACTTCCGCTTCAGATCGGTCAGCCGCAGGGCTAGCTCTCGGCGACGTGTGACAATTTCCCGCTGCCGGGCCAGTGCAACAGAAAGTTGTCGAAGTTGAGTTTGCGGCCGCGAGGTCTCCGGGGGCAATTCCACATCGGTCAGCACTTGTTCCACACGGCCGGCCAACGTCAACAAGTCCTTTTCACGCTGATCCAACTCCTCTCGCCGCTGATCGCGACGGCGGCGAAGCTCGGCAATATCGTCTCCCTGGCTGGCGATCTGCTTCAGCCGTGCGGGATCAAAATCTTCCGGCAGGCCTACACTCTTCAGTGCCGCGCGCCATTGGGTCCGTGCCTCTTCGAGGGCGTCTGCCGTTTCCGTGACGCGACGTCCCAGCGCCGCGCTCCGATCGACGGAAGCATTCCGCAGGGTCTCCATCGGAGCAAGCCGCTCGAGCTCACGCAATTCAGACTCGGCCGAGTGTAGGCGTGCATCGAGAGCGCCACCACCTGTAGGCAATTGGCTGTCGATATCGTCTCGTTCTTCTTTGGCACCCGCCAGCTCGCGATAAACCACGTTGAGCTGTCGACGACATTCGTCCAGTTCAACCGTCGCTTCGCGTTCCCAACGAATTTTGGAGAACGTACTCCCCACGCACATCACCAAACCGGTGATGAACAACGGGAAGCCGTTGCTGATCCAGCCGACCATCGGCCCAATCATGCCGGTCAGCAAAAACATCACGCCAAAAATGAAGGCCACGCCAACCCAGAACTGCATCCAGGGGGGCATCAACTGGCGGGAAAGCCAGAAGTCGGCATCTTCTTCCAATTCATCCCGGCTGCGGTTGAGCGAATCGAGTTGTTCTTCGAGCTGAATCCGCCGTCGCAACAGGCCAACCCGCTGTCCCGCTTCTTGAATAGCTGCCGTCAAATCGACGGGCATCCGGCCCGAAGCCAGTTCCGCCGAGTGCAGCGCTCGATCGGCTTCCCGTCTTGAGTTCTCTGCTTCGACCCGGGCATGTTCGTGGCGTTCGGTCGCCGTGCGGAGCGAACGATAGGGACTCTTGAGTGCAGCCAGAATTCGGAAGGCCGTCTCTTCATTTAAGCCACCCTTGCTCGGCGGGAGTCCTAATTGAGAGACCTGACCATGAATTTCCGCCTCGAACTTGCGGACTTCCTCCGTCAGCCGTTCGACCTGTCCTTCCAGCGTGGCAATCCATTGAGCGTGCTCTTGCAGCGCTTCGATCCGCTGGGCATTCGCCAGGATCAGCCGCTTGAAAGGCAACGCCTTCTTTTCCGACAGAATTGCTTTCGACTTTTTCCGCCACGAGCGACGGAGTTTTTCCAGGCGGCGAATCTTGTCCGACAAGCCTTCGACCCGTGCGACTGCCGATTCCGGCACGACGGGGATATTGCCAAACGCATGCAGCTTTTTGTCGATGTCGATCCGACCCAGCCAAGGATCACGCACGCTTTGGGCGGCTTCGAGCAAATCGAGGTCTTCATCGAGCCGGACGATTTCATTCCCCAACTTTTCCGTTTCCAGCGCCAGTGCTTCGCGCTGAGCCGCTAGATCGGTGTACTTCCAACCGCGGGCCGTGAGTTCATCGATCTCGACTTGGAGCCGATCCCGCTTTTCTTCCAGGTCGGTGATCTGCGAGTGCTTGTCTTCCCCGGCCCAAAGCCGCTCGCGCGAATCAGCCAATTCGTGCGCCACTTCCACGAGAGACACGCGGTCCATGCCGCTGGTGAGTTGATACAGCAGGTCCGCGGCCGCGTTATCGTGCAGCGTCCCCAGTTCTTGAATCTCGCGCAGTCCGATGGCGAAGACGTGATTGAAGGTCGATTCGTCGATCCCGCCGAGCAACTCGCGCAGCCGAATCCCTTCGTTGGCCGTGCCGTTCTCATCGAGCACTGCCATCTGTCCTGGATGATCCTCCTTCTCGCCAGGCAGCGTGGTTCGCTGCAGCAAGAAGTTCCCCAGGCTGCTATGTACCTGAATCTCGCCGCCCGGTCGCCCGCCGTAAACAGGGGGCACATAGCGGTTGCGGCGCTCGGCGGAATATCCGTAAAGAACGGTCCGCACGAACTGCAGCAGGGTTGATTTCCCTGCTTCGTTCGGCCCATAGAAAACCGTCATCGCGGGCGGAAGTTCTTCCAGCCGCAGGTCGTTCCACACGCCGAATCCATCGATGTGAATGTCACGAATTCTCATACCGGCATCTCCCTTGCCGTAGCGCTTCCCCGCCGCGATTCACCCAGCGGAGAGGTAATCTCCGCTTCGGGTCGCAGCAACTGTGCCCCCAGCACGCTTGCGTCCAACGCCATTCGTTCCCAACGATGCGAGCGATCCTCGAGCGCATCGACGGCCGGCAAACCATACGGATGATCCGCAGCGGTTGCCAAAAGGCGTGTCAAATCGGAATCCTCGGTGATCTCTTCGCGCAGTCCGCGCAGAAAATCTCCCAGGATCGAATCTTCTTCGTACCAATCGTTTGGCAGGGCGGCATCTTCGAATTCGATGTGCCGCGTCCAGACATGCGATTGGCTTCGTTGCCACTTGTCTTGCAGGCTCTCGACGAGCCCTTCCGAAAGTTGCCGCACGCGATGGGCCTGCGCCAATCGCTGCGCGCCATGAATCCGCCAATCGACAATCAAACGCCGATCGCCGTGCTGCGCGGTCAAGCCTTGCGCTCGCTCCACCAGCACTTTTTCGAGTTCGACCCGCGTAGTATCGCGCTCAATCTCCACATGCTCGACCAGAAAACGGACGACGTCGGTGGGATGCAGTTGCGCGCGAACTTTGCGTTCGCCATTCACATGCACCAGCAGACAACCATGCGGACCCGTTTCGCCGGGCGTGCGACCTTGAGGCGAGCCGCAGTAGTTTCCCCAGCGCGTGTTTTCGCCGAGCGGCTCTTGTTCGTGCATGCCGCCGAGGGCCCAATAATCCACATCGGGACGGGCAGCACCGGCGATGCTCACACGACCGTAAGCGACACCGATTCGGAATAAATCTTGCGAATTCCCCCGGAATTCGGTCTCAGAAAGGGTGTCAAAGTTGGGATTGCTTGTTCCCAGGATCGCCGCAATCGGCTGATCGACCCGCAGATGGGTGAGTTCTTCCACGCGTCCGCGCGGGAAAATTTCCACGCCACTCGGCAGGCGAATCGCTTCAGGCCACAGATCGGGGCGATCGACCGAGCCACCGGCCCAGTACACGGCAATGCCATGCGCGTTGAGTCGATCGAATTGAGTTTGCAAGAAGGCGAGTGCTCGCGGACCAGCGGCACGGGCATCGAGAATGTCCCCGGCCAGGATCAGAAAATCGACTCGTTCGGCCAGAGCCAGATCAAAGACTCCCTCGGCCGCGAGGTAAGGCGCATCGATGGCCAGTTCGCGCAACGCTTCCGGCAGATCAGCGAGCCCCGTCAACGGACTTTCCAGGTGAAAGTCGCTGGCGTGCAAAAAGCGGAAAGCCACTTCCGACATAAGCACCTCCTTGCGCTTTGGCTAAACCTCGTTTTTCGTTGCCGTGGCGAATCAGTGAACCCAACCACGTCCCGGCAATCCGAGCTAGGTGCGCGCTCCGGCGCAGTCCCCAGCGGTTGCGTAATCTAGCGGAAGCAGAGCATCCGGCCAATACGATTTGTAAAGACTACCAAAAGTGTTGCTAGCAAAAGGGGGAGGAAAGGGGAGGAAAGGGGGTCGGAGGTCGGGGGGCAGGGATCGGAGAGAGAACGAAGGAGGCAGTGGAGAGTGGAGAGTGGAGAGTGGAGAGTGGAGAGTGGAGAGTGGAGAGTGGAGAGTGGAGAGTGGAGAGTGGAGAGTGGAGAGTGGAGAGTGGAGAGTGGAGACGCGCGCAGGAAGATCATGCAGGCAGTTTGCGCCCGTTGTTCTCTCTGCCTCTCCGACCTCCGACCCCTGATCCCCGACCCCTTCCCTCCGATCCCTTCCCTCCGATCCCTTCCCTCCGATCCCTTCCCTCCGATCCCCTTCCCTCCGATCCCCTTACCTCCGATCCCCTTCCCTCCGATCCCCTTCCCCCTTCCCCCTTCCCCCTTACTTCTTGCTTCGCAGCTTCTTTTCCAACAGCCTTTGCCGGGCTTTGCGCTGCTGGCGAGTCAGCGGCGGATGGGTTTCGGGTGCTTTCAAATCCTCAGCTTCGTGCCCGTTCCCAGCCAACTGAACAGAGGCCGACAGCGCCAGTTGCGAAGCAAAAGCCGACTGAAACGCTTCTTCGCAAGCGTCGATCTCAAAAGCACTTACGGCGGATGGTCCACGCAGAAACTCCGCCCGTTCGACTCGTTTTTTATCGTGGACTGAACAGTCCTCCACCGGGGGGTGGATGGCATTTTCCGGCTCCTCTTCATGCACGCACTGGCTGCCGAGAGTGGAAATCGGCAACTTGGCTCCGAACATCGTCAGCCGGGCTGCTGTCAGCAAATAGCGAATCTCTCCCTGGCTGTTCTTGGTGGTCGTCACTTTGGTCGTGGGCTGCAAGCCATCGCCGGCATGTTCGCGCGTGATCGAATGCACTCCCTGCGAATCCCGCCAGGCTTGCATCGCGCAGCTACATAAGAAATCGATCCGCTCCGAGGCGACCTGTTCCGCAATGCTCAGCCGCTGGGGGCGCTGCTCTTCCGAACCGGGGGCGATTTCGCACAGATACTCGCTGACCCGGTTCACTGCTTGGAAAACGCCGTGCGGCGAGAGTTTGCATTCCCCGGCCACCTGTCGCGGCGAGCGTTCTTCCACCTTCACCCGGCGAAACAGGTCAAAATCCCGACCGCTCGGGGGCATTTTCAGCGTACTGACCACCATGATGTTGCTCCTGTCGTGAATAAACCGCGGCCCCACTGCCGCGATTTGCACCCACTACAAGACAACAGGCCTGTGACACGTCTGGTCACAAAAAAACTCCCACCCTGAAAATTCTCAGGATGGGAGTATGGTTTGCAAAACGAGAACTTACTCGCGGGCCGCTACTTTGTTTTCGCCAGCCGATAAATCCCTTTTCCCGTGCCACTGACGACCAGGGCGTACATTTCCCCCTGCTCGTCTTCGCCGAACGAAAGAACCGACAGCCCCGTGCTTTGCAGCGGCTGATTCGAAACGACTCGTCCTTGGGCGGCATCGTATTTCAGGGCCCAGAACTTGTTCGTCACATAGTCGGCATAAACATACTTTCCTTCCAGTTCCGGCACATCCTTGCCGCGATAAACTCCGCCGCCGGTGATCGATTTCCCTAGGTCGTGGTGGTATTCCCAGATCGGGTCGATCAAATCGTCACGCTCGCTCACTCCTTCATCGCCAAACGGATGGAGCGATTCGCGAATGCTCCAGCCATAATTGCCGCCGTTCTTGATGAGGTTGACCTCTTCGAACAGATTCTGACCCACTTCTCCCGCCCATAGGTCCCCCGTCTTGCGATCAAACGCAAACCGCCAGACGTTCCGCAGGCCGAGGGCAAAAATCTCCGGCTTGAATCCTTCCTTGCCGACGAACGGATTGTCGGTGGGAATGCCGTAAGGCTTGCCGTCCGATTTCGTATTCACATCAATTCGCAAGATCTTGCCGAGCCAGGTGCTCATTTTTTGTCCGTTCTTGAACGGATCGCCGCCGGACCCGCCATCGCCGAGCGCGATGTACAAATAGCCGTCAGGACCAAACGCGACGGTGCCGCCGTCATGATTCCAGAACGGATGTTCGATTCGAAGCAACTCTTCTTCCGAGGCCGGATCGATCGAGTTCGGGTCGTCCTTCTTCACCTTGAAGCGCGAGACCACGTTCGTGAGCTTGGCGTTGATGTCGGTATAGAAGACAAAGATTTCACCATTTTCCTTGAACTTGGGATGGAAGCAGAAGCCCAAGCACCCTTCTTCGTTTGTCTTGTCTTCGTAGCGGACCTTCTTCGAGATATCGAGGAAGACTTTCGTTTCCTGAGCGGCCGCATCGTCGTTCTTGAAGTAGTGAATCACCCCCTGCTGCGTCGCGACAAAGACCCGATTCGAACCATCGTTCGCATGGGTCAGCACGATCGGGCGAAGCGGCACGATCTTGCCACTCTCGTCTTCGCCAAAACCGGCGAACTTCAGATTGGGGAACGCCAGTCGTGTTTCCACGGCAAGCGGCTTATCGTCCACTTCCCAGCCAGGAATAGTGGTCGAAAGTTTGGTCAGCGTGCCGGATTTCATGTCGGGAATGATCAGTTCCTTGCCGTTGCTCCCCAGGCAAGCATCGGCAGCGGCCTTCAGTCCTTCGCCGATCAAAATCGGCTTCTGCCCCGGACGCGGAATGGCAAACACCTTGCCGGTCTTCCAGGAGGTCACAAAGAAGCGACCAAAATGATCCCAGACCAGGCCATCGGCACCATCCATCCCCTCGGCAATTTTTTCCGCCTTCTTGTCGGCGATGCGCACGCGATACAGACACCCTTGATTCATGTCGGCCACGATCAGGCTCGATGCTCCATCGAAGGCGACGCCATTGGGCATGTTCAGTTCGGGAATCGTTTCGTTGCTGACGACCGTGGTGATCTTGTTTTGGCGAATGTCGATGCGATAGACCGCCCCCCCATGCCCCATGCGATCGCCCGAATCGGTGACGAGCAGAATCCCGTTCAGAACGTCGACCGCGATGTCGTTCAAAAACAGCGGCGTAGTGGGAAAGGCGTCGGCAGCGTAGGCGACCTTCATTTTCCCTTGCAGATCAACGCTGATGACCTTGGTTTTGTCGGTTAGCCAGACCATGTCTTTGTAGTAGACAATCCCCTTGGGATCATCGAGTCCGCCGACAAGCTGGGCCGGTTTGCCGTCGCGGATGACCGTCACTTTGCCATCCCCATCCTTGCCCGGCTCGCCGATTTCGGTGACATACATTTCCCCCTTCGGCCCATAGCAGACCGATTCGGGATTGGTGAGTCCGGTGAGGAACGATGCAGGCGTGTCGGCCGCAAACGCATTGGCGGCGAGCAGCGTGGCCAGGCACGCAGCGAAAGCAAAAGTCTTCATAAGAATTTTCCAAGGTTTGGAGCGGATAGGATTTACGATAATTTTCGCGGCTACGCGCGGGAAATGAAAGTAGGGGGAACTTATCCGAGACACGACCGTCAGGGAGTGGTGCAGCGCGGCATCACATTGAATGCCCAGGAAATACGTTCCCCTCTCACTAACCCGAAGCGCTCGCGAGGGAAGGCGAAGGGTTTACTTGCTACCGCGATCGACTTCAGAAATCGCTGAATCTAAAGGTGGGAGGTCGATTTGTGGCGCATTAAAGTTAATGGCGTTGTTCTGAGTTCACTGCCGGGGATAGCTCGGCTAATTCAACATCGAACTCAAAAACAACTTTTGTTTGAGTGGGGTTTTCATCGTACTGCAAGATTTTCCACTCGGCTGCAGTGTTCCAATAAACTATGAACGACCGCAATAAGTTCCTGTTAATTCCAAGGTAATTCTTGAAAACGACAGTGCCTCGGTAGTCTGGTGGTGATGGCTTTGTATGCCCAGTATGAACAGGGTGGTTATGGTATTGACGTAACTCATCACATCCAAGTCTGGCAATATGCCCATTCCACTTGCTTGGATTGTCGGCGGGACTGCACTGAAATGCGGACCCAATCGCTGCTGTCACTCGCACAACTCGTCCGGCTTTGCAGAATGCCATTACAAACACCTCTTTTACCTCTGCATACATTCCAACTCCAAGTCTTTGTTCAAACTCGGGAATGCTGGTTCCCACAAGCTCATAAGCATCCTTGAAGCGTTCGCCCTTTCTTCTCTTTGGGTATTTATCGTGCACCGCCTGGATCTTTGCGCGAATTCTACCAATTTCGTCCCGCAGATCGCTTTCATTTCGCAAAAGTAATTGATAGTACTTCGAGCAGTTGACCAATGCGTAGTGAGCAGCAACTAGGCTTGCGACAAATAGAATTGGAATCCATATCCAGAATGCCTTTGCGGCGGCAATTGCGAGCAGAACGAGACTCCCTGCCAGAAACGAGCATGCCGTCAGGAGGAAAATTAGCAAGCGAGCGTTTACGACATCCCCGAGTTCTTTCTGCTTTCGTTCGAACGTAGTCATGTCGTTTGTGGCTGGGCTACTCGCGTACTGTAAACAGCGCGGCCGCAATTGACGCCGAGGCACCGCAAGTTGCTGCACTTCCGGGGATCACGCCCGATAGCAGTTCCAGAAGCGAGGCGTAGCGCGGTGCTTCATCGGTCCGTGCAACGTCCCGCTTTTTGATCGGCCAACGCTTCTGCGGCCAGCCAATCCAAGCGCCCAACTGCAACATCCTTCTCAATTTGGCGGTCCCATTCGTGCGCATCAAACTCCGCAAACCAAGCACGAAAGGCCGCTCGATCCTCAGGGGACAAACGCTGCACAGCCGCTTCGAGTTCTTCGATAGTGCTCATGTGTGAATCATAACTGCGGACATTGCCGGAGACAATCTTGGAGGTGAGTCGCCGCAAAGTAGTAGGCACACTCCGTGTGCCGTTCTAGCTGGACAGCATTACAAGCAAGAAATGCCGAGACCCGACCGTGAGGGAGGTGGTACTTCAGTGCAAATCATGAACCGGCGATTGCCACTGGAACCTGCGACAATAAATTTACTCCCGCTTCATTGCCGACCGCGGATTGCCACTCCCTCACGGTCGTGTCTCGGATTTAGAACACATCGCAACGGAACGGCACACGGAGTGTGCCTACTACATTGTCGCCGCAGCCACCGCAGCTTTTATCTTCTCCAACCCCTTCTTCGCCACTTCCGCGGCGTCTTCCTTCCAATAGTTCGGATTGAAGAGTTCCAGCGAAAGCGTGCCCGTGAAGCCATTGGTGAAGAGCATGCGGAGGATTTCCGTTAGCGGGGCGATGCCGTCGCCGCAGTAAACGCGGTCCGCGTCGCCGATTTTTTCACGCGGCGGTTCGGCGGGATAGTCGTTCATGTGGAAGCAATGAATCGCTTGCCCGGCCACGAGTTTCAGCGCCGCAAAGTCGGTGCCACCTTTGTACAGATGGTAAACATCCGGCAGGATGCATGCGGCCGGATGACCGGCGGCGGCCATCACGTACAGGACTTCGCTCAGCTTGCTCAGGCAGGAGGAAAAGCCCCAGACTTCCAGTTGGGGCGAAACGCCGATCTGCACTCCTGCTTCCAGCAACGCGCGATAGCGTTCGCCGGCGGCGTTCAACGAAAGATCCGCCTGCTTCGTCGCCCCGGCCGGTGGGGCGGCGATGTTTTTGCCGCCAAGCTGGGCGATGGTATCCATGTCTTTCTTCGCGTTCTCCAGTCCGCGCTTCCGCTTTTCTTCGTCGTCGACAATCCATTCCGCAAAGCCGATGGCCGATTCCACGCGCAGGCCGGCATCTTCGATGCGTTTCCGCAGGTCCGCGAGCGTGCCGCCGTCGTTCAGATATTGTTGAATCTCCCCCATCCAAGGCTCGATTCCTTGATAGCCGGCATCGGAGGCGATTTTGATCTCGTCGACCAGTTTCAACTTCTGCCCGCGAATGGTGCTGGTGTTCAAGCAGTAGCGGAGAGACTTCGGCACCGCGATCGGCTGAGCAACCGGCGGGGAAGTGACGGCGGCGGTCGGCTCTTGAGCCAGCAAATAGGGGTGGGCCAGCGTCGCTAGCGAAGCGGCACTGGCAGTTTGCAGAAGTTGGCGGCGAGAAATGGTCATGCGGAAAGCTCAAGGAGAGAGGAATTAGGTGGATCGCGGAGGAGTTCCCATCATCCTCGGCAAAGCGGTGCTCGGCCAGGGCGGAAGACCCTTCGGTTTCCGAGAAAGATTGTGTCTTGTGGCCAAACTGCTCCCTTTCCTATACTCCGCCCCGTTTGTTGGCTCAAGCCCGCGCAAGCGGTGCGTGCAGGCCGCGACAGGGACGCATCTGGAATTCACCATTGCCCGAGGAAGTGGCGTTTTGACTCGACGACTTTGGAAATCCGCCGTCGTAAGCTGCACTGCATGGGCAGGAATCACCTGTGCCTGGGGACAATCTCCGTTTCCGGTGCGCCCTGATCCCTACGTGCCGGCTCAACAGCAACAGCCGCCGACGTATGCGCCTCCGAACTACGCACCGACAGCTGCTCCGCCGAATTACTCCCCGGCTGCTGGGAATTTCAACGGGCCGAATCCGCCGCCGAACCCGAATTTCAATGCCGCCCCGCAATACAATCCCGGCTATCCGCAGGTCGCCACGGTGCCTCCTGGAACCGCCGGCCTGCCGACAGGACCGCAACAGGTTGGTCCACCTGCAACTGCGCAGTCGCAAATGACCCGCTTCGAGCCCGGCAAAATTGTTGCCGTGGTGGGAGATCAATACATCCTCGCCGGTGAAGCCCTGCCGCTCGTCGAGCAGATGATGGAACCGTTTTATAAGAAGGTGAGCTCGCCGCTTGAGAAGCAAGCGCTCGATGATCAACGTCCCATCCTGGAAGAGCAGGTTGTGAGGCAGTTGGTCGATACCAAACTGATGTACCTGGAATTCGAACGGAACGTTCCCAAGGACAAACTCGCCGAAGTCGAAAAGAAGGTCCGCGCGAGCTTTGAGAGCGATGTCGACGAAGGGCGCGCGAAAATTGCCGCTCTCAACGGCGATCCGAAGAAGATTCAGGAATATGTCCGTCGCGATCCATCGGTGCTGCGGCTCGCCTTGATGATGGAAGAGGGGCAATTGCAGACTTACGGCCAGCTTAACCTGGCTTTGAAAGAGTATGGCTCGTCGCTGGAACAGCAGATTCGCATGTATGGGGAGCAACGACTGGGGCGCTCGATGCTGGGGAAGGAAATCAGCGTCAATCCCGAGATTACTCACGACCAGTTGCTGAAATACTACGAAGAACATATTGCCGAATATGAATTCCCGGCACAGGTGAAGTGGGAAGTGATGATGGTCCGCAAGGACAATTTCCCGTCTCGCGACGAAGCCTTCCGTGCGATGGCTGCGATGGGAAACGAAGTATTCTACGGAGCCCAATTTGCCGCCGTTGCCAAGCGATCGTCCCAAGGCTTCAATGCGGCCGAAGGGGGCGTGCAGGACTGGACCAAGAAGGACGCCCTGGCCTCTAAGGTGCTCGATCAAGCCATTTTCTCCCTGCCGGAAGGGAAACTGAGCCAGATTTTGGAAGACGAACGAGGGCTGTACATCGTGCGGGTGCTGGAACGCAAAGCGGCCGGCCGCGTACCGTTCAGTGAAGTGCAGACCGAGTGTCGAGAGAAAATCCGGAACGATAAACGCGAAGAGCAGTTCAAGGGCTACCTAGATAAGCTCCGCAAAAAGACTCCGGTCTGGACGATCTACGATAAAGATCAAAAAGTGAATCCCAACGGACCAGGACCACAGTAGTCCACCGATCGACTTCGATTTTTCACGAATCTCTTGCCGCGCGAATGCGTTTACAATACGCAAAAGTCTTCCTCGCGAGGCCCTCGCCCCCATGTTCGAACTGATTGCCCAAGGAATTGATCCGGCCCATCGTTGGCGGCGAAAGCTGACGGCGGGGCAAAGGATGGTCGTGGGGCGCACTGGTGCTTGGGCGGTTCCCTGGGATGAACGCATTTCACGGCGACATTTCGAAGCCCGGCTGGAAGGGGAAACTCTTACGGTCGAAGTTTCCCCCGCCGCGCGTAATCCGGTTTTCTATCGGGGGCGTAAGTCGACCGAATTCAGCATCGGCCCCGGGGAACATTTTGTTATCGGCGGGACCACTTTTACTCTGGCGAATGAACAAATTGTGGTGTCGTTGGTGGCCCCGCTCCCTGATGGAGAACGCACGTTCGCTCCGGAAGAACTGCGGGCACCCTTTCGCCGCACCGATGAGCGCATCGAAGCTCTCAGCCGCTTGCCAGCGATCATTCATCATTCTGCCACTGAAGAAGAACTTTTTGGCGGCTTGGTTCAAGTGCTGCTTGCGGGGGTTCCCTGGGCGACAGGCGTCGCGATTGTGGCCGTCACGCCGGGCAATGGGGCGATTGAAGTGCTGCATTGGGATCGTCCCACATTGCAGACGCAACCTCTCAGTCCCAGCGAGCGATTGATCCGCAGCGCGCTCGAGCAGCAGGCCAGCGTGGTGCATGTGTGGTCCGCAGGATCGCCCCGCGCGGGAAATTTTACCATCGAATCGGGAATTGATTGGGCTTTGTGCGTGCCGCTTTGTCAGGAGAGTTCTGCCGAGTGGGGCGCGTATCTGACCGGGCGATTTGATGACCAGGCGCTGCATGAGCCTGAGGCACTAAAAGATGAAGTCAAATTCGCGGAACTGGCGGCCGAGACCTTTCGCAGCTTGCGACAATTGCAACGGCTGACCCGTCAGCAAGGAGCACTCGCACAGTTTCTGTCGCCGCCGGTGCTCAACTACATTCGCGGGGAAGATTTCGAAGCGTTGCTCGCACCGCGGGAAGTGGATGTCAGCATCCTGTTCTGCGACTTGCGCGGCTTCTCGCTCGAATCGGAACGCTTGGCGGGAAAACTGCCGGAACTGCTCGATCGTGTCAGCCGTTCGCTGGGAGTGATGAGCCGCCAGATTCTGGCGAGCGGCGGTGTAGTAGGAGATTTTCATGGCGATGCTGCCATGGGATTTTGGGGTTGGCCCTTGCCCATGGACGATGCCCCGCTGCGTGCTTGCCGCGCGGCACTCGCGATTCGCCGTGAGTTTCTGGCTGCCGACTGGAGGAGCGTCGATGAGCCGAGCGATTTTCGCATCGGCATCGGCGTGGCCACGGGTCGTGCGGTCGCCGGAAAGATCGGCACGGTGGAACAAGTGAAAGTGACCGTGCTGGGACCGGCCGTGAATCTGGCCGCGCGACTAGAGACACTCACCAAGACTATTCGTGCGCCGATTCTGATCGACGGCCCCACGGCCGCTTTCGTGCAACAAAGCGGAGCCGATTTTGCCCGCACCCGGCAAATCGCCAAGGTTCGCCCGACCGGGATGTCGACCGTGGTGGACCTGCATGAACTGCTCCCCCCTGCGGCCGAACTGCCGGAACTCCCTGCCGCCGATTTGCAGCACTATGCCGCCGCGTGGCAAGCGTGTGCGGCCGGCGATTGGACGCTGGCGGCCGCACGTTTGCAGGAAGTTTCATCTGCCGATCGCGTGCGGGAGTTCTTAGCAGGAGTCGTGGCGAATCCGCCTGCCAAGTGGGAGGGAGTGATTGAGCTGTGAAGTGTTTGCGCTCACGAACTCGAAGCGAAAATCCGAGACACGACCGTGAGGGAGTTGGTCAACCGCGGGCACATTAACTCGGCAGCCTTTATCGATCCCTGCTTGTTTTGAATCTTTCCCGACTGGGTTGGGCAAGTTCACTGGGCCGATTAGAAGACCGGTTTGCGTTATCGTCATGAAACGCTGCTCCCCGCGGTGAGGCAATTGAGATGGTGGGCGATTGCAAGCTCAGTGGGTTTCCGCAAGCGGGAGCCGGTCCTACACAACTTGCCAATCAAACTGGGGCACCGTGCGAACGCCACGATGTCACGAGTCCAGCACCCAGAGTGCCGTCTGGGCACTAAAACGCCACATCTCTGTTGCAGAATCGCGGGTCATCTCAATAGTGTTCTCACGCCGTCTTTGATCCGATTCAGTCTGATGATCGTCGTCCGATCCGATTATGTAGGGAGACGGAGTCAGCGGATCGTCAGGCATATCGTCGAAGGAGATGAACCAGACCTCGTCGAGCCTTTCCTTCAGATTGAGCGCACACTCCATCGCCCTTGCTGACTCCAACTCGGGTACGAGCGAGAAGTCGATGCAGCGTGTTGCTTTCTCAACGAACCCTTCGTCGAGACTATCGACAAACATCATCATCGTCGAGCGCGGCGAACTCAACTCATGCTTCAAGTTCGTATCGAGGGTGGGTTTTTGCTGCATCAGTTCTTGGAGCAGCAACGCTTCACTCCCATTGACGATCCCTCGTAAGACGCGTTGGTTCTTCAGAATGATAATTGCGTGGCAACGCTGGTTGGTGACAACCTTGATCGGCACGATCGGCAGTTTCATTCCTTGATTCTCGATTTCAAACTGAATTCCTGCGACCTCCTGCCAAGGGATCGAATGTGTGCCGAATGTCGTCGCGTAACATAGGTCGGGACCAATTTCCACCCACCAAACAATCTGCAACGCCAGCCAGATCAACAGGCCGGTTGCCACGACACCACCTACCAGAATGACGGGATAGGCTTCATTCCACGGCAATTTTCCGTCGGCTGATTGCTTCCAATACATCCACATGACAGCGGCAATAGCGACTAAAACCGCCACGCCAATCTTGAAGGTGAGGGAGAGAACCGTGAAATCGCCAATGCGTCGAGACTTGCTCATAGTCTTATATTTCTATTTGGCGGAGTGGCCGGATGTTGTCGTTTGCTTCAGGCGACCGAAAGGGAATGGCAATTCAAGCGACATTCTCCGCACCGACGCACTATGCAGCAAGTGTCGTAGCTCAGCGCGCCGTCCCTAAGAACGTGCAGTGTAGCTGCAGCAGAGCATTCGCGTTTTGGTAACTAAGTGCATTCTACCCCCGCTCGAATGCCAGCCGCGGATCGTCACTCCCTCACGGTCGTGTCTCGGTTATTTCAACGTTGCCATCACCTGTTTTAATTCTTCTTTGGCGAGGTCGAGGGCAAGCATCGCAACAGCCAGATCCTTCTCCCCGAGTTCAGGCATCCTGGCCTCTGCTTGCCGAAGGAGTACTGCTGCTTCCTTAATCTTTCCCTCACGAATGCAGCACCGAGCGAGCAAGGGGAGAGAATGGGCCTGATATTCAGGGTCCGGCATGTTGACTCGTGGAGCCGCAAAGGCTTGCGCCGCTTCCGCAATGCGGCCGGCCGCGAAGTAGATTTCCCCGGCCCACATGCTTTCAGCCGAAGGAACCGTCGTGTCGCCAAGCGAAAGAAAGTAATCTCTTGTGCAATCTGCTGCCTCTTCAAATCGTTCTCGCTCATACAGGGTAGAGGCCGCCAGATAACGAAGCAAACTGGATTGGGAATTGTGTTTTTTCTCGTACGCCTTTAGGACAGAAATGATTTCGGAGCTTTCCATCGACTCGAAGCGTCCACCCAGACATTGCTGTTCCAGGTCCGGATCGTCTGGGTGTCGCGCAAATAACCATTCCCATTCACACTGCCGTTTTTCAATATCAGGGTGGTATAGAGCCCGTTCCCGCCGATACCCTTCATTTTCTGGGTCAAGTTCGATCGCTCGATTAAGATGGGCCAGCGCCGACACCTTTTCCCCGAGCAGGTCTAAGGTCGTAAAGAGACTAAACCGCAAGTCCGCATTTTCCTCGCCGAGTTCGATGGCCCGCACGAGATCGTCCCTCTCCTTCTCATAGTTGGCGCAGTTGCAGTGAAGTTGGGCGCGCTCCCGAAAGACACGCCCCCAATCCGGATATCGTTTTGTCAATTCATCGTAGATGCGCAGTGCTTCCACGAAGTTCCAGTTTGCCACGTAGCAGCCTGCCGCTCGGATTTCAGCCTCCTTGAATCCGGGAGCGACCGCGGCAGCACGTTCATAGTCCTCGATAGCAGCCCCCGTGTCGTCCATCGCTTCGTAGCACATGCCCCGGCAGAACAGGGCGGCGGGATGCGCCGGCTCTGCTTGCAAAATGCGATTGCAGGTGGCAATCGACTTATCGAAGTCACCGTTGCCGTACTGTTGTTTTGCCAGATTAAGTTGCGCGTCCAAGGCACTGCTCCGTGAAACGCAGACTAGACCAACAATTTGACGATCCCATTCAGCCGAGGACGGCGTTTCGTTAAACGACACCCACAGATTATCACTCCCTTACGGTCGTGTCTTGGTTATTTCAACGTCGCCACGTACTCATCCCACAATTCCTGCGCTGTCTTGCCGGTGTACTTCTTCCATGACTCTTCGTCGTAATTCCCTTGCCGCATGTCGGCGTTGAACTTCTTCACGATATCCGCGTCGTGCTTGGCCATCACGAAGTTCAAAAACGCGGCCGTGGTGCGATAGCTATCGGTGTACTTCGCACGGGCGGGATTCACGCGGGGACGTTGATCGGCCGGTTCGTACAGAAACCAGCGAATGTAGTCGGCAACCCCTTCCACCAGCCAACTAGGATTGCGCTGCCCGCCGCGAACTCGGCCATACTGTTGCACCACATGGACCAGTTCATGCACCACCGCGCCGGCTGCTTCGCCGTTCAGGTTGCGCAAGAACCAGGTCCCGGCACAATTCACCTGCGTGCCGGCCGTGTTAGCCACGCCGTCCATGTTGCGATGAAAAACGATGTTGAACTTCTGCGGAGCTTCGTAGTTGTCGCTGGGGAGCAGCTCCACGATCTTGGGATACCACTCGGCACAGATCGGCTTGAGTTTCTCGTCGACCCACGGCTTAATCTCGGGAAGGTCGGAGGTGTCGAACGTGATTTCGATCTTATCTCCGATCTTCAAAACCGTGCGGTCGACGGTGGGTTTCGGCGGCGGATACTCTTGGCCATCAAGAATGTCGATCTCGCTGAAGAACGTCAGACCGAAAGAATTGTCAGTTTCGGTCGCAGCGATCTCGAACAGCAAGTGCTGAAACTTACCAAGCCGAGCGTTCTCTTTGCCGGCGATGCTCACGCCGTATTGCCCGCCGAGCGCTTTGCCGTCGGTGCGCGTATCGACCTCCGCCAGCAACACCCAGCCCACTTTGGCCGGATCGTCGCGTCCAGGATCGGCTTTGAAATCGGCAGTTTCTGCGTTGCCACCGTAGAGCTTGTAAACCTGCGGCCCACGAACATCGGCGTGCCAGGAGTACGTTTGAATCCGCTCGATATCGACGACCTTCGGCAGATCGAAACGGAGTCTGCCGCCGCGACTCCCCGCGCGGAAAAAGAAGTTGTCGCGCGGTGCGTCTTCAGTCTTCGGAAGCTGCCCGTCATTCAAACAACTCGCATTGCCGCCGTTAGGATCGCGTGTTCCTTGCAGCACCACGATCTTGGCTTGATTGCCGGCATCGGTCTGGGACGGTGCCCCGACGCGCTTGAACTTGAATTCCGCAGTCGCGGCAGAGCGCTCGTTGCGGTCGAAGAGAACTTCGGCATCTGCGGCGTGACTCACGTTATTGGCCATGCATGCGAGTGACAGCAGGAGGGCAATGGATAGTTTCATGGATTCGAATGCCTCTGATTAGCGTTAACTCGTCGTCCGCCAATAGCCGGGCTGACGACGATCATGAGCGATGGCAACGATGAGGATGCAATCAGAACGGACTGCGAAGACAAGGGAAAAAGGAAACTTGAACAAACGGCAAGCTTGATGTTGCGCGTCGATTCGACCGTAAAGATTGGGCTGCTTTGCGATCCGAGCTAAAGCCTGGTCGACGGCGATCACAAATTGCTCGGCAGCAGCCTGGCTGCGCTTGGCATACCAATCAAAAGATTCATCAAAATCCCGTCGCGCTTGCAGTTCAAGCTTGATCGGGAGCATTAACCTGGCCTGTTCTGCAGGCGTGCCAAGACATCATCCCGAACAACATGCCAATCGGTAGCGGTGGTCGGATCAAGCTCGTATGCTGCCGACCGCCGTTCAATTTCCGCCAGCCACTCGGGAGACAATCGCGGCGGAGTTTCGTCGGGAATGGTTTCCTGGATTGCGTCGATCAAGTCCAGACGTACTTGGACCGGCAATTGCGTGATGTCGGAGAGAATGGATTCAAAGGTTGGCATAGATAACTCCTTGCCCCATATTCTAGCTCGGCGAGCCGTATTCCGTCCAACTTGCACGAATCGACGATCCCGTTCCTCGTTCTTATTCCTCATCCTCCCGATAACAAATGCGATCCGAGGGATGCCACAGCGGAGTGCCGGCACGCAGCCGTTCGGCTAACACGGAGAGTTTCTCCTTTGAGCCTGGCAACGCATTGGTTGCTGGAAGTTTTTCTTTGGCCGATTCCTCCGGCTCGTAATCCCACAGTCCATCCTTGATCGCGTCAATTACCGATCGCGCCACAGGAAGCACTCCTTCAAAAGGGAAAGGTCGCCATCACCATCGAATCAGTTCGCTGGAATGAACGATGCACGACCTGAGAACAGACATAAACCAAGCAGATGAGTAGCAAATCCAAACCGCAATATTTCGCACCGCAGCGCGCAAGTCAAGCAGCGCGCCTGAAGTAGGACAACAATCGTCAAAAGCTGGCAGTTCGGCAAAAAGTACTTGACATTGCCAGCCCTAGCGCGTTGATCAAAAAATTGTCTGCGAATTGACGAGTTTCAACGGCGCAACGAATTTCTGGACCGCCGCTTCACAGTCAACGGCCCTTAAAGTTCACGTCCGCGATGTGCGAACGAGCACAATCGGCAACACCAACTGCTGCCGACTACTTTGCAGTCCGAACGAAATTCGGCAGAATGTCCTTCCCGGTTCGCCGGAAAATCTCGCCGCCCATGCACTTCCTTTTATTGTGAGAATCGTTATGAGCTTGATTGCCAGCGTCCATGGCCGACAAATCCTTGATAGCCGCGGCAATCCGACCGTGGAATGCGAAGTCACCTTATCCGACGGATCGTTCGGTCGGGCGGCCGTTCCCAGCGGAGCCAGCACCGGAGCCCACGAAGCGTGGGAACTGCGTGACGGCGAAAAGAGTGTGTACGAAGGAAAAGGGGTGTTGCAAGCTGTTGGCAACATCAACACCATTATTGCCGACTCATTGGCGGGCTGGGATGCTTTCGACCAGATCGGCATCGACCAACGCTTGATCGAACTCGATGCGACTCCGAATAAGAAAAACCTCGGAGCGAACGCGATGCTGGGGGTTTCGCTCGCCGTTGCTAAAGCGGCCGCGAACTTTACGCAGCAACCTTTGTATCGGTATCTGGGTGGCGTCGGCGCGAACCTGTTGCCGGCACCGATGATGAACATCATCAACGGCGGGGCCCACGCAGATAACGCCGTCGATGTGCAAGAATTCATGGTCATGCCGCTTGGCTTTCAGCGATTCAGCGACGCTCTGCGTTGCGGGGTGGAAGTTTTTCACTCCCTGAAAAAGGTGCTCAAGGGCAAGAAACTGAACACCGCTGTCGGCGACGAAGGGGGCTTTGCACCCGACTTCAAGAGCAATCGCGAAGCACTCGACCAGATCATGGAAGCGATCGAAAAGGCCGGTTATACGGCAGGAAAGCAGGTCTTCATCGCCCTCGACGTGGCGGCGACGGAGTTTTACGACTCGAAGAAGAAGACCTACAAGATTGACGGAAAGGAACTCGATGCCGCCGGCATGGTTGCGTTTTTAGCGGACTGGGCGAAGAGTTACCCCATCTGTTCCATCGAAGATGGCTGCTCGGAAGATGACTGGGAGGGGTGGAAGCTTCTGACCCAGGAACTGGGGAGCAAACTGCAACTGGTTGGCGACGACTTATTCGTGACGAATACCGAGCGACTGCAAAAGGGGATTGATGAAGGAATTGCCAACAGCATCCTCATCAAGGTGAACCAAATCGGCACCCTGACCGAAACGATTTCCGCGATTCACCTTGCGCACCGTAACGGCTACACCAGCATCTCGAGCCACCGGAGTGGTGAAACGGAAGATTCCACCATTGCCGATCTCGCGGTTGCCTTAAGCTGTGGTCAGATCAAGACAGGCTCGGCGAGCCGCAGCGATCGGATGGCGAAGTACAACCAGTTATTGCGTATTGAAGAAGAACTCGATACGGCCGCCCTGTACGCCGGTCCGCTCTTCAAGCGTCGGTAATATCTGCTGCGCTGGTTGCTACAGCTTCATGTGGGAAACCAGCACAGACCATCGAAAACGATAACGCCGGGGGCAAAGCCGCCTCCGGCGTTGTCGTTTCTTGCAGCTGCAATCCAGCGCGTACCCGCACTATTCTTCAAATCTTAAACAAAACCGTTTGTTTATCTAAAAAAGAATGCAGACCCGTTGATATTTAGAGAAGGAGGGACGGCAACGGCGTTGCTGCCAGGCTCCAAAGCAAGTTGCTGGCAAGGTTGTAGAGTTTTTCAGCAGGGTTCGCCTTGAAGATAGGCGGCGACGGGGCCTCGCCAAAACTGATGTCAAACTGAGAGTTTTCCGTCCGCAACGATTTTAAGGCGTTTTTCTCGATGTTTTTGCCCTGTTTCAAAAATTCATCGTTCGCCGAGCGACTTGGCACGCCGCCTGCAATATGCCTTTTTCGTTCGAATGATAGTAAATCGGGTTAGATCGCAGGCAGCATTAATTCGCGTGGCCGAATGATTGCTCACCCGAGGGCCAGCGAGTCCATGACTCAATACTGCTTCCCCTCGGCTTGCAATTCAGCGATTGTTCCGACCGCATCCGTCCGCGCTCCGGTGAAGTGGATCTTGCGATGGGAGAGGACGCAAGGTTTGTGACATCGGACGCGGTATTAACGATTCGCAGAACTTCGGTTCTGTCCACATAAAACTTGAAGGCCCACAGCGGCACATACAAACCATTCGCGTTCCGGCGGATAAATCTTGGGGAGGGAGAGGCCCTGAGATTGATCTCGCCGGACGCGGTAGGAAACACCAAGCAGAACTAGGTTCTGTGACCATAATCGCCGGTGAGATGAATTCCTGGCGATCGATTGAAGACAATCTATTCGCGTTCCGGCGGATGAATCTTGGGGAGGGAGAGGCCCTGAGATTGATCTCGCCGGACGCGGTAGGAAACAACGGGGCAGGAGCCTTGCGAGAGCAAATCTTCTGCGGCCAACGCCGCTGACGGAGAAATTCGAGGCGGCTGGGCGAACAAACTATTCGCGCTCCGGCGGATCAATCTTGCGATGGGAGAGGACGCAAGGTTAATTTCGCTGGGCGCGGTACGGAACACCAGGTAGCTCCCCCGATGCCTCGCATCGGGAAGCTACTCACCGGTCGGGGCATCACAAAATGCCCTGCCGAACAATTCGAAACATTCGCGTCCGGCCGATGAACCTTGTGTCGGGAGAGGAAACAAGGTTTGTGTCGCCGGATGCGGCTTTTCTTGCCTAGGTCTTCCGCAACATCAGGCGGTACCGATTCCTCGCTTCCTCGGCGAATCTTAATACTCTGCTCATATTGAGGCAGGCTGATTATTGGTTGCCCAATGTTCTGGCGATGTCTAATGCTACTGGTCTTGGGTCAACGCCAATTGCCCCCAGCGCCACTGAGCAAATTCCTTCAGCCGTTCGCAGCCGCCCCTTAAATTGCCGGAATTGCATACAATAGGACTCAGTTGATTCGGTTTGGGTCGCGATTAGAACCGTTGTGAGTCGTTTTTCGTTTTGAGGCATCCGTTTATGGCAACCGTGCAAGAACTTTTCAAAGCCGGCGAACAATTCAAACGCGAAAACAAGGTCGATGAAGCGATTGCTCAGTTCGAAGCGGTGCTGCAGCAAGATGAAACACACGTGCTTGCCCATCTGAATCTCGCAGTGCTCTATGGCAAAGTCGATCGTCACCTCGATGCGGTGAAGCATGGCGAACGTGCCGTGGAACTCGAGCCGACCGATACCTTCAACTACACGGCACTCAGCACCACCTATCAGCGGGCATTCGAAGGAACGCGCGATCGCATGTTCATCTTGAAAGCGGAAGACGCCAAACAGCGCGCTCAGACGATGCAGTGGCAGTAACCGCCACGCCTGGTTACGCTGCCTGGCTGCGCAACCGGCAGATTGCTAATATCCTGCCCCTGAATAAGCCGTGCAAACGGCATCTACCTCCTGTGGCTGGTCATTGATCGGGTAAGACCGCGCCTAACGGATTTGCTCTCAGGGTTAGTCGACCTATGTTTCCTTTGACGAGCAGCACGTCACGGGGCTGACTGGGTCTGTCCTCGTCAGGGCTTGATCTTCGTCAAGTTCCAGAGACTTTCCCCGTCACGCTGCGCCTGCTCACGACGCTGATGGAATCCCCAATTTCCCCAAATGCGTTGAACCCCGATCCTACGGCCTTTAAGCCTGTCGCGCAAGCGTCGGCGGCGCGGCTGGACACGATCGCGCATCTCGTCGAGGATCTCGACCGAGCCCCGGCTCCCGTTGAACCTGCCGAGCCAGCACTCCAGTTCGAAAATCAACTGGTTCAGGTTCGGCTGGGACTCGCCAGCAGCATGTTTCTGGCGCTACGCGGCAAGCATCCTCCGACGGCCAGCCATTCGCTGCGTGTCGCCATGAGTTGCTCCGCCTGGGGCCTGCTGTTGGGTATGAGTGAGGCCGATCGGGACGAACTCGAAATCGCCGGTCTGCTGCACGATGTTGGCAAAATCACCATTCCCGATGCCATCCTGCTGAAGCCGGGCGGTCTCACGCCGGAAGAACTGCGGATTGTCGAAGGACATCGCACGGCGGGAGTCGAGATTCTGCGCGGCTGCTGTGCATCGAATAATATTCTGGAAGCGATTCGTTATGCCGGTACTTGGCAGGATGGCTCGCGTGGGATGCCTGATCGGAAGGGTGACTTGCTGCCGCCGATGGCGCGGGTGATCTCGATTGTCGATGCTTTTGACTCGATGACCACCAACCAGGTCTTCCGCCGCGGCATGTCGCGGGAACGGGCTGTAGCAGAACTCTTCGATGGAGCCGGCACCCAGTTCGATCCGCAACTTGTTCGGGACTTCTGCGAATACTTGAGCGCCGATCAAGGGAAGCTAATGGCGGCCGTTTGTCGTCGTTGGTTGAAAGAACTGGAACCTGCCGCAGCGCAAGACTTTTGGAAGAGGGGGAACGTTGTTCCGCAAAGTTCCGAACGGCAGCGCGACGATGTCTTTCAAGAAAAACTGCTCGAGCACATGCACGATGCGGTGATCTTTGTCGATGTCACCCGCAAAATCGTGCTGTGGAATCGGGCGGCCGAGCGGCTGACCGGCATCCCCGTCGATAGCGTCTTACATCAGACGTGGGAGCCCCATCTGATCCGCCTGAGCGATGAAAAGAGCCGGCCGATTCCGATAGAAGAATGCCCGGTGATGCATGGCATTGTTTCTGGGGCGCAATCGTTCCGCCGCATGCGGTTCGCAGGTCGCAATGGTCAATCTCTCACCGTCGACGCGCATGTGATCCCGGTGATCGGCTCGCACAACAACGTGCATGGCGCGACGCTGTTGTTGCGCGATGCTTCCTCGCAAATCTCGCTGGAAGAACGGGTGCAAACGCTCCACGTGCAAGCCAGCCGCGATCCACTCACCCGGGCAGCGAACCGAGCCGAATTCGATCGCAGCCTGCAGCAAATGGTCGAATCGCACCTGGAACGAAATCTGCCATGCAGCCTGATTATTGCTGACATCGATCACTTCAAGAAAGTGAACGACACTTACGGCCATCAGGCGGGAGACGAAGTCCTCGTCAGCTATGCTTCGCTGTTGCAACGTCACACTCGTCCGGGCGATCTAGTCGCGCGATACGGCGGCGAAGAATTCGTCATCTTGTGTGCCGACTGCGATAATCACACGGCTACCAGCCGGGCCGAGAAGATCCGGCAGGAACTGGGAGAGATGCCGCAAGCAGTCCTCAATGGGCAGTGCATCACATCCAGTTTTGGCGTTACCGAACTGCAAGCGGGAGACACGCCGCAAACGATGATCAATCGTGCCGACCGCGCCCTGTATCAAGCTAAAGAGAACGGCCGCAATACCGTGGTCCAACTGGGCAGCGGCATCGCGGCCAAAGAATCCAAAGCACCTGCCGCTAAGGAAGCGGGCTGGTTCTCGTGGATCTTGGGGGGGAAGTCACCACCGCTGGTTGACCGCCGACTTGTCACTCCGGTGCCAATGAGTTTGACGGCCGAAAAGCTGAAGGGCTTCATTGCCGATCATCATGCCGAACTGATTTCCGTTTCGCCGCAGAATGTGGTGCTGCGAATCGACGGCGAAAAGCTGCCCAATCGCCGCACCAACGACCGTGCGGTAGCGTTCCTGGTAGAACTCAACTTTGAAGAGAATCGAGGGGAAGGCGAGAGGCGAGATGAATCGCTTCGGACCTTGGTGCGCGTCCAGATCCGACCCCGGAAAGATCGCGATCGCCGCCGGCAAGACTCGCTGCAACGGGCCGAGCAGATCATTTCGAGCCTGCGTTCGTATCTGGTGGCGCAAGATTATGCGGAAGCGGCCAAGTAGATTCTGGGGATGGCCGGCAACTCGCATCGTGCCGGAACCGTCGATCAATCAGGCAATCGTTGGCAACAGCTGCGAACGCCTGATTGCTATGACGAAAGCGGCCGAAGATTGTCGCACACCGACGGCCCATTGGTTCTGAATTTCTGATCAGGCCATTATTGACGGCAAATCCACGACTTTTGTTTCGTGGGACAACCGTCATTCGTCCTTTGGGTGGCGTCATCTATAATGAAAGGATTGCGATGATCCCTGCCGCTCCGCCTGCCTCTCTCCTATGCTCGAAAGCATTAAAATCACCTGCTTCGCGCTGGCATATTTGATTACGCTCGTGCTGGAAGGTAGCCGACTATTCTTTCGCGTGCCGGTACGCATGGCTCTGATTGTGGGAATGGCTTGGGCCGGGCTGATTACCCACACGCTGTACCTCACCCATCGCGGCATGACGGTTGCCGAGGGGAGCCTGCCGCTTTCCAGTTGGTACGACTGGTACCTGGTCGCCGCTTGGATCATCGCGGCCGCCTACGTGCTGCTGCTCACTTCCCGGCCGGAAACGTCGGTCGGCATGTTTCTCCTGCCGCTGACGTTGCTCCTCATCGGGACCGCCTATCCGCTCCGCGATACGGGATCGTTTCAACGCGAGCAGGCGATTTTTTCTTGGGAGGCCGCACATGGAATTGCGCTCCTACTCGGCACGGTGACCGTGACCCTGGGGTTTGCGGCCGGCGTGATGTACTTGATTCAGTCGTACCGGCTGAAGCGGCATCTCTCGCCACGGCAGGGGCTGCGCTTGCCGAGCCTGGAATGGCTGCAGCGAATGAACCAGCAGATGCTATTTCACTCCACGTTCTTAATTGCCCTGGGACTGCTGGCGGGCATTGTGCTCAATGCGGTCAAGCGGAGCAGTTTGGAATCGGCCGTCCCCTGGAACGATAGTGTGGTCATTAGCTCCAGCTTGTTGCTCATCTGGCTGATCAGTTCGTCGACGTTTGAGTTGTTTTACAAGCCGGCCCAGCAGGGTCGAAAAGTTGCCTACATGACGGTTGCCAGTTTTGGATTCTTGATGTTGGTGTTGGCGATTTTGTCGCTCAGCGATTCGCCCCACGCGAAATCGCAAGGGGGAGCTTCGGCCGATCCTCCGGCGGTCATCACCCCCGTCGAGGAGCCCGCAGCATGAAGCTTCACATGCTGGGGTGCAGCCATCACAACTCCGACGTAGAAACTCGCGAGCGGCTCGCCTTCAATCCCGAGCAAACCAAACAAGCCTTGGCGCAGTTCAAAGCCCGCTTTCCGCAGACGGAAGCGGTACTTCTTTCAACGTGCAATCGCGTGGAGATTTATCTTGCCACCGATGTGCCCGATTTTGCCCCCAGTCATCACGATGTGGTGCAGTTTCTGGCCGACTTTCATGGCCTGGTTCCCGAACAGGTCTTCAACGAACTGTTTGAACACACCGGCGAAGATTTTGTCCGCCACTTGTTCACGGTGGCCGCCAGTTTGGACAGCATGGTGATCGGCGAAGCTCAGATTCTGACGCAGGTGAAGCAGGCCTACGAACTGGCCACCACCGAGGCCAGTACGGGGCCTCTCACGAACGCGGCATTTCAGGCGGCACTGCGTGTTGCCAAGCGAGTTACCAACGAAACGGCCATTCATCAAAAGCGAGTCAGCATTCCCAGCGTGGCTGTTGCGGAGTACGCCCGAGAGTTTTTTGAACACTTTGACGACAAACGAGTCGTCGTGCTGGGTGCAGGGGAAATGGGGGAAGAAACCCTGCGCTACCTGCAAGACGAAGGGGTCCGGGACATCGTCGTCATCAACCGCAATTTGGAACGCGGCGAAGCGCTGGCAGAACGGATGGGTGGTCGCGCCGCCCCCTGGAGCTCGCTTCACGAGGAACTTGTCGCAGCCGACCTGGTGGTCAGTGCCACCGGTGCGAAAGAGCCGATCGTGACGGCCGCGGACTTCAAGCAGATCGTCGCGAAGCGTTATCAGCGCACGAT
The DNA here is from genome assembly GCA_041739545.1 of Pirellulaceae bacterium. GTDB lineage: Bacteria > Planctomycetota > Planctomycetia > Pirellulales > Pirellulaceae > JBGSNR01. Next base: position 110,634 of record JBGSNR010000110.1, on the reverse strand, counting down.
CCTGATTTTAGACCTAGCGATTCCGCGCGATTTTGAGGCCGCCATTGCCGAACTGACCGGAGTGTACCTCTACACCATCGATGATCTCTCGGCCGCCTGCGAACGAAATAAAGAAGAGCGGAAGCAGGAATGGCCCAAAGCGGAGCGGTTGATTGAAGAAGAAACCATTCGGTTCATGACCGATTTGAATCACCGCGCCACCGCACCAACGATTCGCCGCTTGAAGGCCCGCGCAGATGAAGTGAAGAACGACGAACTGATGCGGCTGTGGAATAAACTCAACACGGCCGACGAACGAACGCGTGTGGAAGTAACCAAGGCCTTTGAGCGACTGGTCAACAAGCTGCTGCATCCACCGCTCGAGTCGCTAAGGGACGAAGCCTCGCGCGGCACGCCTCATGGATTGCTGGAGGCCTTGAAGCGGCTGTTTAACTTGCGGGAGTAGGTCGGCGCGGTGGATCGTACTTGCAGCAATCGGTCGGGCAGAAATCGGGGCAAGCGGCAAAGCTTCCGATCGCTGCTCGCTCGGGAGAATCCCCCATTCGTTCTTCAATCAACTCCCGAATCATCCGCACAAATCGCGGATGCGTGCCAGCCGTCTTGGCCCGAGACATCGTCAGCTCCAAGTCACTCGCCTTGTGGGCCGCCTCGTAGTCGAGGTCGAACAGGACTTCCATGTGATCGGAAATGAAGCCGATCGGCACCACAACCACTCCGCTGCCGGCGTGCTTCGCGGCGACTTCCTCCAGGGCAACGCAAATATCGGGTTCCAGCCAAGGTTGGGTTGGCGGTCCGCTGCGGCTTTGATAAACAACGCGCCAGTCGGTTCGGCCCAGTGCCTCGGCCACCATGCGGGCCGCATCCTGCAACTGCACTTCATAATTTGACGTCGCCGCCATTCCATTCGGAATGCTGTGGGCCGTGAATAACAGAGGCGCGGATGCGCGCTTCTCCGCAGGGAGCGCGTCGATGGCGTCCCGCGTCCGTTCGATCATCGTTTCAATAAAGCCGGGGTGGTTGTAGCAAGCCCGCAGCTTGTGCATTTCCGGCGCGGCAGGTCCGATTTCCGCCTGCGCTTGCATGATATTTTCACGATATTGACGGCAGCCGGAATAAGAACTGAATGCAGACGTGGCGAAGACGAGTGCGCGTTTCACTCCGTCGGCGATCATCTGCTGCATCGTGTCCTTCAGCATCGGATGCCAATTGCGATTGCCCCAATAAATCGGCAATTGAATCCCCGTGGCTTGCAACTCAACCTGCAACGCAGCAATCAGTTCACGATTCTGCGCATTAATCGGACTGACGCCGCCGAAATGATAATAGTGCTCGGCCACTTCCAGCATGCGCTCGCGGGGTACATTCCTCCCCCGCAGCACGTTTTCCAGAAACGGAATGACATCATCCGGGCCTTCCGGCCCACCAAAGGAAAAGACAAGGAGAGCGTCGTATTGCATGCGGATTTAAGGCGAAAGTAGTAGTGAAAGCAAAGTCTAGATTCGATCAGGCATTCTAGTCTCGTGTCGACGGCAACAGCGGCGAAGCCTCCGCCTTCCGCGGATTGAGCGGCAATAGTTCGTCAAAAGCTTGGCCGAGTGCATTCGCGATGTCCTGGCAGCGGTCGCTCACTTCGTTTGCTTCGTAGCGATCATCCGGCTTTCCATACAGTTCGTGCAGTTCTCCCTCGGGCCCGGCAAACTCCCGCAGAAACCATTCCGAAGTGCGCAGCGCTCGACTGCCGGGAGCGACGGCGATGGCGAACGGACGAGGCGAATCCAGACCGGCTGCTAACCGCAATAAATGGGATTTCGGCTCGCTCAGATCGGCCCCCTGCAACCATTCTTTGGCCGCATCAAAAAGATCAAATGGCTGTGTTAGTTCCTGCGAACGAGCCAGCGCCCCGACTTCACCCGGCAAACGCAACATCAGCGGAACCTGAAGATGCTCGGAATAAAGAGGCAAATCGCAGGGACCAATCCGGCCATGCTCGCCGAGCGGAAATCCGCGCGGTGCCGTGAAGGCCCAGAGAGCATCCTGCGCGGCAGGCAGCGCGCGCAGCAGTTCGACAAAGCCATCCAGACAGGCGTCCAAAGCCAAAACTTGCGCACCGTACGCTTGCAAGAAGCCCAACGCGATATCGGGATCAGCGTTCTCCGCGAGCCTCATATTCGGCGGTTCGACCGCATCGGGCGGATCGGGGTCGTCGTCATCGGCCAGGCGGGTGCGCATTTCGTAAGGGGCATCCCAAGGCCCTGACATGCCGCGGAGATGAACCCACAGCAGGAAGGGTTGCTCGTCGTTGGCTTCCGCTAACCAGACGTACGCTTCTTGCAGAATTCGCGCAAACGCAGTCTGATCGGCAGATTCCTGGGCAAAAGGAATTGCGGCAGGAAGCAAGATGATTTCGTCCCACTGCTCGGCCAACGGATGTTGAGCCAATTCATCATCGTCGGTAATCAGAACCGCGCGAACTCCTGCCTGCCGAGCTACGTTGGGCAATGTCTCCGCGGAAAGTTCCCCCTGCTGCCAACTGGGAATTCCCTGCCAATAGGATCGATAAACGGGGAGCAACTCCACACTGTCCGTGAGGGCCGTTTCGATCAGCAGCGAATCGCAGGCCAGGTGATTCCAGGCGGCGGTGTCGAGCCAGGTATTGCCGTAGGGCCCCAGCGCGGCAGTATTCAGTCGGTCGATCACAACGATGATGGCGGAACGTGCAGGCATGAAGTAAAAACAAGCTAGAGGACCATCCCGCACGCTGTTGCAGCGGTCGAGCGACAAGTTGCGGCACCAGAACCGTGCCGAAGCCTATGTTACGATGAGGCTACGTTTCTCCCAATCCACCTACCAAAGGTTGCATCATGCCGATCCGCATTCTCTCCCTGGGGCTGCTGCTGTGCACAGCGAACTTCTTGTCTGCCGCGGAACCCAATGATAAACCATCGCCGGCCGATCAAGGAGCGAAGTGGATTCCACTGTTCGATGGAAAAACGCTCGACGGCTGGAAGTCCACCAACTTTGGCGGTGAAGGGGACGTGACCGTTGAAAAGGGTTCGCTCATCATGGAAATGGGGAGCCCCCTCACAGGCGTGACCTTTCAAGACCCGAAAAAACTTCTCAAAACGAACTACGAAATTTCGCTGGAAGCGATGCGCGTCCAAGGGGGAGATTTTTTCTGCGGGCTGACTTTCCCCGTTCGTGAAAAAGAGCATTGCAGCTTCGTCGTCGGCGGCTGGGGGGGAGCGTTGTGCGGCATCTCCAGCATCAATGGAATGGACGCATCGGAAAACGAGACCACCTCCGTCAAGGAGTTCAAGGAGAAGCAGTGGTACAAGATTCGAGTGAAGGTCACGGATGACAAACTTCTATGTTGGATCGACGACGAAAAACTGGTGGACGTGGAAATCAAGGACCGCGAATTGACCACGCGCGTCGAGGTCGATCTCTCGCAGCCGTTCGGCCTGTGCTCTTTCCAGACGAAGGCCGCCATTAGGGACTTAAAAATTCGTCCCATCGAAGCCGCCGGTGCAAAGCAGGAAAAATAACGCCGATGGTCCATGAACATTACATGCGGCTGGCGCTGCGTGAAGCCGAACGCGCGCTGTCCGAGAATGAAGTTCCGGTCGGAGCGGTGATTGTCTGCGGTGAGCGCGTGATCGCGGCCGCCTACAATCAGCGGGAACAACTGCGCGATCCCACCGCTCATGCGGAGATGATCGCCATCACGCAGGCGGCGGCGTCGCTGGAAGATTGGCGACTCGAAGAGTGCTCTCTCTATGTCACCCTGGAACCCTGCATCATGTGCGCGGGAGCCATTTTGCAAGCGCGTGTGCCGCGGGTGATTTTTGGGGCAACTGATCCCAAAGCAGGGGCGGTGCAAACCATGTATGGCCTGTTGACCGATCAACGGCTGAATCACCGCTGCGAAGTGCTGGGGGGCGTGATGGCCGAACCGTGCGGCGAGATGCTCACCCGGTTTTTTCAAGCCCAACGCAGGCTGGGAAAGAAGTAATCCCAGCCGCAGTCGCTGCGAACCTTAAAAGTCCCAGGCCAAACCGGCATGCATGCCTTGCATCCAGAAGTCGCCATCCTTCCATTGGAAAGCGGGGAGGGCGGCCTGTTGAGGAGGCAAGTCGATCCTTGTATCGATCACATCCCCTGCCTGCACCTGGTTCGTCCAGTAGACCCCGGTGTAGCCGAAGGTCGCCTTCATGTGCGGCGTAATCCAGTAACCCAAGGTCACATTCAATTCGGGAACCACGGACCACACGTTGCGGCTGAATTCCTGGTCCAGATCTGCCCCGGCATTCGACCGCTGCACGTAGAACGCTCCGTTCAATGGGAACGGTACGCCGTTCGAACGCCCCGTACCCGCTCCTTGCAGACGAACTTGCTGATGCGTGGTCCCCAAGCTGATCTTGGTGAGTGCTTCCAGGCTGAAGCGACCCCAGCGACGCTCGGCTTCAAAACCGATCGTGCCGCCGTAGAAGTCATTCTTTGCTGAGATCAGATCGTGCAGATTGAAGCTAACCGGAGGCCCCACTGGCGAGAATCGCGTGTGGAAGCTTCGAATGGAAAGGTCGTTATCAACGCGGGTGTAGTTGAACCCGCCGAGCAAGTCGATCTGCAGATTGCCGTCGTTGTGGACCATCGTTTTGATGTAGGTCTCGGCGAGATAGATGTTCGAACTAGCTTCGATATTGACATTGCCCCGCGAGAAGAGCGAGTTGGTGTCTGGATCGAAGTAGCCCAGGATCAAGGCGTTCTGGCCGCGAGGATTGATTGACGGATCGAAGAACGGGCGAGCCAGCGTGACGAAGCCCGGACCAGACGAAGCATTAAAGCTGTTCACTTGTCCGTCGATCATGGTGAAGCGATTCACCCAGGCGACATCGCAATCGGGATCAAGGAACATTCCAAAGGTTAGGCGCCCGCCGTTCTTCTGATCGGTGTTGATTTCGTCTCCGCCAAACAGTGGCTGACCGGCGCGACCCAGGACGCCCACATTCGGCAGGTTTGGATTGTTGTTCAAATTTCGCTGCGTATCGAGCGGCGACGTAGTCACCAGCACGGGCATGAATTGGCCGTCTGTCCAGACCGACAGGTATTCCACGCTTCCAAACGTGTGAATCCGGCGACGCAATCCACCACCTCCTCCGAATCCACCCCAGCCGGCGGCACCGCAAGCGTCGCAACAGCCAGGGTCACCGCAGGGTGCAGTGCAACCGTTCGCGCAGCCCATGCCGCCACCTGCGGCAGAGTCAACGATGGGAGGTAACCCTCCCGGCATCGGCGCGGCATCATACGGAGCAGCCCCCTCTTGATAAGGCAAGGGTGGCGGCGGGGGAGGCTCCTGATAGCTAGTTGCCTGCCCGTAGCCGGGAAGAGCTGGTATGCCTTGGGCGAACGTGATTTGAACTGCCAACAACGACAGTCCCCAGCATAGGCCCCAGCGGATCAAGGTTGACTTCATGATCAGATACTCGCGAAGTTGATTCCAGCCACCGCAGATGTCGCGAAGCCGCATCGGACTCTAATCTCAGGGTCCGCAAGCGCAACGTAGACGGTATTCTCAGATCGACCAGCAGACGCGGAAAATCAAGAAAGATCGCTACAATCGGCACAGATTGTCATTTTTCTGGGATGAACTCCTTGCGTGGCTCGTCCCAGGTCACCCATCTTGCCCCCGCGGAACATATCTTTTGCTGTCACCTTGGCAGATCACGTTCACGTCCGGCAACCGTCGCTTGGTCGTCGCGATGGGGGGCACGATCGGCCTTGTTAAAGTTCCGTTCAGCATTGTGGAAGACTTCCGACCACCTCGCATTTTGGTAGCGGAAAATCTTCCTGCGGGAACGGAACGCGCCTGAAATGCGTCTTTAACTGACGCCCCTTGGCGCGCGAAATGCATTCCACCAGCTGTACTTTTCCAGACCGCCAGAATGACAGCAAGGTTCAATATCCACCGCAGAAGTGGCTTTCTTTGAAATGACCACTTCAACAAAAATCCTCGTCAACCAAACTCGCAAAGCGATATGATCGAAATAGAACCTTTCAGGCCGGCCTTCGCGGGTAACGGCCCCCTTCGAAACTAGATTCGCGCTCGGGAGCGGTGATGGCCACTTTTCAGGGACTACCAACAGGAATACGCGCCAGCTTGCTGTCGTATTTTGGCGGCCCCGTTTCCCGGCGGTTGGCCCAGTGGTCCCAAGTGCTCGAAGCCATCAACGCTTTCGAGCCCGCGCTGCAACAAGAGTCCGATCGTGACCTGCGTAAGCGAAGTCTCTCGCTGCGCTATCGAGCGCGCTCGGGTGAGCCACTAGGTAGCATCGTGGCCGAAGCTTATGCCCTCGTTCGCGAGGCAGGTCGACGGACGATCAATCAGCGGCACTACGATGTGCAGTTGATTGGCGGACTGGCTCTGTTCAATCATTGCATTGCCGAAATGGAAACGGGGGAAGGCAAAACATTGACGGCCACTCTGCCGTTGTATGTGCATGCACTCGTCGGCAAAGGGGCGCACCTCGCCACGGTGAACGATTACCTGGCCGAGCGAGATGCCAACATCATGCGTCCCGTTTTTGAACTCTTGGGAATGTCCGTTGGCACAATTCTGACCCCCGATTCCCAGGACGACCGCCGCAAAGCCTACGCTTGCGACATCACTTACGGCACCAGCAAAGAATTTGGATTCGACTTCCTCCGCGATCGGCTTTTGATGCGACGGATGGGAGTCGAGCAAAACGAAGTTCTCAACGCTGTTGGCTTATCCAGCATGCATAGCGAAGGGGAGCAACCGGTGCAGCGGGGCTTCCACTTCTGCTTGGTGGATGAAGCGGACAGCATTCTTATCGATGAAGCACGCACGCCACTCATCATCGGTTCGCTCGGCGAAAAGGCGATCGAACGGATCACCGTCTTGTATCAATGGAGCGCGAAGTTCGCGCCCGAGTTCGTCGAGAATGTCGATTACGAGTTCGAAGAAGACGAAATGAAAATCGAACTGACAGCAGCAGGGCGGTCGAAATTACGAGCCTTGCCGAAGCCAGATATTCTCCGCAACGCTGGTTTGATCGACATGTATCAGTACATCGAGCGGGCGATCAAAGTGCATCGGGACTTCTTCCTCGATCGGCAGTATGTGGTTCGCGACGGCGAGATTGTCATTGTCGATGAAAATACAGGGCGTCTTGCCGAAGGTCGCAAATGGCGCGACGGCATTCATCAAGCGATCGAGGCCAAGGAACAGATCGAAGTTTCGGTTCCGACGGGGCAGGCGGCTCGCATCACGATTCAAGACTTGTTCCTGCGCTACAAGCATCTGGCCGGCATGACCGGTACGGCGCTCAGTTCGGGGCACGAATTCCGCAAAGTGTATCGCATGCGTGTGGTGCCGGTTCCGACGAATCGCCCCGTGCAGCGCAAGCGGCTTCCCGATCGCGTGTTCGGCAGCGCGGCCGAAAAATGGCGGGCGATTGCCGATGAAGTCCGCGAAGTGCATCTGGCCGGTCGCCCCGTGCTGATTGGTACGCGTTCGATTGAGAAGTCAGTCATTCTTTCGACCCTCCTCAAAGACATGGGGATCGAGCACAAGGTGCTCAACGCCAACGAAATCGCCACCGAAGCTGAAATTGTGAAAGATGCCGGGCAGCGTGGCAAAGTCACGGTGGCCACCAATATGGCCGGTCGCGGTACGGACATTAAACTCGCTGCGGGGATTCAAGACCTCGGCGGACTGCACGTCATCTGCACGGAGTTGCACGACTCGTTCCGCGTTGACCGCCAATTGATGGGTCGTTGCGGCCGGCAAGGAGACCCCGGAACGGTGCGGCAGTACATGTCGCTCGACGACGATGTTTCCAAAAACGCGTTCGGCGTAGATTACGCCGACAAGCTCAAAGCCATCGGGAAGAAGTCGGGAAGTTACGACAATTACGCCAACACCCTGAAACGGGCTCAGCGGAAGATCGAAGGCAAGCACCTTCGGGACCGCATGATTCTGCTCCATCACGAAAAAGAGCGGAAAAAGCTCCAACGTGAAATGGGTCAGGACCCGTACTTGGATACACCAGATTGATCGGCCTTGAGAAAAGGAAGCGACTGTTCGGATCGGATCATGCGTAACGAAGGTAGCGATCGGGAGTCTTGCCGTGAAAGTGTTGCGGCAACTGGCACGCCCTTCGCAAGTGGTTTGGAAGTGTGAAGAATCGTCTGCAATCAGAGCCCCTCCAGCCGGCAAAGTTCCCCGGCAGGTGACTCAAAATTCGCAGGCGGCTGAGTAATTGCTGCGAGAAGTGATTGTTGCTGCAGGCCGCAGCGTTATAGATTGAAGTGGGCCGATTCGCGTTCCTCTCAGATTTGAGTACTTATGTCTTCCGTCAATCAGCAGACCATCGAACAGACGAAGCAGCAGATCAAGGGGCTGATTGCCGAGATCTCGCAGTTGTCGAAAAGCGACCTCACGCCGGAAGAATACTATGCGGCGTTTTTGCAACGTGTCGTCTCCGCCCTGGCCGCAGTCGGCGGCGCGGTCTGGATGCTTTCTGATGATCGCAAGCCGACCGTTGCCTACCAGATCAATCTCAATCCCAGCCTGATGGATGAAACGTCGGACGACGCCATCAAGCACACCCGCCTGCTGGAAACGTTGCTCCGGGCGAACAAGTCCGAACTAATTCCGCCATTGTCCGGTGCGGCCGACGAACGGATGGGCGCGAATCCCACCCGCAATTTGCTCGTCATTTCCCCCCTGGGGGCAGATGGTCAGGCCGAAGGTTTGGTGGAAGTCTTTCAGCGCCCCGATACTGCCCCGGCCACGCAGCGCGGCTATCAGCGGTTCCTGGTGCAGATGTGCGAACTGGCCAGTGAATGGTTCAAGAATCGCAAACTGCGGCATTTTGGAGAGCGGCATTCGCTCTGGGCTCAGGCCGACGCTTTTTCCCGCATGGTGCATGAAACGCTCGACCTGCGCGAGACTTGCTACAACGTCGTCAACGAAGGACGGCGGTTGTTAGGGGTCGATCGCGTCACGGTCTGCATCATGAAAGGGTCCAAATGCAAAGTCGAAGCGATCAGCGGCCAAGATACGCTCGATAACCGTTCCAACGTCGTGACGAACCTCAATTTGCTCGCCACGCGCGTCGTCGCTTCGGGGGAACCCCTGTGGTATCACGGTTCGACGGAAGACATGCCGCCGCAGATCGAAAAAGCGCTCGAAGCCTATGTCGACGAATCGTTCACCCGTTCGATGACGATCCTCCCCATTCGCCGTCCACGCGGTGGTGAAGTGGCACCAACGCCGACGGGTGAAGCGGCTCCAGTCTCGGGAGAGATTATCGGCGCGCTGATCGTCGAACAGATCGAAAGTGAAATTCCCCGGGAAGTGCTCAATCCGCGACTGGAGTTGGTATACGAACATTCGGGGCGAGCTATTGCAAATGCTCTGGACCATACCAACCTGTTCCTCATGCCCGTGTGGCGCACGTTGGGGAAAGCAGCCTGGGTTATTCGTGCTCGCACGCTTCCTAAAACGCTCGCCATCACTGGCGTCGTGCTGGCCATTGTGATTGCAATGATCGTCATTCCTTGGGACTTCGACATGCAAGCCAAGGGAGAGCTGAAGCCGATCGTCACGCGCAATATCTACAGCCAGGTGCCAGGGCAGATTGTGGAAGTGCTTGTCGAAAATGGAACCGTCGTTAAGTCTGGCGACGTGATGTGCCGGATGGTGAACTTTGATCTGGAACGACAATTCACCGATGCGGCCGGGCGATTGGCAAGTGCCGAAGCGCAGCTCGCATCAGCTCGGACCACGCAACTCGATCGCTCGACGAATCTATCCGACCTCGAAAAATCGGAACTCGAAGGGCGGATTCTGCAACTCCAAACGCAAGTCGATAGCATTACCTCGGAAGTACAATCGCTTCGAGAGAAGTTGTCGCACCTGGAAGTTCGCAGCCCGATCGATGGCAAAGTCATCACTTGGGATGTGCGTAAGCAACTTGACAATCGGCCTGTCGAAACAGGACAGGTGTTGTTGACGGTGGCTGACGAATCCAAGGGTTGGAACTTGGAGTTGTTCATGCGTCAGACCCGAATTGGTCACGTGAATCGTTATCGCGCACAGGTAAAGAAGGCCGATCCTCAGGACGACCTAAAAGTGCAATACATCTTGCTGTCCGATCCCGGCTACAAGCACAAAGGCAAAGTTTTCGAGATCGACGACACCTCGCAAAGCCATGAGCAAGAAGGTCATGTGGTCCGCATCAAGGTCGGTGATCTCGATCAAAGTGAGCTGCAAGGGGTCCGTGCCGGCACGACGGTGAAGGCCGACGTGAATTGCGGCAAAGCTCCCTTGGGATGGGCTCTGTTTCACGAAGCCTGGGAATTTTTGGAAGCGAATGTCTTCTTTTGGTAGGGCTGAAAAGTTACAGGCAATTGTTTCGCGGTTTCTCTCCATTTGGTGTTTCCATGTTGTATTCGTTCCGATTTTTTTCTGTGGCATTGATGGCCTTGGTTGCCGGTGGCTCGCCGCTGGCTTTCGGTCAAGTTCGCAGTGCCGCTTCCACGGCGCAGCCGGAGACGACGATCCAGGTGAAGGGTGGCTTCGTCACCGCGATCAAGGATGTGGAACTTGCCGCCAAAGAAGCAGGAGTGTTGTCGGAAGTGATCGCCAAGCCAGGGGATGAAGTCGCGGCAGGTGACTTGCTCGGCAAGATGGACGACGCCGATGCGATGATCCGTGTCGAAGCCGCCAAGGCAGAACTGGAAGTGGCCGTCACCCAAGCTGAATCGCAGGCGGAAATTATTGCCGCCAAGCATATGGAAGGGGTCGCCAAAGCGGAATATGAAACATCGGTCAACATTCGCAATCGCAACCCGGACGCCATCAGCGAAACGCAGCTTCGTCGCGATGAATTGCAGTGGCGACGCTCGATTGCCCAGGGGGAAGTCGCCAAGATGGAGCACACGATGCACGGCAAAACCGTGCTGGTCAAAGCCGCGCAATTAAAGGCGGCCGAAAACGAGCTCAGCAAACGACAACTGAAAAGCAGCGTCAGCGGCATTGTGGAAGATATTTTCAAAGATGAAGGGGAATGGGTGGCCCTCGGGGAACGGGTCGCGCGTGTTGTTCAAATGGACCGCCTCCGCGTGGTGGGATTTGTGCAGGCCAAGTACGGCCATCAAGACGACGTCATCGGCCGGCAAGTGCAGATTTCGGTCGTGCTGCCGAACCGGACGGAAGTCTTAAAGACTGTTGGTACCGTCGACTACGTCAGCCCCGTGGTAGCCAACAACGAATATCGCATCCACTGCGATATCGACAACGTCCAGGATCCGCGCACCGGTCGCTGGATGATTAATCCCGGCGTGCGAGCTGATTTGCAAATCAATATGGCCCAGCCGGCCGTCTCGCGGAACAAGGTCGACGTTCGCGAATCGCGCTAACCCTTCTTCCTTCCCCAACTCCAGCCCCAACCCTAGCCCTGCCGCATGGCCACCCTTGCCGACAGCCTGATTAGCAGCACGTCACGTCCGTTGACGCTGCGCATGCGGCCGGACCTGGTCGCCCGCCGGCAGCGCTATCATGGCCTGACGTATTGGGTGGTGAAGGAACCGGTGAGCCTGAGTTACTACCGTTTTCATGAGGAGGAATATGCCATCCTCTGCATGATGGACGGCATCACCAGCTTGGACACGATTAAAAACGAATTCGAAACCAAGTTCACGCCGCAGAAGATCACGTTTCAAGATTTGCTGCAGTTCGTGGGGATGCTCCACCGCAGTGGTCTGGTCATTTCAGAATCTTCGGGCCAAGGGCGGCAGTTGAAGAAACGCCGTGACGAGAAGAAGTGGCGCGAGCTGATGGGGAAGCTCTCGAACGTCTTCGCCCTCCGCTTTCGTGGCTTCGATCCTGAGCGGCTGCTCAATTGGCTCTACAAGTACACCTGGTGGTTTTTTACCCCGACGGCCGTTTTTTGCAGCATCATGCTTGGCCTGGCAGCGCTATCGCTGGTGATGATTCAGTTCGATGTCTTCACCGCGCGGCTCCCGGCATTCCATGAATTCTTCGGCGTCCGCAACTGGATCTTCCTCGGCATTACCATGGCCGTGGTGAAGGTCCTGCACGAGTTCGGCCATGGACTTTCCTGCAAGCACTTTGGCGGGGAGTGCCACGAATTGGGAGCGATGCTGCTGGTCTTCACGCCGGCGTTGTACTGCAACGTTTCCGACTCCTGGATGTTGCCGAACAAGTATCACCGCGCTTTCATCGGTGCGGCCGGAATGTACGTGGAATTGATCCTGGCATCGATCGCCACGTTTCTGTGGTGGTTCAGCGAGCCGGGACTGCTGAATCATATTTGCTTGAGCGTGATGTTCATCTGTTCGGTGAGCACGTTGATGTTCAACGGTAATCCGTTGATGCGGTTCGACGGCTATTACATCTTGATGGACTTACTCGAAATTCCCAACTTGCGACAGAAATCGACGGAGGTGGTGAAGCGTGCTTGGATGCACTACTGCCTGGGGATCGAGCAGCAGGAAAACCCATTCTTGCCGCAACGGAACCAGTTCTTGTTCGGTATGTTTACGGTCGCGGCAGTGATCTACCGCTGGGTGGTGGTCTTCTCGATTCTGTACTTCTTAAATTCAATTTTTGAACCGGTCGGCCTGAAACGGCTCGGCCAGATCATCGCACTTTCGGGCTTCGTCGGGCTGATTGTGCAACCCCTGACGCAGCTATACAAATTTATCTACACGCCTGGGAGGATGCGCAAAGTGAAACGGTTGAACGTGAGTATCACGATTGCCGTGATCGCCTCCTTTATCGCGGCCCTCTTCTTCCTTCCCTTGCCTTACGCAGTGAAGTGCAGTTTTGAAGTGCAGCCCCGCAATGCCAAACCCGTTTATGCTTCCGTGCCAGGCAGCGTGGTGGGAGATGGACTCCAAGTGCATCCCGGCCAGCAAGTAACGGCCGGTCAACTGATTGCCCAACTCGAAAATCTGGATATCGAACACGATTACGAGGTTGCCCTGGGAGCAGTCGCCCAGGCCGAAGCGGAACTCGATGCTCTGCGCATTCAGCGGATCGTGAACGAGAACGTGCACCTGAAGTTGGAACAGGCTCAAAAGTCCTTAGAGACCGCACAAGAGGCGCTCTCCGAAAAGGAACTTGATCGCCAGCGTTTGCGTCTAACTGCTCCAACGGCAGGCGTGATCATTCCTCCTCCTCCGCGCAAGGATCAATCCTCGGCCGGGGATGGCAGGCTGCCGCAATGGTCAGCCTCCCCCTTTGATCCGCAAAATCGAAATGCCTGGTACAACACGAGCGACTTGATTTGCCTGGTTCATAACCCGGCAGAAGGGATGGAAGCATCCCTGGTGATCGACCAGGCAGATGTGGAACTGGTGAAGGTGGGAGACAAAGTACGAATCCTACTCGATGCCCACACCCATCAAGCTTTGGATAGTCAAATCGAAGCGATTGCTTCCCATGAAATGAAGTTTGTTTCCCCCACCATGTCGTCGACTTCGGGTGGCCGGGTAGATACACGTAGCGATCCAGGTTCTGGGATGCAAATTCCGTTGAGCACCTCGTATCAGGCGCGGGCTCCTTTGCCCGATATATCGCAAAGCTGGCCGATGGGAGTTCAAGGTCAGGCGCGCGTTTATATCGGTTGGAAGACAATTGCCTGGCGATTGGGTCGTTACTTGCAGCGCACCTTCCATTTTGAATTGTAGATTTGTTGACGGTTTGCCGCTTCGTGAGCCATGCTTAAGGAGCCAACCTGAAAGAAGGGTTTTTAGTTTCGGACGTAAACGGCATTGGACCGGCCCCTGTCGGGTCGGAGCCCTTTTAGGGCCGCTCCAGCAGCCGATTTTTAGTTTTGGCTTCCGCCGTGGAGCCTTGTCACGAAGTGCCGCGTTCGCGGCCAAGGAGATTTTAAGTATGGCAGACGATTTGACCCCAGAAGCAGCAGCAGCCCCCGCCGCCCAACAGCAGTTCCAAGTGGAAGTGGATGACGCTCACGTCACCGCTTCATACGCGAACTTCTGCCGCGTCACCGGTTCGCCCGAAGAACTGATCATCGACTTCGGTTTGAATCCGCAGCCGGTTGGCATTCCTAAGGGGGCCATTCCAGTGACCCAACGCGTGATTGTGAACTACTACACCGCCAAGCGCCTGCTGCACGCGTTGTCGCTGAGCGTTCAACGACACGAGACCGTCTTCGGCGTTCTGGAGACCGACATCCAGAAGCGCGTGAAGCCACAAAATCGCTAGTCGAACGTCGCGACAAAGCCTGTCCTCCGCCCCGCTATTTTTTGCGGAACGACAGGCCCACAAACTTCGGCCGACGGATGCGGCGAACGACGTTGAAGGGAACCAAAAAAACGGGCCGTGTCTGCCGACACGGCCCGTTTCGTTTTCTTGGTTACTGATTGACGGAGAGTACTAACGCTCTAGGGTCTGCCGCCGGGATGACGTAGTCGAACGGAGTCACTCGAAATCACTGTGAATGCGCCCGGCAAGTCTGCACTATTGTCTTGAATAGCCCGCGACACCACCTCAGGTTTCGTGACGTTGTCCAGCCCGTCAAGACGCAACAGCACTACGCCAGCATGCGCCAGGCCCCTGCGATAAACCAATTCGCCAAAGTCTTTATCGCCGGTGACTAACACGGCCCCCGTGGCAACCGCCAGCCGCAGTACTTCTTCATCAGAAACGCCGGGCGACAATTCAGCGATTGAGTCCACCTGGTGGCCGTCGAGCCGAAGCCGCTCAACAACTGCCCAATCAACATTTTCGTCGGCCAACAGATTCATGCAGACTGCCTGTCCACGGGCCGAACGACTTCAGCTCCCAATGCTTTGGACGCAAATTGCAAAGCCGCCAACACCCCTTCGCGACTCAAATGCGGGTGCGATTCAAGGATCTGTTCAATTGTCTCCCCCGCGCCCAACTTGCGCAAGATGAGTTCGACCGTGATCCGAGTACCCGCGATGACAGGTTTCCCCAACATAACTGCCGGGTCGGAAACAATTGATACCGCATCCATGATTGACCTCCAGTTTCTCCATCGAGCAATACTCTTATTAGTTTAACAAGACAAGTTGCTCTTTGCTACAAATGCGTCATTGCATCCGGCACTAAGCAATTGCCTTACAAACAAAAAAAATGGGCCGTGTCTAATGACACGGCCCATTTCGTTTCTTGGGAACGTTTCCCGCAACAGTTCTCAGAAAGCAGTTAGTCTAGTTTCACCACGACCGAAGTATCGTCTTCGCTCGCGCCATGGAAGTATTCGCTCACCCGTTGGGTGATGTCTTCATCCCCTGGTTCTTCCAGCGTGATGTGTCCGCCGCTGTTCTGCGAACCGACCAGCTTTTCCTGCACGTCGATCTTGGTGCTGATCTCGTCGATCAACTGCCGAGTGCGCGACAGGGTGCTGTCGTCGATGCTCAGTTGGGCGCTCGTCTGGGCGACTTTCACCATCGCCAGGCGGGTTTCCATTTGCTCGATCTCGACCAGCAACTGTTCCTTCGACGACTTCATGGCCCGCAACTTCTCGCGGGCGGCAATCAGCCGCTGTTCGCGAGCACTGGCCAATTCCTTCAGCTTGGCAACGTGCACGTCGCGGTCTTTGAACACTTCGAAGCGACGGCTGAGATCGCTCTCGACCTGCTTGCTGGTGTACATCACTCCGCCGTACGCGTAATTGCTTTCGCCACGCTTCAGGTCGCCCGTCAGCCGTTCAATGTCCGCGCGATTCTTCGCCAGTTGGCTTTCCTGACGCTTGATATCGTTCTTCAAGCGTTCCACACCCACCTCTTCTTTAGCGATGAGGTGCATGTTGTGCTCGATCTCTGGAGCGAGCTGTTTGACCATGTCACGGGCGCGCTTGATTTCGAACTCGACCGGAACGGCGTCACGCACCGCCTGCCGAGTTCCATGCACAAACGTCCCCACGTAGGACAACGTCTCCCGGCCAAAAATAAGGCCGAGCAATAACGCGATTGCCCCCACTACCAACCCTGTCTTCTTAAACATATTCGGCCTCCTTTGGCCCCCAAAAACCGTGTATTGCCTGGAGGAGAACGTCTCCGCCACAGTCCCCGCTGCGGGAAGCGGGTATCGCTGAATCTGTGGGTTATTCGCAAGAGGCGGAAAAATCTTGCCGTGTTACAGCAAAAACTTGAGGAAATCGAGTCGGGAGCGGAAGGAAGGGGACAGAATCTGAAAATGAGCGCACCCGTCCGAGAAGCGATCACGACATAACTAGCCCATCATCAACGGGTTAGGACAATGACAAACTGTACCGATCGGGTCGATTGATTCGGCGACGGCCGGATGCTAGAATCAAGATTGTGAATTTTTTCTCAAACTCTCGCCGTGTCTGGAGCTCGGTTCGCCATCGAGTTTGGGGAGTGTTTGCGCCTACGTTCCGCGGCAGCGTGAGTTTGCTGCTGATCGTGGGCTACCTCGGCATTACGGTCGGCTACCCGCAGATTCGCCCGGTCGCCAGCAAAGCGGCAGGGGAGGCCTATCCCTGTCAAACGAGTTCGTGCGGATGTCGCACGCGCGAGCAGTGTCGCACCAGTTGCTGCTGCCATACCAAGCAGCAAAAGATCGCCTGGGCCTTGGCGCGAGGGATTGATCCGAACACAGTCGCGGTGCTGACTCCGGAAGAGCAACAGGCCTTGGTCAGCGGCGGGATGATTGCGGCGAAGTGCGATAGTAAAGTCAGCGCACGCAGTTGCTGCCAGGCAAAGCCGGTGAAAAAGCCGGCTTGCTGTGCGACCAAGTCGAATCGCGACATGGCTAAAGTGAAGAAAACGGAACTCGTTCTGGTCTTAGGATTGGATGCTCAGAAGTGTAGCGGCAATGGAGTGGAATGGATCCAGGCAGGCTTTGTCGCGTTGCCGCCACCCGCCGTCACGCTCGCGCTAACTCAGCCTGCGGAAGCATTGGCCGCCTGGCATCCAGCGATTTATCTCTCGCCCGCGCTCGGGCATTTGGTTCGGCCTGGCTAAAGCCCTGGAAACGTCTGACGTTTTCATGTTGCTTGACCTACTTCCTCGGCCGACTGACGCGCTGTTGCGCCCAGCCTTTTAATGATGAAACCTTCCCAATGTAACTTCGCTGCGCGCTGCGCAGTGCTCCGAACGGATCAACCACGACCGGGCTTCACCCTGGTGGAACTCTTGGTCGTCATCGCCATCATCGGCATTCTCGTCGCGCTCCTGTTGCCCGCGGTGCAATCCGCCCGTGAATCCGCGCGACGAACCCAATGCACCAATCACATGAAGCAATGGGGGCTGGCGATTCACAATTACCACGACACGATGAAGACCTTCCCGATGACGAACGCGCAGAACTATTTGCCGAACACGCAAGGGTTCTCGCCGCAAGCGCGACTGCTGCCCTACATCGAGCAAGCCAATTTGCAGAACGCACTCGATATGTCGCAGCCTGCGTTTACCGGGCCGTTCAACGCGCTCGTTCCCAATCCGCTCTTTGCCGAGGCATTCGCCATCCCGATTAAGGTCGGTTTGTGTCCCAGCGATCCGGCCGAAGTTTACAACGTCGGGGCGGGCGGTTCGCGTTACGCGGGAATCAACTACATGGTCAGTTTCGGCAGCGCCAGGGAGACGAACTACGACCTCCGCTGGCGGACCGATGGCATCGTTTATGAAAACTCGGGAGCGACGTTTGCAGACCTCACCGACGGAAGTTCCAACACCGTCATCATGAGCGAAACGGTTCGCAGTGTTGGTGCCGATTTCACGTTACCCGCGGGGAAGTTGCCCAAGTTTCCGTATCAAGCGACCGTGAATGGTTCTTCGGGAGTTGGGACGACTAAAGGCCCAGTTCAAGGAATGCCCGCCAGCGGTGGTGCCTGGTCCGGTTTTGCCAACGCGGACGGAATGATCGCGAATCCCGACTTGAGCGCAGTGTTGCCTGCCCTGACGAGTTGGCGCGGAGCATCCAGTGCGGCGCTGCGTGGCCGAGGAACCAGTTGGGCTCATTCGGGTGCGATGAGTACGCTCACCAACGGCTATTCCCCGCCGAACAGCCGCATTCCCGATGTGGTGACTCACTTCACCGGCTATTTCGGCCCGCGTAGTTTTCATGCGGGGGGAGCGAATGTCGTCTTTGGTGATGGCTCGGTGAAACTCCTCCCCAACACGACGGAAACACAGATTTGCCGTGCGCTTCACAGTGGCAACGGAGGGGAGACGACTCCGTAGCTATGAATCCTGAAAACGTTCTGCAACACACGGGCTTAATCCTGTTTGCCGCGCTGCTGATTGCCTTGCCGGGTTGCGGCGTGCAACCGGTCACAGGCGGCACGCCAGGAGAATTGATTGTCGGAGGTCAGCCGCTGAGCGATATACAAATCACCTTGTATCAGGCGGACGGCACCACTTATCAACCAATCGGCTTTGCCGTTTCGGCGCTGGATGGATCTTTTGCCCTGTTTACCAACGGAGCGGCAGGTCCGCTAAACCTTAACCCCGGCGAATATCGCTGCACGCTCGAATCGGCGGGGGCACCCGTGCAAATTCCGCCAGCCTATGCCAAGGCTGAAACAACGCCGTTGGTGGTCACTTGGAACGACGGTGATGCGCTGTTGAAACTGGAAGTGGCAGCAGCTTTTCCGGCCGCGCGTTGATTTAACTTACTTCAATCTTTTACCTATTTAACGAGAGACAAAACATGAACCTTCGAATGATACTCAGCCCGTTAATCAACCTTGTGATTCTCAATATCGCTGCTGCTCATGACGTTTGGGTTGAAACCAACACCTCGCTGGTGCGAGTTTCGGATCGAGTCGATATCGCTCTCAAGCTCGGCAATCACGGCAACGAACATCGCGATTTCAAACAAGCCGGAAAAGTCGACCCCACGACGCTAAAGATTGAAGTCGTCGATCCGGCCGGCAAGAAGTACGACCTGCTGCCGAGCCTGGCCGATATCGGCTACGCGCCAAAGGAAGGCTACTGGACTGCGCCGTTCATTGGTGCTGCCGCGGGGCACTACACCGTGGTTGCCACGGGGGACAAGGTGGTCAATCACGGCACGGCACTGCGGAGCATTCGTTCCGCGAAGACCCATTTCCTGGCCGACAAATCGCTCGATAAGCCGAACACGAAATCGAATAACTTCCGCCAGCCATTGGGCCTGCCGTTTGAATTGGTCCTCGAATCCGATCCTGTTCTGTTTGCCGGCCCTGGCAAAGCGATCAACGTGCAGTTGATACAAAACGGCAAGCCGGTGGTGGATGAGGTGGTCAGCTTCATTCCGCGTGGCGTAGAACTGGCGAGCGAGTTCGATGCAACGTATGAACGCCGCACCGACAAGGACGGCAAGGCTTCGTTCACGCCGAAGGAAGGGAACACCTACCTGATTGTTGCCCATCGCATCAATGAGCAGGAAAAAGGGACCGATTACGAGGGGACCAAATACACGGCCACCCTCACCATCCGGGTGCCGCAGATCTGCCCCTGTTGCGATGAATAGGATGGTCGCGACAACGGTCGTTTGTCGCCAAGAATATTTACAAGTAATCAATCGTTCAGTACGGTTTACTGAATAGTGGTTTCGCAGAGGTTTTGCTGCGCGACGACTTGATCCATAGGTCGAACACGATCAACAGTTCCATGCAGTCCTAGTTCGACAAGGCGGGGACTGCTAGCACACCTACTCAGGTGTGCTAGCAGTTCAACCAAACCCCCTAGTTAAGTAGGTAACAGCCAGGGATTGGCTTTCCCGCGTAAACAATTGGGGCGTAGTCACTTAATGCAATTAAGAGGTGCACGGACCCGTTTCCAAAGTGCGAGATGTTACCACCGACAAGCACGAGGCTTGAAAGGTGGGAAATCTGGCTCACGACCGACGGACACGGAGTGTGAATGCGACTCTCCGCAGGTTAGACTTATAGGTTCCGTTTTTTCCAGCCCTGGCGGGTTGTTTCCTCCCTTGTTTGAGTGTCGCGGATCAGATGTCTACCGATGCCAATTCGTCCAATCAGGACGCCGAACGTACCGTTTCCAATTTGCCGGCCGGTCCTTTGAGCGCTGCCGTTCGCGCCCTCAAGGAAGGAGGGAGCTTGGGCGAAGTGAGCGATTCGCAAGATCGCCCCGCTGATGAAGCGGCCGCACCCGCTCCGCCGAAAGCCTTCAAGCCGCCGGTCGAACCGCCGATGCCCGCAAGCCCACCGCCGGGTGGTCCCGGCCAGAAACGCCGTGGCAAGCGTCCGCCGCGCGACGGTCAAGAGGGAGAGGACGGAGGCAAGATGCACTTCCAGCCTGTCTTCGTTCCACCGAAGTCGATGGACCTGGGGCGTCGTGGTCGGTTGTCCGCGAACGATGAACAAGAAATCGAAGCGGCGCTCGGTTCGTTGTCGATCGACTCACTCGGCGAAGCGCAGCCCAAATCCGAAGTCGAACTCGAACGAGACACGCGTCATCGCGCCCAAGTGATCGAAGTTCACGGGGACGACGTCTTCTTCTCGCTCGGCAGCCAAGCGCAAGGAGTTGCATCCGCCCGCGCGTTTGTCGAAATTCCCGAGCCGGGCTCGATGCTCGACGTGGTGATCGTCGGCTACAACGCGAACGATGAGCTGTACGAAGTGATGGTTCCCGGCGGCAAAATTGTCACCGGCGACTGGTCGCAGATTTCAGAAGGGGCAATCGTCGAAGCGAGAATCACTGGCTCGAACGCGGGTGGATTGGAAGCTCAAGTTAACGACGTCAAAGGCTTCATCCCGGCCGGGCAAGTTGGTTTGTACTTCACGCAAAACCTGGCGGACTACATCGGCCAGAAGTTGGTCTGCGTGATCACTCAGGCGGATGAACGCCGCGGCAATGTGATTCTCAGCCGCCGCGCGATCCTCGAACGGGAAAAAGAAGAATCCCGCGCCAAGCTGATGGCAGAAATTCAGCCCGGCGATGTCTACGAAGGGACTGTGCGCAAGATCATGGACTTCGGTGCGTTTGTCGAAATCGAAGGGGGCGTGGATGGCTTGATTCACATCAGCCAGATGAGTTGGGAACGGATCAAGCATCCCAGCGAGATCTTGGCCGAAGGGCAAAAGGTCCGCGTGCGGATCGAGAAGATCGATCCCGACACCGGCAAGATCGGCCTGACCCTCCGCAACCCGGAAGAACATCCGTGGACGAACATCG
Source organism: Pirellulaceae bacterium (assembly GCA_041739545.1). Taxonomy (GTDB): domain Bacteria; phylum Planctomycetota; class Planctomycetia; order Pirellulales; family Pirellulaceae; genus JBGSNR01. The sequence goes on along the minus strand of JBGSNR010000110.1, from coordinate 89,442 downwards.
ACCAGCGGTTCCCGGTAGGAATGATGATCAAAGGGGCTGTCTCGCGGATCGCCCAGTTCGGAGCATTCGTGAAAATGGCTCCCGGCGTGGAAGGCTTGATCCACATTTCGGAACTCGCCCACCACAAGGTTTACCGCGTCGACACGATTGTGAAGGAAGGGGACCAGGTGGAATGCAAGGTCCTGAGCGTCGACCCCGAAGGCCAACGAATCGGCCTCTCCCTGAAGGCGGCCCTCGCCAAGCCGGAAAAAGAGAAGAAGGCGGAAGAGCCTGAGGTGGAAGAAGCCCCGCGTGAACCCGCCGTGAAACGGGCCAGCAACGCGCCGCTGAAGGGTGGCCGAAGCAAGCCGAGCGGCGGAGAGTCGGTGGGGTTGAATTGGTAGCGGGTTGGGCGTGGTGAGTGATGTGTGGAGTGTTGGAAAAAACTCTACACAAAATTCATGGACATGCCGTACAATCTCGCCTAGATTTCCCAATCATCCGTCTGTCTCATTGCCTTACACACAACACACCACTCCTTACCTCACAACACCATGACACAACCCACTAAGCAACAACTTCTGGCCCGCACCGTTGAGCATGTCGACATCAAGCGGCACAATGTCGTGCCCCTCGTCGAAGCGATGCAGAACATGGCCTTCAGCGCTCGCGATCTGGGGCGGGCGGCCGATATCTATGACCGCATGGTGCGCGACCCGGATTGCGGCATTATTGTCTGTCTGGCCGGTTCGCTGATGAGCGCCGGGCTGAAGCAGATTTTTATCGACCTGATCCGCAACCGGATGATCGACGCGATTGTCAGCACCGGGGCGAACATGGTCGACCAGGACTATTTCGAAGCGCTCGGCTTTCGGCACTACATCGCGGCCGAAGAGTACAAGTCGGGGATGTACGACAGTTACCTGCGCGACAACCAGATCGACCGTATCTACGACACGTTCATCGACGAAGACCAACTGCGCATCTGCGATGAATCGGTGAAGGAACTGTGCGACTCGTTGCCGCCGGGAAATTACTCGTCGCGCGAATTGCTCCACAAGATGGGGGCCCAGCTCGCTGGTGGACGAGCGAAGACCGATTCGATCATTCAAGCCTCGTACGAATGTGGCGTGCCGATCTTCTGCCCCGCGTTTTCTGATTCGTCGGCAGGGCTGGGTTCGGTAGCGCATTATCACGAGCGCTATCGTGCCGGTCGCAAGACAACTGCGTTTGATAGCGCAAAGGACTTTTACGAACTGACGCAGATCAAGTTGCAGAATCCTTGCACCGGCTTGTTCATGGTTGGCGGCGGTGTGCCGAAGAATTTTGCGCAGGACATCGTGGTGGCCGCGGACATTATCTATGGCCTGGATGCCGGGTCGCATGAGTATCCGCAGATGCACAAGTACGCGGTGCAGATCACGATCGCCGATGTGCGCGACGGTGCTCTTTCCAGCAGCACCCTGAAAGAAGCCAGCAGTTGGGGCAAGGTGGACACTGTGTTCGAACAGATGGTCTTCAGCGAAGCGACGCTGGCACTGCCACTCATCGCCGGTTATGTGTATCATCGCCGCGGTTGGGAAAACCGCCCTTATCGCCGGTTTGCGGATATCTATTCGCGACAGCCAGAAGCGGTTCGATAAGGCGATTTAGATACAATAAGAAACTGTTGAATTGTTGTGAATTTCTGACTTGGCGCTTGCTCAGGAGCCGAGTCCAGCTACAATCGGGGTGTCGTTGAGCTTGGAACACTCAGCGACACACGCCTACCCCGGCCTCTCACAACAGCCTGACGATCCGAATCCTCTTCGGTGATTCGTCCGGCTTGAATGGACCCCACGCAGGAGAGAGAAGATGCTGCAAAATCTGAGGTATTCGTGCGCAAGGACTGCGCGCCAACAGAGCAAAAACAGCCGAATGAGCCCTTCGTGGCGTTCGGCATTTACGTTCGTGGAACTGTTGGTGGTCATTGCGATCATCGGCATTTTGGTCGCGGTGCTCTTGCCAGCCGTGCAATCGGCACGAGAAGTAACGCGCCGCAGCGGTTGTCAAAACAACTTGAAGCAGCTCGGTTTGGCGCTGCAAAGTTATCACGATGCGTATCAAGCGTTACCTGCCGGTTGCACCTCGGCCGAGGATTTTGGCCCGTCAGCGCTCGTGCATTTGCTGCCGTTTTTAGAGCAGAAAGCCGCCTTCGATCAGTACGATCCTCAGCAGAGGGCTAGTGATATCGAAGGTACCGAAGGCGACCTGATTGGTCTGGCTCGACCAATAGTTCTGGTGTGCCCTTCCGAGACGAATCGCCGCGAAGACACCCACCTGGGCTGGACCAACTATCACCTGAACTACGGAACCTATGTCTTCACGGAGAAGAAGTGGGACGGAGTTTTTGGACCTACCTTTGCGGCCGGCGGTGCATCAGGCATGGATCGAATTGGTTGGCGCGACTTGCGCGACGGCAGCACCCATACGGCCGCGTTTGGCGAAGTTTGCAACGGACCTGACGCGGGGCAAAAGCGCGATCGACGGAGCGATTGTTTTGAGCACGAGGGGCCCGTTTCGCTCAATCATGTTTCCGCCCGAGCAACGTTGCGTTCGAACGATTGGCGGACTGCCCCCCTCGCCGGTGATTGGGATCCTGCCTGGCGCTATCGAGGCTATCCTTGGCGCGAGGGAACGGTGTGGCGCGGCGGTTACACGCATCTCTTGCCTCCCAATAGCGCTTGTTGGCGAACCAACGGCGATTGGTGGCAAACGGTGACACCCGCATCGAGTTGGCACACCAGCGGTGCCAACGTGGTGCTTTGCGATGGTAGCGTGCGATTTGTTACGGAAAGTGTGGATGGTAATTCATGGGAAGCTGTGGGAAGCCGCGCCGGTGGGGAAGCCATTTCGCTACCCTAGAAAGTACTGCTTACCAGCGTGGATAAGTCGCGGCGCGTTGATGATTATTTGCCTGTCAGCATTAACATGGGTTTGACAAGATTGCGGAGAGTCAGCGCGTCCATGAACCGATTATTCGACGTTCATTCTCCTCGGTTGACATCGGCAAGTATTGAATTGTTCTGGATTTCTTTGTAGCCTCTTGCTGAGGCAGCAGGCCGGGTTACAATCAGTTCGTCAGTGGGAAATTTCAGCGCACTTTCCCCTGGGCCGTTTCCGTCCGGCCATCCTCTCCCAAAATTCAATGACCGCGTCCTCTGCGGATTTCATTGAATCGCATCACGTTGGTTCAGGAGAGCAGACATGCCAGATCATGTTGCGTGGGATGCCGCCAAAGATCGAACGCTCAATTTTTTTCTTCCAAGGGGACAAGTTCGTTCGGCGTTCACGTTAGTTGAGTTGTTGGTGGTGATCGCGATCATCGGAATTCTGGTCGCACTGCTTCTTCCTGCTGTGCAATCGGCGCGGGAGTCTGCCCGGCGGATGTCGTGCCAGAACAATCTGAAGCAACTCGGTTTGGCGCTTCAAAATTATCACGACACTTTCAAGGTTTTCCCGCCGGGCTGTCTTACCGAAGGAAATTTTGGCCCTTCTGCCTTGGTGCATTTGCTCCCGTTCATTGAGCAGCAGAACGTCTACAACCTGTACGACCCCGCCCTCCATTCCGGGGCGAGTGAAGGAACAATGAACGACGTGCCCGGCAAAGTTCGCCCCAAAATGTTTGTTTGCCCGAGTGAACCGCATCGCCGGGAGGACACCTACCTGGGTTGGACCAATTACCACATGAATTTCGGTTCGTATGTGGTCGGCACCGAAAGGAAGTGGGATGGTATCTTCGGACCGAACTTTGCGGCCGCGGGTGCTCGCGCGCTAGGTCGAGTGGCGATGCACGATGTACTCGATGGCACCAGCCACACGGCGGGCTTCGGCGAAGTTTGTAATGGTCCCGCGAATGGTGCCAAGTTTGATCGACGTACGGACTGCTTCGAGTTTCCCGGCACTCCCTCGAACGATCATGCGGTAGCACGCGCGGCAATTTTAGCAGCGAATTGGCGGACGGCTGGTACCGCTGGCGCGTGGAGTCCCGATTGGCGCTGGCGGGGCTATCCGTGGCGCGAAGGATCGATCTGGCGCGGCGGTTACAATCACCTGCTGCCCCCCAACAGTCCTTGTTGGCGCACGAATGGGGACTGGTGGCAGTTAGTCTCACCCACTTCGAGTTTTCATGCGGGTGGTGCCAATGTGGTCTTTTGCGATGGTAGTGTGCGGTACACGCCGGACAACATCGAAGGGTATGTCTGGGAAGCGGCCGGCAGTCGCAACGGCGGTGAAGCCGTCACGCTGCCCTAAAGTTCAAATTTTCAACTATCGAAAGCTACGCATGATGAGTTCGTCTTTTTGCAAGTGGTTGTTGATGTCGCAGTTGATCTTCGGAGCCAGTTTGCTGCTCTTGGCAGGCTGTTCCAGTCCGCCACCACCTCCGGAGCCCGAAGCCATTCAAAAGGAGCTTCAGGAACTCGACGCGGCGCGACAACGCGAGATGGAAAACAAGTAAATCCGGGCAAAAGTCTTGGCTGAGGGCTACTTCAGATTCAGCGACGTGAAATCCGCAGTTGGATCGTTGGGATTGCGGCCCTACTTCTCGATTCAAATGCCAAAGTGGCAGCCCGCAAAGTGTCCAGCGACTATTGAGACAAACGAGAAAAGTAATCTTCGACAGCCGCTAGCAATCCATCGATGGTTTGCGTTTGGATCCTGTGGGGGGGATTCCATTCGGTCCATTGGTAGCCCAAATGCTCGGTAAGCTTGATCTTCGCCGGTCGAATAAGTTGGGCTAAGTAGTAGGTGACCACCTTTTTGGCGACTTCCCCCTTGAGCCTTTTGGGGCGGACCTCGTAGCTCAAGGACCAGGAGAAATCGGGGGCGATTTCCAGGTCTTTGCGCTGGATTCCAGTCTCCTCTTCAAGTTCACGAAGGGCGCAACTCAGGTCATCTTCCCCCTCTTCCCGATGACCTTTGGGAAGGTCGAGTCGGTCGGCGTGCTGCATAAGCAAAAATTCTTCTATCGGTGCTCCCCGATAGACGAGAACTCCGGCCGCATAAATGGTTTTCATGCCATTTCCTTCGCAAAATGTAAACATTCAGGCAGAAAACTTCCGACCTGCGAATTACCGCTTGTAACGGTTGCTCGATCTGAGTCCACCATTAGCCAGACCGATACAATGATTTCCGTTACTCCGCCTGCAATAAATTGACGGCGCAGTGGCGACGTAAATAGAATAACGTGAACCGAAGTTTCGACGACGGCCTCTCCTCTTCAGCATCTATTCGACGTTTTGACCTTTTCGGCCCTGCGCCATGTCTTCCGACATTCACAACCCAGATCCAGCTGATCCTTCTGCGGCAACGACCAGTGCCCGTGGTGATGCCGTTTTGCTCCCGGGAAGTGGTTCGACCGACAGTTCGCATACGGCGATTGGCCTGCCGCCGTTCTTGATGTCGATGGAAGGGGATTGGCAATCCGAAAAAACGGTCATTTCCGCCCGTCCGCCTGCCATCGCAGATATGCAACCCCCGCGCAATTCCGCGACCCTGGGGGAAATGCTTGTCGGCAAGTCGCTTGATCACTACGAACTGGTTGAATTTGTTGGCGGCGGTGGCATGGGAGCGGTGTTCCGCTCCAATGACACGCGGCTGGGACGCACCGTTGCCGTGAAGGTGCTATCGCGCGATCATAACGACGAAGAGACCATTCGCCGTTTCCGGAACGAAGCGCAGAGTGCAGCCCGGCTGGACCATCCGAACATTGCCCGTGTCCATTACGTCGGCGAAGCATCCGGGTTCAACTACATTGTCTTCGAATTCATCGAAGGGACCAACGCCCGAGATTGGGTTGTCAAAAATGGCCCGATGTCGGTGGCCGATTGCTTGCGTTTGGCCTACAAGCTGGCCGAAGCGCTCGAGCATGCTTCCCAGCGGGAAGTTGTCCATCGCGACATTAAGCCGTCGAACATCCTGATTACAGAAGATGGCCAGGTGAAACTGGTCGACATGGGGCTGGCACGCTTGCAAATGGAGGCGTCGCAAGACGATCTCACCGAAAGTGGTGTGACGCTTGGGACGTTTGATTACATCTCGCCGGAGCAAGCTCGCGACCCGCGGTTGGCGGATGTGCGAAGCGATATTTATTCGCTCGGCTGTACCTTGTTCTTTTTGCTTTCCGGTCAGCCGCCGTTTCCCGATGGAACCGCACTGCAAAAACTGTTGAAGCATAACGGGGATGAACCACCCGACCTGCGTGACTTTCGAGACGACCTGCCTGATCACTTGTTTCGCATCGTGCAGCGGATGTTGGCCAAGAAGCCATCGTTGCGCTTTCAAACGGCGGCTGAGTTGGCAGCAGAAGTTGCCAAGACGGCCGAAGAGGTCGGGATCGCATTAGAACTGCCCTATCTCGCGCAGCCCACTGCCGCAAACAACACATGGCAGCCTTGGCTGATGTCGCTGGCGATATCCGGTCCAATTGCACTGATGCTGCTGCTGGTGATCCTCCTCGATTGGATTCTCCCTACAAGCCTGGCTGGCGTGCAACCGTTTCAACCGAAGTTGGAGCCGGCATTCGTTGCACTCGAGGAAGTTCCGGCGACGGAACCGGAAGCAGAAGATGCAGAGCCCGCAGATCGCATTGCAATTCCGGCGATCACTACGGGTGCAGGAGTTGCGAGTGGGATCGTTCCGACGCGACCTGCTGAAGTAGCTTCCAATAACACGCAGAAGAACAATCCGTCAGTGCCTGCTACAGATCCGTTGAAGCCGCCGGTTCTGGCCACAACTTTGCCTGCGGATACGATTCCGATGCGTAATCCTGGGGATCTTCCAGCACCGCTGCCCCCTGGTATCGATCTGCCGGCGGGCACCACGCCGATGACACCTCCTAGCCCTTCGCCGATGGGACCACCCAGCGAAGCGGCTCCCGGTTTTCGCCCCCGGGCGCTGACGAAGGTAGTCGTGCGGAACGTTGCTGCACCCAGCGAGGGAGTTGTCGATCAATTGGGGGCGGCATTGAAGCTGGCGGCCGAAAAGAATGTGTCCGAAATCGAGTTGCAGTTCGATGGCCCGCTGTTTGAAAGGCCCTTGGTCATCGGCAGCAAAGAAATAACCATCCGGGCTGGAGCGGGCTATCGGCCGGTTATCGTTTTTCGTCCGTCGGCAGGCAATTTGAACGACGAACAACGAATGGTCAGGTTTGACGGCAATGGCCTTCCTGCTGTGCGTTTGCAGGGAATTGAATTTCGCTTGGAGTTGCCTCAGCAGACTTCATCGTTGGGCTGGTCCTTGTTTTCTCTGGGACAGATTCGCTCGCTGACACTGGACGAATGTCTGCTGACGGTCGTCAATCAGGCTGCCGGAGGAGGCACACTCCACTATCCGGTGGCGATGTTTGAAGTGCTTCCGCCGCGCGTCGTCGACTCGATGATGGAAGGCAAAGCCATGATGCCGACAACGACGCTGCAGATTAATCGCAGCGTGATCCGCGGCGAAGCGATGTTGATTTCCATGCAAGAGGAAGTGCCGCTGGACTTCTCTTGGCAAGAGGGAGTATTGGCAATTTCGGACAGCATCCTCTCCAGCCAAGGTGCCACGGTGAAGCACAAAGGCTTTGGACGAATTGATCTGCGTTGGGAACACGTCTCCGCCTATGCTGGCGGGGGGATGTACCAACTCCGTCGTAAAGACGAAGCGGCCTATCAGCTTGATCTAAACATTCGCTGCGATCACTGCCTGCTCCGCTGGGGACGCGATGCGGCCCTGTTTGATCTTCAGAATGGGCCGTTGTCCAGCGATGTACGATTGCAGTTCGATGGCCTGGAGAATTCGTACGAATCGTCCGATCGCCTGTTTTTGCGAGTTCGCCCCAAGGGGTTGATGGCGGCTGAATATCCTCTCGATGACCGGAGCGAATGGTCGAGTGAGCGGGGCGCGCGCTACGATATCGTCGTCTCTCGCGATGGCGATGAAACGATGCTTCCACTTCATCAATGGTACGTGCGGGAACTTGCGGTTCAAGACGAAAATGCCTATCTGGGGATCGGTTGTGATCCAGGCCGATTACCACTGATGTATGTCGCGCCGAGCACTCCCGCGGCGGCCACGATTCCGCAGAAGGAAGAAGCGGCCCAGGAGATTTTGGACATCGAAGCGGCAAACTAAGTTGGTTTGCCGAGCTGTCTGGCCAAGGCCCGCATCAAGCTTCGATCGACAGACCAATCGTCTCCCCTAAATCCATTTCGCAGTAGGGAGCAATTGGAGTCTGCTCATGCGGGGCATCAATACGCTGCTTGGCCTCTGGCAGTAATGGCTCTAAGTCTTCCGTGTCTGCCAGAATCTTTTCGCAAAGCTGCTGCCAGGTTTCGCGCTCTTCATGGAGCACATTAATCACAGCTTCGATCCGCTGCACGTCCGTTTCGAGTTGCGCTTCGAGCAGCTGGCTATAGAGCAAAACGTAGATCGCGGCCACTTGCATGGCTAGTTCGGATTCGTCGCTGCGGACCGAAGAGTGCAGTTCGGAGACGATCGCCTGCGCACGTGTCAGCGACTGCAATCCGCCGTCGATGTTTCCTTGACGCCAAAGTTCGGCTGCTTGCGTCGCATGCCGAATGGCGGCCTCGATCAGCATCAGCCGCAGGCGCTGCGGAGAGGCAGTGACGACGTTGTTTTCGAGGTAGATGTCCGCGGGATCGTAGGAGTCGTGCATAAGTGCGCCGGCGGGCGTTACGAACCGGCTTTACCCATTTTGGAGTGTGGTGGCCAGGTTTTGCAATGTGGTCAACGAGGACTGACTCGCTTGAATTCGTCCGATGGCCAGTTCCATGCGATAGAACTGGTTCAGCAGTTTCAGCCGACTAGCATCGAGTCGCTCTTGCAGAAACTTGATGCGCGCTGTGTTCTGGTCCGATTGTGTGGCCAGTACGTTTAGCCGAGTGATGAAGAGCGAATTATCCCGCCCAATCAGCGTTTCGAGTTTGTCGTCCATGACCTTTGCAAAGCCGCGTTCGGTATCGCTAAAGAATTTGATGACGTCGTCGCCGTCCGTCGAGTTCAAGCGATCGGTCAAAGTCAAACTATTGAATTCCAGCTTCCCGGTGTCATCAATGGTCACTCCCATTTGAGACAAGGTTTGAAACCGTCCCACGCCAACCTGCCGACCAGTGATCAGGTTGCCCAAGTCGGAATTGAGCCGGAGCGTTTCCACGGATCCAAATAGCAGACCCTTGGTATTGTCAGTGGTGCTGTAAAAATCGAGCGTGTCGACTTTTTCGCGTAGCTTGTTGTATTGATCGACGAACAACTGAATCGCGGCAGTCACGCTCGTCGTATTTTGGGCGACATTCAAAGTGACTGGATTCGTCGAAGCTTGCAGAATGGTCACATCCAGCCCGTCAACCACGCCGGAAAGCTTCGTCGTAGACGAGGTAATCAACCTCCCAGCCGAAGTGGACGTGGCGTTGAGCAAAATCGCAGTATCTTGGGCTGCTGTAACTTCACTAAAGTTGAATCCGGCAAGATTCGTCTGCACCTGAAGTGCGGCTGCTTTGCCGGTTGATTTGCTGGTAAGTTCCAGCCGATGGGGGAGCGAGCCATCTCCATCGGAGACGATGGAAGCGGTAAAGGGTCCGCCTAACTCGTTGATTTTTCTTGCCAAATCTTCGAGCGTATCTTCGGCAGCCACGCTTATTGAAAACGCGGTGCTTCCCGAAATGGTTGTTCCTGTCGCTACTCCCGCAAGATGCAGATCCTTGGCTGCCGTGCCGCCGTTCAGATCACCGACAGTCAGCGTGCCCGGGCCGCCTGTTGTGTCGACTAGCGCGATGCCGTCGCCGTCTGCATTAATGCTGGCCGTGACTCCATTGCCGAGTGCATTGATCGCGTCGATGACGTCGCCGATGGTTTGGGGAGCCAGCGTTCCCAAGGCCAAGGCTTTGCTGTCCCCGTTGGCGTTGGTGACGAGAATCGTCGACAGGTTAACGCCGCTTCCGCCATTCAATGAGCTGAGCTTGGTGTTCTCGCTGATACTTTGCCGCTTCAGCGACCCACTATCAACCGATCCTACGGCAGCATTCACTGCCAAGTTGAGCTTTGTGGCCGCATTGTTGCTGTCACCGTTGGCGATCACCAGATTGCCCGTGCCGCCAGAAGTGTCTTCGATGACCAGCCCATTACGAGCGGAGTTGTAACTGGCTGTCACCCCCGCATTGGCGTCGTTGATGGATTGAATGACATCGTCCAGCGTCGAGGCAGACGACAGATTAACGATCGTGGCGGGAGCGCCGCTGCGATTGGTGATCTCAATCGACCCCAGCGTCCCGATCCCATTTCCTCCGCCGAGCGAACGCAAGAGGGACGTCTTTAGCCCGCCGAGCAAATTATCCCCCGTCAGCGTGCCGCCACTGGCCGTTCCTTCCAAGCCCAGGTCTTGGGCCAAGGTCCCGCCGGCCGTGCTCGCAACTTCAAACGTTCCGCCACCGTCTGCGGTCAGATCGGTCAGGACCAGGCGATTGCCGCTGATCGAAGCGCTCAAGCGGGTCGGATCGGCGGCATTGAGCGTATTGAGGACATCGCCAATGGTCGCGCTGTTCTCGAACGTGATGTTTAAGGGGGATGAATTGTCGCGAAAGGAAACTTCCAGATCAGCGACCCCCTCCCGAATGCTCAGGCCATTCCCGTCGTTGAGGGCATCGAGTCGTAAGCCGGTGAATAATTCCTGAATGTCGTTTCCGGTCGCTGATGACGCTGCAACATTGATCCCCGCGAGGCCGAGATCAGCGGCCGTCTTGCCACTCCCAACTTCTTGGACACGCAAATTGCTCGTCGATTCCCCCGTCAGATCAGCAATTCGAATGGAATCACCCACGGTGGAAGCCTTCACGCTAATGCCGCTCGCTCCATTGATCGCGGCCAAAACGTCGTCGATAGATTGCGCGGCGCGCAAATCGACCTGGGCAGTCGCACCACTGCGGTCTGTGATCTTGATGAAGCCGCGCGTCACTCCTGCCCCGCCATTCAAGTCTGCCAGGCTCTTGCTCTGGTCGACAAAACCACCAAAGCTGACTGAGAACGTTCCCGCCCCCAACGCCGAAGTACGCGATGCCAATCCGCCGGTTGCCACTTGATGTGCCTGCGCGATGCGCGCTGCGGTCACCGAGTACGAACCGGTCGGCACACTATTCGTAGCAGTGCCGGTCAGAATTGCGGCATTGGCGGAGGTGACCGCGCGCTTTGTGAAAGCGTCCGAAGTGTTCAGCCGGCGAATGGAGAGCTGCACGCCAATCGCTAGAGCGGTTAGTTCGGTTAGGGCCTTCTGCTTGTCGGCAACTGCTTGCTGACGTTTCTCAGCAGCTAGCTTCGGGGCAGATTGGAGTTGGATGAGCTTATCGACGGTCTCGGTAATGTTAATACCGCTGATCAGGCCGACGTCGGAGGAGATTCGTCCCATGGCTCATTCGATGACGGACTTACGTGCCGGCATGCAGAAGTGGTTCCCAGAGCCTCAATGCTCCATCGTTGACAGATTGCTTCCAGAATCATGCTGGCAAGCTGAGAGGTCTACGTTGCCTCTTAGTTACTATCGACCGCGTGCTACCGTGCCGCGCATGAAAAACCGCCGGCCGCGGTAAGTCCTTGGCCGGCGGTGAATTTTTAATCGCGTTTGGGGAGTGATGGGTGGGGTTTTGGTGAAGTGACCATCCAGGCAGTCACTTCACGTTTCACACTCCGCTCCTCAACTCTTCACTAGCCTCGGAGGAGTGCCAGCACTTGCTGTGGGTTCGAATTAGCAATCTGCAATACCGAGGTACCCGATTGCACCAGGATTTGAGCCCGAGTGAGCTTGGCGGTTTCCGCAGCAAAGTCCGCGTCGCGGATAGAGCTTTGGGCTTCCGTGAGGTTGGTGATCGTGTCGTTCAGCGAGTTGATGTTCGTTTCGAGTGTCGTTTTCTGGAACGCACCCAAACGACCGCGGAGCGAAGTCACTTTGTTGATCGCTTGATCGACGATGCGGGCCGCATTGGTCGGGTCGTTCGTCAAGTCGCTGGAATTACCCGAGCGAAGTTCGTACAGCCGACCGTTGACACCACCGAGCTTCGCGGTATTCACGCTACCGATGCCCAAGCGAGCTTGTTGGTTGCTGACCACGTCCGGCCCGAGTTGGAACACCGCACCGCCACCGGTGATGCTGAATTCCACCGCAGTGCTGCTGCCGTCATCGACGGTCAGCGAGAGTCCCAGCACCGTCGTATTGATCGACAGCGTGTTGCCTTTGCCGCTGGCAACGTAGCCATTAATCGTGCCGGAGATGTCTGAACCAGTGTCGTACGTGCCGCTCAGCCCCGCCGCGAAAGTCCCGCCCGTCCCTTCGTTGATAACATCGACGTCCACGCTGGCGCCGGTGCCGTAAGCGGTCGACCGAAGTTCCAGTGTGCCCGCATTGTTGACGGCAGTGACCCCCGTGGAGTCGCTGAGCAGGTTGACGGAGCTGACGATTTGACCGACCGTGGCACCGGCAGAGAACGTGAATACATCGGAGCCCGAGCTGCTACCCAATCGCACGACCAGGCTGGCCGCCAGACCTGAATCGGTATCGGCAGTGCCCCCCGTGAGGTTGGCCGTCACAGCGTCGTCGGCTGAAGCATCGAAGGAGCCGTCGCCATCCGAAGTAGAAAGCGTAGCGGTGTAATCAGGACCCAACGCCGTGTTGATTTCGTCAACGATGTCCGTCAGATCGTACGTCGAGCTGTCGTCGACAGTCACGGTGATGTCGCCATCGGTAACAGCGACCGTAATGCTTCCGGCCGTTGCCGAACTGCTCTTCACGAAGGTCAACGTGCCGTCGTATTCCGTGCCACCGTTGGCGGCAGCAATCGTAATGACGTCATCATCGGCGACTGCGTCCGCACCATCGGCAAGCGGTGCAGTGACAGTTGCGAGGTCGGCGGCATCGAAGTCATTCGAACCACCCGTCGCGGCGGTGGCGGCGAATTCATCCAGCCCGTCAATCTCAGCGGCAACTTCCGTGACTGTTGCACCCACGCCCACGTTGACCGTGATGGCGTTACCGGTGGCATCGTAGGTCGCTGCGGTGGTGCCGTCATCGCCACCGGATGTCACGGAGTTTGTCGTTCCGTTGTCTGTATTGTCGTAGACAGTGGCTCCAGACGTGACGGCGGACGTGCTGAATTCAGCCAAGGCATCGATGGCATCGGCGATGTCTTGTACCGTCGCGGTGCCGCCATCATTGACGTTCACGGCGATCGTGTTCGTGCCCGCATCGTAGGTGGCACCGGTCGCCGCAGCGCTGTCCGCGATAACGATGCTCAGGTTGTTGCCTGCCGCACCGTCAGCGGCCTCTCCCGCAACTGCCGTGATGTCGAAGCCCCCGCCGGTCGTTGTAAGCGAGTAGGTACCGGATGCGAGAGCTGCGTCGCTGGCCCGTTGGAAGATCACGTCGGTGGTATTGCCGACAACGCCATCCGCTGCCTCACCCGCCACAGCGTCGATGTCGATCGAGCCGGAAGAGTTCGTCAGCGTGACGGTGCCCGTCGCCTGTTCTGCCGGAGTGGTGATATCGGAGAATGTAATCGAACCAGAAGCGCTCGCACCGGCAGTGAAGCCAGCGGCGGTGTAGTCGATTTGGGCTTGGGTGGCGGCAGCGCTGATCGTCACGCTGACAGGCAAGGAAGCCGAACCCTTCAAGGTGGCCTTGTTGATCTGCAGATCGGCAATCGTTGAAGAACCAGCGGTCACATTCGTGATGAAGTCCAAGCTGCCGTCGAGGAGTTTTCGGCCTTGGAAGGTAGTCACTTGGGCGATGCGGTCGATGGCTTCCAGCGAGCTATCGACTTGGAGCTGATTCGCGGCGATTTGTTCGTCGCTAAGAACACCCGTGTTCGCGGCTTCGGTTACCAGGCCGCGAATGTCGTTCAGCAGTCCGCTGATCTGACCAAGTGCGCTGTCGGCGGTGGAGATCAATTGGTTGGCTTGTTCGGTGTTGCTGATGGCCTTTTGGGCGGCCGTAATGTCACGACCCAGATTTTCGCTGGCGATCAAGCCGGCCGGGTCATCTTTACCCGTGTTGATTCGTAAACCCGTGCTCAACCGGGTGAGAGAAGTCTGTAACTGTGCGTTCGAGCGAGCGAGAGTCTTCTGTGCGACCAAGGAACTGACGTTCGTGTTAATGCGGCTCATGCCAATAACCCCTTAAAAACTGATGTTGAACTGCTGGTTGCCTTTTCCGGCCTGTGAGGGGCACAGCTTCTCCGGGATCGGGCTGAACTGCGATCGGGGAACATCCCGCGATTCGCAGTGACCGTCGAGCCACAAAGCCCGGCGGCAACTTGCCGATATCTCATCCGCAGCGGTCAGGAACCATCGGCGCCGTCCCGTTAGCTGTTGCACCCCGGGAAACGAACGTCCTTATCCAGCTCCACCGGGACCGGCTGGGAAATCCCAGTCGGCTAAGAAGATGTATCGACTAGGCGAGCTAGCAGCTTCATGGCTGCTGAACCTTTTTTAGAATGAACCAGGAAAACTTTAGGGATAGTGCCCGAAGAGTCGGTACGTTTTTCTTAACCGTAGCAGGTGGCAAGACCGGCTTGAGCAGCAAAGATGGAGCGTGCTGGAAACGGACAGCCTTGCCTCGAAGCGGCGAATACGGAGCCAGTAATGCTGTATTACTGGCGGGTTAAGGAATTGAATGCTCGGAACCGCCTCTCTAGGTTTGCTCCGGGGCTGATTTCCGGGCAAAAGCACCTCGTCCGATCCGGCGAGGTTCCCGACGGGCCCGGTTTGCGTACCTGCCGCCACTTCAAAGGTGAAAATCTGGAGATCCTTGAAGATCGATCAATGCCTCCCTAGAATCCTTGCGGGCTTGACTTGCCGCCCCGTTCGTCGCCCTGTCTGAGCAAGTTCTACCCCCTGGTAGAGTAGTTAACAGCCAGCTCGCAGCTTTCGCCGGCTGAGGGAACATAAGTTCAGTCAGCCTAGAGATTTGCAAGGCAGGAAAAACTCGAAAAAAGTGTTCGCAGAGGTTTCCAAACGGCCTGTTCTGCGGTTGCTAGCAGAGGACCTCGATCGTTGTTGGTGGATCGACGAACTGATGGCGGGAGAAGTCCCTGCGGTGCGGTTGTCAATTTGTTGGCCCCCGCCCTATCATAAGACGGTTATCAAAGTTGTTCCCAGGAGATGCGATGTGGCTACCGTGACCGAACGAATTTCGTACAAAGTTAAAGACATCAAGTTGGCCGAATTGGGCCGCAAAAAGATCATGCTGGCCGAGAACGAGATGCCCGGCCTCATGTCGCTGCGGAAAAAGTACGGTCCGAGCCAACCTCTCAAGGGTGCCCGCATTGCCGGCTGCCTCCACATGACGGTGGAAACCGCCGTCCTGATCGAGACCCTGACCGCGCTGGGTGCCGAAGTCACCTGGTCGAGCTGTAACATTTTCAGCACCCAGGACGAAGCCGCTGCCGCCATTGCGGTCACTGGGGTTCCGGTTTACGCCTGGAAGGGGGAAAGCGAAGATGAGTTCAAGTGGTGCATCGAGCAAACGCTCTATTTCCCTGACGGCCAGCCGCTGAACATGATCCTCGACGACGGCGGCGATCTGACCGCCATCGTTCACAAGGAATATCCCGAACTCTTGGCCGGAATTAAGGGTCTGAGCGAAGAGACGACCACGGGCATTCATGCTCTCAACAAGATGTTGAAGAACGGCGAATTGAAGCTGCCGTGCATCAACGTCAATGACTCGGTTACGAAGAGCAAGTTCGACAACCTCTATGGCTGCCGCGAATCGCTGGCGGACGGCATCAAGCGGGCGACCGATGTGATGATAGCCGGCAAGGTCTGCGTCGTCGCTGGTTACGGCGATGTCGGCAAGGGTTGTGCCCATTCGATGCGCAGTTACGGTGCTCGTGTGATCGTGACCGAAATCGATCCGATCAATGCGTTGCAAGCAGCGATGGAAGGTTTCGAAGTCACCACGATGGAAGAGGCTGCCTCGCAAGGGAACCTGTTCGTCACTACGACCGGCTGCTGCGATATCATCCGGGCCGAGCACTTCGCCCAGATGAAGAACGACGCTATCGTCTGCAACATCGGCCACTTCGATATCGAAATCGATGTCGCCTGGCTCGAGGCGCAGGTGAAGTCTGGGAAGATGACCAAGATCAACATCAAGCCCAGCGAACTGGGTGCCGTGGATCGCTATACCTGCAAAGACACCGGTCGCAGCGTGCTATTACTGGCTCAGGGCCGGTTGGTGAATCTTGGCTGTGCGACGGGTCACCCCGCCTTCGTGATGAGCAATAGCTTCACGAATCAGGTGCTGGCACAACTCGAACTTTGGAAGAACAGTGACGCCTACGAAATCGGCGTCTACTGCCTGCCGAAGAAGTTGGATGAAGAAGTTGCCCGGTTGCATCTCGAGCACATTGGCGTGAAGCTCACCAAGCTCACGGAGAAGCAAGCCAGCTACCTCGATCTGCCTGTCGAGGGGCCCTTCAAGCCCGAACATTACCGATACTAATCGGCTATCCCCCTGGGCTAAACGTCCAAGGTGATCGTTCAAAAATGTTTCAAAACGCCGGCCTGAATTTGGCCGGCGTTTTGGCGTATAGGGCTTGGTTGATTCAAGTCAGCAGAGCTGAAGTCAGCAAAGCCGACTTCGACTACTTTTGTTTAGCGGCCGCGCGAACCATTCGAGTAAACGTGGATTCCCGTGTACGGCGGGAATGTTCGGTGCATGACCACGGGTGCGCGGCGGGTATGGACCACATTGCCCCCCTTGGAATATTGACGTGCTTGGGCACTATTCATCGTGGCCGACAAGTTGCCAAGGACAACGAGACCAATCAATGCGTAACGGATCATAATTAATTCTCCCAGTTGTAATTCTCTGGGGCATCCTGCCTGAATACTCTTCCTAGCTACTACATTCTTCGGCAACGGCAGTTCCAAGCTGCCGAATTACTTCGCCAGCCCTGTCGACCGCTGCCACCGCTGCGCAACGTGTTTCTCTCCCCTGCAGCATTCCCGGAGGGATTGATACAATCGTCGGAGCGGTTCATTCGTCGATCTCTCCTGAAGCAATTGCCATGCCTACCATTCAGCCCTTTCGCGGACTGCGTTACAACCTCGGTCACGTCGGCTCGCTCAGCGACGTTCTGTGCCCCCCCTACGACGTGATTGATGCGGCTTTCCAGGATGAGCTGTATAAGCGGCATCCCGCGAACTACGTGCGGGTCGAGTTGAACCGCGATGAACCGGGCGACGCCGACGGCATGGCCAAGTACCGCCGGGCTGCCCAGTATTTGCGGCAATGGCGGACCGAAGGGGTGATGGTTCAAGACCCCGATCCGACCTTGTACGTCTATCACCAGACCTTCACCGCTGAGGGGCAGGAGTTCACCCGGCGGGGCTTCATGTGCCGCGTCCGCCTGGAGCGGTTTGGCGAAGGAAAGATCTATCCGCACGAAGAAACGCATTCCGCCGCCAAGGTCGACCGGATGCACCTGACCAAGGCTTGCGGGGCGAACCTGAGCCAGATCTTTGGCCTTTATCCTGATCCGGAGAACGCTGCCCAGGATCGCCTGGAAGAAGCCGTCCGGGACAAGACCCCCGTCGAAGCCATGGATCACCTGGGCGTGCGACATCGCCTGTGGGTCGTTTCCGATGTCACCACGATCGCGGCGGTTGAGGGAATTCTCGGCCCCAAACCCATGTTCATTGCGGACGGGCATCATCGCTACGAGACCGCCTGCAACTATCGCGACTTCCTGGCTGAGGAAGGGAAGCTCACGCCGAACCATCCCGCGAACTTTGTGTTGACCCAGTGCGTAAGTATGAACGACCCTGGTTTGGTCGTGCTGCCGACGCATCGGCTCTTCCGCGGCATGCCGGCGATGACTGCGGCGGAACTCGCGGCTAAGCTCGGCGACGCGTTCAGCTGCAAGATTGTCGGCACGGGCCCGGAATACGCCAAGCAACTCTGGTCGCAGATCAGCGGTGCCGGCGAACAAGACCATCTCGGCTTCTACACCGGTGCGGACGACACCTGGACCCTGGCAAAAGTCACCGATGCCGGGCTCACCAAGATGCAGAGCGTCGCCCAAGAGCATTCCGCCGACTGGCAAAGCTTAGGCGTTTCACTCCTCCAGCGGCTGGTGCTCGAAACGCAGCTCGGCGTGAAAGACCTGCCGAAGCCCATGTACGTTCACTCCGTGGCGGAAGTCGTCGACGGCCTGACCAAGGGAGATGTCGCCGGCCGCGATGCCACGGGGCAAATGGGCTCTGGCGGCAAGTTCAATCTCGCCTGCCTGGTGATGCCTGCCACGGTGGATCACGTAAGGATCATCAGCGAACACGGCGAACGAATGCCGGCGAAGAGCACGTACTTCTATCCGAAGTTGCTGAGCGGCATGGCGGTGCATTTGTTGGAGTAAACCGAGACGCGACCGTAAGGGAGCGATTGCGGTTGGTTTCGCAGTGAAGGGTGTTTCGCCCGTTGGTTCGCCTTTTCAAAGAACGGGCTCCTCTTAAAGCCTGCACGGATGCGCTCCCTTACGGTCGCGTCTCGGATTTCGTTTCACGTGAAACGTCCAGGTAATCTGGGTAATCTGTTTCACGTGAAACAATCGCGGCTCGGCCGACCTGCTCCCACCTCCGAACTCGCATTCCGCGCTTCCGTCCCTCCTGCTACACTCCCCGCCGGTTAGAAGTTCCCTGCCGCAAGGAGGCGGGTTTTGGTCCGAGTGCTTTGTATCGCCAATCAGAAAGGGGGCGTGGGTAAAACAACCACGGCCATCAACCTGGCGGCCGCTTTGGCCTGCGCGGGAAGGAGGACGTTGTTGATTGACCTCGATCCCCAATGCAACGGTACAACGGGTCTCGGCCTGCAACCCTCTCCACGACATGCCCTGGTGCAGAAAGTTCCTCTGCACGAGGCGATCGTGAAGACCTACCTGGCGAACTTGGAACTCCTGCCGGGAAGTCGTTCCTTTCAAGATGTGGATGCCCTCGCCCATGGGGACGAGAAGCAGGCGGAAATCCTGCGGCGGCACCTGCATCAAAGCCTGGAAGGATTTGACTTCGCCCTGATTGATTGTCCTCCGTCGGTCGGCAAGCTCACGCAAACGGCGCTAGCGGCTTCGACGGAAGTGCTGATGCCCATCCAGTGCGAATACTTCGCGATGGAAGGGCTGACGCAGATGATTCATGTGATCAAAGGGGTGATGAAGCGGCACCCGGGGCGACTCGAGTTCGGCGGCATCCTGCTGACAATGTACGACGACAGCCTGGACCTGACGCACGAAGTGGATAACGAAGTGCGTGACTTCTTCGGCGAGATTGTGTTCGATTCGGTCATCCCCCGCGATGCCCTGGTGGCAGAAGCGCCGAGCCACGGACGGCCGGTGATTGATTACGCTCCCCGCGGACGCGGAACGCGGGCCTACTTAGAACTGTGCATGGAGGTACTCAACCGTGACTAAAGACCGACGCTTAGGCCGGGGCCTGGCCGCCCTACTGGGAACTCAGTTCGATGGGCCCGAAGAGGAAATTGCCGAGTCGCAAGACAACGCGGAATTCGCCCCCACGATCCCGATTCGCGCCAACCTGACACAGGAAATCGGCAGCGAGTTGGGAAGCTATGGCACACCCGCTGGGAGTACACCTAGCGAAGACGATGAAGAGGAACTGCCGCGGATCAGCGATATCGTCCGCCTGCCGATCGCCGACATCGAGGAGAATCCATTTCAACCTCGGCGTGAGTTCAGCGAACCGGAAATCGCTTCCCTGGCGCAGAGTCTGAAAGAGCATGATCTGCTGCAGCCAGTGCTCGTCCGAAAGATGCACGGTCGGTTTCAGCTCATCTCGGGTGAACGGCGTTTACGTGCAGCCACTCGTGCTGGCTGGACGACGATCCCCGCCCGGGTGACTGACGCCGACGATCGCCTGGTGGCGGAACTCGCCATCGTCGAAAACTTGCAACGCAAGGATCTCAATGCCGTCGAGAAGGCGCTCGCCTTCAAACGCTATCTCGATGAGCATGGCTGCACTCAAGACGAGTTGGCGGGACGTCTGAAAATCGATCGCTCCACCATCGCCAATTTAATGCGCCTGCTGGAACTTCCTGCCGTCGTGCTCGAGTCGCTTCGCAAAGGGACCGTCACCGCCGGCCATGCCCGAGCGATGCTGCCTCTGGGTGAAGAGCAGTCGCAAATCGCACTCGCCCGTCGAGTGGAAACCGAGGGACTTTCGGTCCGTGAAGTCGAGCGGCTCGTGGAGGAGCAGATCCACGATGAGGACTCGCCTGAAACAAAACCGGCCCGCCGCAAGCGAACCAAAAACGAACAAGTGGCCTCCCTGGAACAAGAGTTTCGCCGGGCGCTCGGCACGAAGTGCGAGATTAAGCAGTCCGCCAAGGGGAAGGGGACCCTGACGATCCACTTCCTAGGGCACGAAGAATTCGAGCGACTGCGAACAATTTTGACCGAAGCGACCGGCCGACCGCGGTTGGTGGGTTGATGAAAGTCACTAACTCTGGGTAAACTAGTGGCTCGCCTGTTGACGGTCCCCGTCGGCGGCGAGAAAAATCGGGGCGTAGCTCAGCCTGGCTAGAGCGCTTGGTTTGGGACCAAGAAGTCGCATGTTCGAATCATGTCGCCCCGACTGGATACTTAACTAATTGCTGAGACTCGACTTAGAGTCTACCTTCCCAGGTGGGAAGCGCGGCGAAAAACGTGGTTACTACCACTTTTTCTACCACTTTGAACGTGGTAAGGAGCCGCAAACGCATGGCCGCCAGCAAGCGCACCCCTGGTTATCTTCTTCACAAGCCGACCGGACAAGCTCGCGTCCGGATCAACGGCAAGGACTTCTATTTGGGGGCGTATGATAGCCCCGCCTCTCGGGACTTGTACGAAGCGCTCGTCGGCAAATGGCAGCGGACGCAAGACTATGCCAATGTCCTGATTACGGTCGATGAACTGGTGCTGGCCTACCTGACTCACGCCAAGGCCTACTACGTCAAGGACGGCAAGCCGACTTCCGAGATTGCCGACCTGCGATCCGCCTTGCGTCCGCTGGTGAAATTGTTCGGTCGGCTGCGGGTGCGCGACTTCGGACCGATCAAGCTCAAGACGGTGCGGGAAGCCATGCTCGAACTGGGATGGGCCCGCGGCACGATCAATGACCAAGTGCATCGCTTGCGGCGAATGTTTCGGTGGGGGACGGAGAACGAACTGGTCCCCCCGGAAATCATGCATGGCCTGGATTCGGTCGCGACCCTGAAAGCCGGTCGCACGACCGCCCGGGATTGCCCGCCGGTCCTACCGGTCGACGATCAAACGGTGGCCGCCACGCTCCCGCACCTCCCGCCAATCGTGGCCGATATGGTCCGCCTGCAACGTCTCACTGGAATGAGACCGCAGGAAGTCTGCCTGATGCGACCTGGCGATATCGACCGCAGCGGCCCCGAGTGGTGCTATCGACCCGCCCGCCACAAAACGCAACACCGTGGCCGGGACCGCGTGATTTACATTGGCCCGCAGGGGCAAGCGGTGCTAGCTCCCTACCTCTTGCGGGCTGCGGATGCATATTGCTTCTCTCCCCTGGAATCGGAGAAGCAACGCCGAGCGCGACGCCACGACGCCCGCCGGACGCCCCTCAGTTGCGGCAATCAACCGGGGAAGCTGAACCCCGCCGCTACCCGCCCGCCCCGCGAACGATACGACGGCGGCAGCTATCACCGGTCCATTGCCCGGGCCTGCGACCGGGCTTTCCCGGTCCCCGAGGAAATCGCCAGCGACGCACAAGCGGTGGCCGCCTGGCGGACCGCGCACCGCTGGTCCCCAAATCGAATTCGTCACACGTTCGCCACGCTCGTCAGGAAGGAACACGGACTGGAAGCCGCGCAAGTTTTGTTGGGGCACGCCGCCGCTGACGTCACCCAGATTTATGCGGAGCGGGATGGCGACAAGGCGCGGTCCGTGGCACGCGTGGTAGGGTAGTTTTCATATCGGGTAGAGGGTAGCTCCCTTGTGGCCGGTTGGCGTCTGCGACTTACCCCGCACGGCGCCAGCCGACCGCCCGACTTTCATAAAGGGTAAGACGATGGAACCGGCAGACATTCAGCGGCGAATTCTCGAAGCTCGCAAGGCATGGTCCGCGGTCGATGATGACCGCAATTCGACGAAGCCAATCACGGAAGTCATCGACGGCATTTTTGCGGACCTGCGACGGTTGGGGATTGCCGTCCCCAATCCGCCCCGAGCGGAAATCACGCCCGAGCGAATCGCCGCCGCGTTAACCGGCGGTCGCAGCATCATCCCCCATTGGCACCGCGAATACCATGAGGCCTTGAACCAGGCAGAGGCCGCGCTTGCCAACGTACAACCGGAACGGAGCAAGGAAGCCGACCCGCCAACCGCACGCGTGCAAGTGAACGATTCAACCGTCGTTGTCGACGGCAAGGCCTATGCAGTCCCAGAGGCTTTGGCGAACTTCTTTGCGGTGCTACTCGACGGCGGCTACCACTCCGCGGCGGACGCAGGCATTCGCACGCGTCAAATCGAGAGGCTACCAGACCAGCTAAAGAATGTTCTGGACAGCGACGGCGGCAAGGGTACGCGCATCAAACCGGAATGGCTTGGCTAAGCCACAAAATGGCCATGGCCAAGCCGCGAAATGGCTTTGGCCAAGCCAACTAGACCGCGACACAATCGAGCAAGACGAATCACCCTCTTGCGAAAGGTTGTGCTGCAATGATTGAGAATCTTATCACCCTGGCAGAGGCAGCCCGGCTACTCCCAGGCAATCCATCCCCTAGCTCTCTCTGGCGATGGCGAACCAAGGGTTGCCACGGAGTCAAGCTCCGCGCTTGGCTGATCGGTGGCCGGTGGCACACTTCCCGCGAGGCGCTGCAGGCATTCGTCGCAGCCACCACAGCCGCCGCACAAGCCGCCAGCGATGACGACGCAGGCGAACGCTCCCCCGGGCTGGCCCGCGAACTGGAAGCCGCGGGCGTGCTTTCTTAAGTCCTCAGTCCTCAGTCCCCCACTCCCCACTCGCAAGGAACCTCACATGCAAGAAATCAGCACTCAAGAATTTGCCGACCGCTTGACCGGACGCAGCGAGCGCAGCCCGTGGCAACGCGTCTGCGACTCGGAACAGGAGCAAGCCGCGGAACACCTGCGACAAGTGCAGGAGAGCCGCCAGCGGCCCGTAACGTTGTCCTCTGAGGACTTCGCCCGGCGTCTCTACTCGTAACTCACCGGATTGCCGCGGCTGTCCTCCGCGGCAATTCGTTCCGGCTGGTGGCTAGGCCCCGCCAGCCGGAGTTTTTCAAACACTCACCAAGGAATCGGAACCATGACAAAAGCAATCGAATGGCCCACCGCGGCACCGTCCCACATCGACGCAGAAGCGATCTACTTGAGCGACGAAACGCGAAAGCTCGCGGAAGCGGTGAATGCAGATATTGAAGCGCTCGAGGCGGCCCGCGAGCGATGCGAAAGCACACAAGCAGAAATCCTCGCGGCCGATCCGCTGGCGGATGATCCCGCGGTGCTGGAACGGCAGGCCCGGGAACTGCGGTTCGCGATTGCCCGCGTGCTGCAAAGCGAAATCCCGATCCGCGAACGGCTGAACGCGCTCTTCACCGCCATTCAACAGGACAAGGACGCGGCCCGCCAGCAATGGGAGCAAGAATTCACCACCGCCAGCACTCAGGCCCGCGAAGCCTTGCATGCAGCGGGCTTTGACATCTCGCTGCCACCGCTAGTGACCAGCCAGCATGCGGACAACTACCGCCAGCGGGAGGATGCCGAGCGAACAATTAAAGCGCTGGTTTGCCGTCATTCGGGCGTGGCCGCGGTGCTGCGAAAAATCGCAACGCTCCAAGGTGGGCACGGTTTGACCGACAAAATTGAGTGCACGCGCGACCTGAGCCGCGTGCGAGCCGCGATCGAACGGCAGAAGGCAACACTGATGCCCGCCGGAGTTTAACCCCCAAGAAATGAAAAACGCTCCCACCTTCCCGGGCCGGGAGCGTTTTTCGGAGAACCAAGCGTGGCACACGATTCTACAACGAAGCAGCGACCGCGGCAAAAACAATCTTATGGGGCTAGCCCTATAAAACGGGAGCGACGCTCCAAAGCGGCTATCCAAGCCATTCGCGACGCGATGCGAACGGTGCTGCAAGCCGAGCGGCCAATGACGGTGCGGCAAGTCTACTACCGCATGGTTTCCGCCCAAGTCATCGACAAGACGGAAGCTCAATACGATACCGTTTGTCGGCTGCTGACTGCCATGCGGCGGGACAGGGAAATCCCTTACGGTTGGCTGGCGGACGCGACCCGCTGGCAGCGAAAACCCAGGACGTTTTCGTCACTCCCCGAGATGCTTGAGAACTCGCAGCGGTTCTACCGGCGGGCTATCTGGGACTCCCAAAAGGTTTATGTCGAAGTCTGGTTAGAGAAGGACGCTTTGAGCGGTGTTCTCTTCGACGTCACCGCGGAATGGGACGTGCCGTTGATGGTCACTCGGGGCTATCCGTCGCTGTCGTTTCTGCATTCGGCAGCGGCTGAAATCGCCAATCAGGACAAGCCGTGCCACCTGTACTATTTCGGGGATCACGACCCGAGCGGTATCGACATTCCGCGGCGGGTGCTCAAAGAACTGCAAGGCTTCGCGCCGGATGCGGAAATCCACTTTGAAAGAGTAGCCGTCACGCGTCACCAGATTGAAGATTACAACCTGACGACGCGGCCAACGAAAAAGAGCGATTCGCGGTCGAAGTCGTTTGTTGGCGAATCGGTCGAAGTGGACGCGATCCCGCCGAACAACCTGCGAGACCTGGTGCGGAAGTGCATCACGCAGCACATCGACCACGGGGAACACATTCGACTACAGCGGGTAGAGAAAGCCGAACGCGAAACGCTCCAGGCGATAGCCCGAGACTATTCCAGCGGGGACAACGAATGAGCCGCCGCAATAAACGCCGCATTCGTAAAGCCGCGATCACCTGCATTTGCTCACGGTGCCATGACCGCACGGAGCAACGGCCCGGGGACTTGTATGCGGCCGCACGGCTGCGGTGCCTGCGGTGCGGTGGTCCGATCAATCGACTTCGCGACGAAGGCTTGACCAAGCCGAGAAATGACCGCGGACAAACCAAACAGGAGAACAAGTACGTTTGAGAGTAAGTGCTGAGGCCTTGGCAGCAATGCCAAGCCGGTTAGGTTGTGCCACCCTTCCCCGGATCCAAAAAGCGGTGCAGAAACGCAGAGGTTATAAACTCCCTCTGCTGGTGAAGCGCGAGCCGATTGTGGAAATCCCACATGAAAGGCTTGCGGGTACCGGAGGGCCGGTATCGTCAGAAACGGATGATCGAAGTGGGGAGGAGAAACAGCGTCCAGCGAAAGCTGGTTTCCTGGCAACGGGCGAGTAGTTGATCTCGCAGAACGCAGACGTCCAGGTCCGCCAAGTCATGTGCGACAAAAAACGCTGAGTGAATCTTCCCCGCTCACCATGCAAAGACAGAGCCTCAGTACAACCAAGCAGCCAGCCAGCATGGAGCCATACCATGACGGTGGGATTGCGTTATGCACACAGCCTGAAATCGGATAGATAGACAGAAGCGACACTCAAGAGAATTCCAAGAGGCGGCCATGAAAGGCAAGCGGATCACCGAACGGCAGCGGGCGACGTTCCTGGCAGAGTATGCGGCCTGTGGTTCGCTCACTCGGGCTGCTGGTGCGGCGGGCGTTTCCCGGGCCTGGGTGTACAACGAACGGGACCGCAACGCAGACTTCGCGGCGGAACTGGAGGAAGCGCACTCGATTGCCTGCGATCACTTGATGGCAGAAGCCCGGCGCCGTGCGGTGGATGGAGTTGAGGAGCCTGTTTTCTATCAGGGGGTGCAGTGCGGATCGGTGCAGCGATATTCGGACAAGCTCTTGGCAATGCTCCTCAAAGGTTTGATGCCTGAGGTATTCCGCGAACGAATCGAAACCCGGCACACCGGGGCAGACGGCGGCACACTGCGAATCGTGGAAGAGATCATCGTTGAAGCCGAATAGCCCCGCTGACGCGTCCGGCGGGCAAACCGATACTTCTATCGACCCGGCGTGCAATCGTGCGGCTGCGGGCTAGCTGGGGCGTCGATTCCTCGCGGCGGGAAGATTCCCCGAGCACTCGCCAACCGGGAGGCGTAATTGCTACCTCGCGCACTGGCTGTTCCATGTGGGAATGAAAAACCTTCTCACGAATTCGTCACAACCGGGCGACTACCACTTACTACCACATTTCGTGAAAAACGTTGCAATTCCCCGCGAAACGTGAAACGCTTTGACATAGCAGAAAACCCCTGATATCATGCGTTTTCACGGACGTTTTCGCTGTTAAGCAACTCTTTAAGAAACCTTTTGGGACCAAGAAGTCGCATGTTCGAATCATGTCGCCCCGACTGATTGCAAGACTAAGCTGAATCAAGAGTTACGATTACCTGCGGGCGTTCCGCAGTGCAGCATTTCTGAAGTTCGGAGTGTGTACGGTACACACTTCCGGTTTTTGGAGTGTGTGCACTATGAGGAAACGCGTCCCCGGTTATCGTTTTCACAAAAGCAGCGGCCAAGCCATCGTCCGGCTAAATGGCCGCATGATCTATCTAGGCGATTGGAATTCCCCCAAGAGCCATCAAGCCTATGATCGTGAAATATCGGAGTGGCTTTCTCGAAGTCGCCAGCCACCCCCGCCCGTAGCTCCCGATCTGGGGAAGCTGACCATCATCGAACTGATCGGTAACTATTGGCCGGTTGCCGAGACCTACTACCGCAAGCCGGACGGCAGGCCCACCGGGGAATTATCCCCACTTCAATCTGCCCTGCGAGTTCTCCGGCAACTCTATGGTGACACCCCCGCGGACGAATTCGGCCCGCTCAAACTGCGAGCCGTGCGGGAGGCAATGATCGTCGCAGGATGGTCACGGAACACCATCAACGGGCAAGTGAAGCGTGTCGTGCGGCTGTTCCGTTGGGGAGCGGAAAACGAACTACTTCCCGCCACGATCGTCACGGCACTGGATACCCTTCCTGGCCTGCGTCAAGGAAAGAGCGAAGCCAAGGAGCGGCCACGCATTCTCCCTGTCGATGAGAAAACCGTCGATGACACACTTCCGCACTTATCGCCCATCGTGGCCGATATGATTCGGTTGCAACTGCTAACCGGAATGAGGCCTGCGGAAGTCTGCCAGATTCGCCCGGGCGATGTCGACCGCTCGGAGGCGACGTGGACCTATCGACCGGCTTCCCATAAGACAGAACATCACGGGCGGGACCGTGTCGTCTACATCGGCCCGAAGGGGCAAGCAGTGCTAGCTCCCTATCTCTTGCGGGCGGCTGATTCGTATTGCTTCTCCCCAACTGAATCGGAGAAGCACCGCCGAGCCGTTCGCCACGAGGCCCGCACAACACCGCTATCGTGCGGCAACCGTCCCAAGGGGTTAAACCCTGACGCAGCGCGACCGCCACGTGATCGGTACGATTCCAATTCCTACCGGGTGGCAATCGTCCGCGGTTGCGACAAAGCTTTCCCGGTGCCGGAGGAGATCGTCGGCAAGGCCGCTATCAAGGCTTGGCGGGAAGCACACCGCTGGTCACCGAATCAGCTTCGCCACACCTTTGCCACGAGTGTCAGGAAGCACCACGGACTAGAAGCCGCACAAGTTTTGCTAGGACATGCGGGTGCCGATGTCACGCAAGTTTATGCCGAGCGTGACGCTGATAAAGCACGATTCGTTGCGGGAGTAGTGGGATAGAATTTCATTCATCGGGAAGGGGAGTAGCTACCCCGTGGCCGGTTGGCGTCTGCGACTTACCCCGCACGGCGTCAACCGTCCGCCCGACTTTCAAAAGGGTAAGACGATGGGAATCACAAAAACGCAGCTAGAGCAGTTACGTAAAAATCTATTTCACCTGCACCTCACGAGCGAGCAGTTATCAAGCCGCGGAAGGTTCCTTGCGAATCAATCCAGCGGCAGAAAACTAACTCCCAAGCAAGCCGAGAAGCTCCTAGAGAAGTGCAGCGACATTAAAGGCCTACTATCTTCATGGCGAACCTTCAGTGCGGATTGTCTCGAAACTCTGTCGCACTGCGACGGTGCGTTCGATGAATGGTCCGATAAGGTAGCTGGCGAAATTTCAGAGGCGGAACATCTTCTGTCGATGCCGTTCCCGAAGGAATGGGAGACAGCGGCGGGAAAGCTACTTGCCCGTGCCAAGACAATGGCTTTTGTCTACTTCGCTCGAAAGCCGGCGTCACTGGATAGGTTCATCAAACTTGCAGAATTGCTGAAACAGCACGAGCGGTGGCTAGTCGCACGGTTGCGAAAATGGACTGCCGAACCGAAGAAATTAGAGGAGCCTCCTCCCTCGTTTATCCCCGGTTGCGATGTCGACCGCGAAGAATGGACAGTTACCTACAACGGAAAGTCTGCGGAGTTTGGCAGGGCGGCAAAACTGTGGAAGTACTTTCTAGCAATTTACGACTCCGGTGCAGGCGGAATCTTTGAACACGATCTGTTAACCGCTGTCTGGGGTAGCCTCGATGCGACCGGGGCTTACAAATACGCCGAACGTGTAAATGAACTGATAGTTCCTATCAGCCTGAAAATCAAAACGAATGGCAGAAAGGTGTTTACGCTGAAAGCGATCTGACAAAGGTGTCAGAAACTTTAGACAAAGCTGTCAGGGAATTGATAGCTGATCTGCGGCAGACTGACGCAAGTGATTTATTTCTCTTGCGGAGTTTGCGAAATGATAGACACGAACAAAGAAACACTGCTGACCATCCAGCAGGCGGCTAAAAGCCTCCCTAATCGCAAGGGAGGCCGCGGGTTGAACTTCTCCACCGTCTGGCGATGGGTTCTAAATGGTTGCCGCGGGCACAAGCTCGAAACGGTGCTTGTAGGCGGAACGCGTTTCACTTCCCACGAAGCAATCGAGCGTTTCCAAGCCGCCATCAATGGCACCTCGGTGCCGAGCGTCACACCTGCCGACCGTCAGGCGAGCATCGACCGTGCACGTCGTGTCTGCGAACGAGCCGGTATCTAGTCCCTGTCACCAATAACAAAGCCCCGCCGGCTGAATCGCGAGGCCTTGCAATTTTGGCGGCAGTGGAGGCCGCTGTTATGAGCATAGCAGAAAAACCGAACGATCAAATTGAAAACCCCGCGGCTAATGGTGCACGCGAACTGACCACTACGCTATCCAGTATTGAGCGTGTCAAACTCGAAAACTTTGAGGAGACAATACAAGCCGGTTTGAAATCGTTCGTCGATGTCGGCAGGGCATTGATGGAGATTCGCGACGGCAGATTGTATCGAGACACACATGGCACCTTCGAGGACTACTGCCAGGATCGGTGGCAACTCAAAAGGGCACATGCGTATCGTCTGATTGATTCTGCTGAGGTAGTCGACAATTTGTCTCCAATTGGAGACATTCTGCCGGCCACTGAATCGCAAGCACGCCCCCTCACTCGCATTGAACCTGAACAGCAGGCAGCGGTATGGCAGGAAGCCGTTCACACCGCTCCGCAAGGCAAAGTGACGGCGAAGCATGTTGAGGAGGTTGTTGCCAAACGTAAGCCTAAGCCAGTGCAGGCAAAGCCGACTGAATCGTCCGACGTCGTCAAGTTGCTGGCGAAGCTCGAAGCCGACGACGGCGAGAATTTCAAGGCCGCTGAATCGCTCGCATTGATCTTGGCGAGCATCGACGCGACGGCGGGAATCGAGTCCAACCGGCGTAAGGCAGACCCGGCGAGTTCACTTAAAGCCGTAGCTCTTGATCGGTTCCGGGAGTGGTTCGAGAGGCTTGGGCAGGCTATTGCTGGTCGTGGCTACTCCGGCAAAGTATCCCCACAAAGCGAAACAGAAAAACGCGTACGCGATCTGCTATTAGACTTCGCTCGTAAGTGGGACAAACTCGAGGCTGAGATCAAAGGGGGTGCCAAATGAACGCCCCTATTCAGATGCTCGATAACAGCCTGAGCGAGCGTGCGGTCCTGGGTGCCGTACTGGTTGACGCGTCGCTGCTAAGCGATCCGACGATAAGCCAATTGCGACCGCAGACGTACGTTGACGAAGCCCATGTGTTGGCCTGGCACACCGTACTAACACTTCATGCCGATGGCTGTCCCTGCGACGCTACAGCGGTTTGTGCGGAACTTCAGCAGCGTGGCCTTGTCGACCAAGCCGGTGGGCTGGCTTACCTGCTCAAACTCATTCGCGAAGCTGGCACCGGCAGCGACGCATGGTTCCATGCGGATATTTTGCTGCGGGCTGAGCGGCGTCGGAAAGCGCAGCAAGTGCTGCTAGAAGCTGGTGCTCAACTAACTGATGGCGACCCGACGACCATCATCGAGATGACGCGTGAGCGGTTGCTTGGACTTTCAGATAATGACCGGACGCTAATAAAACTGCTAACTGCGGAAGACTTAGACAATGGCGACTTCCGCCTGAGTTATCACATCGACGGCGTGCTCGTAAAGGGGCAGCCTGGATTGTGGGGAGCGACCTATAAGGGGATGAAGACCAGCACCGTCTGCGATGCTGCAATCTCCGTGGCGAGCGGCACATGGTTCCTGAACAAATTCAGCACGCATGTGGCCCCGGTAGTCATGTTCTCCGGCGAGAGCGGCATGGGCACGCTACAGGAGACCTGCCGGCGAGTTTGTGCGGCTAGAAAACTGGAATTGTCCAAACTGGAAAACTTCAGGATCACAGACTTCCTGCCACAACTAAACAATCGTCGCGATATTGCTGAGACTCGCCGAGTCCTGAAAGACTTCGCCGGCGGCATCGTATTTTTTGATCCTGCTTATCTTATGGTTGGCGGTGACGACGCAGCGAACGTGGCCAAGATGGGAGAGCAACTGCGGGTGCTAAGCCACCTCGGTGCCGATCTGGACCTGACGGTTGTTTTGGTGCACCACCTGCGGAAGACGATCGACAGCCAGGAGCCACCGGAACTGCAATGGTTCTCAGGTGCCGGCTATGCAGAGTGGGCACGGCAGTGGTTCTTGCTGAACCGTCGTGAGCGGTACGAGGAGGGGAGCGGCAAGCACCTCATGTGGATCACCTACGGCGGTTCTGCTGGCCATAGCGGTGCCTGGGGGCTGGATATCTTCGAGGGCACCCGCGAGCGAATCGGTGGCCGGTTCTGGGACTGCCGAGTCAATCCGATTACGACCGTCCGCCAGGATCAAAACAAGGAACGTGTCGTCGCTGCTGAGACTCGCAAGGAAGCCAGCAGGCGAGCGACTGAGGAGCGTTATGCGGAGAAGGTAACCGGAGCACTGGAGACTGCCACCGAGCCGCTGACGAGGACGAAACTTGCAGCGGCCACCCAACTGAGCGACGGCAACACCAAGGACACGATAGCCAGATTATTAGATGCCGGAACGATTGAAGAGGTGCCTGTCACGATCAAAGGCAGGGTTCACCAAGCGTACAAATTGAGCACCCGACAACATCCGACAACATCCGACAATTCGTCCTTGTCGGGTGGTGGGGAGCATCCGACAACAACCTTCCCTATTTATAGGGAAGTTGTCGGTTGCTTGCCCCTTGCCCCTTCTGAGGATGAATCAGTCTCTAAAAGTTTGTCGGGTGCTCTATCGGCGTGGTCGGCTGGTGGCCAGCAAACCGGAACCGTGGTTCCCACCGAGGTGCCGCAATGAGCATCCGCCAAACATTCGTCCTGACGCTTCGCCCCCTCGCTGGCCCTATCCCGGTTCCGAGTCGGTTGAAGCGGCTTCTGAAATTCCTGTTGCGTGCCTATGGGTTCAAGGCCGTGACGATCACCACCGGACCCGACAACGGAGAAAGCGAAGATGAGTAATTTTTTCAAACAGCGGATGGACGTTTCTGGGCGGTCGCTGGGTGCGGTCGCAGTGGACAGCAACATGCTGAGCGTGGGCGACCCGTTGACGCTAAGCAGCGATGAGTTGCGGAAGTCGTACGGGACACATGCCTCTTGCTCTATGAAAACCTACGACGGTAGTGGCCTATACGAAGCGTTTGAAATGGTTGTCGGTGACGAGCGGTTTTTTGCTGTTCGCATTAACGCAAAAGTCAACAACAACGGAGAGAACGAAAATGAGTGAGAACGTAGAAGAATCACCGGGCGTTGTGGAATACGACTTGAGCCGGATGACCAATGATGAAATTGGCATCATCGGCAACGGACTAGCGGAATGCGCTACTCGGCTGGATTGTCCGGTTGGAGCGAACTGGCTGGTCGACAAGATTTTCGGGGAGGAGGCAGTACGACGTGAGGAGAAACCGGATTCCCTGCCGATCTGCTTTCACCGCATTCCCTACTCGCTGTCCGATCAAACCGCGGCGGAAATTCTGCTCTGTCTGCAAGCTCTGGCGACGCGTGCCGAGCGTATCTCCCCGGAACTTGGCAGGTTCCTAGATTCGCTCGCAAACAAAGCGGTTTGCGTTTGTGCCGTGAAACTCAAGAATCCTGAGCGGTTCGCTAAGCGACACGCCCCACCTGAGATGAACTAATGAAACGCATTCAATCGACTTTGCCAGCGTGCCCCAGGTGCTGCCATCACCTAATCGTGGTGAACACGAAACGAGGCGTGGAAAGCGTCGTCCGATTCATCGGTTGCCGACTCTGCGGGCATCGTCCTGAGAATAACAAACTTGTGGAAATCTCTGCGCATGGTAGCACAGACTTCCATCGGAATAGTGAACATAACGCGTAAGATAGGTGCAAGGAGAACCAAGCATGACCGCAATAAAAACCGAACTTGTCAGTGCGGATGAAGTTGCCGAATTGTGCGACGTAAGCGTCCAAACGATTCGACGATGGGTAGCCGCGGGATATTTCCCCCAAGGCATCCGCATGGGCCGCCGAGTTCTACGGTGGAATCGAGAAACCATCCTAGCTTGGATCCAAGCGGGCGAACTTAAGGCACAACACGAACAAGCAGAAAGGGCACATGTATGAGCACGATGAAGCAATTGAAGGATGAGAAGAACTTGATCCTGTCCAAGCTCCAAGAGATGAGCGACTCAGGAAGGGAGTTCAACTCCGCGGAACAGAAGCAAGTCGATGATATGTTTTCCCGCGTCGATGCGATCAACCAGACGCTAGGACGTGCGGAGCGAATCGACGGCACGCTCGCGAACGAATACCGCGAAGTGAAAAACGAGAATGACCGCAAAGCCGCGATCCTTGCGAACAGCGACATTTTTGGCGACCATCCCCAGCGTACCAAGTGGGTGGATGGCGACGGCAACCCCGTCCGAGCCGTCTACAAAGGCGAAGCATGGGCCAAGCCTCGCAAGCATGGTGAACCGGAATTGAGTCTCGGCAATATCGTGCGTGCGGCTGTCACCGGCAACCGGAACTTTGCCCGGGAAGAATTCAAGAACGCGATGTCCGGTAACGTCGATTCGAGCGGCGGGTTCCTGGTGCCTGAAATGGTATCGGGACGCGTGCTTGATCTGGCCCGCGCTAACTCGGCAGTAACTCAAGCTGGTGCCGTGTTTGTGGAAATGCCAAACGAAACGCTGACGATGGCGAAGGTGGATAGCGATCCTACTTTCGCGACGCATAGCGAGAATGTCACCATCGACGAATCGACCATCGGGTTCGGTGCGATCAAGTTTGTCTCACGCACGATTGCCACGTTGGTGCGCATGAGCCGCGAACTTGCGGAAGATGCCCCCAACGTCGGCGAACTTGTGGAAGGCGTTCTCGCTCGCGCTCTGGCCGCGGAGATTGATCGTCAAGCGATTGCAGGCACCGGCAGTGCTCAAGAAGTTGGGCTGACGATTGCCACGGTTGGCGGCACGACCACCAGCGTCGGTGCGATTGCTTGGGAAGATGTTCACACCGGCGTGGTTGCTGTCAAAGCACTCAACTACATGCCGACCGCGTATATCGTCCATCCGACCATCGGAGGCGATTTGGATGTCTTAACAGGCGGTGACGGCGTTAACGCCAGTAAGAACTGGCTGGGTGCTCCTCCTAGCTTGGTTGGCGTCAACCGCTATGAGACCACCCATCTATCGACCGCCTACGGCATCATCGGCGATTTCTCGCAGTGTGCTTTCGGTATGCGTACCGGTGCACGAATCGAAGCCACAACTACGGGCGGCGATTCGTTTGAAAAGCATAGCGTTCTGGTCAAGGCAACCTGGCGTGGATGTTTCCGCGTACTGCAACCAGACGCATTTCATCGACTTGAAGGAATCACCACCTAGTCAATGGTGACCACGATGGGGGCGGGCGGTTTCGTTTTCGCCGTCCGCCCCTTTTTTCTTACTGAGGCAAAGCAATGAACTACAACCAGCGACAAGCGGCAATGATGCGTGAGATGGTCATGAATGGCCCGCTGGCAAGTTCATTCAAGGCATGGAATCGGGTGCCTCCTGGTGGATTCGTTGCGGCTGAGAAGCAAGCCGACCGCGTTCTAAATCAGCAGTACCGACTGAAGCTGCGGCTATGCGTGGAACAGGAACGCTAGAGCGATGGCGAACCGAATACCGCAACGACAAGCACACCACACGCTCAAGAGTAAGACCCGCGAAGCTCGGCACGTTGAACCTAAGCCTAGCCTCTACAACGACAGGCGATGGAAGGCGCTAAGCACACGACTACGGAATGAACAGCACTGGATATGCGAGCAGTGCGGTAAGGAAGGAGATGAACGCACGATAGTTGTCGATCACCGCATACCGCACAGAGGTGACTTAGAGAAGTTTTGGGACGTGGAAAACCTTTGGGTGTTATGCAAACGCTGTCACGATGTGAAGACGGCGAAGGGCTTGTAAAAGTCGTAAAGAGTTAGTGGGGGATACTTTAATCTGGTATTTGGATGAGCGTACAGCGTTGGCGATCCCCGAGCGGGATATTGGGCAAAATAGATTTTTCAGGCACGTTAAGAATTCTTATGGGGTGTTAAGTGAACACAGTAGTACGCGAGCTATCAAAATCGAGTCTTTGTCCCGACTGTTTGCTCCCATTGATCTTGGAAAACGAGCGTAGATCGTGGCCGTACCTATCGCGAACCTACCGTTGTCCCTGCTGCCAAGGCACGGTAAAGCACCTCCTGGCCATTTCCACTGGCCACACACTTCTAACATGGCCGATTACGTGCAAAATGTAGCATTGGCTACCTAATCGCATTAGCGGCATGCTCACGCATGCGGCGTGCAATTCGATCAAGATATCGGCACGGCATGAAATCGTGCGTGAGACGCAAAGCTAGAGCGTCGATTCTTCGCAACTGGTAAAGTTTACCAGTTCATCCACTTCGATCTGCGATCAACTGATAAAAGTTATCAGTTCACCACCATCATGCCCGTGGTGACCGTACCGCTCGCTGACGAGCAAGCGTAATTGCTACCTCGCGCACTGGCTGTTCCATGCCCGCGGGTGCCAGTTTTGCTTGTGGAAACATTGCCACAAGCAAGAGGCAGGGGGCTAAAAAACCTATGGCAACATTGCCAGAAGTTTCTACGGGACGTGCCCGCAGTTGCCAGTCTCAATACACACTTGGTACACACTTTCGACCAAAATACACACCATATTTGCAAGCTATTGAGAATGAATTAGAGCGCTTGCAAGTGGCGAAATATCGGCTAAAATGCAGCATATTACGAGAGAAATGCTGAAACACTCTTGAGAATTCAATCTGTTTTGGGACCAAGAAGTCGCATGTTCGAATCATGTCGCCCCGACTGATTGCAAGTGTTTGCTGAGTCTCAGCATAGAGACTGCCTTCCCAATTGGGAAACGCGGCGAAATACGGGAAGATTTGCCTGTTGTTCTTTCTCCCGTGCTTATGAGCAGCGAACGCATCGCTGCCGGTTTACGGCCTCGATGTGTTGTGCCTATCCAAGATTCGGGCAGACGGGCCTACATCTTCCGGGAATGATGCCGTCTCTGATGGGCAGGTCATCGCGTATACAGGGGCATGCTAGCGTTTTTCAAACGGCCGACGTTCCGGTGCTCGACTAGCAATTCTTTCTCGGACAGCCAGTTACCCTGAAACCGCCACCAGTCCCTTCGTCCTCTGCCCCGTGCGGCTGACATCCATCACGCGCCCGTTTTTGTCGAGAGCGAGATGGAATCGCTCGTTACCTTCCAGGCAATGCAATGAGAGATGATAAGACTCGCTGGCGCGGGCCAAGTGTGTGAGCTTTTCCGGAGGTGCCAGGGGACGAATCTTTCCCCAGGAGCCATCCCCCAGGTACAACACGCCGTTGTTGTTCGCCAACCCGTTGATGAGGGGCTTGGTCCGTTTGAAGGTGTGTTCGTGATGTTCGAGAACGACTGGTACGCGGTATTTTTCAAAGAGCGGAACCCAGTGTTTTCGATTCTCGCCACCGGTAGAAGGCTTGCCGTCCTTGGTCTCTGCTTCGCGATGCGAGGGATAACAGGGAACGTGGTTCACCACCATTACATTGGGATGATCGACCCGACTGCGTAGCGTTTGCTCCAGCCAGTCGGTCTGTTCGCCGCGAATCTTGGTGGTATGCCCGGTGTCGAGCATCACAAGGCTTAAGTAGTCGCCGAAATCGAGCGTCGCAAAACCTTGCTCAGGATAGAGACCATCAAACAGCGAGTAAAAGAAGGGAGCCCGCGAGCGAGGTTTATCAAAGCCGCCATCCACTTCGTGATTACCGATGCCGGCGATCAGGGGAATGATTCGGCCATCTCTGCCGATCATGGTTTTGCTGTAATTTTGCAGGAAGCCCAGATTGGTATTGAGATTCCTGCCATCGTCGTAGGCCAGATCGCCGCCGATGATGGCGAACAAGGGATCTTGCCGGGCAGCCTGAACGTTATTTGCAATCGCATGTTCGTTCACCCCGCAGTCGCCGCCGGAGATGAAGTGAATCGAGTTGGTCGCCGTAGCCGGCGCTGTTCGAAAGCGATACGAAAGCTTTTGCTGCCCAATGCCAAAGAAATAGTCGCTGCCGGGACGCAGGCCTGTCAGTTCTGCCCGAAATAGGTACAAGTCGCCGAGCGGATAAGGCTTGACCTTAGTAGGTTGCACCTGGAGCGGCATCACCTTGGGGCCGTCAACTTGCAAGTAATAAATCTGCGTATCGACGGCGGAGTTCTTCGGCCCAACCCATTGCACCGTCATCGTGGTGGTGGGATCGCGCTGCCAGGTGAGGAACAGGGTGCTGGGCTTGTCGGGGCTTTCCTGGGCAATCTGATTGACGACCGGAGTCGAAACTTTCTTGACAGGGGCTGTTTCCGCGGCGGCTGTCGTTGCGTTGACCGCGAGCAAATTGGCGGCGGCCAGTTCAGCCAAGGTCGTTCCGAGGAAGATGCGGCGCGAGAGGTCAGCCATGAGAATTGCGTGAGGTGGGGGGAACGCAGCGGGGAAGGAGGGCATCAGGCAGGCACATTCTACCAGCGATAACCGCCGAATTCTATTGGGAGTTCGAGTAAGCAATTCCCAGACTTCCAGTTCTACAAGTCAAATTCTTAACCTGAAATTGTCACCTTCCACTCACAGGCTTATGCTTCAAGTGCCTATCCAAAAATTGAAAGGTCCCCACGCCATTGATCTGGTGCGGACCGTCAAAAACTTCCATTTCGCATAGGCCGGGGAGTTTCAATCGGGCGGAGTAAAGATGCCGGACTTTGGCAAATTCAGACGCGACCGCTTCGTCACTCGCCACGCCGTCGAAGTGCCCGCGCTCGACCATGAACGGCCGAGGGCAGATCAGCGCGGCCATCTCCGCGTAGTTAAACGTGCTCCCCAAATTCCATTCGAAAATTTCGTACTCGCCGGTCCAGACGTAGCTATACGGCGAACGTGTACTGGCGTTCTTCCAGATCCAATCGTTGAAGTCGGCCGAACAGATGACCGCGGAATATTGCGGCACTAATGGTGGAATACGCATCGCACTTTTGCCGCCGTAAGAGAGGCCGTAGAACGCGATCCGGTCTTTGTCAACGAAGGGTTGAGTTCCCAGCCAGTTCACGATTTGTTGATGCTGCGGCACCATGATCGAAAAGAGGGTTTTTCCCAGCGGGTTCGCCTTGCGTTGCAAGGTGCGAAAGCGGTCCTTCCCCAGATACAAATTCTGCGGCGCGAAGGTCACGTATCCCCGCTCTGCTAATTTGGCCGCGAATGCCGAGTAAGACTGCTTTCGTTGTTCGCCAATCACATCTTGCGGCCGACCTTCCAAACCATGCTGGCAAACCACGACGGGACGCCGTTCGCCAGGCCTGATATTTTTCGGCACCAGCAGCAAGCCATAGGCGATCACGTCGGGAAAAACATCCAGCACGACTTCATAGCCGATCCATTTTTCTTCATCGTAGACTTGTCGCGAGCGCGGGTCAGCCGGCAAGAGGGGAAGATCGAAGCGGCCGATCACCTGGTTGGCAAAGTAACTGCGATAGGTCCGAACCGATTGCTCATATTTAGCGACAGAACTCGTATCAAGTTTTTGCATAAATTCAGCCCGGTCGTAGGGGCTCTCTACGAGCAAACGCTGCGTGTCTTGTTCGATCTGATCTTCCTGACGACGTTTGCGGGCTGCCATGCGACCTTCGATGGTCTTCAAGTCGACGGAAGTGAACATCGGCGGCGACTCCCACGTTCGCCACAAGCTGCCAGGCAGACGGGCGATGCTGGAGACCCATTCGAACGAGCCGAACATCCGGTCCATGGGTTCAAACGCGACCCACTGACGAGTTCCCACGTACTGCAGCAGCTGATCACATTCGAGTTGAGCTTCACGCAAGGTAGGAGACCGCAACTCGCTAGGGGCACCGCCGCCGGTTCCGGGCAAATCCGCTGCCGGGCCGCGGGAAATCTCGATCACCACTCGCCCGCGCGGCGGAGCACCGATGGCGAGTGCGGCTAGTTCCGCATTTCCAAAACGGTTCCAAACGCCAAAAATATTGCGGTCGATCGGCTCATCCCATTGCTTAGGATGCGAACCAAAATAGCCACTCACACCCGTCAGTGCCACGCGTTGATCGACGGCCCCCGTGAGCAAGGCGAGCAAGCCTCCTTCCCCATAGCCGGCGACACGAATTCCGTACGCGCCTCCCGCTGCAGGCCAAGTTAAAGCCTCGATCCAGTCGATCGCACCGCGCACCCGTTGCAACTCGTAGCCCAGCAGATGACGCCCCATTTCGAAGCCGGGACGATAAAGGAACTCGCGGTTCGAGATCGTACATCGGTCATTGTGCTGCTCCAACGCCCGATTGATGAGAAACGGCACCAGAACATAAGAACCGGCTCCGGCGATCTGCCGGGGAAACTGAGACGAAGGGGCCACGCCGGGAGTCAATCCGATAAGCGCTTCCGGAGTTTGATCGGCATCGGGAATAGCGATGACGACGCTTCCCATGTTTGGCAAGCGACCGATGCTTAATAAACTCCGAAATTCCTCCGCTACCGTCCGATTCCTCTCCTCCGGTCGAAACCCCAACGGCGTATGCGGAACCAAGAGGAGGCCTTCGCCGCGAACATTACGCACAGCAGGCCAGGTGACGGAATAGACATCACACTCGCGGCAACTGGCATAAAAATGAAAATGCACCTGCTGCACATCGGTGATCGGCACGCGTGGCTCTTGAGCGCCAAGCATACCCAGTAGTTGGTTCCGTCGGTCGTTAAACTCCGGTACTTCTTGCCGCATGCGGGAAGAGTGAGTTAGCAATTCCTGCCACTCACCTCGGCGATTCACGGCCGCTTCGTCCCATTGTTTCAGTAGAAAACGATCGACGCCGTCGACCATGGCAAACGCGATGTCTCCGTCCATTCGCAATCGCGCCGTGCCTGGCAATGGATCAGAGTTCCGTGAAGCCCGCTGAGCCGAGACGACGGATGCGGAGAGAAACAAGGCCAGGAAAGCGACTGGCAACAAGTAGATGCGCAGCATGGAGAGTTCCTTGAGAGAGGGCAAGACGCTCCCCGCTTGCAATGTGAATTTGCCAATGCAAACTAACGCACACCTGAGAAGCGCGTTGTCAGCCTATCAGGTTCCGGGAACCGACGCACGCTTGGCGGGGAGTTCAGCGACTTCTTCACCAACCGCTTCAGAAAATCGCTCGGCATAGCGCTGATGATTGGTCCCCATGAGCAAATCCCAGTAGTTGAAGTACAAGCTGAAATTCGCCCGATTCACTTCGTGATGTTGGGAATGATGGGTGACCGTGTTAAAGATCCGTCCCAACCAGGAACGAACGAACCAGTGGGGATATAACTCATATCCGCAGTGCCCGAAAACACTGAACCCCACCTGCCAGAACATGAAAGTCAAAAACGCCAGCGGATGAATCGGCAGGATGAAAAAGATCACCGGAGCAATGCTCGCCTGCACGAACGCTTCCGGCACACTAAAGGAATAGGTCGCCCAGGGCGAAGGGTTCGTGGAGAGATGATGCGTGTGATGGATCCAGCGAAAGAGCTTGGGATGATGCATCAGCCGATGGGTCCAGTAGAAGTGTGTATCGTGAATCAGGATCGCCAGCACGATACTCACCAAGAACCAAGGCCAACCGAACTTGTGGATGTCGCCGTAGAACTGCGTCCACCCCATTCGAATGCAAACCACGGTGAACCACCCCACAATGCCGTACACAACCACGCTGCGCATGGAGTAGACGAATTCCCAACTCATCCGCCCAAATGAATTTGGCTTGCGACTAATTTTTCGCCCCGCGAGCCAGCGGGCGAAGAAGACGTATAGCAGCAGGTAAGTGAGCCCCGCCACCACGATGTAGCGGGTTCCACTCTCGATGGCCGAGATGTAAATCGCGGGCCAGTATTTCGCAAGTGTTTCAAAGAAGGACATGCAGGCGCTCTGGCAGGGCTCGATCGAGAAACAGCTTTCCGCCCCTGCATTCTAAACCGTTCGCCGCCGCAGTTCACTATCAAGATTGCTTTTGCCGGCTCACTGGCCGGGGGCAATACCGGCTTGGATAGCGGGCACTAGGTACTAACTGCGTCGCTTTTTCACAACGCTTGGACCGCCTGGAAATTGGAATGGGACGATTTTCAGGCGGATTCAAGCCAAATCTTCCGTCCGGCAACCCACACCGAGGCACGAGCTAGATTTGAAGCATAGCCGCTCGATTACTTCTCTTCGTCCTGGGAATTGCCTTGTGAAATCGATCCACGATTGGACCCGCTCCGGCCTATTGATGATCGGCCTGGCGTTTGGCTTTCAGTTCCGTTCGTGTTACGACGCTCTGATTCCGCACGCCGTTTCCGAAACCTGGCTGGCGATCGGCGTCGCGGGCTTTGTGGTCGCCGGCTTCTGCCTGGTCCATCCGCCGAGTTTCCAACAACTCGGCAAACGTGGCTAGAAACGAACCGCTGGGATTCGTGTTGCGTGCAGAAAAATAAGTTGCGGGGGCCGCACTCCGCTCGAATACTCTCCGACAGGGCGGTAATCATCAGCGTTTCATTACCCGCGGCCAAACGCTCGTCACGGGTTATGTCCGGCTAACGACTGCGTTGACCTGGCGGCGGCCAGTAAGTTATTCATTTGAAACCACGTTCTCCAACGCATTGTTTGGCACATTGTGGCCATGGACTTGTCGCCTA
This sequence comes from Pirellulaceae bacterium, assembly GCA_041739545.1. GTDB lineage: Bacteria > Planctomycetota > Planctomycetia > Pirellulales > Pirellulaceae > JBGSNR01. The sequence continues at coordinate 47,850 of JBGSNR010000110.1, read as the reverse complement.
ACGTTCGAGTTCACCTGCTGCGGCGGCTGGTGAGACTTGAACTCTAATCTCGGCTGATGCCGCCGCGGTCAGGTGCAACAGGTTGTTCGCCGGTCCTCACCTTGCACAGCACGCCCACCGCCACGACGCCGGCACTGCGGACAATTCTTCTTCCTCAACCAGGTCCCACTCGTCCGCACCGCACAGTGGACATGGAAACGGACTATCGTCGGCGCTTCCGCGCAAGAGGCTGACCCGCTTCGACAGATCAGACGGCTCGAGGTAGAGGTCGGACAGTTCGTCGTCCTCAACGCAGAAACCGCCGCAGCAAGTGGTCCGGTGCAGGTGGTAGTCCGAGTTACTGCACCCGCCCCCACCTCGCGATTCGAATCGGATTTTGTCGATGACACCCATCGGCTTCATTCCGCGCCGGCGAACAGGTATTCGACCGCAAAATCGCGGTGTAGCACGCGCGGCAATTGCAGCCGAGTATGGATTTGTGAAATGTAATCGGTGATACTGAGCAAAGAGTTGCGACGGATCGCCCGGAAAATTCGCCATGCTATGCCGCACTGGAGACCGTGCTATGCCGCAATCTTCACATTCAGAATTTTACGCTCCTCAAAACTCGTCCACAACACCCAGCCGAGGCGAGCCCCGCTTTTTGGACCAGGTAGCGAATGCATGCCGCGTGAAACACCTCTCCTACCGGACTGAGCAGTCCTACGTGGCCTGGGTGCGACGATTCATTCTGTACCACAACAAGCGACATCCGCGGGATTTGGGGCCGACCGAGGTCCGCGCGTTTCTAACGCATTTGGCAGTGAATCGCCATGTTTCGGCATCGACACAGAATCAAGCTTTGAACGCAATTGTCTTCATGTACCGGGACGTTGTGCGACGCGATCCCGGAGAGTTCGGCGAATTTGATCGTGCGAAGCGACCGAAACGACTTCCCACAGTGCTCACGCGGGACGAAGTCAAACGCGTGCTGGCCCATTTGGAGGGAACGCATGGGCTGATGGCGCGACTGCTCTACGGAACCGGCATGCGGTTGATGGAGTGCGTACGGCTTCGCATCAAGGATGTGGATTTCACGCGTGGAACCATCACCGTGCGGAGCGGCAAGGGAGACAAGGATCGGGTGACCGTGTTGCCGGAAGCGCTACGCGACCAGTTACACGCCCACATCGAGCGACTGCGGGGATTGTTCACTCAGGATCGTGAAGGGAAACTGCGGGGCGTGGAGCTTCCCGAAGCTTTCGCCGTGAAATCGCCCAACGCCGGAACTTCGTGGCCGTGGCAGTGGGTTTTCCCGGCACGTGATGTTTCGCGTGATCCAAGGAGCGGCATCGTGCGTCGGCATCATGTGCTGGAAGATGGTTTACAACGGGCCATGAAACGAGCGGTCCAGCTGGCCAAGCTTAACAAGCCCGCCAGTTGTCACACATTACGGCACAGCTTCGCGACCCATTTGTTGGAGTCGGGAACCGATATTCGCACGGTCCAGGACCTGCTCGGCCACAGCGACGTGAGCACGACGCAAATCTACACCCATGTCATGTCCAAACCCGGCTTGGGTGTCCGCAGCCCATTGGACGCATAGCTGAGATACGCAGTAGCGGAAAAAAGAAACCCCAGGGTCACGTCGGATGCGACCCTGGGGTTATGAGTGGCGGGGATCGGACTTGAACCGACGACACGCGGCTTATGAAGCCGCTGCTCTAACCAACTGAGCTACCCCGCCCGGTGGAAACCAAACTACTAGAATAGCAGCCCCGAAAACGGAGACAAGGCAGGGGTGCAACCGGTGCGCCCGATCGCCGTAAGGCCCTGTTTTTGCCCGGCTAGCGCCGGCGGCGGATGAATTCGTCGATCTGCTGATTCGACTCTGCCGACAGCTTTTCCCGTGGAACTTTCACGACGGTTCCGTCCGCTTTCTCCAGCGTGACTACGCCGTTGGTCAGGCTCTTGATGCGGGCTTCGATCTGGAACGTGCCCGTTAAATCGGAAAACGACAGCAGCGGCGGAAGAACGGGCTCGGCGGGCGTTTCGGGTTCGGAATTCTCAGCCGAAGCGGGGTCGGCAAGTGGCTCCGGCAAGGGTTCCTCCGCGGCCGGGGCGGGCTCGGCAGGAGGTTCCGCGGGAGGAGCTATTTCGGGCTCGACGACCGGCTCTGGTTCTGGCTCGGCGGGTGCAGGTGGTGCGGGCGGCGGGGCGGGGAAAATGTCGGCTACGGCGACGTGCACCGCAAGCCAGCCTGTGTACCAGGCGAAACCGCCAGCAGCCAACACAAGGAGCAACACCAAGGCGATTGGAGCCAGTAGCGAGCGTTGCGGCGAAGGAGGATTCTGAGCCGCTTCGCGAGCCGCCACCAGCTTGTCGATAATCAACGAGGCTTGGGCTTTGGTAAGTTTGGAGAGATCCCCTCGATAGCCGAGTTCTTCCAGGAAGTCTTTCTGCTTTTCGCTGGCTGGTCCTTTCATGGTATTGATCGGCCTGGGGGTAAGATTATCGGGCGAACCAGAGAACAGCCGGGGCGCTCGTCCTGCCAGTTTCCAAAAGAGTTTCCAAGGAGGTTACACCCTTGATTTTAGCAAGCTGTTGGAACCGCTGCCCAAGAGCTTCACTTCGGTGAAATCGCTGGAATGACGGCTGGGCGGAGCGAGCGGATCGTCACAGCCGGGCGGCCAATATGGTGGAAGGCGGGTCGCTAAAATCACTATATTTAAAATTATTCTTTACTACTTGTTTTCCTGCTGGACTTGGCGACAATGATTCGAATGGGCTCAGCGCGACGAAATGCTGCTAGCATATCCCCCAAAAGAGGCGCTAACAGCCAGTCGCCAAGACCGAGCAGTTAAGTTGTTTTCCAGAATGTAGTTAATGGTGTTTAAAAAGTGGTGGAAACGGTTTCCAAAACGACCCGACTGGGGGGTTGCCAGGCGCTGGTCGAGTGTCGCCGAGTTCCTTTTTAGAATAGCCCGTTTGCTCAGGAGTTTGCCGTGACCGAATTTCGCCAGCCTGGTCAACCACGAACCGCCCCGACCTTGGCCGAGCTTCGGCAATGGGATCGGCAGATCGTCTGGCATGCGTTTACCCAGATGGCGGAGTATGAACCTCTGCTGATCGATCGGGCGGAGGGGTGCACGCTGATCGACATGGATGGACGGCGGCTGATCGATGGCGTGAGCAGCTTGTGGTGCAACGTCCACGGGCATCGTCATCCGCGGATCGATCAGGCCATTCGGGATCAACTCGACCGGGTAGCACATGTCACTTTGCTGGGGATGTCTCATCCGACCACGGTGGAGCTGGCGCACCGGCTGACACAGATCGCCCCTCAGGGGTTGAATCACGTTTTCTTTTCGGACGACGGCGCAACGGCGGTGGAAGTGGCGCTCAAGATGGCCTTTCAGTATTGGCGACAATGTTGCGAGCCTCGTCCCGAGAAGACGTTGTATGTCGCCTTCGAAGATGCCTATCACGGCGACACGCTGGGCAGTGTCAGCGTGGGAGGAGTGGCGCGGTTTCATCAGATGTTCAAGTCGCTGCTGTTCGACGTGAAACGATTGCCCGCACCAGACATGTATCGTTTGCCGGAACACGTGACCCCCGAAACAGCCTGCGGGCACTATTTGCATCAATTGGAAGTGCTATTGCAGGCGGAAGGAGAACGGATCGCGGCCGTGGTCATTGAACCTCTGATGCAATGTGCGGCCGGCTTGATGCTGCATCCGCCCGGTTTTCTACATGGCGTGCGCGAATTGACGCAGCGTCACAACGTGCTGCTGATCGCGGATGAGGTAGCGGTTGGGATGGGGAGAACCGGGAAAATGTTCGCCTGTCAGCAGGAATATGTGACGCCTGATTTGCTCTGTCTCGCCAAGGGGCTGACCGGGGGCTATCTGCCGCTGGCCGCGACTTTGGCAACCGACGAGATTTGGTCGGCTTTTTTGGGAACGCATGGACAATCCAAAACGTTTTTTCATGGGCACACCTACGGCGGCAATCCTCTGGGTGCGGCCGCCGCGCTCGCGACGCTGGATGTCTTTGAGGAAGAAGCGACGCTGGCGAACCTGCAGCCCAAGATTGCGCGGCTGGCCGAGCATTTAGCACGCATCGCGGAGCATCCGCAGGTGGGTGACGTGCGACAACTGGGTTTGATTGCGGGGATTGAGTTGGTGCGGGAGAAAGCGACGCGCGAGCCGTTTCCATGGGAAGAGAAACGGGGACAGCGGATTTGTCAGCACGCTTTGGAACGAGGCGTGTGGTTAAGGCCGCTGGGGAATGTGGTGGTAATCATGCCTCCGCTGGCGATATCGCTGGCGGAACTGGACCAGCTTTGCACGGCGGTGGAGGCTGGGATTGCGGCAGAATTTCCGATTACCACTTCACACTGACTTTATCGCCGACGCGCAGTCCGAGCATTATTTTCGCACTATCGCCAACGATGACCAGTTCGAGAAATCCTCCTTCCCCCAGAATTGCGAGGAAGGTGAAGTTGGGCTCGGTATGGTTTGGTGGAAAAAGGCCGGCCGTGTGGTGTTCGTCGCAGTGGGTGGTGCAAGAAATATCGCGCGGGGCGCTATTCAAACGATCGACGGGAATATCGGTAATCGCCTGCCCCTCGGGCGTGAATGAAACGATTTGTCCTTGAACATTGCCTGGCACGTAAAGTTCTCCGCCCGAATCCAACCACCTGAGGATGGGGCCTATTGTAAAATCTGGTCGCAATGGAGCCAACCACAGGCAGGCCCGCGGCGGAAACTTTGCAATTCTGGGTAAGTTCGAAATTCGGGGTGAGAAGGAGGTTGTGGTGACGCACATTCAAGATTTGTTCAAGACGTCTCAGCCAGTAGCCTTGGTGACGGGAAGTGGCTCGAAACGGGTAGGGCAGGTCGTGGCGCGAGCGCTGGCCGAGCGTGGTTACGCCGTTGCACTGCACGCCAATCGTAGTCTGCAGGAAGCGGAGCAAACGGCAGCCGAGTGGACTGCGTTGGGGCTGACGGCCGTGGCCTTTCAAGCCGATTTAACGGAGGAGGCGCAAGTCGTGCGTTTGATTGGCGAGGTCCACAAGCGGTTCGGTCGGCTGGATGTGCTCGTCAACGCGGCCGCCATTTGGTCCCCGCTGCCCCTTGAAAAAGTTCGGGCGGATGATGTTTTGAAGAACTTTGCTGCCAATACGCTTGCCACGTTCTTGTGCTGCCAGCACGCAGGACTGCGGATGACGGGGCAAGCCACGGGGGGGGCCATCGTGAACATCGGCGATTGGGCTGTCGAACGCCCCTACTTAGATTACGCGGCCTACTTTCCTTCCAAGGGAGCGATTCCCACGCTGACCAGAAACATGGCTGTGGAATTGGCGAGCCGGAATCCCAGCGTGCGTGTGAATGCGATTTTGCCAGGCCCTGTGATGCTGCCTGCCGATTTGCCCGCAGCAGAACGAGATGAGGCGATCGCCGGAACGCTCGTCAAGCGTGAGGGAACGCCGCAGCACGTAGCCGATGCTGCGGTGTTCCTGATCGAGAATGATTTTGTGACCGGCGTTTGCTTACCTGTGGACGGGGGGCGAACGATTTGTTCGACGTAGCAACAGTTCAGCTGATCAGGGCACCTACATTTGCGAGGTGACCACCGGAACCGGCTGAGTTGCGTTTTGGGGGCCAGTCGGCGCGGTTTGTTTTTCATCCTCGCGAACGAAGACTTCCATTTGCTGACCCACAAAAACCGAGCGGTCGTCCTCTTCGATTGAATAGATGACCTGCAAGACACGAGTATCGACGCGCTCCACCGTATCGCCGGACAAGGAACGCTTGGGGACGACGAAGGGCTGGATACGCACGAACTTAAGCTTGTACTCGCGTTCCGCACTGCCGCGTGCATAAGCAACGGCATCGGCAGCGGGCTTAAATCGTGGGATATCGTTCTCGTCGATGTCAACGCGGACGTGCCGCGGTCCCAAATCGCCGAGAACGATGAGTTCCTGGTTAGGAGTGTTGCCGGCAAATTCACCAGGCCGCACTTTTACTCGCAGCACTTCCCATTCCACTGGCTTTCCGTTGAGATCGTACATCTCGGGGGCGAGTACTTGGAGGCGGCTGAGTTCGATCTGAGTTTGCTCCAAGCTCGCCTGAGCTTGTTCCACTGCTGCTTGGGCCACTGCGATGTCGGCCGACCAGGCACCGGCTTCGAGCAACTTTTGTTCGGCGAGCGAGCGTTCGAGTTGAGCTTGCGCGGTGGCGACACTCAATTGGTCACGCACAAAAACCTCATCCGATACGGCACCCCCGGCGACCAACTTTTGGCTGCGATCCATCACATCTTTGCGCAGTCGCAAGTTGGCTTGGGCTTCATTCACTCGAGCCGTCATTGGCGGGAGTTCCTCCGCCCGAGGCATGGCAACAAGTTTTGCCAGCTGAGATTGCGCAGCGCTCAGCATTGCCTGTCGGACACGGATAACAGCCTCGATGTGGCGTGAATCGAGTTGATACAACGGTTGCCCTGCCCGCACGTGGTCCCCTTCCTTGACGAAAACCTTGGTTACAACGCCTTGCAAATGCGAACCGATATTCACATTCTCAGTGCGAGCTTCCACCAGACCAAGTCCGGCGACCTGCCTTTCGTAGGGAGTCATGGCCGGTTGAATCGGCGGCGGCGGACGCTCATGTGCCTGCTGGGTACTGGCAACATGAAAGCCGGCGAACAGGAGCATCGCAACAGACAGAATTGGCAGGATGTAGTTTTTCATGGGATTCATCCTTCGAAGAAGGAAGCAGTTTTTCAGTGGGAGGCGGCGGTGAAATTGCCGCCTGTCAATACGTTATCGATGTGTCCATCGGTCATGCTGGCAATTCGGTCCCCGAACTCGAACACACGGTTATCGTGGGTGACCACAATTACCGCTCGGCCGGGCTGCACGGTGGTATCTCGCAGAAGTTGCATCACCCGCCGCCCGGCATGAGCGTCGAGTGCCGCGGTTGGTTCATCGCAGACGAGGAGGCGGGGGTTGTGAACCAAAGCTCGTGCGATGGCGACACGTTGTTGTTGCCCGCCTGAAAGCACCCTGGGCAACGAATCCACTTTGTCGCCGAGCCCGACCAGTTCTAGCTGTTGCTTGGCCCGTTCGACGGCCACGGATCGCTTCACGTTGGCGATTAACAAGGGAACTGCGACGTTCTCGGCAGCCGTCAGTGCGGGGAGCAAGTTGTACTGCTGAAACACAAATCCGATGTTGTCTGCCCGGAACTTTACTAGCCGATTGCCACGTAAGTCGCGTCGATCCTGGCCGAGCAAAGAGACTTCGCCGGCGGTAGGATCGAGTAGCCCTGCCATGATCGAAATCAAAGTAGTTTTGCCGCAACCGCTGGGCCCTACCAGCAGAGTCATCTCGCCGGTTGGTACATCCAGATCGATGCCGCGTAGTGCCTGAACCTTGGTATCGCCCGTGCCGAATTCTTTCGTCACGCCGCGACAAACAACGGCCAGGGATACCTCTGCTTGCGCCGAGTTTTCGTTTTGATTCGCGCTAGTGATGGTAGATTGCATCGATGTACTCTGGCTTCTGTTCGATTGCTGGCGGCATTTAGTATTGAGCCCTATTTGAAGACCATCGCTGGCTCTAGCACGAGCACTTTACGGATGCTGAGCAGGCTCGCCAGAATGACGATCGCGCTAACAGCACACGCCGCAATGACAATCACTTGCCAAGGGACGTACATGCCGCGCAAGTCAGGTTGGCCACTGGCTTCGGTTACCACGAAGAACGTGCAAGCCATTCCGATACCAAGAGCAAAGCCCATCACACCGACGACTAAAGCCTGAAACAAAATCATGCCCACGAGCCGCCAATTCGAGACTCCCATAGCTTTGAGGTTCCCGAACTGTTTTAAGTTCTCGACCGTGAAGAGATAGAAGGTTTGGCCCGCGACCGCCGCGCCGACGAAAAAGCCCAGGCCGACGGTAATTCCGAAATTCACCGGAATCCCGGTATTCTTGATGTAATACCAGATGTTGAACCAGAAGAAGTCATCGGTCGATAACGCCTGCAAATCGGTACTGTCATTGATGCGGCGGCAAAGGTCCGAAACGGCAATTCCCTCCCGGGCTTTCACCAAAATGAACGACAGCAGGTTCCGTTCGCGAGGAGCGAACTGGGTCGCCTGGCTGTAGCGGGTGTAAACGACCGGAAAGGTTTGAAAGGGCGCATGAGCATGACAAATGCCTACAATCACGCCGCGACGGTCGTTCATTTCCAGCGACCGGCCAAGCTCCAGTGGTTCATTCGGGAACAGTAGGCGATAACCGGCTTCATCGATGAAGATTCCGTCCGGACGACGAATATCGGCCATCGAGCCGAGGACCATTTTGCGTGGTGCTCCGACCAACGATGCATCATCCACCCCAACCAGAATGACTTGCCGGAAATTGCCGTCGTCGTTTGCCTGCGAATTGTTCGCAACCCGCACGCGGACGAGACCTTTGTAGAGTCGCACGGCCCACTCGACCCCTTCGATGCCGCGCACCTGATACAGGCGACTGTCCGGCATTGGACGAATTTCGTCGAGATTCTGGCCACGTTCGTCGAGCACCCAAATATCGGGCGTGGTGATATCGATGATAACGCTCGAAGTTCGACGCATCAGGCCGACAAAGATCGACGCTTGCTGCGAGATTAATAGCGATCCAAAGGCCACGCCAAAGACAATTCCCCAATATTTGGTGCGATCACCGGTCAGCATTTTCCAAGCGAGCCAATTCATAAAGTAGGCTCCGGGGCGGTGACGGAACTCACGCCGCAAATCCCGCGCAGGCTAAATCGCGTGATGTGCTCGGCGACGAGTTCCACATTGTGAAAGCGTTGAAATTGCTCTTCCCCGACCAGGAGCTGTCCGATCGGTCGATGGAACCGATAAAGCAGGCATTGGCCTACGACGCTAAACGCGTGGAGGTGCACCGATTCGTCAGACAGTTCATTCGGTAACAACTCGCGAAGAATGCCGTGCAGGATGGCAAATTTTGGACCAATGAAGCTCTTAACGAGCTCTTCGCAGGCTTGAGTGGGCTGAGCCATTTCACGCATCATCAGCGCGAGATGCCAGGTAGGCCGTTCGTCATTGAGCATGTCGGACATCATCTGTCCGACAAACATCCGCAGCTTGTCTTCCCCGGTCGTCCCCGCTGGCCAGTCGATCTCGATCGGCTCCCCTTGGGCACAATGCGCTTGTTTCACGCACTCGATGTAAAGCTGCTGCTTGTCACCGAAATGATAGTTAACGGCAGCGACATTCGCTTCGGCGCGTTGGCAAATATCGCGAACTGTAGCAGCCTCAAAGCCTTTTTCAGCAAAGACTTCGCCAGCCGATTCCAGCAAACGGGCTTTAGGATCGTCCGTGTTCATTGAATGCGATCGTTTCGGGGCAGGGAGAGCCCAATCAGGAGAGGTAACGGGTAAAACATCCGTTTAAATCTACTGTATGAAACAATCGTTCGAAGTCAATGCGGAAATGAAACAAATGTTTTAAACGGGTAGTTTCTGCGATTATTCACTGCTAGTGCCGGATTGTAAGTGCTTCAAAATAAACGCCTTGCGTCGCAGTCTGCAAATTAAATGAAACCGGAAAAATCGCGCGTAGAATGTATTTCCGGTAACCAACAATTAGCTTCGCTTCGTCCAATCGACGCCCGACAGGCTTGCTAGCGCCAGCAGCAATGCATGAGTTCCCTTCCGGCCATGGCCTTGCGACTGCAGGCCAATGTACAACTGTCGAGCTAGTGCCAATCCCGGCAACGCCAGCCCCATCCGATTGGCTTCGTCCAGGGCGATCCCCATGTCCTTGATGAAATGCTCCACAAAGAAGCCGGGGTCAAAGTTCCCTTTAATAATTCTTGGCCCCAGGTTGCTTAGCGACCAACTCCCTGCCGCGCCCGGGCCGACGGATTGCATGACGGTTTCTAGGTCTAGGCCTGCCTTATATGCATACAGAAACGCTTCACACAGGGCGACCATCCCGGCCGCGATTAGCGTCTGGTTGACCATCTTTGTATGCTGACCCGAACCGGCCTTTCCTTGATGCACAATCGTTTTTCCCATAGCTTCCCAGCAGGGTTGAAGTGCGTCGACTACTTCTTTGTCGCCGCCGATCATAATGCTCAAGCGAGCTTCCTTCGCGCCGATGTCTCCGCCGGAAACCGGTGCATCCACAGCATGCACACCAACCTTCTGGGCGGCCTCATAGATTTCGACAGCGAGGCTGGGCTGACTGGTTGTCATGTCGACCAGGACAGTCCCGGGCTTCGATCCGGCTAAAGCTCCTTCGCTGCCTAGAAACACCTCCCGCACATCCTGCGGAAATCCGACAATGGCGAAGACCACATCGCTATTGGCGGCTACGTCTTTCGGCGAATCTCCCCAGGCCGCGCCTTTGGCAAGCAACCCTTCTGCTTTGCTCTTGGAGCGCGTATGTACCGTCGCGGCAAAGCCCTTCGCGAGCAAATGCCCGCACATACTAACGCCCATCACTCCTGTCCCAATCCAACCAATACGCGTCTTGCCGGGAACAATTTCGGGAACAGTCATAGAAATTATCGCTCTGTGTTGATGGAGCTACCGTTGAAGGTTGATGCTGAGACAATCGAGTTAGAAGCTCGCAGAATTATTGCCAACGTTCTTCCGGGCGACGAAGGATCTCTCCCAAGATCATCGCACTGCGAATGCCATCACGTGAGGCCAGCATTTGCAGGACGGACCGTACGACATCGGATGACGCGGTGACTGCCACCGTGGCGGCTTTGTCGGTCGCACTCTCGCCGCCGCGGGATTTTAGTGTCCCCACCTGATGGTCAAACGTCCTGTGCAAATGCTCATCCAGGTGTTCATCGGCAAGTCCAACTTCTGCCCCTAATTGTCGTGCGTGATCAGCGATGTCACTGCTGGAACGAAAGTCGCGTGACAATCGAGATGGCCCGTCTTCCGCAAGTTCAGCTTCGACAATCTCCACGTCGGGCGTCAGTCTTCTCGGAGGGGGCGGGCGTTGAGCAGGGCGTTGCTGCTGCTGCTTCCCAGCCCGACGGTTCTGCTCTGCCGCCCGCTTTGCCTGCTCTTGCTGGGCGGATTCTGCGGCTTGGCGAAGAAATTTTTCGATTTCGTCAAACATGACAAGCCTATTGATTCTTTGGCGTCGGCGCAGGTGCAGCAGTAGAGAAAGTCTTCCGCATATCTGTATCCGCTTGCAGATTGCGAAGCTTGTAGTAGTCCAGCACGCCGAGTTTGCCGGTGTTAAACGCTTCAGCCATCGCCTTAGGAATCTCAGCCTCAGCTTGCACTAGTTTAGAGCGTGCGTTTTCAATTTCCGCGACTTGCTCCTGTTCAGAGGCCACAGCACTGGCGCGACGAATTTCAGCACGAGCCCGTGCAACGCGTGTATCGGCCTCGGCCTGGTCGGCTCGCAGGCGCGCACCCACGTTCTCTCCGACATCAATATCGGCAATGTCGATCGACACGATTTCGAAGGCGGTGTTCGCATCCAGGTGACGTGCGAGCACTTCCTTGGAAATGCGATCAGGATTTTCGAGCACCGCGGTGTGGTCTTCCGCAGAGCCGATAGCGGAGACAATCCCTTGCCCAACACGAGCGATGATCGTTTCCTCCGTCGCACCACCAATGAGTCGCTGCAGGTTCGCACGGACGGTCACTCGCGCTTTTACTTTCAACATGATGCCGTTCGCAGCCACCGCATCGAGCGTATCCTTGCCGGAACCACGGGCAGGGCAGTCGATCACTTTGGGGTAAACACTGGTCTGGACTGCTTCCAGCACATTGCGGCCGGCGAGGTCGATGGCGGTCGCTTCACGAAAACTGAGCTTGATGATTTTTGCTTTGCTGGCCGCGATCAGTGCTCGAATAACGAGCGGTACGTTGCCCCCCGCAAGGTAATGAGCTTCCAGACCCCGGCTCGTTAAACCAGGATCATCTCCCAATCCAGCCTGGACGGCCATGATCTTGGACTTCACGATGACACGGGCATTCACTTTGCGGAACGTCATTCCAATCAAGTCGAACATCGTAATGCCCGCTTTGGTCAGAAAAGACTGGATCCAGAGGGAAAAATAGCTCGCGAAGACCGCGAAGATAATCAACAGAAAGACGAGCGCCATCAAGGCGACAATGACACTGACGACGACAGCTACTTCCGACTGTGCGAGCGGGGCAAAATTCGCAAACTGAAACAACATGCTGTAACTCCCGTTGGTTCGGAATACGTCGGGAACCGGCGCGATCCGTAGCTACGAATTGTCGACCACCGCGGGGTGTATGGCAAGAGGCTGATTTTCGTCTCGCCTGGGAGCCTACTTCTCCAAGCCCCAAAGAATAGCGCGTCGAAGCAAATCGCGAAACGCAGCCTGTTGGAAGTCGTCTGGATGACCCTGCATCGTATAGAAAACTCGCGATCCGGCTGTGCGAATCCAGGATACGGGTTGTTTCTCTTGGGATCCGGCTGGATGGCCCCACTGGAGCACTTTCACGTCTGGTGCGAGATTCGTGTATTTGTATAGCCAACTCGAACTCCCTTTTTCGCCCACGACAAGATCAGTAGCCAGGGGGTGGCTTACTGTCGAATCTTTCCAAATAAAGCTGGTTGCGTTCGCCTCGGCCTTCCCATAGTGCCCCTCGTATTTTGCCCCAAGCACTTCAGTGTCAAACGTGGGCCAAAGATCACTGTCGGCGGGAGGTTCATCTTGAAGATTTCGTGAAGCAAAGGCATGGCTGGAAGTGCGAATCGCGACCAGTGGTTTGCCACTCGCAACGTACTTGCGGATGATATCCAACTCGGTCTTCGGCAGCAGTCGGCGGCGCACGCTGAGCACCAACAAATCCGCGGAATCCACATCAGCGATCTGAGGAAAGTGGTTGGGATTTTCGGCTGCGGAATGAACGAACGTGCATCTTACGCCTCGCGCTTGAAGTTGCTGCGCGGCAAAGTGGGGCAGCGACTGCTCAGTCTGGTACTCGTCTTCCCCGACGACGAATACAACATGCGGACGCTTATCGTCCGAAAACGAGAACTCCGGCTTTCCAGTAAGATCGCTACTAAGAATGGTCGGACACCAGTACTTTTCGATATGCTCGATGACGAGCTCGGTCCCTTGAGCATGGGTCACGTGCGGCGATGCATCAGGATCGTACATCGTGTCAGTCATGTCGCGCATCAACGCCACGTTCAGACCTTGATAGACGAGTTGCCGAATCGAGAACGGCCTGCCGAGAACGCACATATTGGTATGCACTCCCATCACAATGACGTTTTCGATGCCGCGCTGTTTCAGAAGGTAGTAAGCTTCTGAACTATCGGTAATTGCATCCCGTTCATTAATTTCAATCGCGTCATGCTGCTTTTTCCAGGCCCGCATTGAAGCCGGTGCTGGCTCGTCGTCGCACCCACCGTTCGAATCGTCGATGGGCAGGGGGGGTTCGCGTGACGGATCAATTCGGCACCAACGTTGCAAGGGGACGGGCGCTTCAGCCACTGGAGCTGCCTGAGCCAATTTGCGTTGTGGGAAGTCTTTGTAAAACTCCATTGTGTCGCTGGGGCAGTGGATAATGAACACGCCCCTTTCGCGCGCTAGTCGTACCACTTCATTCATCCGCGGGGCCATTTCAGCCACGCGTTTGGTGGCGTTGTCACACCAATGTTTGTCCCACATATCGCAGATAACAATGGCTGTTTTCTGCGGAGTCCAAGATGCCTGACGTTCTTTAAGCGCCCACGCTCCCGCGGCCTGCTCGGAAATGGTGGCGTTCGTTCCCGCGGCTGATTCACGGTCGCGAAAACGAAGAAGCAAACTCTCGGCCGCGTTTGCCTTAACTGCGGAGAAATCGAGGCAAACTAGAACGAAGATCGCGAATGCCGAACGTTTTCCCATGTCAGTACCCACTGTAAACGGAATCGAGGCTGTTGGATTATTGGATGTATCGCTGTGAGTTTCAATCCAAGGGGATCCAGCGGCGATTTCCCGAGCGATAGGCCAACGACTCTACCGACAGGGGATTGTCACACGCGTTTCACTGCAAAATGCGTGAATTGCAGCGGCAAAATGCAGCTTGCTTGCGGCAAAAAGGATTCGTCAAGACAGCGTTCACAAGGTCGGCTTCTTCTCTCTGGGATCATTTTCGATCCCAACGAAGAAAAAAGTACCCCGCAGGATTGCTTATTCGTTGGCGCCAAGGACAATTAGGCTGCCTTGGTTCAACCGAGAGGTCGGCGCATCCGATCGCTAGATCTAGCGCCCAATCCATCGGTAGTTCTAACGCAACTCTTCTCCGCAACGATTGTATACACAGGTGTTCGCATGAAATTTGTATTTCCCCGCGTGGCTTTCAATTTCAGAAGTGTAAGCAGCCGCAGAGGTATCTTGCGCCCATCGGGAAACTTGGCGAAGCGTTCCTTGCTGTTGGAATCTCTTGAGCCACGGACAACCATGTCGACCACGGAGATGATCGCTGATGGGGCCCCCTTACCACCAGTTCCACGTGGCAATCCAGTTGGTGGAAGCCCAGTCGCGGGAAGTCCTTTATTTGGACCATCAAACATCGCGCCCGCTTACAGTAGTCTGCCTGGGGCAGCTGATACGATCTATCTCGACTTCACGGGGCACGTGGAGCCGATCTGGGGAGCATTCGCGAATGCCGATGCACCCGTTTACGACATCGACGGTGATTTCGCGACATTTAGTCCGGCAGAGCTGACAAATATTGAAGAAATTTGGGCCGCTGTGGCCGAGGATTACGCACCTTTCAACATCAACGTCACAACGGTTCAGCCCAGTAGCTTTGCGGACGGGGTCGCCTTGCGCGTTGTTTTTGGTGGCGATGGGGCCTGGCTAGGTTCGTTTGTTGGGGGAGTCGCGTACAAGAACGCTTTCACGAACGGATTGTCGAACACGGTCTGGGTGTTCACGGATAACACAGGCTACGGTATTGCGAAGGGTGCGGCCGATACCGCCAGTCATGAAGCCGGCCATGCCTTCGGTCTGGAGCACCAAAGCACCTATGACGCCAACGGAAATCTCGTCGATGAATACAGCGATGGCAATGCTCGCAGAGCACCGATCATGGGGGTCGGCTATTATTCTGAACGTGTCACGTGGAGCAACGGCACGTCGATATCTGCAACAACCCGTCAGAACGATATGGCTGTACTTGCCCGAACGGCGAATGGCTTCGGATTTCGTGCAGACGATCATGGGAATACAGCAGCGAAGGCGACTCCAATGATTGCCACCGCTGGCGCTATTGCTGCCGACGGGATCATTACTCAGACCAAGGATCTGGACTACTTTCTGTTTGCCACCGGCGCAGGGAGCGTGTCACTTAATGTTACGTTGCCAGCAGAAAATAACTTAGACGCAGTGCTCGAATTGCGGTCGCTCAGCGGGGCTGTTCTCGCAACCGCAGCTCCTACCGATAGTGATGGTGCAACTCTAAGTTTCACTGCTCCCGCGGCAGGATTCTACTATGCCGTAGTTAAGAGTGCAGGCAGATACGGCGATGTTGGCCAATACACTCTTGCTGGTACTGTGGTTCCCACCGTCCTCACGCCAGGTTTACAGGCACCTACGACTGTTTCCGCGGTCGCGGATAGCCTAACAAGCATCACCGTGACTTGGAATGACGTGCCGGAGGCGGCCCGCTATCGTATTGAGCGGCAGGTCGGCAACGGACCATGGCTGGCGATTCGAACCGTGAATGCACCGGTGAACTCGATCCGCGATCGGACGGTTGTTGAAGGGCAAACCTATTCTTACCGCGTCATCACCATTGCGTCGAATGGAGGCGAATCCATTCCCAGCGTGGCTGCGTCCGCCTCAACGACACGCCCCGATGCGCCTTCGAAACTGATCGCCACCGTGATCAATAGTGGCAGCGCAGTACGTCTTACCTGGCAAGACAGAACAGCCAACGAGACCCTGTATATCGTCGAAAGACAGGCGAATCCGGCTGGCGGGTTTGTGGGAATCGCGAAGCTCGGCCCGAATGCTACCAGCTATATCGACAAAACTGTGGTCAGCGGACGACGCTACATCTATCGGGTGCGCGCGGCAAATGGTTTTTCTGCCTCACCCTACAGCAATCAGGCGATCGCAATTGTTCTGAGGACGTCAACGGCTCGGGCACGAGCCGGTAGTGCGGCAGCTTTAGCTCCGAATTCCACAGCCGTGCAACCGTCTACCGCTGCCTCGACAGTTTTCGATTTGAGGTCGCTCGATCAATGGTTCGGTGGCTGGGACCAGTAGTTGAAATCTTGGCCAATCTGTAGCACATGTGTATCGAATCAAATTGCCCTCGGGGCCGACGATTCTACAGCAAAGCTTAGAAAGCTTCTTTGCAGTATTTCCATCATTCCATTAGCTTAGAATTCGGCCTAATGATTTAAGCCAAATTCGGCGCTATTCAAGATCGCCCAGAGTGCATCGGCGAGCACGGCAGGTCTTTCACTGCTTTCAACGGCGGATAGTTCTCTGGCGAGCAGAGCTTTCTCTTTTGGTGTTGGGAACCGGCATACAGTTGCTAAGAACAGCCGTTCAATCTGTTGGGGCTCGGAGAGCCACGGTGCGTGGATTGCTTGCAGCAGTGGGCTTGAACTGTGCGTAGTTCTCTCTGTCACCGTCGAACCATTCATCAAGGTCAGCACTTGTAAAATGCCGGAGTGATAATCTAGCGGCGAACCGGCCGGCGATTGCATTTTGGACAGGAACAGCAATCGCTCAGCATCGAGCGATTCCCCGCCCGAACCTGAAACTTTCGGTTCTGTATGGCCCACAACGCGTGTCATGGACTCGTAGAGTTGCTCGGCCGAAAGTGATTTCACCGCGTGGAAGGCATAAAAATCTGTCGGCGGCAGGTCAGCTTCAAGCCTGCGACTCGTTCGCTGATAGGTTTCCGTCAGCACAAGTGTGCGAAGAAGCTCCCGTAAATCAAATCCAGTCGCGATGAAGTAATCGGTCAGCTCGCGAAAGAGTTCCGGATGACTGGCGACGTTTTGCGGACTGAGATCGTCGACTGGTTCCACCAATCCGCGGCCGAAGAGCATATGCCAGACACGATTGACGGCGGCCGGCGCGAGAAACGGATTATCCCGCGAGGCCACCCAGATGGCGAGTTGCAGACGTCGCGGGCCAGGCTCGTTCTTATTCACCTCGTCGCCACCAATGTATTTGGGGAGCACCACTTCCTCGGTGTTCGGTAGCAGCACTTCGCCCCGATCAAGGTCCACCACACGCTGCGCGGATTGCCCCAAATTAATCGGGTCGGGGCGTTGCAATCTTGCAAAGAACGCGGCATAGCCCCAGAAGTCCTTTTGTTTCCAGGCATCGAATGGATGATCGTGGCACTGGGCACAATCCAGTTGCAATCCCAGGAAGATGCGCGCGGAACTGCCGGCTAACTTCTCAGGCGCAAGTTCCAACGACGTGAAATACAGTGCCGGCCCAGTGGTATCTCCTTCAGTTGTAATCAATAAATCCGAAACGAGATTGTCGTACCGCAGGTTTGAGGCAAAACGTGTTCGCAACCAGCGTTGCATGCCAGTCGCCGCGGTTGCATTCTCCGTGGACAAGCCACTGGGCAGAAGCAAGTTGCGCCAGGTATTGGCCAAATGCGACGCATGTTGCGGCGATGCGAGCAGCGAATCAACCAGTTGGATTCGTTTGTCTTCTCGATCATCGGCCAGAACTTCTCGTGCGACGTGGACCCGCGGGACAACGCCGGTCAGGTCGAGCGCCACGCGGCGGAGAAATTCGGAATCAGAAGAACGCTCGGCCGGAGTAACTTTTTCGGCCACTAGCCGCTGCTCGATTAGTTCATCGATACGCGTGATCATTTGCTGACGGCGCGTCGCTGCGTCCGTTTCGCCGTCTTCGGCCCCAACGTCAGTCGCCAGAAACAGCGAAACGGCCAGGCTGCAAGTCAATAGAAACCACTGCATAGAGCACCCGTCGAAGAGGTCGCAGTGAAGTGGTGGCAGGGAAGTGCCGCAACTTCGTCGCACTGTCTATGATAACGCATTACCACGAACACTCCATCAATTGAGATTCCTATGCGTTCCCCCAATGAACTTCGCCCACTCAAGATTCAGCGCGGCTTCACACGTACTTCTGCCGGCAGTGTGCTGCTGCAAGCGGGAGGCACGACCGTGCTCTGCACCGCCAGCGTGGAACCCAAGGTTCCCGAGTGGATGGCAGGCAAAGGAACCGGCTGGATCACGGCTGAATACAGCATGTTGCCCCACAGCACGAACCGTCGGAAGGATCGCGATCGTGGCGTGAAAATCGACGGGCGGACGACGGAAATTCAGCGGCTGATCGGCCGAAGTTTGCGGGCAGTGGTTGACTTAGATGCCCTGGGCGAACGCTCGATTCGCGTCGATTGCGATGTTCTGGAAGCCGATGGCGGCACGCGAACGGCGAGCATCACAGGCGCACTGATCGCTGTGGTCGACGCACTTAAAGCGGTGCGAGCCATTCTTCCCGATCCGCAGCGCTATCCGCTGAGCGATAGTGTGGCCGCGGTGAGCGTGGGGATTGTTGATGGCGAGCCTCGTCTCGATTTACACTACGAATGGGATGTGGCCGCCGAGGTAGACATGAACGTGGTAATGACCGGCCGCGGTAAGTTTGTGGAGATTCAAGGGACCGGCGAAGAGCACACGTTTGATGATGAACAATTGGCCGCGATGTTGAAGTTGGCAAAGCAAGGGATTCGGGAGTTGACGGAGAAGCAGAAGGTGGCGCTAGGAGCGGATTGGCCGTTCGCCACTTAGTAGGCTCATCGTGGCACGATGGGCTACTCGTTCATCTGCCCTTTAATCAACCGCTGTGTCACTTCCCAGACTGCGGCGAGGTGTTCCAAATACTGAGTCGGTGACAAAAAATTCTCTTCTGCAGCCGAGGTCATTTCGAATAGCCAGCCTCGGCCGTATTTATCGACGTTGATGGCCGAAGGGTCGGCTAAGAGTTCTGCGTTGAACTCGCGAATTGTGCCGGCAGTCGGAGCGTAAAGTTCACTCTCCGCTTTCTTGCTTTCGATGTTCCCAATCTGCTGCTTCTCGCGCACGGGCGTTCCGGCATCAATGGACCATTCCAGAAAATAAACATCCTGCAGCAGGCGAACAGCATAAGCCGTAAAGCCAAAACGAAAGCTCTCCGCCTCTCTCGCTTCCTCCTTTGCCCCTTCGCCCCCTAGCCCCTTCGCCCCCTTGCTCACCCACATATGGTTCTTGCAATACAGGCGATCCTGGGGAAATTCGGCCCGAAAATTCCCCATCATGAAGACGAGCGGCTCGGTCGAGTCGCTCATGTGTAGCGCACTCCCTGATGCTCCGCTTCAAAAAACGCGGGCAACAGGCCGTCAACTCGCAACAGGCCGTCGCGGTTCAGTTCCACGCGATCCGGCGTGAAGGTGAGATAACCTTCTTCGCGATACTGCTCCCATGCCTCGCGCCACTCGTCGATGATGTCGACGCCAAACTTTTGGCGGAAGTAGGCAGCGTCGAGGTATCCCTTTTTCAAATTCAAAATCATCTCGCGTACGAGTGCCTGATGGGTGGTCGGCCGATAGGCACGAAACAGCGGCAATTGGTGACGTTCCAAAATGTCGCCCACGTAGTCCCCCCATTCTGGCTTGTTTTGATAATGCACGCCACTCGCATGACCAAAGCTCGCGACGCCTGTGGCCAACAGGTCGCTTCCCTTCCACAGGTTGTCGCGATAACTGAAATTCACCTTTGTGGGATCTTTCACGACCGTATACGCACTCGACACGTGATATCCGTTGGCGATTAGTTCGTTAAAGGCGTAGTCGACCCAGCCGCGCTTGGTCGGCCAATCGGCGACCGGCGTTTCAATCTGGTTGCCGAGAATGTCCTTCGAGTAGACCGTGTTGAACGGCAGTTCCATCTGGTAGATGGTTACGCTGTCAGGCGAGAGTTCGAGCGTCTTGCGAATGCAGTCCCGCCAGTTGTCCCAAGTTTCCCCCACCATGCCGCTGAGGAGATCGATGTTGACGTTCGGGAAGCCAGCCTTTTGAATCCAATCCCAGGCCTTGTAAACTTCGCCCGAAAGATGCGCCCGGCCATTCTCTTCCAGCACCGCATCGCTGAAGTTTTCGACCCCCAAGCTGAGTCGCGTGACGCCCAGCTCTTTCAGCGTTTTGATCTTCGGCTCCGAGAGTGTTCCCGGCTCGCATTCAAAGGTCACTTCCTCCGCGTGATCCCAATTGATGTTTGCCTTGAGGCGATCAACGAGCGATGTCAGTTGTTTGCCGGAAAGAAACGAAGGCGTTCCTCCGCCGAAATAAACGAAGCGAAACGGTCGGCCACCCATGATCGGTTGGCGGCTGACGAGTTCAATTTCATGCGACAGGGCGGAGACGTATTGCTCGACATCGCTGCCATTCTTGTCGGTGTAGACGCGGAAGTAGCAGAACTTGCAGCGTTTGCGACAGAACGGGATGTGCAGGTACAAGCCCAGCGGCGCATCCGGTTTCGGTGGCGAAGCGAGGGCGGCCTCGATCTCCGGCAGATACTCCGCCTTCCATTGCGAAAAAGGGGGATAGTTGGAAATGAAATAGCTGCCAACTTCGGTCTTGGTGGCTTCGGTCGTCATCAATTCGGGCGGGATTGAGGAACAAAGCAGGCTCGGCCGCGACGGGCCAACGACTCCTTCAATCGTACCGGAAATGCGGGAGAAGTGCCGAAAGTTTTGGAAAAACCGCGGGAAATGCAAGTCGCGGAGTCCGCTTCCATCACGCGGGACCGAAAAACAGTGGTCCAGGAACTTTCGGTATCCTGGACCACGATTCACCCTTTCGATGACAACTGCTTAGGTTCCTTTTTCCGCGGCTTCGCGAAGAGTTGCGTCCTCGTCCGTCAACGTTTTTTCAACCAAAAGCTTTTCCAGCGGCTTCGCTGATTTTGCAAACGCTTTGACAATCGCAGTCCGCGACTCGGGAGTTTTTCGTTGAAAAACGACCGCAATGATCGGATAGCCCCCTTCCTTTAATTCTGCCGCTTTCGTCACAACTTCGGGCAAAAACTTTTCCGGCCCCTTGAGTGCCGCGGCAAACAAGGCGAGCCGCAGATCGTCACCTTCCAGGATCGCTAGTCGGGGTAGGAGGATATCGGCCAGTCCTTCGTTCGATTCCACTGCGAGAGCCAGGAAGATCAACGGTTCTTCGCACTTCAGCCCAGCAGTGACTGCCGCCACCCGAACCTGCTCTTCTGCGTCCTGAGCAAGACGCGCGAAGACTGCGGCATGCGTTTCCTTGTTTTTCGCTAAGGCGTCCACGGCGAAAAGTCGATCGGCGGCTGGTAGGGATTCGTAGGCGTGAGCGAAAACGGGCAAACCGTCTTCGCCCATCAAGGCCGCAATTTCGATTGCTTTCCGACGCACCGCTTCGTTCGAAGATTCCTTCGCCAGGTAGCCACAGACGAGCAATTTTTCGTCCGCCTCGTCGAGCTTGGCAATCTTTTCTAGCAACAAAAGCTGCGATGCTTCTGTTTTCGAAGCTTCGTCCCCGGCCTTCAGTTCGTCGACCAACTTCGTTGCTTCGGCCGACAACGCGTTGGGGTCCGCCGCGAGTTCCTTCAACTCTTGAAGATGTGATTCCACGCGTTCCTTGAGTTGCCCGGCATCCTTTTTCGCCTGCTCAACATCTTCCTTGAGTTGAACCAAATCACCTTCCAGTGATTCTACTTCCGCCTTGACACTCTCGACGGTCGCGGGGGAAGTTTCCTCCGCAACAAGGCGGATTTGCACGATAGAAGCCAAAGCCAACGCAGCTAATGCGGTGGCAGTAAAGACTGATTTCATAACCGAATCCTGCTGATGAGAAGGGTTCAATACACGACGCACACGTTGCACCAGCGGATGAGACTGCGCGCTTTGTCCCAAGGCTAGTGTGATTGCTGGAGGGTTGGCGGCGAGCCGTTGCAAGGCTCTCGCATAAGGGATCGCATCACTGTTTCCCACGGCCGCTCGGTCGCAGGCATCTTCGGCTGCCTCGTCGAACCAGGCGACAAGCTGCCAGCTGAGCGGATGAAACCAGAACGGCAACGAGAGGAGGCGAATCAGGCATGACCGCGCGATATCGCCGCGCTCGAAGTGGGCCAGTTCGTGTCGCAAAATGGTGCGGCGTTCGCGATGGGTAAGCACTTGCCAATAAGCGGCAGGTACGAGCAATGCCAAGCCTCTTGGCAACCACGCGAGCATGGGGCCGAGAATTTGGGTCGCGAGCAGTGGGATGGTAGCCGTTGCGAGTCGCGACTTTTGCAACTGTTCCCATTCACTTTGCCAGTGAGGTTCAACGGGGGCTTTATTCTTCGTCCGCTGCAGGAATGCCAAGTAGCGGCACATACCCCGTGCGACGAGAAACACTGCTCCCAGAAGCCAGATCAAACGAAGTGAGTTTGATGAGTATCTCGCGAGATTGTGCCGCACGGATTGCGAATGCGAGAAATCGTCGGTCGTCGCTTCTGATGCTACTGCGTTGAAGTTCGTTGGCGACAAAATTTCAGCTACGGATAACTCTGAATGCGAGAGCAAATCGAAATCATCTTGCTCGACTAAGGTTTCGTTGGTGTTGGGCGGGGCGTCCATTACGGCTTCGTCCGTCTGAGTTGGTAGGCAAGCCACTTCAATTGGCATCGACCAAGGACAAACGGCTGCCAGGAATACGAGCAACACTCCCAGTTGCTTTAAATTCGGCGACGTCACGCGAACAATGCGAAACAGCACGAGCAAGAGAACATAGCCGACGGCAATTACGAGCGAGCCGCGCACTCCCCAAGACGATAGATCGAGTTGATTCATCGAGAAGTCTCCTCGGTGCGATCCTGTAGACGAACTTCGGCCGCATCAATCAGACGGCGAATCTCTTGCAGGTCTTCGCGGCTGAGCTTGGGATCTTGCACCAAATGGGCCACCAGCGGCATCACGCCCTCCAGACGCTTCGAAAGCGAATCGAGCATCGTGGCCCGCACAGCGTCCGGGGCGACGTTGGCCGAGTAAACCGCCGGCCGCTGCTTCCCCTTCGACGCGACTCCTTTTTCCACGAGCCGATCCAAGCGGGTCTGTACGGTGGTGTAGCCGATCTCGCGGCCATTTTCAACGAACCGCCGATGCGTCTCCGCCAAGGTCATCCCGGGCGAATTCCAAAGAAGCTGTAGGAGTTCCAGTTCCCCCTCGGCCAGCGGCTTTTCCGATTTGTTGGACATGATCTTTTCAGTACGACATGATTTACCACTATTGTCGTAAAGTATATTACGACAAGAGTGGTAAACGGGTCAAGAGAAAGCTGGAAGATTTCCCGAATCGGCCGCGGTGTTACTCGCCGGCGAACATCTCTTCCAAATCGAGAACTGCTTTGGGACAGCAGAGCGGGCTGATGGTTTGGCCCCGCTGAGCGACAGAGCGGTCGGTGTATTGGCCTGCGACAGGTGCGCGAAACTGATGGACGCATTCCCCTTCGGCGTCGACGATCCAGTATTCGGCGATCTGTGCTTCGGCATAAAGCTGGGCTTTTTCGCCGAGGTCGAATTTCAGGCTGCTGTAACCAACCTCAATCGCAAGCAATGTATCGGCAGCGGCTGGAAGACGGTCTCGGTAGCGCCCTGCCCGAATCCAGAGCAAGTCTGGTTCTGGGCGGCTGATTTGCTCAGCGAGGTCCATCGTGTTTTGAACCGAAACCCAGATGTTGTCCAGGTCCGTGGAACGAAAAGACCATTGGGTCAAATAGTTAACTAAATCGACGTGGATCGGTCCGGCTGGGTTCATTTCGCGCAACTCCCCGCGAATCAATTCAATCTTGCGATCCAACTGATCGAATGCACCTCGGGAAACCATGCGGTCGTATTCTGCCACCGTTAAATGCAGCGCCGTACTCATGCTCATCTCTCCGCTGCGCTAGGGATTAGGTCTTTCCGATGGATTTCGGCTAACTTGATTTTACCTGGGTCAGAATTCGACGCCAACTTGTATTTGCCTATTCGATATTTGTCATTCGTGCTTCGTCATTTGGCCGCAGCACGGGAGTCATACGGGTTTCGACCACCACATACGGCTCGTGAATTTTCGAAGGCTCAGTCTCACGTTTTGCGACCGAACCATTGCCGCACCAGCGATAAATGAGCACACCGCAACCGCCGCCCAGGAAGGCAAGTAAGCCGGGGAACAGAAAGGCGGCTGCGATCCAAATGCGGCCAGTTAGGCCAAAATCGTCCTCCATGCCGAGAATTGATTCGATGTCACCGTCATCGAGCAACGACATCGACACCACGGCACCGTAATACATCAGGAATGCATGCGCCAGCCAACCCGCACAAATGCCGCCCAAAAAGAAGGGCCGCCAGGCGCCCTTCGCAAAGCAGGCTCCACAGATCCATACGCTGGGGGAAACTAGCACGATCATCGCCAGGATAGGCAATTCAATTATCAACGGCGTCGCGAAGAACAACGCACAGAAAATGGCGATAACCGTGCAGCCGATAATCAATGTGCGCAGGCGAAACTGCATGAGGAGATCCATCTCGAAGTGCGATGCGACGAGTGAGATTGTATTCCCGCTGAGTGCGAAATGCCTATCCGAAAACCCCGCACACAGAATGACAAATGAAAAATTTTAAATGACAAAGAAGAAGCTTCTCAACTGCCTCCCTTTGTCATTTTTCATTGGTCATTTGACATTTCTTTCAGCACCGTATCCCCGTTCTCATACCCGGGCGCACAGCAACACAAAAACTTTAGCACTACGCTGCCGATGTTGGTGATCTGGTGTTCCAGGCCGGGAGGGATGGTGATTGCGTCGCCGGGGCCGACGATCTGCTCTTCGTCGCCGATTCGCATCCGGCCGCGACCCACGAGGATGTAATAGATTTCCTCGGTCTGCGGATGATGATGGGGCGTGGTCGACGCCCCAAGTGCCAGCCGAGCTTCGGCCAGGCTCTGCTTCGCGATGCAACTGTTGCGATAGGCGAGGATTTCGCGTATTTCCGAGCCGTCCTTCGTGATGAAGGGGGGGCAATCGGCAATGTTGCGAACGTCCATCGCAGCCTCGCGAATTTGAAACGCTACTACTTTTTGGGGCGAGTCAGCTTTTGGCTACAACGCTTGCAGCGGACCCGTTGATTGTTGATCGCCGAGTTGCACTTAGGGCAACGGCGATTCTTCAGGGCCATGGTGAATTTTGTGGCTGGGCGGGATTTCATCGGCACACCGGCAGGTTTTGGAATTTGGAGCGCAAACAGCCAGTGTAGCGGGTTTTGGGCGGATGACCAAGGGGCAAGTTGAGCCGGCGGCTGGTCTGGGGACGAGGCTGGCGATTAAACCGCTAACTGAGGGAATCTGGCCGCAAAAGCCGCGAAAGAACGCAAAAGGGAGGCAGATCGTTGGTGGTTCTGCTGGTCATCCGCTCCGTCGAAACGCCGAGTTCAGGTCTAATTTTGAAGCGATCCCGTTTTTGCGTCTTTTTGTGTCTATTGCGGCCGGCACTCTTCTTTCGCCTTCGCTGGCGACGTCCCTGCGGACTTGCTGATATCGGACGGCGGCTTTAGAACGAGGTCTTCCCCAGCAATAACGAGGCAGACTGTGGACCATTTTAAGGACGCGGACGAATTCGAAGACGAAGAACTCGTCGAAGAGGTTCTCGTTGCCACGGATCAAACTTCGCTCGAACTAGTGCAGTTACAATCGGCCGCCATTGAAGACTTTTACTTCATGATGGCGGTCTACATCCGCAAGTGGGAGCGGTATGACTTCGTCCGTGAAATCTTGGATGAACTAGCGATCCGTGCCCGGGACGAAGAACTCGACCAAGCCTGGCTGAAATTGCAACTACAGCGATTATGGGAATACGCGACGAACATTTAGAGAGCTATTTCTGTGGACCGCCAGCAAGCCGTTGTGCTGAACGAAGTTTGGCTACGTTCGTATTGTAGTCGTTGTAGTCATCCATCTCTGGCTGGTCCCAATCGGCTCTTACTGCCCGCTCTTGCGTAGCGTAAGTCTCCCTAATGGAGAACTCTCCATTGGACGCACACTTCTCAAGAAGTTCGTCATTCGTCATTCTGGCTTCGTGATTCATTCGCCTACTCCTTCGCGAACTTCTCCCAAACCTCCGCGACCTTCCCCTCTTTCTCATCTCCCTTGTGCAGCACCACCAAGTGCCGCATGCGGAGCGTTTCACCCTTCTTCAGCGTGTGCGTGCCGGCAGGTTCCTTGCCGGCGGTGAAGTCCTTGATGCCGAAGGGGTTCGAAGCAAACAGGCCGTAAGTGCGAACGTGCCAGTAGGTCGGATGGCGGAAGCTGCTGGGGTGATTCAAGATTGCAATGCCGAGCGTTTCCCCCTCCACGGGACCGTGATAATCGACCCACTTTGCGCGCTGGCCCCAGGTCTCGCCATCCTTTTGCCCTTCGCTGTTGACGATCTGCCCCCCCTTTTTCGCTTCGACCTTCATCGTCTCGCTGACGCGCACACCAAACGAGCCTTCCTTCGTGTCGCCAAAAACAACTTCCGGCTCATCTGCGGTGAGGGCTGAATCGAGTTCGATCGTCCGGCAATCGTTGTCGGCTGAGAAACGGTATGTCTGGGTCTCTAAGCAGATCGATTCGCCGTTCGGCCCGACCCAGCGATTTTTCGCAACGAGTACAGCTGGGTTGCCGTTCTCCAGCTTCTCGTAACTGAGATGCTCGATCTTGCCGTGCGGATGTTTGTCGCCAACCTCTTCCCAAAAGCTGACGCCGTTCACATCGCCGTGGGTAAACCAAAAAGAACGGTGGTGAATGTGATCATTTTTCTCACCTTCCTTCTTTGCCATCGGATACGCGCGCGTCATCTCCTTCCCCGTCGGCCCCAGGATCGGCCAGAGGATCGGCTTACTGCCCGATTTCTCCAGGTATGCGGTGAACGGTTTTCCGTCGGCCAAGACTTTCACCCCCCCTTCCGTTTTTTCCAAGGTGACCTCACCTCGAGCGGTTGAAACGGCAACGAATGCGAACACACTAACGGCAAGAAGGGCAGCACGCATCTGCGATCCTTTCGGAAGACGGGGGGCTAACGAGGGGAGAGGGGGCCATGGCTCGGAAGGCAAGGATCCCAGGCAGTATCGTAAAACGCCGCACAAGTGAAGTCCACCGTGCCACGGCTCAAGAGCGATCCGGCGATCCGAGTAACGCGGTTCAAATGTTCGCTGAAGTGCTAATGCGACAAGTAAAGTGAGCCAGGACGGTTTGTTTGTCATGTTATGACAATCGCAATGATCGCGGCGATTAGCACTAGCGAGCGAAAATTCCCCTGTTGCCGTCGGCAAATTCGGCAAGTTTAACGTGAAACGATATCGATCAGGCGAGTAGGACTGGTTCAAATTGCAATTTTTACACGAGAAGGTCGAAGAGAAGTGAAGCTTGATGCTTTCCACCCTTCCTCCTTTCTCTAGGCGAACGCGATGCACGGCCTCGACGTCACTTTCGCCACTTTGGCCCAGACGGAGAATAACGCAGCCGTCCCGCTACTGCTCCGAGCCATTGATTCTTCTCAAAGAAACATTCGCGAGCTTGCGTTCCGAGCGCTATTGCACCGCAAAAGTCTGGAAGCTGAACTCGCTGTGCTCCGCCGTTGGCATTTGCTCCCCGAGCATGCCCGTCAGATTATTACAGAGAAACCCGGTTGGCTTAGCGACGGCATTCGCAAAGGGATCGTGTGTAACGAAGAGCAACTTCATGCGAACACGTGCGCAGCCGCCGTTGACACTCTCGACTACGACTCGATGCCGCACTTTTGTGAAGCCACCGCCGATCGAGCTAACCTATTTGGCGCAGCGTCGGCCCATACAGTGCTTCGCTTGGCGGAGTGCTTGCACGAGTTGCTGAACGCACCCCGCGATTATCGTGAACGGCGCGATCCGCAAAGTATTCGTGCCTTTGTCCTACCGTCGCTAGAACGAGCTTTGTATAACGCGAGTCCAGACCATCGGCCGGAACTTGTTGAAGCGTTTCTGCTAATTGCTGGTCGAGAAAATGCAGGCTTGAAGCGGATGGTTGAACAACCGAACGACAAAATTTCCGAACTTGTTTTGAGCATGCTCGAAACAACATCGCGAGCCGGAATCATTCACTATCTGTTGAGCTGCCTGGACGATCCATTTATGCCGCAGTCCATTCGCAGCATCTGCTGCCGACGGACGGATATTTCATTCTTGCGCCAGCTCTTTCGCCGAATTGGGCGAGATCCTACCAAAACAATCCGAAACAATATCCGCAAAATGGATAAATGCGGATGGCTCGTGCGTGGTCCGGGCTTATTGGAAGCACTGACGGAAGCAGAGCAAGCCGGCGCGGCGACCTGGGCGGCCTTTTCAGGAATGGACCGTGACGCTGCTTTGGAAGTTGTTGCGTATTTGGTTCGAAATGGAGGGGTGATGACCCGGCGAACCGCAGTGGGATTGCTGAGTGAATTCGACGTGCCTGCCGCCGATGAACTTATCCTGCTCGCAGCGCACGACGAAGATCCGCAAGTGCGAGCCCTGGCAGCACCGCTGTTGCGTCAGCACAAAATCGCCGGCGGCATGCAACGGTTGCTTGAAATGGTCGACAGTGCGAATGAGATGGAACAGGAAGCTGCCCGGCAAGCACTCGAAGAATTTCGTTTCGCAAACTTCCTGGAGGTTTTCGACTCTCTTTCTGAAGCGGCTCGCGTGACAACAGGCATGCTGGTGAAGCGAGTCGACCGCACGGCACTAAAGCAATTGTCCGATGAGTGCCAAGCCAAGGAGCGCTCGCGTCGCAGGCGAGCCCTAGAGATCATCGTGGCTATGCAAGCAATTTCGGAACTGCACTGGGATGTCTCGCAATTGCTGCATGACGAAGATGAATTTCTTCGAGTCGATGCCGTGCGGGCGATCGCCAAGAGCGACATTCCGGAGACTCGCGCCGCTCTAAGAACGGTACTTAGCGATCCTTCGCCGCTGGTCCGACAAGTCGCCGAGGAAGCGCTCGCGAAGCTCAGTTTCCGCAATCCGAACGACGGTTCTCCCATGCCTACCTTTGAAGGCTTGCCGAATGCCCTCGGTCGCTGGACAGAGTCATCCCCGCACTGAGGATAATTTTGTGTTGATCGCACAGACCTATTTGATTTTGAGCCCATTGCTTGCCCAGCAGGCTCAAGCGCTACGCGGCATTAATCATCGCTTTAGCGAAGCAGGGTCGACGTTCAGTTTGTCGGCCGTTGCGATTGTAGTTGGCATTGCAGCGGCCATCGTAGCCATGCTGTTCTTCGGATCTAGATGGATCAAACTGAGCGATCAATGTCAGAACGATAGTCCGCGTCTGCTATTCATCGAATTATGTCGTGCGCTCGCCTTGTCGAGGACCGAACGGCGGATCATGGCGCGCGTCGCGATTGTCGCGGAAGCGCCCACTCCGGCAGATGTTTTCATCGAACCAAGGTACTTGAATGCTGTATTGGCTGACCGTTCGTGGTCCAAATACGAGACAGTTCTGCTGAATCTAAAGCAAAAGCTGTTCGCGTAGAAAGTTAGCTCCAGCAGCAGATGGGGCACCGTCTACTTTGGCTCAAAAATCGCAATACTGGCTGTGAAACCATGAAGGAAGTTCTTGCCACCGACGGGGCCAATTTCTCCCTGCGCGAAGAAGCCTGCCAAGGGAATTTTGCCGAGCCCCGCGGCAACGCAACCTGCGTCGTGGTTGGGGGTGCGAAACAGGCGTGAGCCTCGGCCGTTGCAAGTGAAGAGGAGCGCCCCAGCATTTCGGTCGAGTCCCGCCGCGCGAGCTTGGGCGATCATTTGTTTCAGTTCCGCATCGGCGGAATCTTCATCCCGAACGTGGAACTGAACGGTTTGCCCAACGCGAATGAAATCACCCACCGCGATAGCTCCCTGATTGGGATCGATGCCGACAACATTTCGAATAAGGAAATCTCCTTGCTCAAAGCGATCCTGGTACTCACTAACGACTCGCCCTAGGTGCAGACCCGCTTGAACTAATGCTTGCTCTCCTGAAGGTAGTTCGTCAAAAATTTCCTTCAGTTGAAGCAAGGCCGGCCGACCACCCAACTCAAGTAATACGTTTCTGTCTGATTTGGTAACTACGAATGGCTTTCCAATAGGCCGACACCCTTGCGAAACGACCGTCCGCAGTTTCACCGGTCCTTGCACAAGGACCGCGAGGGCTCCTTCTCGATAGACCTTCTCGCCGCAGATAAGACGGTTGATTCCCGGCTGATGTCCACCGCTGGCCATACCGCCGATCACTCGCAATCCGGGATGATCTTCGTTCAAGCGTTCGAGCAGCAAGTCGGCGGGAAAGAAAAACGGATCAGCCAATAATAAGAGAAATGCATCTGGGGCGAGGTTATCACCAAAGCCCTCTGGCCAGCCATTGAGCACACCTCCATCGGGAGTTCGGTCGAACTCGAGATGCATGATCTGTTGCGAAACACCCGGCCAACGTGCTGCCCAGATCGAAAGTGCCGGGCCGTCTTCAATTTCCCTGCCTGTGCCGGCAATTGCCTCTCCGGTACAGCCAATCACATTTTTGGTCTGTAACGCGGCACAGGCGACTGACGCTAATGCTTCCGCCTCTGGCGCATGATCGAGCGAAAAGAAAATCAGGACTAAGTCAGGAGTGCCATTCAGCTGCTTCAAAATTTCTTGGCAACCTTCACGGATTGCTACTTTAGTATCTCGCACCGTCGTCAAGGTCGCTGCGAATTGGGGGGGCGCTGTCATGATTGGAAGTCGTTTGTAAAAGTAAAGTTGACGCTTAGCTTACCGATGCAGTCGCATTCTCGCTATGAATCAAAGCAGTTTTGCTTATTCCTGCGGAAATGGTTGCCGGTAACCTGGCGATGAGTGGAGAATCTAAGCGATACCAAGTTTAATTAATGCTTGACGCTGCCGGACGACGCTCCAATAATCAAATTCTATTTAAACTCTGCTCCTCTTCCGCAGGGCATTCACGGATGGATAACACGATTGGTATCGTAGAAGTGGTGCCAGCTTGCGATTTCTCCAGGCATGCTTCGTTGTTTGGCATCGGGCGTCGACGATTCGCGGGGAAGCCACTCTTGGAGTGGGTAGTCCGCCGGGTTTCGGAAGCACAGCAGTTGAGCGAAGTAGTAGTGCTCGCTTCTGACGATCCCCTCGGAAGGAGCCTTGCGGAATGTTCCCCGCCGGATGTGCGTTTAGTCTTTAGTTCGGCCAATGATCCCCTCGGTCAATTGGCGGATGCTTGTCGCCAAATCCCCTGCAGTGGCGTTGTACGAATGAATGTCGCGCAGCCTTTTGTTGATCCGCTGTTTGTCGATCGGCTGGTTCGAGCCGCCAAAGAGGGAAGCTGTGATTATGCTGGCTTTGCGTGCGAGGGGAGAACGACAACCGCTTTAAGTGCCCGAGTAGGTGTTTTTGCCGAGTACTACTCCAGTCGCTTGGTGCTCGACGCGGAGCGTCGGACTGTTGGGAAAGATCGTCGTAATCTGATCAATTTTGCTGGTTCCAACTTGGAAACTTACAACCTGAAATTTCTGGCCGCGCCTGTCGGTCTTGATCGTGCAGATCTGAGACTGGCAATCCACGATGAGCATGATTGGGAAGATGTGCAAATGATTTTCGACGCCATTGGGCCCGAATGCCTCGAATGGAAGCGAATCACCAACCTTCTGAATCAGCATCCTGCGATCCGCGAACGAATGGCCGCTCGAAATCGGCAGGAACAAGTTACAAGCTAGTTCGCGTTCGACGCTAGTGTCGGGGGCTACATGCGACGCACTCGACCGATGCCACCTACGATGTAACCCGGGAATTTGGCCAATGCTTCGGCAGCCGCTTGATCGCTATTGCGACCCGGCACCACCACAAAGACCGGTTGGCCGTTAAAATTCTGCCCGGGGTAAAGTTGAACTTCCCAAAGTGAAAAAAGACCTGCGTTGTACGCCTGCAGTTGCAACTGCATTTGCATCATTTGATGCTGAATTTGTCGATCTTGTTGGTACGCTTGGGCTTGGGCCTGCAGTTCAAATGCTTGCTGCTCCTGTTGCTCACGACTCTCCTCAGCGGCTAACCAACGCTCCCAGCCAGGCTGCAAGAATTTTTGCTCGGCTTCGGTAAAGAAAAAGAAGGGCACTCCGTACAAATCACCGCTTTCTAGCTCCAGCATTACGCCGTCTACCGTAAAATTTGCTGGCATGCCCCTTTTCTGTAGGAGCCAGTCTTCGAGCCCCCTCCTGCTATCGATGTCGATCATTTCGAAATGCGAGACGATTCTGGGTACCATTTTCTGATAAGCGGGGGGCAGGTTGTCGAACTTAATATCGTTAACAAACACACTTCCTAGTCGCCGCTGAATCGTGAGCTGTCGCCGACCGTATTCCACGACCTTTCCGGTGACCTTCATGCCGTTGACCATGGTCCACGTCTGCACAGTGTCAACGGACTTCTGAGCCGCTTCAGCCGCTTCTTTCGATGCAAGGTATTCTCTGTCTGCAGCCGAAAGCTTATCGGGCGGAATGGACACAAGGGTGTGGTTAGGTTTTTTCAGAATGACGATCTGGTCGTTGAAAGCAATCAGATCCGCTTGAGTGGTATAGTGCCCAGTCGAATCGGTCCAATCGCGTGCCACTGCCAACTGGGGAACAGTTACGGCCGCAATCGACAGAAACAACACGCCGCGACAGTAGTTTAAAGCATTCATTTCGAGTCTCTCTGCGAAGATATTTTCCGACCCCCGGGCTGCCCTCTTGCTATTTGAGCAGGCTGATTTAATAGTAACCTCCAGAGGTCGTCATGTCTGGCGGCCTAGTGCATCTGGACTGTGCGAGGAGATTTTCAATGAAATTGCTGGCAATCCTAGTTTCCATTTTAACCTCTGGATGTGTTGCGATGTCATTCGCTGCTGAGAAGGAAAATAAACCTGAAACACCGGCCGCTCTGAACTTTACGATGAAGAACATCAAAGGCGAAGAAGTGGACCTGGCCAAATACAAGGGGAAAGTTCTGCTGCTGGTCAATGTCGCCAGCGAATGCGGGCTAACTCCCCAGTACCAAGGACTTGAAACATTGAACAAGAATTACTCGGAAAAGGGATTGGCGGTCCTAGGCTTTCCTTGCAATCAATTTGGCGGGCAAGAACCTGGCACGGAAACGGAGATTCTCAAATTCTGCCGCGACAAATACGACGTAAAGTTCGACATGTTCGCCAAGGTCGATGTTAACGGCGAAAAGCAGGCACCTCTGTTCAAGTTCCTGAATTCCCAGGACGTTCAACCAAAAGGAGCGGGCAATGTCTCTTGGAATTTCGAAAAGTTTGTCATCGATCGCGACGGCAAACTAATCGCACGTTTTTCCCCGCGTACTGCTCCGGATGACCCTGCGTTATTGAAGGTGATCGATACGGCCTTGGCCGAGAAGTAATTTTCGCCTTGTCAGGATCGTACCGAAATCCGCCGCGCCGAGGCAGACTTCCCGCGGCGAAGCTTTTTTGGCTCTCTTACAGTCTTACTCTTCGCAGGCAAATTGCATGAACGTGGATCAATCGTTTTGTCGTTGGGGTATTCTTGGTACAGCCAACATCGCCCGCAAGAACTGGCAATCGATCCATGATTCTGGGAACGGCACTTTGGTTGCAGTTGGAAGCCGCAGCGCGCAACGTGCGGAACAATTCATTAATGAGTGCCAAGCCCATGTGGCATTCAAGGATGTACCGCGAGGCTGTTCGTATGAGGAATTGCTGCTCGCAGAGGATATTGATGCCGTGTACATTCCGCTCCCTACCGGAATGCGGAAAGAATGGGTGATTCGGGCCGCAGAGGTTGGCAAGCACATATTGTGCGAGAAGCCCTGTGGCGTTTCGGCAGCGGACCTGGCGGAAATGATCGACGCTTGTCGCAAGTATCGTGTGCAGTTCATGGATGGAGTGATGTTCATGCACAGTCGTCGGCTGGAACAACTCCGACAAACGATCGACGACGGAACAAGTGTTGGAAAGCTGCGCCGATTGGCATCCCACTTTTCCTTTCAAGCTCCGGATGATTTCCTGACAGAGAACATTCGCGTGAACAACGAAATGGAACCATTGGGCTGCCTCGGAGATCTTGGCTGGTACAACATCCGCTTCGCGCTCTGGGTCATGAACTATCAAATGCCCCGCCAAGTGACCGGCCGGACACTAACGGCGACCGCAGCTGGCGTGCCGCTAGAATTCTCTGCCGAGTTGCTATTTGAAGATGGCGTATCAGCCAGCTTTTACAACTCGTTCTTGACCGAAAACCAGCAGTGGGCAGTTGTCAGCGGCGACAAGGGCTTTATTCGATTAGCCGATTTTGTCCTACCCTTCTGTGGCAGCGAAGTGGGATTTGAGGTCACCAATGCACAATTTCAAACCCATGGGTGTCAGTTCGACATGCAACCCAATGCTCGTCATGTCTCTATTGCGGAGCCGAGCAATAATCAGCCTGCGTCGCAAGAGGCCAATCTGTTTCACAACTTCGGTGAATTGGCCCTTGCAAATGAAGTCAACGATCATTGGCCAGAACTTGCACTGAAGACACAGATTGTTCTCGATGCCTGTTTTGTTTCCGCGCAGGAAGAAAGCCGGTTGGTCGAAATAGCTTAACTGCGAATGCCCGTCGTCGACTGTCCCTGCAAATGGATCAGTCTCGACAGGGTTGGGAAAGCGATTGTTGCACTCTGCGACTAGAGCCAATCACCGTTGCCGAGGGCGGGGCGTTTCTGATCGCTGTCCTGTTGATAGACTAAGGTTTTCCTGAGTCGGTTCCAGTGCTCTCCCTGGCGGTTCGCGATGACGTGTTTCACGAAGGTTGACATCGCTTCTGAATTCCAAGAGAAGCGATCGTCTTGCGCCCTCGCTGGCAGCGGAACCGCAAGACTCGGACCAATCCCGAGGAAACGTGAAATTACCAAGGGTAATCTCGCACGACTCGACCATCGCAATACCGTCATTCTGCGCCGCGTCGGCGCCTCACCATGCCGCGTTCAGATGCGGAGGAATCCATGACCGTTGGCTTGCTGGCCGCGATTCTCTCCGGATTTGTTCTGGCAGTCGTGGCACCGAAGCTCTACGGAGTTGCGCGCGGCTGTTCAGGCTGGCTCCTTGCCCTTTTACCTTTGGGGCTGGCGGTCTATTTTGCCAGTCGGGGGCAATTGGTGGCGTCGGGGAACGTGCTTCAGGAAGGCTATTCTTGGGTACCGGCGCTAGGGGTTAGTCTCTCCTTCCGCCTCGACGGTTTAAGCCAGCTGTTCGCGCTCCTAATTACCGGCGTTGGCGCGTTGATCCTGGTTTACACGGGTGGATACATGGCGGGGCACCCGCAGTTGGGCCGGCTCTACGCCTTCCTCCTGCTGTTCATGGGCTCGATGCTAGGGCTCGTCCTCTCTGACAACCTCCTCGGCCTCTTCGTTTTCTGGGAGTTGACCAGCATCAGTTCGTACCTCCTGATTGGCTTCAATCATGAGCGCAGCGAAGCCCGTGCGGCAGCTTTGCAAGCCCTGTTGATAACCGGCGGTGGCGGGCTGGCGCTCCTGGCCGGTTTGCTGCTGCTCGGGCAGGTGGGCGGGAGCATGGAGATTTCCGAGCTTGTGAAGCAGGCAGATCATCTGCGAACGCATTCGCTGTATGTACCAATCCTGCTGTTGATCCTGGCGGGGGCGTTCACGAAGTCGGCACAATTCCCGTTTCACTTCTGGCTTCCCGGCGCAATGGAAGCGCCGACCCCGGTCAGTGGATACCTACACTCGGCCACGATGGTCAAAGCAGGCATCTATCTGATGGCGCGGCTGAGCCCGGCTCTCGGCGGAACCGATACTTGGTTTTGGTGCGTCACCGTGGTTGGGGGCACGACAATGCTGCTTGGGGCCTGGCTGGCACTCTTGCAGTCCGATCTCAAGCGAATCCTCGCTTACTCCACCGTCAGTGCCCTGGGGACCTTGACTCTTTTCCTCGGACTGGGAGGAACGTTGATGATTCAGGCGGCCATGGCGTACCTGCTTGGCCATGCGCTTTACAAAGGCGCCCTGTTCCTCGTCGCCGGCACACTGGACCACGAGACAGGGACCCGCGACTCGGATCGGCTCGGGGGACTATTCCGGGCCATGCCGATCACAGCGGTAGCGGCCGGTGTTGCCGCGTTATCCATGGCTGGCGTAGCGCCCCTGCTGGGCTTTCTTAGCAAGGAACTTTCCTACGAGGCCGCACTGCATGCCCCTGCTGCCGCTTGGATTGCTGCTGGCGTCGTGACCGCGAACATCTTGCTCGTGGCCGTCGCCGGTGTTGCAGGACTTCGACCCTTTCTGGGAAAGTTCATCCCCACTCCTAAACCGGCACATGAGGCACCGCCGAGTTTGTGGCTGGGGCCTATCGTGCTGGCTGGTCTGAGCATTGCCTGGGGGGGCTGGCCCGCCCTCGGAGCGGACGCGCTTGTTTCCGCAGCCAGTACGTCCGTCCTCGGCGAACCCATAGATACGCACCTGAAGCTGTGGCATGGGCTTAATCTGGCGTTGGCTTTGAGTGCGGCCACGCTCGTTGGTGGCGTGCTCGTCTACGCGGTTCGAAGCCCGCTGCGAAGGATTGTATCTGGATTGGAAGGCATCGGGCGGTGGGGGCCGGCTGGTTGGTATGCGCTGGCACTGCAGGCCTTAAACGCTGTGGCGGACGGGCAGACGCGACTGCTCCAAAGCGGCTATTTGCGTTATTACCTCATGATTGTCTTCGTGACGACGACGGGCCTAGCGGGTGCTACTCTCTTCGCACGTGGCCGTTTGGTGCAGCTTGGGGATTGGTCGGGCCTGCACTTCTACGACGTCGGCCTCGTCGTGCTTATCATGCTGGCGACCGTGGCGACCGTATTTGCGAAGTCCCGTCTGGCTGCCATCGCAGCTCTTGGAGTGGTGGGCTATGGAGTGGCGCTGATCTTCGTCTTGTTCGGCGCGCCGGACGTGGCGATGACCCAGTTCCTAGTCGAGACATTAACCGTCATCTTGTTCGTCCTGGTGTTTTATCACCTGCGAGAAACCCCCGCTCTATCTGGCCCGATTTCGCGGGGACGAGACGCCCTCATCGCAGCGGCTGTCGGGGTGTTGATGACGACTTTTGTGCTAGTCGCCGCAGACCTTCAATACCATCCCCCAATCTCTAGTGAATTCGTCGAACGAAGCGTGCGCGAGGCACACGGGCGGAATCTCGTCAACGTGATTCTCGTGGACTTCCGCGGGCTGGACACGCTCGGCGAGATCTCTGTTTTGGCAGTAGCTGGGATCGGGGTATATGCACTGCTGAAGTTACGCGTCGGAAAAAAGGCCCCAGCAGCGGATGAAGCCAACGCGAGCCACGAGAACGATCTATCCGAGGCTAAACCAATCACCAAGTCGGTGGTCACCCGGGAAGGAGAAGACTCGTGAATTCACTGATCCTGCGGGTGGCAACCCGCTTCATGCTTCCCCTCTTACTTCTCTTTTCGATCTTCCTACTGTTACGCGGTCATAACGAGCCAGGCGGGGGATTCAGCGGGGGGCTGGTCGCGGCTTCCGCCTTCGTGCTGTACGGCTTTGCCTTCGGCGTGTCAGAAGCCAAGTGGGCGCTCGGCGTGGACCCTCGCGGGCTGATTGGCGCGGGTCTGCTCACTGCCCTTGGTAGCGGTTGCCTGGGCCTTCTGATCGGGCAACCATTGATGACCGGCCTATGGGGAGAGTGGGACTTGCCGGCCTTTGGCAAGCTCCATGTTGGCACGCCACTACTGTTTGACGTGGGTGTTTACCTGGTAGTGGTGGGAGTTACGGTCTCGATTATCTTCCCGCTGGCAGAGGAGTAAAATGTCAACCTTGCTAGCAATCCTCATCGGCTGTCTCTACGCTGCCGGCGTTTATTTGATCCTGCGGCGTAGTCTCTTCAAACTGATTCTTGGCTTGGTGTTACTGTCGCACGGTGCCAACCTGCTGATCTTCACGGCGGGCGGACTTACGCGCGCCCAACCACCGATTATTGCCCCTGGTGAGTTGGACCTCCCCGCCAATTCGCCCGATCCGTTACCCCAGGCACTAATCCTGACAGCCATCGTTATCGGCTTCAGCGTTCTGGCCTTCGCGTTGGTGCTGTTCCACCGCGCTTACCAAACGATCGGCAGCGACGACCCGGATGAGCTAAAGGTGAGTGACCAATGAACCTGCTGCTGGTCTTACCCCTGATGATCCCCCTGACGACGGCAGCACTTTCGATGCTTGCCTGGCGAAGGCTTCCGCTCCAGCGTGTGCTTTCCGTCGCTGGATCGGCGGGACTCCTCGGCTGCAGCGTGGCGTTGCTCGCTTTCGTTTGGGCGAACGGAATTGCTGCGAGCCAAATGGGGGCGTGGCCAGCTCCTTTTGGCATCACCCTGGTCGCGGACCTGTTCAGTGCCATCATGGTGGTATTGACCGGAGTGATTGGACTGGCCGTCGCCGTCTACTCGCTGGCGAGCATGGATGAGCCTCGCGAGTCGTTTGGTTATTACCCGCTGCTCCAGGTGCTCCTCATGGGGGTGTGCGGCGCGTTTCTGACGGGGGATCTGTTTAACCTCTACGTCTGGTTCGAGGTCATGTTGATGGCCTCATTCGTACTGCTTGCACTGGGCGGCGAACCGGATCAGTTGCGGGGAGCGATCAAATATGTAACGCTAAACCTCGTGGCGTCTGCGCTGTTCCTGGCGGCGGTCGGCATCCTCTATGGAATCGCCGGCACCCTGAACATGGCCGACCTGGCGCGCAAGCTCGAGATCGCCGAATCAGGAACGCTGACGGCCTTGGCAATGCTTTTTCTGATTGCATTCGGGATCAAAGCCGCAGTCTTCCCGCTGTTCTTCTGGCTCCCGGCTTCGTACCACACGCCACCGGTGGCAGTCTCTGCGGTATTCGCTGGGTTACTTACCAAGGTCGGAGTCTATGCACTGATCCGGGTCTTCACGCTGATCTTCGTCGGGGACACGGGCTTCACCCACACCCTGCTCCTGGTCATTGCTGGAGCGACCATGGTGACGGGCGTGCTCGGCGCGGCAGCCCAGTATGAGTTCCGACGCATCTTGTCTTTCCACATCATCAGCCAGATTGGCTACATGATCCTCGGCCTGGGACTGGCCGGACTGACGAGTTCCCCGGCCTTGGCGACGATGTCGCTGGCGGGCTCCATCTTTTACATCATGCACCATATTATCGTGAAGACGAACCTGTTCCTCGTTAGCGGTGTGGCTAGCCGACTGGGGGGCTCGTTCGAGTTGAAGAAACTGGGCGGTTTGTACCGCTCCTCTCCAGGGTTGGCCATTTTGTTCTTGATCCCTGCGATGTCTCTGGCCGGGATGCCGCCACTCTCGGGCTTCTTTGCCAAGCTCTCGCTGATTCAGGCGGGGCTCGCCGCGGAACAGTATGTGATTGTCGCCATCGCACTGGTGGTCGGACTGCTGACCCTCTTTTCGATGACCAAAATCTGGGCAGAAGCTTTTTGGAAAAATCCACCCGCTGCGAGCGCCGAGCCACCGAAACTGACCGCTGGGGAACGCTGGAATCTCCTGCTCCCCATCGGCTTGCTGGCCTTGCTGACGGTGACCATCGGGTTTGCGGCCGAGCCGGTTTTTCTGCTGGCAACGCGGGCGGCGGAGCAGTTGGTCGATCGCGAGGGATATATCCGCGCCGTACTGGGAGAGCCGCAATGAAGATGTTCCTTTGGAACCTATTACTGTCCCTAGCGTGGACGGTATCCACTGGCCAATTCACGGTAGCGAACTTCATCGTCGGCTTAGTCGTGGGTTATTTCATATTGCTCTTTGCTCAGCGAGCCATTGGACCGTCACCCTATTTCGCCAAGGTGCCGCAGGTCGCACGTTTCGTCTTGTTCTATCTTTGGCAAATGATCTTGGCGAACGTGCGGGTGGCGTACGACATCGTAACGCCCAAGCACTACATGCATCCCGGGGTTATCAGCGTACCTTTGGACGCCCAAACGGATGCCGAAATCACGCTGCTCGCTAACCTAATTACTCTAACCCCGGGTACGCTCAGTCTGGATCTGTCGGCTGATCGCCGGGTGCTATACGTCCATGCGATGTACATCGACAACGGCGATGTGAATGAGGCCCGCCGACAGATCAAAGAAGGCCTGGAGCGCCGGGTGCTGGAGGTGCTGCGATGACTATCTTCGGCGTCACACTGACGGAATTAGCCGTCATGCTAGGACTGGGCATGGCCGGGGTAGCAATGTTTTTGGCCTTCTTTCGTCTCGTCCTTGGTCCGAGCTTGCCAGACCGGGTCGTGGCCCTCGACCTGATTGGGTTAATCTCGGTGGGGATCATCGCTGCTTACGACATCCTCACCAAGCAACCAATACTCCTCGACGCTGCCACGGTCGTGGCTCTCGTGTCGTTTCTGGGAACCGTGGCCTTCGCTCGATACGTAGAGAGGAGACGGGAGGATGAGTGACGCCATCAGTGCAGCACTAATTGTGATTGGGGGCGGATTCATGTTGCTTGCCGGCGTCGGCGTTCTGCGCATGCCCGACCTGTTCATGCGCATGCAAGCCGCTACCAAAGCCGCGACCCTGGGAGCCGGCTGCATGCTCCTGGCCGTGGCGGTCCACTTTGGGGAACTGACAGTGGTGGCCCGCGCTCTGCTGGTGATTGCATTCGTTCTACTGACCGCACCGGTCGCGGCACACATGATCGCCCGTGCGGCATACTCGGTCGGTACTCCACTCTGGGAGGGGACCATTGCGGACGAATTGCGCGATCAACAGCACATGGTGGGAACACCAGCGGATGAAGACTCCAAGGAAATGCCAGGCACCACTACCTTGGTTGAACGCCAGGGCAATGGCTGATCGCAACAAAGCCTTCCATTCGCAGCCAAGCCAGGGGGCCCTTATCATGATGAACAAAGTAGGCTGCTGACTCGTGATCATGCAATAGATTCCTTTGACCGCGACATGGACGACGGTTTGGGTCTCAACGAAAAACTAACCGGAGCGGACGAGATGAAGCGTACTGTTGCAAATAGTCAACTCCTTGTAGCTCTTTTCGCAGTGGCTATGTTGTTGAGCGCAAGTGTTGCCCGTGCCGTCGAACCAACTCCTGGCGTATTACCACAAAGCACACCGTTGGTACTTGTCGAAAGCGGAACTCCCCAGGCCGAGATTGTCGTCGCCGAACGGCGACCGCGGATGACAACCCTCGCGGCGTTGGAATTGCAGCACTTCTTGCGAAAGATGAGCGGGGCAAGTCTCCCCATCGTGACATCTCCCACGACCAATGAACGGGTGCGAATATATATTGGTCAGAGTGCAGAGACCGATCGACTGGGGATCAAGGCGGATGGGCTTCAGGATGGCAGCTACCGCATTGTCTCTGGTCCGGATCGAATCGTGCTGATTGGCAGGGACGTTGACTTCGACGCCACGAAGTATCCCTGGCCCCTGAAGCGCAACGACGTTGAGCGGGCAGCAGCCGAGTGGGCGAAAGCCAGCCAAGGTAAGACGGATGCTGCCTGGGACTTCCCGTTCCGATCCGAAACACAGGGTCGCTGGTCTCCAACCGACGGCAGAGAAGCCCTGGTATTTCAACGTCGGCAGGTCACGAGTGATCGATCTAGATCAACCGGAGTTGCAGGCCTTCTCACCAACCCGAGGCGGCTGGCACCTGCCGGAAAAGTTCGGAAAGTTGTACACCGAGTAGCGTTTAGGTCCAAAAGCCATTTGGCCGCCCTTGGAGGGGAATAAGGAAAACATCAGATGAATCGCGCTCTACTTATAATTGACGTTCAGAACGAATACTTTTCCGGCGCGCTTCCGATCACGCATCCCGCCGGGCACTTGGAACAGATTCTCGCCGCCATGGATGCAGCCGCGGGACGAGTACCGGTGATCGTTGTGCAGCATCACTTTCCGGACCCAGCTATGCCGTTCTTCCAAAAAGGGACGCCGGGTTGGGAACTGCATCCGGAGATCAAGAATCGCCCCCATTCACTCCTGATTGAAAAGACCATGCCGGGCAGTTTCACGGGCACTCCGCTGGAAAGTTGGCTGCGCGAGCAGGGAATTGAGACTGTTGCGATCGCAGGCTACATGACGCACATGTGTTGTGACACAACGGCCCGAC
The DNA here is from genome assembly GCA_041739545.1 of Pirellulaceae bacterium. Taxonomy (GTDB): domain Bacteria; phylum Planctomycetota; class Planctomycetia; order Pirellulales; family Pirellulaceae; genus JBGSNR01. The sequence goes on along the minus strand of JBGSNR010000110.1, from coordinate 5,687 downwards.
AGGCGGTTCACTTGGGCTTCAAAGCTGAGTTTTTGCGGGATGCAACGGGAACACTCGCACTCACTAACTCGGCGGGGGAAGTGACGGCAGAAGAGCTCCACCGGTCCATCCTTTGTGCTCAGCAAATGCTGTTGAGCGAGGTGCTGGACGTCTCGACGTGGATTAAGCGGCTCTGAATCGTGTGAACCTATCTCAGTTCAGGCTCAGTGGTAACTTGGCCTATGGGTAAACGACCGAAATGGTGTTGAGTACGGACTCAAATCGAAGGTTCCTCGTTTTCTTCGATCCTAACAATTCAGCCTACGCGTACAAACCTGTTCAGGTTATCGCAACGGCCGTAAATTGCCACGATCGCGGCATTCATTCACATAAACTAAAGCTGCCGGTTCCAACTTCAAGAACCGCACCAGTTGCGAAGAAGTCGTGCCAAGCTGTCGGGCACACTCCTGCGTATCAAACTCTAACGAACTGAGCCAATCCATCGCTTCCGCAAGCAAGGCTGGGAAGTCTTGATGGGCGGGAGCAACGCTGATCTTTTGTGCCCGCAACCTCGAACGCCAGAGAGGGCTGACACCGACCTCACCATTAAGATCGACGGTCGCTCGAACGTGAATCGCCAATTTGACTCGCAGACGATGTATGGCCACCTCTTTATTGGCGGCCTGGCTGCGTTGTTCAGTCGCTTCGCTACGGATACCAGTGGGTTGATGAACCAAGACCACGGCCGTCTCTACCTTGTTGCGATGCTGCCCCCCTGGCCCACTTCGCCGCTGACGCCTGACGACACATTCCGCGAGCAGTTTTTCGGGAGGCAAGTCCGCTGGATGAACACCGCGAATCATGGCAATCACCGTTTTCTTCAAAATAATACTAGCCTCAGGATTGTCGTCCAACTTGCGACTCGCGGCGGTGGTGAAGTGACCGCCCAATAAAAGCTGAACTCCGATAAGCGACAACTTCTCATCAAACAATTGCGAGTCTGACAACGACGATCCAGCACCCTGTTCGATCGTCTCGAAATATTGATTACTTGTCAATAGTTTTGCAGAAGTATTGCTGGCTCTTGCCTGTCTTCCTCATTTTCCGCGTGAACTCTAACCGTCGCGGCCCAGCTGACGTACGCCGGCTTCATCGCGGCTTGAAACGTGGTGTCGGCAGTGTTTTGGTCTCAGCCAGCGCTACCAAGTCGAGCGATGCAGGACCGCCAGACGATGATGAATCCATCAAGTTCTCCTTATGCTGCCATCCGCTGTAAGGGGGGTTTTGGAAACCGGTTTACACACCCTTTGAATTGCGCAAGTCATGAATAATTAACAACTTAATGGCGAAAGTTCAAAACTGGCTGTTAATTACTCCTGTGGGGGGTAATGCACGGGTTGGAACAGGGTGCAACTGGCTTGGAAACGGGTACGACCGACGACGTTTAGCTATGCAAGACTCCTCCGATCCCGCTTCCAGAAGCGTTACACTTATTGCGCCATTTATCGCCATTGATTGATGATTGATCAAGTAGGTATTGCGATATTGGTGCGATTACGCACAGGAGTAAATGAGGCAGCTCAGATGTCTACAAAACTCGTGCTGGGCATGTCCTGGCTGGCCACCCCGTTTTTTCTTGCACCCACCTTAGGATTCTGGATCTGAACACTGGTATCCGAGCCCTGGTTAATTCGACTTTTTCTTTCCCTTTCCCTGGCCAGCGGGCTGCCCATCGATTGGCGGCGTGAGCCCATCGGTTGGTTGATTCCACAATCGCCACGGATCGTGCAGGCGGCGCATCTCTGCGAGCAGCAGCGCTTCCATTTCGGCGAGCTTGTCGGCGTGTTTCGGGTCCGCCGCGAGATTGACCTGCTGTTTCTCAGGTGTTGCGCCAATTAACGCGAGCACTTTCGGTTCGTGATGTTCGGCGATGAACTCATGCGGATTGTCCTTAAGGTTGAACAACTGTGTTTCGCGCACCGAGCCATTAATTACATCGTACTTAATGAGCTTCCAATCCCCTTGCTTGACCGATCTCATGCCTGGCTTGGTGCCGCCGTTGTAAACGCCGTAGAGCACATCGCGCACGACTGGCTTCTGGCCGGTGAGCACGGGTTTGAAGCTGAGTCCCTCGCTCGTTTCCGGCGCGGTGATGCCGGCGACGTCGCAGAGCGTGGCGAGGACGTCAAGGAGATAGATGTTCCCTTCCGCACGCGAGCCAGCCTTGATGCCGGGGCCGCGCACGAGGAATGGCACTCGCCAGGTGTGCTCATAAAGATTTTGTTTTCCCTGTAGCCCATGGCGACCGATCGCGATGCCGTGGTCGGCGGTGTAGAAGATATAGGTGTTGTCCAACTCTCCCATCGCTTCGAGCTTCGCCAGCACCCGGCCGATTTGAATGTCGATGTTCTCGCTGCAGGCGAATTCGCGCCCCAGTTCGTTGCGAATGGTTTGTTCGTCGCGCCGTTCCCACACGCCGCTCACGGCGACTTCGTCACGCAAGCCCGGATGGCCGTGAGGAAACGGATGCTTCGGCAAATAATTCGGCGGCAGGTCTGGCTGTTTAGGATTCGCGGGGGGCGGGGCAGACTTGTCGGTGTGATTTACGGCGCCATATTTCGCGAGCAATTCCGGCGTGCCGTCTCGTTCGTCGTGTGGGTGCGAGAAGCCGAAATAGATCAGAAACGGCTTCGACTCTTGCGTCGACTCGCGCTGCTCGAGGTATTCCATGACGCGGTCGCCGTGCCACGCGCTGCCAGTTTCGGGCGTTCCGCCGCGCTTGGTGGCGTCATGTCTCACCGTAAAGAGCTTATTCGCGGCCTCGTAGCTGTTCCCCTGCTTGCAGGTTCGCATCGTCGCGTAACCGGCGCGGTTAAAGATAGCGGGAATCGTTTGCTGCTCCACGTTCGCGGGGCAGAGCCCCTTCTGCAGCGCACGCGGAGCATTAGGCAAGTGCCACACGGTGCGACCGCACATGATCATGTGTCGCGATGGCGTGCAAACCGCGCCGCTGAACGACCCCATGTGATACGCGCCGTCAAAGACCATCCCCTCGCGCGCCAGCCGGTCGAGGTTCGGCGTTTCTAACGGCGACTGCGAGTTGTAGCACTTCAGATCAAACGGCGACTGGTCATCGGCGAGAATGAACAGGATGTTGGGGCGTTTGGCTTCAGCCGCAATGCATTGACTGCAACCGAGCGCGAAAAATGCGAGTAGGGCGAGGATCAATTTCATGGCAGCCTGTGGTTGTGTACCTGGTGGTGCTGACTGAGGGCAATAAACGCTGTCCGACATTCGTGCTAGGGTTGCTTTAGGTTCTTCAACTTCTTCGCCAGCAGCGGAAATTCTGCCGACTCGATGTGTGCCTGCGACATTAGTGTCTCAAGCCGTGCGGCGATGTCACGGTGCTGGCCAGCGACGTCACGAGTTTCACCGATGTCGCTGCCGAGGTTGTACAGTTCTACCGGTTTGTCCGGCGCGTCGCGATAGACCTTCCAATCGCCCTGCCGCAGGGCTTGCGCCGGAGCGGCTTCCCAATAGTGATATTCGCGAGTCAGCTGATTCGCGGACTTTCCTAACAGTGTCGGCACGATGGAGACTCCATCTGCATCGGCGGGAGCCTTCGTGCCGGCTAGTTCGGCGAAAGTCGGCAGCATGTCGGCGAAATCCGCAACGAAACTCGTCGTGCTCCCGGCGGCGAGTTTGCCCGGCCAACGCGCCAGGCACGGCACGCGAATGCCCCCTTCTCGCAACGTGAATTTTAGGCCGCGAAGGGGACCATTGCTATTGAAGAATTCCGGATCCTGTCCGCCGGCGGTGATCGGCCCGTTATCGCTGGTAAAAATGACGAGTGTGTTTTCCGAGAGCTTGAGTTCGTCCAGTAGATCCAGAATGCGGCCGATGTCACGATCGAGACGCGAGATCATCGCCGCGCGCACAGCTCGCGGCTGATCCTGCGGACAATAAGTTTTGCTGCCGGCAAACTTCTTCGGCTCCGACCAGCGCCCGCGATACTCAGTTAATGAATCTTCCGGCACCGTTACCTCCGCGTGCGGAATGGTGAACGCACCGTAGAAGAAAAACGGTTCATCCTTATGCCGACGGATGAAGTCGATCGAAAAATCCGTGAAGAGATCGTGCGAATAGGCTCCTCGCTGACCCTTTTGATTCTCAACGATGTCGATTCTTTGGCCGTTGCGCCAGAGGAAATCTGGATAGTAGCCATGCGCGTGCGTTTGATCGAGATAACCGAAGAATTCATCCATGCCTTTCTTCCACGGCGAACCGGTGGTGTCGCTGTCGCCTAGCGCCCACTTGCCGATGCCGCCCGTCTTGTAACCCGCCTGGCTGAGCAACTGCGACAGCGTGAAGTCGTCGGGACGCAGTGGAATCTTGCTGTTGCCGCGAATGTAGGCGTGCCCGGCATGCTTGCCGGTGAACAGCACGCAACGCGACGGGTGGCACGATGGTGCGCCTGCATAATGATCTGTGAACCTCAAGCCCTGATTCGCCATTTGATCGAGTCGCGGTGTGGCAATTAGCTTCTGCCCGTAGCTGCCAAGATCACCGTAACCCAGGTCGTCAGCGAGCAGGTAAATGATGTTTGGCCGCGTCTGATCGGCCGCGCTGCTCCACTGCGAATAACACCACGTCGCCAGCACCATGGCGATCAAATTTAGACGCATGAAAGCTTCCCTCGTAGTCGATTGGCAAGCCAATATTGACAATCGAAACAAGTCCTGTCGAGCATTGCTCTGGTTGCGCTTTTGCATGCGTACATTCTACATCAATCAAACCGGTGACGACGAAAGTCGTCGATGGCTTGATCAATTAGTGACATGAAGAAGGTAGCCGCAGGCGATGGTATGGATTCTGACTGGAATGCTCCCTCACCCTCATTTAGACTGCAACCTATACCCACCCCAGCGCCACACTTTTCAACCGCCGAGCGCTGCACTATTCGACCGTCGTTTACACAGCCAATACAACCGAACCGCACCATACGCGCATGTTCGTCGCTCGCTCCAATTTCCTGCCCGAGAAACTCGCGACGGATGAATCCTAAATCAAGCCAATCTGCGAAATCTCACTCCTCCCAACCGCTTGGTCAACAATGGCCAAGCAATCCGGGACGATCCAAAACGGTGCCTGGATCATTGGGGTGTTAGATTAACGCCATCGCATCCATCGCGTCGCCCGTGCTGCTGCTGTAGTGGGCACCGGTGACGACGAGCGAGTAATCCTGAGCCAGCGTGTTGCCGTACATGTAGTCGATGGCACCGTCGTTGGTGGCGAGTGGCAATAGTATCGAACTGGCAGCGGCGGCGCGAGTGGCGAACGAGTCGACCGGGTTGGTCCAACTCGTCATCAAGGCGAGCAAGGCTGCATCGTTCGGACCGAAGAAGGTGAGGGGGTTGTTCGGATCGTAGGCAGGATTTTCGAGGTCTGCGTCGTAAGTCAACGCTTCGGTCACGCTGATGTCTTCGCCGTTGTCGTTCAGGTCATAAACCCGATCGCTGTCGGCACCGGCCAGGTGGAAGTCGCGACCGGCACTGCCGTAGATGAAATCGTCACCGCTGCCCGCGATCGCGATATCGTCCCCCGCATCGCCCACGAGCGTGTCGTTGCCGTCGCCAGCACGGAGGAAGTCGTTGCCATCGCCGCCGACCAGATTGTCGTTCCCGAAACCGCCGTGCAGGTAGTCGTTG
>JBGSNR010000099.1:0-50907 GCA_041739545.1 Pirellulaceae bacterium | reverse complement strand
TCCGTGAAAATGAAATTCCCCGGAAGGTCTATCTGCAAATCTCTTGCCTTTTCCCAGCCAACCGCAATAGTACGAAATTAGATGCGATTGCCGTGGCTGATCAGCATTGAGGCTTGTGCCCCCAGGCGACATAAACCCACCGCCAACAAACGGGAAAAGCCGAGATAAAAACAGGTGTACCCGACAAAGCACAGTGCTGGATGCCACGCCTGAGTTTCAAACTGGTCGACCGAGGTGGAAAATAGCGGCGCAAACACTGCGTAGACGAACATCACGACCAAGTTCGAGAGAAGGCACGTCGCGGCAAAGACGTAGCCGGTGGCCGAGCCAGGATTGAACCACGTCAGGAACATCCGCCCCGCGGTCGTCTGCGGCAGGCTGCGGAGTGCCCGGGGCGAAAGCTGCGATAGTTCACCTGTCAGGAAGACTCCGGCCGTTATCCAGTGCAACGTCGACCAGAGAACCATCACCACAATCTCCGCTTCCATCGCCAGACAGAAGTAGATGCTCCAGCCGATGATCAAGAGCTGAATCACAAACAGGATATAGCGCACCGGCGTAGAACGATTCTCGCTGGTGAAGCTGATTTGACCGGCCGCGATTTGCAAAAAAAGCGCCACGTAAGCCAGATAGAACGAAAGCAGGCACGCTTCTCCCATCCAGAATTCCCAGCGGTCGAACAATAAGGCGGTCGGGGCACTGAGCACGCTCATGAGCCAGATGTTTCCCAGTAAAGCGGCGACCAACAGCACAATCACGAACAGCACGGACAGCACCACCTGCCAATGCCGGGAGCGTGTCACCGTTGCCAACATCAGGCCAAAAACGGAAAGGAGCAACGACCCCAGAAACGTATAACCCAGCACATGTAAGATCGTGAGTAAATCCAGCCCGCGCAAAAGATAAGTAAACGCCACGCACGGCGCTAGCGCCGAATAGTAAACGATCATTTGCACGATCGCGCTGCCGAGCTTCCCCAGCACGATCTGCCGCGCGCCGAGACTGGTGATCGACAGCATTTCGTAGGTGCCATCCTCCAACTCCGCTGCCAGCGAGCGAAAGGCAGCGTAGGGGACGACAATCAACATCGGAATCGTGAGGACCAGCCCATAACCGCCCAGCACATACGGTCCCATCGGAACGTAGTAGACGGTGGGAACCGTGAGGATGACAAAGAGCGCCGTCCAGAACCAGCCCAAGAGGAGCAACAGCGAAAAGGTGATCGAAAACTGCTTGCTCTTCAGGGCCTGCCGAGTTTCCTTCACCAGAATGGGGTTGAGCAGATCACCCAGGCTATCGAGCGTCTCTTCCAATTTCTCCCAGCGATTCAGGGGCGCACGTTCTGCCTCCACAACGGTGCTGGCTGCGCCATTCAGAGCAGTTGCTGTCGCGGCCCCTGAACTTGATACCGGGTTCGCGGCAAATGGAGAGGGGGGTGAGTTATCGTTCATTGCACGATCCCCCGCGTGACGGCCAAAAAGACATCCTCCAGGCTCTTCCCGCGGCTGCCGAATTCAATGATCGGAAAGCCGGCCTGTACCAGTTCGCGCAGTAGTTCGGCATCGCTGTCTCGTTCTCCCAGATGAGCAAACATCACCTGTTCACCATCGGTGCGAATCTGCGTCGTCCCTTCGCGCTCGGCCAGCCAATTGGCGAGTGCGGCACTTTGATCGTTTAAGACGCGGATATGAACTTCGCGTATCGGGGTTTGTTCACGGCAATCGCATCTTAATTCCCGGTGAAACTGCGGAGTATGCCTTCCAACGCGTCGGTGGAGAGGCAGGCGCGGTAGCGTTTGCCACGAATATTGTCTTTTAGGGAAGTGTCCACTGACAAAATGGACACGGCCAAACGACGCAGCATGGCCGAGGTCTGCGGTGCATGTCGCTTCCGTATCCGGCTCGCGTCTTCGGTAAAAGTTACATCTAAAACCCAGTGCAAGCTGCTCTCGATCGACCAGTGCCGACGGATCGCTGCCGCCAATGTTTTCACCTTCGGCGGCAAGCTGGATAAATAGTAGTGGGCCTCACTCGTCTCTACTTCGCCGACTTGCGTCGTCCGCAGCACTAGTACGAGTGTCGTCAACTTCTTCCAACCGGTGCCCCGCGATCCGAGGTTGGTCGCTGGCAGCGTGAAGGTTTCCCGTCGTTCCTTGCGGCCGCGGTTGGTTTCCACGGTCACGTGGCGTTTCATCTCTGCTGGACGCTGGTCCTGGGCGAGCGCCGTTTCAAACGCCTGCATCACAGCGGTGTGCAGTTTTCCGTGATTGGCTTTGAGCGCTAACACATACTCGCCACCCCGGTCGATGATTTGGGCCGCGATCTTTTTTTGACACCCCATCGCGTCGATGGTGACGGTCGCTCCTTTGAGTTCCAAAAGTTCTAGCAGCAACGGAATGGCCGTGATTTCGTTCGATTTAGTATCGACGGCGATTTGGCCCAACGTCACGCGGGCCTCGCTCGCCCAGGCCGAAACCAGATGCAGCGGATTCTTGCCCGCAGCCTTGTCGAACGAACCTCGCAGGGTCTTGCCATCGATCGCGATGTGCTGGCCCAGTTCGATGCCGACTTGATCCAGCCACTGTCGAATGCAGGCAGAGAGTTGGGCCGGATCGAGCAGTGCAAAGACGCGGCCAAACGTGTCGTGAGAGGGGATGCCGTTGACGAGCGGCAGAAAGGTGCGGAGCCAAGTAAGTCGGCCTTTGCCGAAACGCTCGATGTCGACCCAGCTATCAGCGCCAGCAATGGTGCCCAACAGCGCCACGATGACCAGATCGAACAGTTGGTGGTCGCGTGTGCGTTCAATGCGCGGATCGGTAAGATCTTCAAACGGTGTAAAAACTGCAACCAAACGTTGAGACATGTGAGCGACCTCCGTGAAAATGAAATTCCCCGGAAGGTCTATCTGCAAATCTCTTGCCTTTTCCCAGCCAACCGCAATAGTACGAAATTAGATGCGATTGCCGTGATAAGTGTGGCCATCTTGAAAGACCATCAAGGCCGCCGGTTTTTCAGCGGAGTATTGCGCTGGGACGTAAACGGAATAGCGGCGGATCGTGCCGGGAAATACCTGGCTCTCACTAAAAACGTGATCGGTCACCTTGCCGACCGGTACTCCTTCCTTGCGCTGCGAATCTGGTCCCAGCGGATAGCGAACCTCTTCTGCCGAGAAGGAACTTTGGGACAAGGAGCAGGCAAAACACCACCAAGCGAAAGCAGAAAGTAGACAGCGCATGGAGTTTTCTGGGAAAATTGAGAAGGAAGAGGAATGAACCAACGACGATCGTAACTCTTCGCCACCCAGTGAGCAAATCCGCGCGGCGGATGGACGAGCGACGCCGCAGGTTCCAGCGAACCGTCCTTGTCACTTCCTGACATTTGCCGTCATAATTGCAATTGAAGAATCCTCTTTCAAACTGGAAACACACCGTGGCAAATCCTAACTTCGACGCCTTTCACGCCCGTGCTCAATCGCTGGAAGATGCTTTTTTCTTGGAGCGAGATCAGGAGTTGCTGCAGAAATTGCGTAGCCGATTGGGGGCGGACGAAACACGGACGCTGGTGATCGCTGCGACGGGAGTGCAGGACGAAATCGCGATTCCGGAACTAGCCGGCCTTCCCGTGCCGCAATTCCTGGCAATCCTGGGGCTATTTCCGATGGTGGAAGTCGCCTGGTGTGATCGTAGTTTGGGGCACGAAGAGCGCAAGGCAGTGCTAAAGCTCGCCCATGAAATGGGAGTGACGACGGGCTCTGCTTCGCATGAATTGCTCGAGCGTTGGCTAACGCAAAAGCCGGCAGAAAATGCAGCCTCAGTGTGGGAAGATTACGTGCGAGCCGTCGTTGCCACCTTGAATCCCGAGACGGTGGCCAAGCTGAAAGAAGGAGTGCTGAACCGCGCCCGCAAAGTCGCAGCGGCCGAAGGAGGGATTTTTGGGTTCGGCAGAGCTATTTCGACCGAAGAGCAAGCCTGCCTGGACCGCTTGGCGAAGGCCTTCGAGTTACCGGCGGCTTCCTGATCGCGGAAGTGTCGGAGGAGTTCAGAGAGGCGAGCACTTCGCTACGCGGCAGAAATGATAGAGAAACATCGCGGCCGCGGCGGCAACATTGAACGAATCTGCTTCGCGGAGCATCTCCAAGGTTACCTGTCGGGAACTGGCGTTGAGGCAAGCCTCCGGCAAGCCATGCCCTTCGCTGCCGAACAAAAGCGCTAACCTGGGGGGGCGAGTCTGGAAAGTTTCCAATCGCTCTGCCTGGTCGCTTAGAACCGTGGCGATCAATTCGCAGTGAAGTTCCTTATTCAGCATCACCATATCTGCCGCCAGATCGCGCGATTCCACGATCGGGATGCGGAAAACTCCCCCCATCGAAACTCGCAGCACCCGCCGCGAAAATGGGTCGGCACACTTGTTTCCAAGCAGAACTCCATCGACGCCAAATCCCTGGCAGGTACGCAGAATGGCTCCCAGATTCGTTGGATCTTGAACATCAGGCAAGATGACCCAGGTCTGTTCAGGCTTCGCACGGATCGCCGGCGACACTTCTGTCAGGTAATCCAAAGGGGGGCGAAATCCACACGCCAAAACGCCCCGATGAAAATCGAAACCGGCAGTGGCGGCCAAAAACTCAGCCGTAGCTTCATAAATGGGGGTCTCAGGGGGAAGGAGTGGGGCAAAGCGGTCAGCGAAGGTAGGCACGGCGAACAGCGAATCGACTTCAAGGCCGCTGGCGATCAGCCGTTCCACGACCTTCTCCCCTTCTGCAATGAAGCGTCCCGAACCGCGCGTGAGGTTCCGCCGGGGGAGATCGCGGTAGACCGCCAGGCGGGGGTCGTCGAGTTGTTCAACCGTGATTCGCATGGTGCATTACGCGTGGGAATATTGCCGCAACGTTGCTTTTTTGGCACATCGGCCGCTGGCAGCAGCAGGTTCAAAATCGGACAGTTTCGAGTGGAATTCGGCACGACATCGAGGTGGTCCAAGCCTGTGTTGGAATCGGTATTTTCGCATAACTCAAATCGCAGAAAGGACTTGCGAATCTCGCCTGGTCGCTGGACGAGCCCCAGTCTCAGGCCGGAGAAACGGAACTTGCTGCCCGTAGAACGCGTCTAAATCAGGTATTGGACCGCCCTTTGCATTCTGGTTCGTCGGCAGATGGTGTCCCTGCTCGTTCTTTCCTTCTTCTCCGATTTTGCAACATGACTCCCACGGGTGACAGCGCTATCATAAGCGTTCACGAGCAAGTCGCTCCCCCAGGCTCGATCGGGGCGAAGAAAGAATTGCAAGGTCATCTGCGATTTGGACACGTTGAAGCACGTGCCAACCAGGCTTCTTTGGGGTTCGCAACCAATCACCGGAAATTCATCCGCTGAACCAGTCGCCGGGTCATTTTGGGTTTGAGATCGTTGTCTATTTTACGGTGCAATCGATGAAATCTTCCGGCAATTCGTCTCGTTCGTCTTGGGCCAAGTTTCGCCGCCTGTGGGAAACTAGCGGACGCCAGAACCGGGGCCACGGATCCGAAAATCGGACTCGGCGGATGAATCTCCGTGCGGAGTTCCTGGAATCGCGCCACTTGATGGCCGGGGATTATAACCCCGCTGCCGGTTTCGAAATCCAAGCTCAACTGGATATCTACTTGAATGGCACCCTGCAGGCATTGCCAGTCAATTTTGGAAAAAGCACCGGGGCGGATAGCAACACGATCACCAGCACGGGATCGGCCAATCCGAATCGCGTCAACGTGAAGTACACGGCCGGTCAGCGAACGACGGAGGTAACGGTTGCCGAGATTTTTGACCGTTTGAAGCGCGATACGGTGGTCGGCAATCCGAACGCGGTTTTCACTTCCAGCACGATCATGGGAAGTACAACCGACGCCTCGCACACAATCCGTTTCTACGTGAACGGCGAACTCAACACCGACTTCCAGATCTACCAGTTCAAGGACGAGGACCAGCTCGTCATCAGCTACGAACCGATCACCACGGCAGATGCACCGACGTTCTTGCCGATCCAGAATTTGACGGTACTGGCCGGTTCGCCGTTGTACATTCCGCTGAATGGTTATGACCCCGCCAATCAAAATCTGACATTCACGGCCACCAGCTCAAACTCGTCGGTAAGTACCTACATTCCGCAGGACAATCCCTACTGGAAGGTCGATGTCGCCGGCTATGGGGAGATGCTCTTTCAACTCTTTGCGGACAAGGCCGACCGTCCGGTCGATCGCATCACGACCCTGACCAATCAAGATTTTTACGATGGAATCATCTTCCACCGAGTCATCAATAACTTCGTGATCCAAGGTGGTGATCCGACGGGAACCGGTTCGGGCGGTTCCACACTGCCGGACTTTAACGACCAGTTCCATGTCGATCTGCAACACAACCGCACGGGCCTGCTTTCGTACGCAAAAACTACGGATGACACCAACGATTCGCAGTTCTTCATCACGGAAGGTTCGTCCCGTCACCTGGACTTCAACCATTCCATCTTTGGGATGCTGGTCGAGGGGGAAAATGTCCGAGCGCTCATCAGTGATGTGGCGGTGGGAGCAGGCGACCGTCCGCTGACTAACGTCACCATCGCATCTGCCTCGATCGTCACATCGCCGCAAAACAACGTGATGATGCTCAAGGCCCCGAATGGCTTCACCGGAACGTCGGACATCACGGTGACCGTTTCTGACACGGATGGCAAAACGTTTCAGCAGACTTTCCGCGTGACCGTAGTTCCAGACTCTGTGAACACGCCTGCGTTCTTGGACGACATTCCGCCGATCACGATTCCTCGTAACGAAACATCGAATTTCACCCTGACTTCTAAGGATGTGGAAGGGGATGCTGTCACCTATGCGCTGGAAAAAGTAGGTTCGGTAACTAACTACACTGCGACAGTAAATCCTTCGACGGGTGTTGTCACAATCACTCCCCCGCCCGATTTCACAGGCACGTTGCAGCTCAGGGCCACCCTGACATCGGCGAACAATACCACGGCGGGTCAGTCGGATATTCAAACCTTCAACGTGACCGTCAATGCCGGTACGACACGGACCCTGACGATCGATTTGAATAGCGTCTCGGACACCGGTATCTCGAATACCGACAACATTACCAAAGCGACCAATTTGCAGATCGATGTCGGCGGCGTGCAGTCCGGGGATATCATCCGGCTCTACGACGGTACGACTCTGGTCGAACAGCAGACCGCTACCGGAGCTACGCTTAGCTTTACCGTCAGCAACGCGACCGAAGGGGTCCACGCTTACCAGGCGAAGTTCGTCGCTAATGGGACCGAAACCTCGACTTCGAGCGTACTCAATGTGACGGTGGATCGAACGCCGGCAGGAGAGTTCACCACACGCGCTCCCAGCCAGGCCGTTGCGACCGAGTTGTTCACCTACAACGTGCAACACTCGCAGGAAGGGACTGGAGACATTGCCTATTCCATCGCCGACAAGCCGACGGGGATGGAAATCAACGCCAGCACCGGCCTGATCACGTGGACTCCCAGCACGGCGGGAACCTTTACCTTTACGATCACGGCGATGGATGTTGCCGGGAATTTCGACGAGCAGGAAGTAACGCTCACGGTCAATCCGTTTGCCACAGCGATCATCGAAACCCAAATGGAGATCGTCGACGCCAGCGGCAATGTGCTGGAATCGCTCGTGGATGGGCAAGCGTTTTTCCTGAGGGTTTTGGGACGCGATTTACGAGCCACCCCAGCCCTACTGAACCTATTCGGTTTCGACATCAGCTACGATTCCAACAAGGCACAGACGACGGGAACCGTCACGATTGCCTCGGGTTTTCTCTCACTCGTTGTGCCAACGCTGACCCCAGGACTGATGACGAGCGTCTCCGGTGTGGCCATTAATCCCGAAGGTACGGCCGGTGATTTTCAAGAACTATTCCGCATTCCGATGAAGGCCACCGGTTCCGGCCCGATTCTGTTTGAAGCGACCCACATGGAAGGTGATGGCGGTTTTGCGACGAGCGGAACCCCCGCTCGAATCGATCCTGCCGCTCTGCGGTTTCCAAACCTGACGATCAATGTTTCAGCCGCGATTGCCGCGGTCAACGATGAATTCAGCGTGCCGGAAGACAGCGTCAATTTCTCGCTGAACGTGCTGGGCAATGACACGAAGGTTAATGCCAGCGATGTGCTGACGATCAAGTCGGTGGGGAGTTCCGCCCAGGGGGCGACGATCTCAATCGCAACGGATGGCAAAACGCTTTTGTATTCGCCAGCTCTCAACTTTGTCGGGCAGGATACGTTCACCTACACGATCCAAAATCAGAACGGCAGCGAGAGCACGGCCACGGTGACGATTCAAACGACGGGGGTCAACGATCCTCCGGTCGCTGTGAATGATTCTTTCAATGCGCAAGAGAATACCGAGATCAACTTGGATGTTCTCGCCAACGACAATAGCGGTCCGGACCTAAATGAAACCTTGACCATTTCCGCGGTGACCCAGGGAAATCGTGGCGGAACCATCACGATCATCAACAACGGGCAGCAGATCCGCTACAAGCCTGCGGCAGGGGTCGTTGGCACGGAAACGTTCACCTACACGATTCGTGATCCCGGTGGGTTGACGTCGACCGCGACCGTCACGATGAACATTAACGACACCAATGACAACCCCGTAGCTGTCGATGATGCGCCTTCGGTGGCTGAAGACAGCACGACTGTCGAACTCAATGTTTTGGCGAATGACAATTCAGGGCCCGATACCGGCGAAACGTTGACGATCAACAGTGTCGGAACGCCGAACCAGGGTGGAACGGTCACGATTTCGGCCGACAAAACGAAGCTGATTTATACCCCCAAGCCAAACTTCTTCGGCGTCGATACGTTCACTTACACCATCACCGACGGAAACGGCGGAACTGCCACGGCAACTGTCCGCGTGAATGTCACTAACACGAACGATGCGCCTTCGGCCGTTGCCGATTCTGCCTCGGTCAATAAGAACAGCGCTTCTAATGCGATTGATGTATTGAAGAACGACACATCCGCTCCCGATCCAGTCGAAGAACTGACCATTTCCGCTGTCGGCACGCCAACCAGAGGGGGGACGGTTACGATTTCGGCTGATGGCAAGTCGATCAATTACAAGCCGGCGGCGGACTTTGTGGGCACGGAGACCTTTACCTATACGATCAGGGATCCAGGTGGTCTGACTTCAACCGCATCGGTGACCGTTGACGTCAAGGATTTTTCGCCCAGTTCGATCAAGGGTCATGTCTACATCGATGGCAATCGCAACGGCCGCCGTGATCTGGGCGAAATGCCCTTGGCTAACGTCCTGGTCACTTTGACGGGTAAAGATGTCAATGGTCAGTCGGTCAACACCACCGTCCGCACGGCCAATGATGGCTCGTATGTTTTCGCGAATCTGGTCCCCGGCGATTACAAGGTCAAGGAATCGCAACCAGCGTTTTTGATCGACGGTGCAGAACAAACTGGCTCGCACGGCGCGACCTCCGTGTTGAATGACGAATTCAACCTAACGCTGCCGGAGAATGTCGATGCCATCAACTACAATTTCGGCGAACTGGGAACGCAAGTTCAGTTCATTCGTACGCTAGACCTCTTTGCCAAACGCCCGCGTGATATCTTCCTGGCCGCCGTTGGAACCGGGACGACGTCCAACTGGACACAAGCCCTGGGAAATGGGTGGCAACAGTACACGTCGCAATCGGTCACCCTGAACTCAGCCGGTACTCAGCTTGATATTAAAGTGACCGATGCGGCGAACAACGTTTATATGACTACCGTGGGGGTGAAGGACCCACGCGTGCAGACAGTCGGCAAATCGGGAAGTATGTTCTACTTCCAACTGGCACCTCCGTCGCAATTTACTTTCACGCAGCAGGGCTCTTCGTCGACTCCGAATGTTGCGCCGCAAGTGACTACTTCAACGGGCACGACAGCCTACACCGAAGGAGATACCACCGCGATTGACCCAGGTATTCTGGTTTCCGATGCCGATAGTGCAACGCTGACCGGGGCGACCGTGGCAATCACCACGAACTTTGCTTCCGGCGAAGACGTCTTGGTATTCGATAATCAGGCGGGCATCACCGGTAGTTACAGCGCCACGACTGGAATTCTCACACTCACTGGAACGGCGAGCAAAGAAGTCTATCAAACGGCGCTACGGACGGTTCGTTACCGGAATACCAGCAACAGTCCTTCAATTGCCGGTCGCACGATTACGTTCCGCGTTACGGATGGCGGTTCGACCAACAGCCAGAGCAACGCGGCCACCAAACTTGTTTCCATCACGGCTGTCAACGATCCGCCGAAGGTCACCACGACCGCGGGGGAAACAGCTTATAGCACCGGCGGTGCCGGAGTGATCGTCGATTCGGCTTTGACAGTGACCGATCCCGATGGCGACACCATCATCAAGAGCGCTTCGGTCAAAATCACGGCCGGCTTGCAGTCCACCGATGTTCTGAACTTCACCGCCCAAAGCGGCATTACCGGCAGCTACATCGCAGCCACCGGCGAACTGGTCTTCACCGGCAATGCACCTCTGGCAACTTACCAGGCCTTGCTCCGCTCGGTCACTTACTCGAACTCCAACACTTCAAGTCCGAGCACGGCCAATCGGACCATCTCCTTTACGGTCACGGATGCCGCAGACGCTGCCAGCCCAGCCGCCACGCGCACCATCAAGTACTCGGCACCGAACACGTTCACCGTCAGTGAAGGTGCTGCGATCGGAACGAGTGTAGGAACAGTTTCGCCTTCCTCTTCAACGACCGGCGCGACGATTTACGAATTCGATCAGCCCGCAGTGGATAATCGCCTGGACCTGAATTTTGACGATCATCTGGATGGGAATCCGGCCGCTCCGCTCGTCTTGATCGAGTACCTCGATTATCAGTGCTCCGTCTGCAAGACTTATTTGGACGACCTCGAAGCGCTGAAGACCGAATTCGGAGATCAACTCTTGATCGTCCGCCGCCATGCTCCGATCAATTCGGTGCATGCCAATGCGGAAGAAGCTGCCTGGGGGGCCGAAGCGGCACACAAGCAAGGCAAGTTCAATGAGTACAGTGCCAAGCTGTTTGATAAGCAAGACGAGTGGAAAGACCTGACAGGGGAAGAACTCGTTGAAGCCCTCGAGTTCTATGCGGTCGAAACAGGCCTCAATTTGCTTACCTTTCGCACAGATTACGCCAGCACAGCCGTGCGAGATCGCGTGGCCCGCGATTTGGCGGATCTGACGGCTTTGAACAACAACGCCGGAAATTCCGTCCCAGCCTTCTTCTTGAATGGTACGCGGCTAAACAACGCCGAACTGAATTCCACGCCAGCGAATTTCATTGCGGCCGCGAACACAGCCTTGGCTGCGGTCACGAGCCCAGTGCAGATCAACCGGACGACCGGACAAATTACGGTTACCAAGCCATCGGCTTTCAATGCATCGACAACGCCAACGATTACTCGCACGGTGAACGTCACCGATTCAAGTGGCACGCAAGCGGTCACGGTTACCATCAACGTGACGGCAGTAAATGCAGCTCCCGTCGTCACTCCCACCGCAGGAAGCGCCATCTACAATGCTGGTGCCGAAGCGGTGAATGTTGATGCCGGCGTCACGGTTACTGACGCCAATTCGACGAGTTTGACAGGAGCGACCGTGTCCATCACGGCGGGGCTCAATCCTGAACACGATTTCCTGGAGTTCAACTCACAGAATGGCATCACCGGTAGCTACAACTCGACAACTGGCGTGTTAACACTCAGCGGATCGGCAACGGTTGCTCAGTACCAAACGGCATTGCAGTCGATCAAGTTCCGTACCGATTCACTCTCAGGCACCGCTTCGACCCGCACGATCACTTACGTTGTGAACGATGGGGGAACGGTCAACAGCACCAGCACGCCGGTCACGCGTGGCATCTCGGTTCGGGCCAGTAACACCTTCACGGTCAATGAATCAGCTGCCGTCGGCACCATTGTCGGCCAGATTCAATCGTTAGAAACGTTGAATGGCACGAAGATCATTTACGAGATCAATGCTCCTGCCGTCGACGATATCCTCGATCTGAATATCGATGACCATCTGGATGGGAACCCAGCCGCTCCGGTCGTGTTGATCGAATATCTCGATTACCAATGCCCGATCTGTGCTGGTTTCCAGGACGATCTTGCGGCCCTAAAGGCCCAATTCGGCGACCAACTCTTAATCGTCCGCCGGCATTTGCCACTCACCGCGCCCCATCCGAATGCGGCCTTCGCCTCCTGGGCGGCTGAAGCAGCGGGCAAGCAAGGGAAGTTCGACGAATACGGTTCCAAGCTGTTCGAACTCCAAACCGAATGGAGCAATCTCACCGGCCAGGCACTGGTCAACGAATTCCAAAGCTATGCCTCCGACTTGGGATTGAACACCACCACGTGGCTCGCGGATTACAACAGCCCGGCGGTACAAGCTCGCGTTCAACGGGATCTGACCGATCTCACAACCTTGAACAATGGTGCCGGAAACTCGGCTCCGACGTTCTTCCTGAATGGCGAACGGCTCAACAACAACACGCTGGCTTCCGTTCCTGCGAACTTTATCAGCGCGGTGCAAGCGAAGCTGAACGCCGTCACTAGCCCCGTCCAGGTCAATCGTCTGACAGGGCAAATCGTTGTCACGAACCCGGCTCTGTTTAACGCCACTGCTACGCCGGTGATTACGCTGACCGTGAACATTACCGATTCGGACAACACGCATGCCGAGACGGTCATCATCAACGTCACCGAAGGCGATGCGGCCGCACAGATCAATACTTCCACAGGAACCACGTCCTACACCGAGAACGGCAGTCCGACGGCCGTCGATCCCGCTTTAAGTATCGTCTACAACGACGGCACGAATCTGGCTAGCGCTACCGTCTCGATTAGTGGTTTTGTGGCGGGACAAGAAGCCCTGCAATTCGCCAATCAGAACGGCATCAGCGGCAGCTTCAATGCCACCACAGGCGTCCTCAGTTTGACCGGCGTGGCAACCGTCGCACAGTATCAGGTCGCACTCCGCTCCGTGACTTATACGAATTCTCACCAAGATCCCGCTTCGTCGCGGACCATCAATTTCGTCGTCAATGATGGGGTTCGTTCAAGTGTTGTAGCGGCCAAGGCGATCTTGATTACCGGTGTCAACGATAGCCCAGTGTTCTCGATGAGCACTGCGGCTCTTGAATATGTCGAAAATGGCGAGCCAATCCAAATTGCCGACGATGCCTTGGTGACCGATGTCGATTCGGTCAACCTGGAGGGGGCGGTAGTTTCTTTCTCGGCCGGATTTGTTCCCGGCGAAGACGAACTACTGTACGCGACCATCCACAGCATCACCGGTGTGTTTAATCCGACGACTGGCCAGCTAAGCTTGAGTGGTTCTGCCAATCTCAATCGCTACCAGCAAGCCATTCGCACCATCACCTATCGCAATACCAGCGAGAATCCGAGCACCGCTCCTCGCACCATTTCGATCGTGCTTAATGACGGTAGCTCGGCAAACGGCAATAGTGCGATTGTCAGCCGGCCGCTGAATGTGACGGCAGTCAACGATGCACCGGCTTTCGCCGTTCCAAGTGCTCAAACCACGAGCGAGAATACTTCGCTGGTCTTCGACGCGACGAAAGCGATTAGTCTGAGCGATCTCGATGCTGGAGACGGCGATCTGGAAGTAACCATCACCGTGACCAACGGCACGATCGATCTGGGGAGTCTCGCCGATCTAGAATTCATCGGCAGCGGCGATGGCACGGGAGATACCACGGTCACTTTCCGCGGAACCTTGTCGGCGATTGGTGCCGCCCTTACTGGACTGACCTTCAATCCCGAAACCGACTACATCGGCGCGGCCTTGCTGCAATTGGCCGCAAACGACTTGGGGAACACCGGCGGCCCAGCAGCCAGCGATCTGGAAACGATTGCCATCACCGTCGAGTCGGCGGGTTCTGGCGAAAGCCCTGCCCTCGATTCCTTCTTCGCGGAACTGGCATCTGACGACGGCAGCGACGATAGCTGGTCCTCGGACGACGTGTTTGAAGAACTTGGGGCTTAGTCAACTTTTAGCGAGTCCAGTCGTTAATCTCCGGGCCGGAACAGCAATCCATTGCTGTTCCGGATTTGGTGCGTTGCCACGCCAAATTCTTCGCGGCTGATGGGTAATCCGCAGGATCGTCGGTTATTCCTCGCAACGTCTCTTGCCAGATCACCATTGCCCTCCGAAAATAGTGGGTTGGAGTTTGCCCAGGGGAATGAGGGTTTTTAATAAGCCTTGGCCTATTGTCTGGCGGAACTTTGCGAATCGGCTGCGTTTGTCCGTGAAAGCGGCCCTCAAATGTACCGGCTGCCCAGGCGACTTCATTTCGACCATTCAAAACCGCCGAACTATCCCTATGCCATTCGATCTTCAGTCCCCATTTCCACCCGCCGGCGATCAACCCCAGGCGATCGAGGCCCTGGTGAAGGGGCTCCGCACCGGGCGGAAGTCGCAGTGCTTGATGGGGGTCACGGGCAGCGGCAAGACGTTCACCATGGCGAACGTCATTCAGCAGATCGACCGGCCGACATTGGTCATCAGCCACAACAAGACCCTCGCGGCGCAGCTTTATTCGGAGTTCAAGGAGTTTTTTCCGCACAACGCGGTCCATTACTTCGTCAGCTACTACGACTACTACCAGCCCGAAGCCTACATCCCCCAGCGGGACATCTACATCGAAAAAGATTCGTCAATCAACGAGGAGATCGACCGCCTCCGTTTGGCAGCCACCTCCGCGCTCGTCAGCCGCAAGGATGTGGTGCTGGTCTCCAGCGTGTCGTGCATCTACGGCCTTGGTTCGCCGCGCGACTACATTCAGATGATGGTCGGCCTGCAAGTGGGGCAGCATGTCGATCGCGATGCGATGCTGAAAAAGTTTGTGGACGTGCTCTATGAACGGAACGATGTCGCCTTCGAGCGCTGCAAGTTTCGCGTCCGTGGCGATGTGATCGAACTTTGGCCCAGTTATGAAGAGTTCGCGTACCGGATTGAGTTATGGGGGGATGAGGTCGAGAAGTTGTCGATCATTAATCCGATTAGCGGCGAGACTCTCAGTCGGCTCCAGCAGATTTATATCTATCCAGCCAAGCACTATGTGATGCCCGAAGACCGCATTCAGGCTGCCATTGGCGGGATCAAGCAAGAGTTGGAAGATCGGCTCGGCATTCTGCGCGTGCAAGGGAAGCTACTCGAAGCGCAGCGCCTGGCGGCCCGCAGTCGGTTCGATATCGAAATGTTGAATGAAGTCGGGCACTGTCCGGGGATCGAGAACTACTCGCGGCACTTGGCCGGTCGTGAAACAGGCTCGGCACCCGATACGCTCTACGACTTCTTTCCTAAAGACTTTCTGCTCATCATCGACGAATCGCACGTTACGATTCCGCAGATACGCGCCATGTATCACGGCGATCGTAGCCGAAAGGAAACATTGGTCGAGCATGGCTTTCGCTTGCCGAGCGCGATGGACAATCGCCCGCTCAAATTTGAAGAGTGGCAGGCCCGTATCAATCAGGTAATTTACGTTTCCGCGACCCCCAGCCCATACGAACTGGAGCAAACGGGGGGCGAAGTGGTGGAACAAGTCATTCGCCCCACTGGCTTGCTCGATCCGGTGATCGAAGTGGTCTCCGCGATGGGGCAAATTCCGCATTTATTGGGGCAAATTCGCGAACGCACGAAGTCGGGCGAGCGAGTGCTGGTAACGACGCTAACAAAGAAATTGGCCGAGGATTTGTCCGCCTATCTGTGCGAGCAGAACGTCAATTGCAAATGGCTCCATAGCGAACTCGATGCGTTCGAGCGCGTGGAACTGCTCCGCGACTTGCGGCTCGGCAAATTCGATTGTCTGGTGGGTGTGAACCTGTTGCGCGAAGGGCTCGATCTGCCGGAAGTCTCGCTGGTCGCAATTCTAGATGCAGACAAAGAAGGCTTCCTGCGCAGCGAGACCTCGCTGATTCAAACCATCGGCCGATCTGCGCGAAATGTCAACGCGAAGGTAATTTTGTACGGGGACCGCGTAACGGCCGCCATGCAAAGTGCGATTGATGAAACCGAACGCCGGCGAAAGATTCAGGCCGCTTATAACCTGGAGCACAACATTACTCCGGAGTCCATCAAGAAGAATATTCGCGCCGGGATCGAATCCGAGGCGGCCGCCCATCGTGAAGCGAATGCGAAAGTGGGGCGGAATGATGAATCGCAGTACATCACCGAAGAATTCATGCAGGAACTCGAGGCGGAAATGCTCGCCGCTGCGGACAACATGGAATTCGAACGAGCGGCCGCGCTCCGAGACCGGATCGTGCAGTTGAAGAATCAAATGGGGAAAGAACTAAGCGCGGCAGAAGTGAAGTCGTATCAGCCGAAGGGGAAGAAACGAGGGGGCAAGCGCGAACGCATTCCCCGGCCCAAGAAGTAGGTCGCAGACACGGTCCGCGGCGGCAAACGTTTGCCGCATTCGCCGCAAGCGGGAGAAACAATTTGTGGCGGGTTTAGCAAGCCGTCTACTTCTACGACCCTAGCTGAGCCTCTATGGTTATGGTTGGCAGGCTAGGTGAAAAACCCTTGCCTGAGGCGGATTGTAAGTAAGTCTGAACCGAGAAGCACCATGCGATTTATTGAATTGACCGGACATCAACTTCGGCAAGCCATCAGCGAAGGGGAAGTCTCCGAACACGATCTGCAAAACAGCGGAGTACGCCCTGATTCGATCGTTCGCGTGAACGAACAAGGGGATATCGAGGTCCGCCGTGTTGATCGCTGGGATGTCGTCGGCGGATTACTGGGTGACTACGAGCACCGATTGGAACGGATCACGGGCCTGAAATTCGCGTGATGGTTTCCACAGAAGGCTATTCCTAAGGAATCATGACTTGTTCGCCACCGCTGCGCGTCGCCAGGCCGCGATAGATCTTCAGATCGACGTTATCGCGCAGGAAGGAGACGCTTCCATCGCCAAACGCAAAATTTGCACCGCCAGCATGCTTGCTCCCAAACGCACCATTCGCCTTATAGCCGTAGAGGTCCAAGGCGATTCCCTTCCCCGGCGGCGTATTGATCGCGTTTTCGGTCGAGCGCAAGCAATCGGTGTGACGCGAGCCAATGAGCCAGCGATTGGATGATTCACTAGTATGAGCGGCAATCACTTCGCCGACAAAAATGGTATTGCTCGTGCCGTCCGTGATGTCGAGCATCCGAATCGGTGTGCGGTACATGAATGAACCATTGTTGTAATGTTTCAATTGCATTTGATCCGTGCCAAACGAAGGACCACGCGTGCCATGCATGAAGGCATAGTTGCCCGTCGCGTATTTCCGGTCGTTATGAATAGGTTCTGAAACATCACTGGGACAAACAAAAATTTTCGGGCGGGCAAGCAGGAACTGAGCCAGTCCCGTATCCCAACCGGCCGTTCCATCCCCATGACCATAAGTACAAACGGCGGGACTCACCGCCCCTTTTTGCCAGCCGATCGAATCGTAAAGGGCGGACTGCTCCATAAAGGGAAGCAACATCCCAAAGCCGCTGGTTCCCGGCCGTTGATAATTGGCTTGCCCCTTGCCGACATCTGCGTCCCAGCAATCGCAGCCCATACGTCCCGGCGGGAATTGCAAGATGGTGTCGTGATAATTGTGCAGTGCCAGACCAATCTGCTTGAGATGATTGATGCACTGGGCTCGCCGAGCGGACTCGCGCGCCTGTTGCACCGCTGGCAACAGCAGAGCTACCAGCACACCAATAATGGCAATGACCACCAGCAGTTCAACGAGTGTAAAGCCCCGAGTGATAACACTCCGGCAGGTGCGAAGAGGGACCGTGGTCATTTGAAAGGCCTGAAAAATAGATAAGAGCTTTAGTCGATAAGCAAAACTTGATCTTAATCGGCTGCGGGCGCGACGAACAAGAGCTTGGAAACAAGTCCCCACTGATATAGCAACCTCAGCGGTTATCCGTAGGGTGGCGTCAGGTTTCCAGTCATCGCTCACTGCGCAGTTCCGCTCCCGTGCTAACGCCCAAATGAACTCATCGAATGGATCTAGCTCGCAGTTCCAAGTTTTGCGGCGGTGCGAATTGGGATCGCAAACCTTAGCCAGGGCGAACCTTCGTCTCAGCTGGTCGCTCGTTTACAGAGAAGCATAGAATGCGTCGTTTTCCACTCGTTCCCAGCGGTTTTGTCGTCAGTGCCGGCGATCACGGGAGCGAAACTCAGCTGAGCATCCCTTTTGCTAGCAAAGAGTGAGTCCTGCCCCCTGGTACAGCAGCCAAACCTGAGTGACATTGACCCCCTTCCACCATTCGTTGATAATGCGGCACTTTTGACCAACTTACCTATTTCCGCCATGACTGATTCGCCAATTCCCCCTGATACTTCTGACGACGATTTGGGTGTTCACGAGGCCGCCCGCCGGGAGAAGCTGCGCCGGCTGGAAGCCCTCGGCATTGATCCGTGGGGCCAGCGATTTGATGACCGTCAGTTGATGGGGGACATTCGTGGCCGGCAAAACGAAGTCCGCTTTGTCACCGAAGATGGCCGAGAGCTTGCCCTGCCCGATCGCGTGGCCAATCCTGAACTCGACTTTCGCAAGTGGCTTTCCGAACAAGGCAAAGGGGAAGTCCGCGGGCCGAAGGTACGAGCGGCCGGACGAATCGTGCTCCAGCGCGATACCGGCAAACTGCGGTTCGTCGACATTCAAGATTGGACCGGCCGGATTCAACTCTTCATTGGCAAAGCTCAGGTCGGCGACGAAAGCTGGACCTTGGCCGAAAATTTTGACCTCGGCGATCTGGTGGGAGTCGATGGCGAACTCCGCTTCACCAAACTGGGCGAACTAACGATCTTTGCGGAGAAGCTCCACTTCCTGACGAAGTCGATCAGTCCGCCGCCGGATAAACACAAGGGCCTGGCCGATCCCGAATTGCGGCATCGGATGCGATACGTCGATCTGCAAACGACCGAAGGAGCGATGGAGCGGTTCTTGAAGCGGACGAAAATCGTCAGCTCGATCCGCCAGACCTGTAACGGTCAAGGCTTTTGCGAAATCGAAGGGCCTACCCTGCATACCATTGCCGGCGGAGCGGCCGCACGACCGTTCAAGACGCATCACAATGCGCTCGACATGCAGCTGTACATGCGCATTGCACTGGAACTGCATCTCAAGCGGCTTCTGGTCGGCGGCATGGAGAGGGTCTATGAAATCGGCCGAGTTTATCGCAACGAAGGCTTGAGCCCGCGCCACAATCCCGAGTTCACCATGCTTGAATTGTATCAGGCCTACGGCAACTACGAATCGATGATGGACCTGACCGAGCAGATCATCCTCAATGCGCTCGATGCGATTGGCGGTGAGCGGAAGCTGCAATGGGCGGACAAGTCGATCGACTTTACCCCTCCCTTTGCTCGACGGACTTACGACGACTTGTTCCGCGAGCATGCCGGTGTTGATCCACAGGATGCCGCCGCTGTGAAAGCCTTGGCTGAGAAGATTGGATTTGAAACGGCCGGCAAGCATCCGGACGTGATCAAAAGCGAAGTCTTTGAAGAGAAGGTTGAGGACGCACTGGTCGGCCCGATCTTTGTCATCGATTACCCCGCCAGTATCTGTCCACTTACCAAGCGCAAGCGGAGCAATCCCGCTGTGGCCGAGCGGTTTGAACTGTTCATCCACGGGATGGAAGTCGCGAACGCCTACACGGAACTGAACGATCCCGATTTACAGGAAGAACTCTTCCGCACGCAACTGGCAGGACAAGCGGAAGAAGATTCGATGGCCAAAATGGACCACGACTTCATCCGCGCCTTGAAGCACGGTATGCCGCCAGCAGGAGGCCTGGGGATGGGAATCGACAGACTTGTCATGTTATTGACCAACACGCAGTCGATCAGGGAAGTGATTCTGTTTCCGTTGTTGAGAGAGTCACCTAAAGAATAGTAGCGAGATTCAGGCATGGATGCCGCTTCGAAAATCATCGCTGAAAACCCCATCGCCCCGACTATCGGGACTCTGGTATCTAGCTGCGCCGTTGTCGCGCCCACACGTTTCGTCATTCGAGCTTCGTCATTTCGTTGGTCCCGGTGAAACTATGTACCGTTATTTATTGGCCTGGCGCTATCTTCGCACTCGCTACATCGCGCTGGCATCCATCGTCAGCGTTACGCTCGGCGTCGGCACGCTGATTGTCGTCAACAGCGTGATGGCTGGGTTCACGCGCGAAATGCATATTCGCTTGCATAGCATCCTGGCCGACATTGTGCTGGAATCGCACTCGCTCGATGGCTTCGTGAATGTCGAGCAGTACGCGAAGGAAATTCGTGAAGTCGTCGGCCCCGATCTGGCGGGACTAACGTCGGCAGTTCACGTGCCTGCTATGTTGAATATTCCGCTCCGTGGGCGTTGGATCACGCGCCAGGTAAGCATTGTCGGCGTGGATGAAGCCACCTATGCCGACGTCAGCGACTTCCGCGAGTATCTGATCCATCGCGAGAACCAGAAGAAGCTGACGTTCAACCTCCACGAGGATGACTACGGCGATCTGGAGCATCCGATGCCTCCCAGCGGCTGGAAGTATCGCCGCCTCCGCGTGGAGTACGAACGTGAGTTCCAGCGGCAGCAGGAAGAGATGCGGCAGATGGAACAAAATCAGTTGGGACGGGCAGAATCGGCCGCTAATGGAATTCCTGCTCCTCCCAGCGGCACTGGTGGTATTCCCAGCGATCCGACCGCAGCCATCCCTTCCGATCCATCGGCCGGCGGTTCCCCTGTTCCGTTCTTCGATGAGGCTAAGCAGCAGTACACGGGAATCATCCTCGGAATCGCGATTGGCTGCGTTAAACAACGGGACAGCGAAGGGGAAGTCCAAGACTATTACCTGGTTCGACCGGGGGACGATGTGAAGGTGACCTTCCCTTCGTCCGGCACGCCACCGAAGGCGATCACCGATACTTTCACGGTCGTCGACTTCTACGAAAGCAAGATGAGCGAGTACGACTCCAGTTTTGCCTTCGTCCCTCTCCGCCGCTTGCAGGAAATGCGCGGCATGATCGATCCTTCGACCGGTCAAGGAGCAGTGACGACCATTCAACTACGTCTCAAGCCAGGAGCCAATCTGAATGAGGTTCGCGACCGCTTGCGAGCCCGGTTTTCTCCCGAAGAATCTCCCTTCAGTGTCCAGACCTGGCGCGATATGCAAGGGCCATTGCTCGCTGCCGTGCAGATGGAAACCACACTGCTCAACATCTTGCTCTTTCTGATCATCGCCGTTGCCGGCTTCGGGATCTTGGCTACGTTCTTCATGATTGTTGTCGAGAAGACCAAGGACATCGGCGTGTTGAAAGCGCTGGGAGCTTCCAGCCGCGGCGTGATGAGCATTTTTCTGGGTTATGGCGTATCGCTGGGCATGGTCGGTTCAGGCGTGGGGGTCATCGGCGGGTTGCTGTTTGTGTATTACATCAACGACATCGCGATGCTCATCGAACGAATGACAGGGGTCGAGGTCTTCGATCCCACGGTTTACTACTTCAGCCAAATTCCGACCGTTGTGCATCCCATGATGGTGGTTGGCGTGGTGTTTGGCGCGGTGTTGATCGCGGTTCTGGCGAGCGTGCTCCCCGCGCTGCGAGCCGCCCGGCTTCATCCGGTGCAGGCCCTGAGGTACGAGTAGAAAAGTCACTAGTCATTGGTCAATTTGTGCGAACACAGACCCGAATGACCAATGACGAAAACGTTCTGACCAACGAGTTTACTAAGGATTGTTTCATGGCACTCTTCACAAAAACCCGCAAGCTTGCTGCAGCCGTGGCCGCTTCGACGTCTGAAATTAAACCCGCCATGCGGATCGACTCGCAGCATGCCCTGGCACAGGCGAAAGACCACATCAAACCGCTGTTGTCGGCCCGGGATGTGGTGAAAAGCTATCGCAAGGGAAAGCTGGAAGTGCCTGTTTTGAAAGGAGTCGATTTTGCAATCCGCCCTGGAGAATTCGTGGCCATAGTCGGACAAAGCGGCAGCGGCAAGAGCACGCTCCTGCATTTGCTCGGCACGCTCGATGCGCCCGATGCGGGGGAGATTCATTTCGATGGCAAGCGGATCGACAACATCGCTGCCTCCGGCCGAGACGTGCTGCGAAACCAGCACTTTGGCATGATCTTTCAGTTCTATCACCTGCTGCCGGAACTGACGGCCCTGGAAAACGTGCTGACCCCTTGCATGATTGCTGAGGGACCGCTGGCCTACTGGTGGAATCGCCGTGAGCGAACCGCACAGGCGACCGCGCTACTGGAAGCGGTCGGGCTGGGACATCGGTTGCACCATTGCCCGCGCGAGCTCTCCGGCGGCGAGATGCAGCGCACCGCCATCGCACGCGCCCTCATCGCACAGCCTCAGGTGCTCTTGGCGGATGAGCCGACAGGGAATCTTGATGAAGAAACGGGGGGGGAGATTTTGGAGATTTTGCGCACACTCAACAAGCGAGATCACCTAACGATCGTGATGGTGACCCACGATATGAACGTAGCTAGGCAAGCAGATCGCATCGTGCGTTTGGTCTCAGGACGCGTCGAAGAGAAGTGATTCACGACAACCCGTTCCGTATCGCCCTGCTCGCGTTTCTGCTAGTGCTGCTGCCGATCGCGGGGTACTTTCGCATACGCTCGAACGCCACGCGGGAGCGACTCGATCGCTGGCAAGAAGGGGCCTTGATTCTGTTCGGCCTGCGGCTGTCGAGCGTTCCCGGCTTTGTGGCGGCAATCGCTTGGCTGATTTATCCCCCCTGGCTATCTTGGTCCGCACTTTCACTCCCCGACGCGCTGCGTTGGAGCGGACTGTTGCTGCTCCTGCTCGACGGTGGATTACTGATTTGGACCTTTGTGACGTTGGGCCGTAATTTGACCGATACCGTCGTCACCCGCCAGGAGCACTCGCTGGTCACCACGGGACCATATCGCTACATCCAGCATCCGTTTTATCTGGCCTTTGCCGTTGCCGTTGGGAGTACCACTTTACTGACCGCCAATTGGTTCTTTTTGCTGGCCGGAGCGGTTCCGTTTCTCTTTATTCTCGCCCGCTTGCCCATCGAAGAACGCAAATTGCTCGAACGATTCGGCGAGCCTTATGCCGAGTACCGCGCCAGAACCGATGCGTTCTGGCCGAGGATTTTTGCTCCGAGGAATGAGCGCCACTAGTTCTCAGGACGGACGAACGAATTCAGCCATGCCTGCGTGGGAATCGCGTAGGGGCGGAATTTTTCGGCTTGGCCCCGTTCTTCGCTAGTGAAGAGAGCGACGGAAATACCCAGGCGACTGGCAGCCGGGCTATCCATCAGATTGCTGGAATCGGAGGCACTCATTTGGAACAGCACCCGCAGATCCAGGTCGCGCAGCGACGAGCGTTCCAGCCACCGACTGGCGTTGCTGAACGAATCAGCCCAGCAGAGGACATGCACGCCGACCGCGGGCCCTTCTCGCAAAATGTTCGCTAAATTCTTTCCGCCCCCCGAACCGGCATCGTCGAAGCTGAACTCTTCCCCTTTTTTTAGATCGCGGAAACGAGCGAGATTGTAGATCACGAGAAATAGGGGCGACTCATCTTGCCGGCCCGACTGCACGCGGCGATCGACCTCTGCGGCAAGGCGAGTAATGATCGCTTCGACTCCCCGCGGCTGAACCACTTCACAACGATCAGCAACATGCTCTGTGACGCGCGTCCACAAGTCTGCATCAGGAGATTCGGTTCGAGTGCCATCGAGGACGTAGAGGCTCTTCAGCGGCTCCCCATCGGTAGTGCTTGCTGCAATGGGATTCACTTGTGCTGCCAGGGCTAGGCAGGCTGTCGATAGAATGCCGGCCGCGAGTTCTTCTTGCTGCCCCACGACAAGCAGATTGCAACCGCTTTGTCGTTGAAAATCGATGTAGGGGGGATCTTTGATGGCGACTGCTGAGCCGAGCCAGATCCGCGGCGGAGTCAGAGCTGGAACGGATTCACTGCGAGCCAAGGTTGCGAGCAATTGCGGATTGTCGGCCTGATCGGCAGCGACGTTTCCTTCGAAGATCGTGGTCGGTCGTGGTTCCCAGTTTCGTTGCTGAGCCAGCTCACGAACTTGACGCAGATAACCTTCCCGCTGCATGTCCGAGAGCCAGACCACTTGAAAAGGATGGTTTCCTTCCAGCAAACCGTTTGCGTCGTTGTAGATCGCCTCCCCAGGACGACTCAGTAGACGGGCGGCAGTGTTGTCTTCACTAAGGATCAAATGGGCGTCCGTCTCACTGCATTGCAGCGCTACGCGAACTGCCATTTGTCCAAGCGTACTGCGGGCCAGCGAATAAGCGCCTGCTAACGTTTGCGAGCCGAGTAACACATGAATTCCAAACGCCCGGCCTTGCCGCACCAGTCGATCAAGAAACAGCGACGACTCGTGTGAGATCTTGTCGTCGCTGGTGAAGAATTCCTGGAATTCGTCGATGATGAGCAGCACCCGGGGCATTGCGGCATCTGGATTCGCCGCCCGGTAACCCTTTACATCTTGCACGCCATGTTTACGAAAGAGATCGCCTCGACGTTTAAGTTCCAGATCGAGACGTTCCAGCACACTCAGGCCGAATTCTCGTTCGCTTTCGATCGCAATCACACGTGCGTGCGGCAGTTTTTCACTGGCGTACGCTTTAAACTCGACCCCTTTCTTAAAGTCGATCAAATAGAATTCGAGTTCGTCGGGCGAATAGTGAATTGCCAGGTTCGTGATCAGAGCGTTTAGAAGAGTCGATTTTCCCGAGCCAGTCTTGCCGCTAATGAGCACGTGCTGACTCGTTCCCTTGCCGAGCCGCATGAATTGCAACTTCGTGGCGCCGGCCCGACCGAGTGGAACTTCGATCTCGCTGCGGCTATCTCCCGCCCACCACTTATCGTCTGGGGGGAGGATTGTCGTGAACGGCACTTCGACGCGCGATGCACTTTTGGCGAGTTTGCCGACGGATCGAATCAATTCCGTCATTCTCGCATCGTCGGGTAGCAGTTCTAATTCCAAAGGAAGCGAACGGAGGTCCTCCTGCTGCCAACAGAAACGCCGTGCTTGCTCGTCCCACACAAGGGTTGTGGCCTGGCTTTCGAGATCGGAGAGTTCGAAGCCGCGTGGCATCTTTTGGCGGGTGTCGACGCTGATCAGGGTGTAGACTCCGCACCTGGCACCACTGTTGGCGATACTCGCCAGTCGACGGGCCGCTTCGTCCGAAAAGTTATTCGGGAAGTTCGCGATCACCAAAATTTGAAAGGGCTCGGCCACTTCGCCAGCGTGACGATTGTATTCCTGGATCGATGCGAACTCGTTCCTGAGATACTTCTGGATCACATTTTCCATGTGCTCCGTCAGATCGATAAGCCGCTGTTGGATGTGTTGTTGTTCGGTCCAGATACGATTTGCCACGAGGCGATCATCGAAATCGGCGAGATGCATGAAGGCGGAAAAGTTCTGCCCCAAGCCTACCGGATCGAGAATGGTGAACCGCACCTTTCCCGGAGGAAAAGTCGTGAGCAGCCGAAGCATCGCGTTTTGCAAAACCTGCGTGGCATTGTCGCGGCCTTCGGCCTCCGCTTCCAAGAGGAGCGACGGCGAATCTGGATAAGACAAAACCGCGGGCAGTTCAATGGTTTCCGGTGGCTGCTCCCAACTGACACCAAGCGTGGCGGGCATTTGGCTAAACGAAGGATCCATCACAGAGGTCGTTGCGTTGTCTACCTCCGGTGTCGGCACTTCGAGATGAAATGCATACTTGCCGAGTTGCAGGGCTTCGATCTCGCCACTCGCTGCCGTCGGTGAAAATCCTCGTTCGGAAGCATCCCGTTCGATCCAAGGGAGAAAGTGCGTGGCGCAGAAATGCTGCATTGCAGCGATTTCTTGTTGGATCTCTGCCAACCCTTGATTCCATTGTTGGAGAATCGCCGTCCATTCCTGCTCGAACTGCATTTCGATGGCTTTTAGGCGTGTACGATAGGCAGCGCTTAGTCGCTCCATCTCCTGGAGGAATGATTGCTCGGTCTGCGCGATCTGCGGCGGATAGAGTGCTTCGATGCGGTCGAGTTCCGGCTCGAATTTCTGTTCTAGTTTTTGCCGTTGGCCGCCATACTCTTGAGCCGCAGCCGAGATCGCATCTTGCTGTTCTTTGCCGAGCTTTTGTTGAGCGCGGTTCCAGTCGTCGTTCTGGTCGAGCAAATCACGTTGTTTCTTTTCTTTGAGTTCACGCTTGGCCTGGAGTGCTTCCTCTTTCGCTGCGTTTCGGGCGGCGGCAGTGAAAGCGAAAGCATCACGCACGGCCTGCTGAATTCCAGGCACGGATTGCCGAGTTTGATGCTGCGCGAAGGGTCGCGCTACCGCCCAACTAGCTGCTGCCAACAGAGCCGGACCAGCGATCATGGTTGCAATTGCCCAGTACCAGCCATGGGGACCGATATAAATCCACGCGGGCCAGAGGCCAGCCACGAGCGTGAAAATAAAGATCAATATCGGCCAACCATCCTCGTTGAAGCGAGCCGAGCGCAAATTCTGCACATTCTGCAACAGCGTCTGCCCGCGTGCGATCGTCGCCGACGCTTCCTCCCATAGTGCTATCGAAGTCGCTCCCGGCGGAATCACAGGGTCGGCGGACTTATCTTCCGGCCAGGCACAACGCCGCTGCACTAAACGAATGGCTGCTTGATGAAACTGCGTAATCTCTGCGTCTCGGTTGTCGCATTGGGCAAAGAATCGTCCGGCCCGCTGCTGCGGAATCACCTTTTGCTGCTTGTAGGTTGTCGTGATTTGAGCGCAGCGCATCTGCCAGATTTGTCGGCCGGAATCGAGATTTTCGGAGTACCTGGCAGCCGCCAGTTCGATGACTTCATTCTCGGCAATTGCCACTTCTGTGCCGCGGGCTTCGTAGTCTGTCAGAAGGACGTCTCTTTGTCGCTTGAATTCCGCGACCAGTTCCGCGTGACGTTGCTCGAAGGCAACCGCCTTAGCGTCGCGCTCGCGGACATACTCTTCCTGGGCTTGATCCTGCTGTTCGATTCGCCGGCGACGCACAACGACTTCCTCTTTCGCCCGCGTTGCAGCCAATTGCTGTAGTCGGGCAATCAAGACGCGTTGGCGTTGCGTCGATATGGGGGGCAACGGAGGTGCAGCTACGGTCACATTCATCTCCCTCGTGATCCCTCAATGCCCCTCGAACTACTCGCTCGCGCGATCATCGCAATCGTTTACCGCACCATCGACTGTCTGCCGCAGTTGCTGGGTCGCAGCGATCAGTTGCTGCAACTGCTGCGGAATGGGTGCGAGGTGCGTTTCTTCAAACCCGCGGCAAGCTTCATCTTGCCACACTTCGCGCACTTCCCCCCAACGTTCCTTCAAATCCGAAAACGCTTCCGCCAACCTGCCGAGACCCGTGTGCAGATCGCAAACCCTCACGTGGCACCTCGCTCGCGGGAGACATCGCTAGTGGGATTTGTCGGCGTCGGACCGGCCGTGTCGACATAACTTTCTAAGGAAGTTGCCATTCGTTCCAGAACGACCAGACTCTTGGTGAAGTCACTTTCCATGTAATGCTTTAATTTCGCGAGTTGTACCTTAAAGTCGTTCACTTCCTTGTGCAGCCGCACCTTCCACTTGCGGACTGCTTTGACTTTGACTTCGCACAATTCCAAACGCCGTTTCGCTCGGTCGAAGGCTTTTCGCTCGTCGTAACAGGATTTTCCTTCATCGCCATTGATGGTGAGCAGGCACCGCTCCAGGTTGAGCCTCGCTTCATTCACCGTATCTGACGCTGTTTTCGACTCCCGTGGCCAGTACAAAGTGCGGTCGGTTTCGATCCAGTCGATCGGCCGACGTGATTCCAACTCCAGCATCGAGATCGCGTCCAACACATCATGCTCGAATTCCTGCAGCGCGGCCTTGAACCGTCGGAGTGCTTCGATGGAAGTGATGTTGGCAGAAGTCATGGAGTTGGCAATTTCAATGAATGGAGCCTAAAACTACGATTGCAAATAGTCCTCGATATGCTGCGCCTTCCTCAACAGGTACGGCACATGCAGGTCGGCAGCTTCCGTGAAGCGAGCGAAGACTTTCATGTCCGCGTCGAATTGCTCGACAAACTTGCGATGCTCCTGGTCGCGCCAGGTGGCATTGAGAGCCGATAGTTGATTGCCCAACGCCTGGGCCCGTTCGCGCAGTTGGGCGGTGAACTTCTTCAGACTTTGAGCAAACTGCCGGAGTTCCTCCGGGTCGACGACCGCTTGGGGCATGGAGGCCTCCCGCTTCAATAGACCGGCTGACCCAGTCGGTGATGAAAAGTACAACGCAGACTCGCGACCATCGGCAACAACTGCCGCGAGTGGAACCATTTAATATATCCCGCTTCCGGCAGGCTTGCCATTCGTGCCGACGGTTCATTCTCTTCCTGCCGCGATGTTTCGCCGGTATCTTAAACCGAGCATTCTTCCGGAAACTTGCCAGCAATGCCTGCTGTCTAGGTGCCGGACACTCCTTGCAGGTGGCAAACATGATTTGTCAGGACTGTGGCATCGAAGCCCCCACGAAGTATGTTTCCTTTTATCAGAACATCGGTGCGCTCGTCATGCGTTTCACCAAGAACATTGATGGATACCTCTGCAAATCGTGCATCCATAAACATTTTTGGCAGATGTCACTAATTACGCTGGCGGTCGGTTGGCTGGGGATCGTTTCGTTGATCATCGCCCCCTTCATTCTGCTCAACAACATCATTCGCTACATCTTCTGTCTGACCATGCCGGCCGTGCCCCCTGGCGCAATGCCGCCCGTACTCAGCGATGAAGCCGTGGACCGCATTTCCCCTCACGCGCGAACGCTATTCGAGCGGGTCGAACAAGGTGAAAAAATGGAAGTTGTGACCGAATCGATCGCACAGCAGGCAGGAGTCTCTCCCGGGCAAGTGGTACTTTACATTCGGGCAGTGCTTGACGCCCAATCGCAGCAGCAATGACGATGCCGGACCAAACGCCACCATCCATCCCACAGAAACCATTTGTTATGTCGCAGCGAACGCTTATTCGTCACGCCAAGGTTGTGCTTCCGGAAGGAATTTTGCGGACCGACGTGCTCATCGAGGATGGTCGCATCGCGGCCATCGACCCCGCTGTCCAAACGTCTGCCGACGAAATTGTCAGTGCCCATGGCCTGCATCTGATTCCCGGCGTGATCGATGACCAGGTTCACTTCCGGGAGCCCGGCCTGGAGCATAAGGAGGACTTGCGCACGGCTTCGCGTGCCTGCGCTAAAGGAGGCGTGACGACCTTCCTGGAAATGCCGAACACCAAGCCGACGACCACAACCGTGGATCGCTTGCACGAAAAGCTCGCCCTGGCTGCCAGTAAATCGCTCGTGAACTACGGCTTCTACATCGGGGCGACGACCGACAATTTGGCAGAGCTTAAGCTGGCACAGCGAACGCCGGGGATCAAGATCTTTATCGGCTCCAGCACCGGCAACATGCTCGTCGATGAGCAATCGGCCTTGGAAGCCATTTTTGCCGAGACTACACTGCCGATTTGCGCCCACTGCGAAGATGAAACTACCGTTCGCGCCAACGCGGAACGCCTGGCAGGCACCAGCGACGTGGCCGATCATTCACGCATTCGCGATCATGCTGCTGCGGTGATTGCGACTCGGCGAGCCCTTGATCTGGCTCATCGACACAATCATCGCTTTCACGTTCTGCATGTTTCCACGGCAGATGAACTGCCCCTGCTGGCGGACCATCGCGGCCTGATCACGGCCGAAGCCTGCCCGCATCACTTGTTTTTCAATGTGGATGACTATGCCCGACTGGGAACCTTAGTGCAGATGAACCCATCGTTGAAAACCAAGGCCGACAATGCCGCACTGTGGCAGGCATTGCTGGCCGGCCAGATTCAAGTGGTTGCCACGGACCACGCCCCGCATACGCTCGAAGAAAAGTCGCAGCCCTATCCCAAGTCTCCTTCAGGCCTGCCTGC
Organism: Pirellulaceae bacterium; assembly: GCA_041739545.1. Taxonomy (GTDB): domain Bacteria; phylum Planctomycetota; class Planctomycetia; order Pirellulales; family Pirellulaceae; genus JBGSNR01. Next base: position 20,860 of record JBGSNR010000099.1, on the reverse strand, counting down.
CGTCGAAAACTCTTTGGCACTGATGTTGAACCAGGTTCACCTCGGTCGCTGCACTTTAGATCAAGTCGTTCACTGGATGTGCGACGCCCCGGCTCGAGTTTGGGACATCCAAAAGAAAGGGCGCATCGCGGTGGGCTACGACGCAGACCTGGTACTCGTCGATCTCAACCTGACTGCCACAATCGACAACGCGCACCAAGAGACGAAAAGCCGTTGGTCGCCGTGGCATGGCACGACACTCACTGGCTGGCCAGTCCGAACTTGGGTCTTAGGGCAAGAAGTATTCTGCCAGGGTGAGATCAACGACTCGATCCGTGGCCAAGAGGCAGAATTCGATCATTCGAAGGGCGGTTACTGGTCGTAGGAGAACGTTCGCGCAAAAAAGAGCCCCCGCAGCATAATGCCGCGAGGGCTCTAATGATTTTCAATTTTTGACCGGAGTCTCGACTTTACTTCTTCACTTCGAACTCACCTTCGATCACATCATCGCCCCCCGGTGGCGTTCCATCGGCAGCCGGACCTTCGGGAGTCGTGCCCGGTTCGACACCTGCGGCGGCGCCACCCTTCTCGTACAGCACTTTGCTGAACGCGTGCGAAGCAGCTTCCAGTTGCTCAACTGCCGATTTGATCGCGGCAACGTCGGTTTCCTTTGCGGCAGCGCGAGCTTTCTCGATCGCCTTCTCCAGCGGAGCTTTGTCGTTGTCGGTCAGCTTGTCGGCATTTTCCTTCATCATCTTTTCGAGCTGGTACGACATATTATCCGCCTGGTTGCGGGCCGTTGCCAGTTCCAGCTTCTGCTTGTCGTCGTCGGCATGAGCCTCGGCATCGCGACGCATCTTTTCGATCTCTTCTTTCGAGAGACCGGAAGATTGCTGAATCTTGACCGAGGCTTCCTTACCGGTCCCAAGGTCCTTGGCCGATACGTTCAAAATGCCGTTGGCATCGATGTCGAATTTGACTTCGATTTTCGGCATACCACGGGGAGCCGGCGGAATTCCCTCCAAATTGAATTCGCCCAACACGCGGTTGTCGTTGGCCATCTTGCGTTCCCCTTGGAACACCTTAACGGTCACGCCGGTTTGATTGTCGGCCGCGGTGCTGAAGGTTTGCTTCTTCTCGGTAGGAACTGTAGTGTTTCGTTCAACCAGCGCGGTTAACACGCCCCCTTCGGTCTCGATGCCGAGCGTGAGTGGCGTTACGTCGAGCAGCAACACGTCCTTCCGTTCGCCGGCCAAGACCGAGCCTTGAATCGCAGCGCCGATGGCAACGACTTCGTCCGGATTCACCCCTTTGTGCGGATCCTTGTTGAAGATTTCCTTCACCAGTTGCTGCACGCGCGGAATACGAGTCGAACCACCGACCAGCACGACCTCGTCGATCTGGCTCGGCTGCAATTTCGCATCCTGCATCGCCTGCATCACTGGCTTGCGGCAACGTTCGATGAGCGAATCGGTTAGCGCTTCGAACTTCGAACGCGTGATCGTCATCGTCAAGTGTTTCGGCACGCCATCAGCAATGGTGATGAACGGCAGATTTATATCGGTCTGGGGCAGGGAGCTGAGCTCCTTCTTCGCCTTCTCGCAAGCTTCCTGCAAACGCTGCAGAGCCATAGGATCCTTGCGCAGATCGGAACCGCTTTCCTTTTTGAATTCGTCCGCTACGAAGTGAATGAGTGCTTCGTCGAAATCGTCACCACCGAGGTGAGTATCACCGTTGGTGCTGATCACTTCGAACACGCGGGTATCGTCGGCAGTTCCGCCACCCGTCACTTCGAGGACTGAAACGTCGAACGTACCACCGCCAAGGTCGAAAACAACGATCTTTTCGTCCTTCTTCTTATCGAGCCCGTAAGCCATCGCGGCCGCGGTTGGTTCGTTGATAATGCGAGAGACTTCGAGCCCGGCAATCTGACCGGCATCTTTGGTCGCCTGCCGTTGGGCATCGTTGAAGTAAGCCGGGACGGTGATCACCGCCTTGTTGACCTTGTGCCCCAGGTAGGATTCAGCCGCTTCCTTCAGTTTGCGAAGGATCTTGGCTGAGATTTCCTGCGGCGTGTATTCTTTGTCGCCGGCACCAATTTTAACGTAGTCCTGTTGGCCCCCCACGACCTTGTACGGAACCATCTTTTCTTCGGTCTGGACTTCTTCGTGCCGACGCCCCATGAACCGTTTCACGGAGTAAATCGTCCGCTGTGGATTGGTGACCGCTTGCCGCTTGGCCGGTTCGCCGACGAGGGTTTCCCCCTTGTCGTTGAAGGCAACTACGCTGGGAGTGAGGCGATTTCCCTCCGCATTCGCGATTACCTTCGGTTCGGTCCCTTCCATCACGGAGACGACCGAGTTCGTGGTTCCCAAGTCGATCCCGATGATTTTTTCCCCAGCGGCCATGAAGTTTCCCCTTTCCAGAGAAGTTGGTCAGTGATTTGATTTCTGGCAAATCAGGCTATGGATTGCAACTAAAATTTGGCGTCGATGATCCGACGCGATACCACGAATCGCAAAGGCTGTGCCAGCCGCTTCGCGGGGCCACACTTCCTGAACTTCAGGACGCAAGTCGTTATATTAATAAAACTTACAGCAAATGGAGTGCGTGACGATTAAAATGCAGTCCCGCAATCCTATCCTTCATCATTCTGCCAATTTGACACCCGCTCCCAAATCGAACGTAAGACTTTTGCCTTCCAGAACGAGCCTGCCAGTTTTGCAGGATGGAGTAGCAAATAGCTCCAGGCTTCTACGAAAGACCGGCGTGGCATATTAAGATGAGCGAACTTTGCTCCTCTCCTTAGCTGGATTCGTGGTATGACGAAGAAAGTTCCAACCCGAGGCACGTCCGAGGCAAACCTCCGTCGCGAGATCGAACGGCTTGACCGCGATCTGGCGAAAACGATCAGCGAACGGGCGAAGGCGGCCCAGAAACTAGCGAAAGCCAGGCTGGCAGAAGAAATTTCCCCGTTCGACGAACAAGCCGAGGAGCAAGCCCTGGCGCGGTTCGTCGAGATGAACAAGGGACCGCTGGACGCCTCCGCCCTACGGAATCTCTACCGCGGCCTGGTGAGTGCTTCGCATTCCTTGGTCAAGAAGACCCGCGTTGCCTATCTCGGGCCGCAGTACAGCTACAGTCACATCGCCGCGATTGAAGTTTTTGGTACGAGTGCCGAACTGGTCCCTGCCTCATCCATCCGCGCCGTGTTTGAAGAGATTGCCAGGCGACAAGTCGATCACGGCGTCGTCCCGGTTGAAAACTCCACCGATGGACGTGTCGCCGACACCTTGGATATGTTTGCCCGCTTGCCCGTGAAGGTCAGCGGCGAAGTGCAGCTCAAGATTCATCACAACCTGATTGCGAAATGCACGCGGTCTGAAATTCTCGAAGTCTATTCCAAGCCGCAAGCGCTGTCGCAATGTCGGGAATGGCTTGCCCGTCATCTGCCCGGCGTGAAGATCGTAGAACTTTCCAGTACAGCTGTTGCCGCACAGATCGCATGCGACAAGCAAGGGGCCGCAGCCGTTGCCAGCATGGAAGCCGCTATGCACTACGGGTTGAACATCGTCGATGCCAGTATCGAAGACAACAAAAACAACGTCACGCGCTTCGCCGTGCTCGGTGGCGAGCCACCCAAACGAACCGGCAAGGACAAGACGTCGCTGATGTTCGAGATCCCGCATAAGCCCGGCTCACTGGCGGATGCGTTGCTGGTCTTCAAAAAGAACCGGCTGAATATGACTTGGATCGAGTCCTTTCCGATGCAGAACGCCAAGACGGAGTACATGTTCTTCGTCGAATTCGAAGGCCATCAATCGGAGCCCAGAATTGGTCGAGCGCTGGAATTGCTTCGCAAACGCTGCGTGAAGTTGGAAGTGCTCGGCTCGTATCCGCGGCGCGAACCGATCTAAAGTAGTAGGCACACTCCCCGTGCCGTTCACCGCTTCGAATCCTTCCCTCTTGTGAACGGCACTCCACAACGTGTGCCAGCTACCATGAAACTCATCTTCGGCTGCGGATACTTGGGAAGCCGCGTGGCACATTGCTGGCTGCAAACGGGGGAGCCAGTCCGCGCAGTCACTCGATCCACGGACAAAGCTTCGGCACTTTCGGCTCAGGGAATACAAGCCGTTGTCGCCGACATCCGCGATCGCGAATCGTTGCGATCGGAGATTTTTGCCGACGTCGAAACGATCCTCTTTGCGGTCGGATTTGATCGCCGCGGCGGAACGATACACGATGTCTATGTGCAGGGACTCGCCAATGTCCTGGCAGGTTCACCCTCAAGCATCAAACAAATCATCTACATCAGCACCACCGGCGTCTACGGTCGCGGGGCAGGTGAAACCGTTGACGAACAAACGGCCGCACATCCCGAACGGGACGGGGGCAAAGCATCGCTGGCGGCCGAGGAATTGTTGCGCGGCAGCGAGTGGCGTGAGCGTTCGCTTGTGCTGCGATTGGCTGGCATTTACGGTCCAGACCGCATCCCGCGGGCTCAAGACATTCTCGACGGCAAACCAATTACGGCTCAGGGAACGAGTTGGCTCAACTTGATTCATGTCGATGACGCTGCCCAGATCGTCTTAGAAGCCTCACGCCGCGGCATCACCGGCGAAGTCTTCAATGTTGCCGATGGCGCACCTGTCGAACGCCGTGATTTCTACGGCGAGCTCGCGCGACTGCTGCAGCGACCCGCGCCGCAATTCATCGAGCCCTCTGCCGAAGAGCTTGCGGCCACGCGCGGAGGCGACAAGCGCGTCTCTAACGACAAACTCGTCAACCATCTGCAGCCGAAGTTCATTTACCCCAGCTATCGCGAAGGACTGGCGAGCGTAGTAAGCACACTCCGTAAGCCGCCCGAGTGATCTGTAGCTTCCCACCTAAAGTTCTTCTAGAACGCCATCGCAGCGGGAAAAGCGAACAGAGCGGGCCGACTACTTTAGGAACCGTTCCCCAATCGCTCTCAGCAACTGCCGTGCAATCTCTTCCTTCGAGTCTTGAATCTTCAACACCGTTTCGCCGGCCACGTTAAAAACTTCCACCGAGTTATCTGCCGCGTCCATCGCCTCGGGACCATTTAGCACGATCCAGTCGCAGTGTTTCTTTTCCAGTTTTGTCAACGCACGAAAGCGGGCATCGTCGGTTTCCAGTGCAAAGCCCACCACCCATTGATCGGTCCGCTTCTTTTTCCCCAGCGTGGCAATGATGTCCTGAGTTTCAATCAAATGCAGCACTAAGGGCTCGCCCGTCTTGGCAATCTTCTGCGTCTCCACTTTGATCGGCTGATAGTCACATGGCGCTGCCGCACCAATCACTCCATCGCAGTTAGGAAACACGTCCTCACACGCGGCAAACATTTCATCCGTGGTGAGCACGCGAATCACTTCCGCCCCGGCCGGGTAATCGCCGACAATTGGCCCGCTGACCACAACGACTTCATGTCCCTGTTCGAGCGCCGCAGCTGCCAGCGCCTTCCCCATTCGTCCACTCGACGCATTCGTTAAGTACCGGACGGGATCGAGATATTGGCGAGTTGGACCTGAAGTAATGAGTATGCGGGTCATGATTGCCTCGTACGATGGCCCTCCGAGGCCATCGCAAACCGCGTGGGCTGCTTTAGGATTCAATCAAACGGACCGCGTCAACAGCAACGCCTACTTGCCAGTAAAACGCATTCGACGGCCTCGGAGGGCCATCGTACCTAGCGGATATTCTTCTTCAAAAACGCATCTCGCCCTTCAGCGTCTGGCGTATTCAGCGCTCGAATCCGGCCGCGAGGAATCAACCCCTCCACGCTAATCGGTTCGGGAAGCGAATACATCCCCACGTTCCCGGCAGCATCCTTCGCCTCGATGCGCAAATAAATCTGCCGCGGCGAGCGAGGATCGAAGGGCCACCAAAACTGTCCCGTGTTCGGCACTCCGGCCGCGATCGTCGTCCAAGGACCATCGGGGCGATCGGCGAACGACAACGTAATCGGTCGATCGGTCAAGTTCGCATCCGCGGCTTCCCACCGCAGATCGAGTTGCCCCGCATGTTCGCCATCGCCGTATGCGGCCTGCGTTAATCGCACCACCGGCGGGGAAGCATCGACCTGAATCCAGATGTCGGCTGCGTCACCGGCTTGCGGTGGTCGGCTCGAAACACCATTCCGCGCGACGATCACAATCCGGAACCCGTAAATCGCTTCGCTGCCGACTTCCACCTCGAACGGACTGGTCCGGTCGTTGTCGCTCCCCCACTTCATCCACGATCTGCCGCCGTCGCTCGTCCCCCACAGTTCCACATCCCCCAAATTTTCCGGCGTGACGGAATCGACTTCGTAGTCCAAGCTGAAACGCCGCGAACGGGTCAGCCGAGGCCGTTCTTTGTCGAGCCAATTTTCGTTCCCCCCCGGCCCAAAGGAACTGGTAGCCGGTACAGGCGTTGCTGGCTGAGTCTCGGCCGGTGGCTCGCGTTCCGGCGGATTGGGATTCGCATTGAAGGGGAGCGAACCACTGTCCAACGGATAGCCCGGCTGATCGTTCAAGCGTTCGGTCAGACCTTCCGACGAAGCCAGTCGCCCCGGTCCTTCGCTGCGGAGCGCATTGGCCACCGGCGCCGACTCCGCAGTTTGATTGCCAGCCACGGGCCAACGAACATCGCCGGGCGAACTGCCGATCGCATTGTTCCCTCCGTTGTTCCCCGCGAAGCGATCCGGCGGCGGCGTGATTTCGTTGGCAACGTTCGCCTGCGCCAGATTGCCGCCGTTGCTGGCTGGCACGGGAGGATACAACTCTTGCGGCCGGGCGGAACCATTGATCCCTGTCCCCGCTAATCCCGCGGCAGGATCGGTGCGATTGGGAATCGATGGGTTTGGATTTGCTGCCGAATTGCCCCCCGCCAACTCCGGCTTGGCGTTCAGTCGGGGCAAGAAAACCTGACGTTGAATCACCGTGGGATTGCCGGCCTTGTCTTTCACTTGCGCCCGAATGTTGATCACGCGCTGAGTCGTCTGCGGCATCCAGGTCGTCTGCCCCACAAACATGTCGTCCCTGGGCTTGCCAGCATATTCGAGCGGCATGGGGACCCATTGCGAATCGCCGAGGGTCGAGGCCGACTGATAAGCCAGTTCGAAAGTCCCCAGGTCGAGCCATTCGTCGCGCATCCGCCACTGCAGTGCCAGTTCGCCGGTGGCTTGAGCTTCGGCCGTGAGTTCCAGCGTGGGAGGAGCGGTATCGACAATCAACTTGAGTTGCGGTGCCAGGTTGCTGTCGGGATACATCCGCTTTTGGCTGTCGATGGTCCGCGTCGCCAGCCAGTATTCGCCGTCCCGCTTGGTACGGAACAGGAACTCCCCCTCTTCGGGCCGGTGCCGGGAGTAAAGCTGCCAGTTCTTCCCCCGGTCGAAGGAAATAAAGACCTGCACTTCGACCGGCTGGAAATCTCCTTGGCCGGTGGAAACCGAAAACGGAATCGTGAGCGCTGTTCGCTGGGTGATGTAGGGAGCCCGCTCTTCGGCCTGAGCCTCGGCCACGTTGTGCCACCCCAGGAACCCTACTGCTGCCAGCGCGCAGTGCCAGAACGACGCGCGAAGCGTCGGTCCCAAGCACCTTGGGGCGAGCGGGAACAGCACAAATCCCTCCTGGGTGGCGGGGCAAAAAGGGTCTGTCGTCGGGTCTCTCTTCGAACTTCATCGGCGGTCCTCTCGGTCGACTTAAACGGGGCTTAACACCTCGGCAGGCTAGGTAGGATGTTCTGGCAAAGAGTAAAAATTCAATTTGTGGCCGGCTCTGGTCGAGCATCGCACGCCCGGTTTCCAGGCCGTGCATTTAACCGCTGCTAGCACTCCTTTTGGAAACCGTTTCCACCACCTTTCGATCTTACTTAACGCCTTGCCTGATAGTCGTTTGCGGCAAGAAGTGAATCACTGGCTGTTAGCGCTTCGATTGGGGGGGGTTTGCTAGCACTTTTGTAGCGAAGGCAGATTGCCCGCTGCGTCCTATTTCGAACTTGTCACAGACAACTCACTGGAGCAAAACTTCTGCCCCTAGTGCGCAGCATTAGCCTTGCTTCATCCCTCTTTCAAGTCGCCATCTAGTGGATAAATGATGATGAGTGATTGATTTAATGTCAATCATCTCCTGAGTAACGAAACTAACATCAACATGCACCGTTGCCATTGATTTGTCATTGAACAAGGGGCCTTTAGAAGCCATCATTCCGCGGAGTTGCTGCACGACCAACTTGAGCGGCACGCGACCACATCTCAATCCGGCATGAACGGCAGGCCAAGAATTCCTGGGGCCATTGTGGCATTTTCACCAAGTTGGTCGGACGGCGGAGCTTATGGCTGCAATCGTTGCCGTGGGACGAGAAACCGACGCTTTATCTCTCGCGCCACGATCGCAGTTCGGCTTCCCGGCACATCCCTTGCAATCTCGTCGCTGCTACTGCGATCGCAATCGGCATCCGCAGTTCACCAATTCTCTCTCGATGAAGGATGTAATGATGACACGTCACGTCTACGGATGGTTCCTCGGCTCAGCAGCAACCGTCGGCCTGCTGGCCACGAGCTCCAATCTCCTCGCCCAGGTGGGAACCGAACCGGGTCGCGTCAATGCGGCCAAGGAAAATCAACCCGACGCAGATCCCAACAATCCGACCGCGCGTGAGCCAGGCCAAGCTGCTGGTCAACCAGGGCAAACCGGTCGCGTAGTGGTTCAGGCTGGCCAAGCCAACCAAACAGGCGCTGGTCAGCGCGGTAACCTCGATCAAGACGCCCAACAACAGATTGATGCGGAAATCGCTTCCTGCCTGATCCTGGCCAATCAGAACGAAGTTGCGCTCGCCAAAATTGCGCAAGAAAAGTCACAGAACGACGAAGTGAAGCAGTTCGCCAAGAAGCTCGAAGAAGATCACACCCAGTTGATCACGACCCTCTCGAAGTTCACCAGCCAGAACTACAGCAACCGGGATACAACCCGCAACGCTGCTGGCGAAGCGGGCCGCGACGGTCGCAATCAAGGCCGCAATGAGAATCGGAACGAAGGCCGGAACGAGAATCGTAACGCCAATCAAAACGAGAATCGTAACGAAGACCGTAACGAAGGCCGCAACGAAGACCGGAACGAAGGCCGAGCCGATCAGCGGAACGAGAATGCCGCTAATCGCGACGCCAATGCACCTCGCGTGCAATCGGAAGTTCGAGTGCAGAACACAGCACAGAACAACCAAAATGCGCAGCAGAACAATCAGGGAAACCGCGTTGGCAATAATGCCACCGGCAACCATAGCCAGCTGCAAGTTATCCAACACCAAATCAAGCACGAAGTGGCTGACCAGTGCCTGGCTGATGCGCGGAAGGAACTGAACTCGAAGGAATCGAACAAGTTCGACGAATGCTTTGTCGGGATGCAGATTGCCTGTCACATGAAGATGCACTCGGAACTGACCGTCTTCGAACGTCACGCTTCGGGAAATCTTCAGACCGCTTTGTCGACTGCTCAGCAGACGACCGACAAGCATCTGGAAGAACTGAAGGGAATGATGGAGAAGTTGGCGAAAGACAACAACAACAGCAACGACAAATAACCATGGATCAGTTACGGAGATCTACGCGTTGCATTATCTTGCTAGCGCAGCTTACACCAAGATTTTCTCCGCTTTGCTGACAACACGAACAACCACAGGTTTTGATCCGATCCGATTCCTGAATAAAGGCACGATGAGCGGGAACAGATTTATTCTCCCTTCCTCCTTCGCACCCACCTTGCAGCTGAAAACACGGTAACGATCAGAATTTGCGGCTTCGGGCCAGACGAGCTATTCCCAGGCGTCTGGCCTTTTTCATGCGCAGTCCTGAACAAGTCACGAATTTCTATTCACGAATATGCCAGTCGTTCTGGGGTTTTCTGGTTCCGCATAAACAGCCCCCAGTCACGCGAAAATTGCGTCGAGAACCGCCTCAATGAGGGGGTCTGTGCCGGGCTCATTTGAATTCGTTGATGAATACCTTTGCTGATTGCTTGCATATAGATATCTGCATGGTTAGACTCCGCTTTGTGGTCAGGATACGCATTCTCGGCGGATTTTGCGGTCTGTGCCCTCGGTTTCGTCTCTCCCTCTTATCCAAACTCTCCTATGCCGACTTCTCGCTCTGGGAACCTTCGTTCCCACAACGCTGCTGCGCGTCCTCACAAGAAACTTGATAAGCAATCGCGGCGATCATCTCGCCGTGCTTTCTTCGAGTCGTTGGAAGACCGCCGCGTGATGGCGACTCAGCTGCTGAACTTCGACAATGTCGTCGCGCCGGAGGCGTTCTCTCAGCAAGTGGAATTGACGACCGAGTATTCCGCTCAAGGCGCTAACTTTGAAGGAATCGGCGGTCCCGGCTGGGAAGTGCTGAACGACAACGCGGGCTTCGGAGTTGCCGGCTACTCTTCCCCCAACTACCTGGCGTGGAATACCGAATTGACGTCGGATTCTCAGCGACTGTCGTTCATCGCTCCAGCAAGTCAGATTTCTTTGCAGGTCGGATCGACCGAATCAGGCACCTTCACCGTGACTGCTTTGGATGGTCGGGGAAATGAGATTGGCGGCGTGACCGTTCCGTTGGATGCCAATCTCCAGACGATCTCGCTCCCCTTTTCCGATATCGGTGGTTTGCAATTTAGCACGACCGCTTCGTTTGGCGTGTTGGACAATCTGCAATACGATCTGGCACTCCCAACCCCCATCACGGCCACGCTGGATGCCGAGGGGAATCTGACGATTGCCGATAGCGAAACGAGTCCCAACAACAATCAGCTAACCATTACGAGTGACGGCAACCATTTGATCTTGAGCGATCCGTGGGTGCCGTTCGTTGCCGCCCCCACCCCTACTAGCTTCTTGTCCGATGGTGGGAAATCGTTGTCGATTCCGCTCACGGAAGTCTCGGGCGCGATCACGGTACTCGGCGGAGGAGGGAACGATAACCTCCTAGTCGACTACTCCACGGGGGATCCGGTCCCCGCCGGTGGAATTTCGTTTTTAGGCGGAACTGGTTTTGACGCCATGGGGATTCTCGGTTCGGGCACAGAAACGGGCTCTTACATTCCTAGCGACCAAGAAGGTATCGACGGCAAGCAAGGGATATTGGTCGTCAACGGGAAGCTCATTCAATTCAATGGCCTGGAGCCCGTGGATGTCGCCAACGTTGCCAGCTTTACCGTAGACCCGGCGGGATTGAATGATCTTCTGACGGTTCAAAACGGAACCAATCTCACAAACGTTATCAACCCTGTAATCGGTTCGCAGTTCGCGATCGTCGTGACGGGAACTTCGGGTGGAGTGGGCATTGAGGATATAGCGTTCTGGAATGTGGTGTCGCTCACGATCAATACTACTGTCACCGGACCTCAGGACGGCAACGATACCATCACCATCGCCGGCGCAGACGGCGTCGGCTCGAATATCACCAATCTGGCGATCAATACGGGTGGCGGAACCGATTCGGTGGCCATCAACGGCGGGGTGAACTTCAGCGGCGGCCTGTTCTCGGTCAACACCGTTAACGTGAATTCGACGGCTGCTGGCACGATTCAAACCAATAGTGGTTTCGTGGTGAATAACACCGGAACGGCGAGCACTTTGACCGGGAACATTTCCGGCGGAACCGGCGGTCTCACCAAGGGAGGGACCGGAACAGTCCTTCTCGGCGGAACGAACACGTTCGGCGGAACAACCAACGTCAATGCCGGTATTTTGCGCATCAGTTCGCCCAATGCGATTCCCGGCCCGCTGGTCGTTGCCAGTGACGCGACTTATGACATGAATGGTCAGAACCTCAACACTGCCGGTAAATCGGTAACGATTGCCGGGATTGGTGCTGCTGGCCAACTTGGTGCGCTGGTCAATACGGGTGGCACCGAGGCTTGGGCACGCGACCTAACGCTAACCGGCGATGCCACCATCGGCACCAGTGCCAGCAAGTTAAATATCGGAACGACCGTCAATGGTGGCGGTTTCACACTCACGGCCAATGGTACGAGTGAAAAGAATATTCGGGCAAACGACGCGCTGAGCAATCTCGCTGGAATAACCGTGGCAGCAGGGCTCTTCCGGATGGAAAGCAGCCAAAACTGGACCGGGACTATCACTGTTCCCGCGGGAGCCACGGTCGATAGTTTTGGCACGCGAACCATCGCACCGGCTGTGAATCTCACTGGGGGAACATTGGCGAACGGCGGCGGCGGTGACTCCATTTGGACCGGAGCGATCACGTTCACCAACAATTCCATCATCAATACGGCCGGTGGTTCGATCAACTTGAATGGGAATCTTTCGGGCGCCGGGAATCTGACGAAGAATAATGCCGCCAACACGTTGGTCCTCGCTGGCGTGAACACTGGGTTTACTGGCGCGGTCGACATCACCGCGGGCCTGGTTCAAGTCGGTTCCACAACCGCCTTCGGCAACGCGAGCTTAGTGACCGTGCGCAGTGGAGCCACGGTCAATCTAAATGGTTTTGATCCAGGGGGAGCTTTACGCCGGAATTTTGAAATTGCCGGAACGGGAACGTCAGGGCAAGGGGCGATCATCAATAGTGCTGGCGGTTTCGCAGCGATTAACAGCTTGACGTTGATTGGAAATGCCTTGATCGCTGCGCCCAATCGCTGGGATGCATTTGGCATCGTTGGAGGAGCAGGGTTCACGCTCACCAAGATTGGTGGTGTCGAATTCGCCATGCGCGCTGGTGTCTCGGCAACGATGGGGCCGATGATTATCAATCAAGGACGCATCCGCTTCGAAGCAGTCGATCTGATCGGCTGGGCCGGCCCGGTGACAATCAACCCGACCGGGATTTTCTCCGCCTATCAAACACGCTCTGCTTCCCCCAACATCATCTTGGCAGGTGGCACGCTGGAAAGTGAGAATACCGGCACAGCAACGTGGAACGGTAACATCTCGGTTACCGCGAACTCTGTGATTGCGGGTGGCGCGAACGGGAACAACATCATCAACGGTGTTGTCAGCGGTTCGGGAAATATCTCCAAAACTGGCAACTTGTTGTTGTCGCTAAATAACGCCAACTCCAGTTACGATGGCAATATTCTGGTAAATGCGGGGCGTCTACGTGCACAGAATATCAACGCCCTAGGTTCAGCAACGGGAAGCACCATCGTTGCATTTGGCGGGCAATTAGAACTCGCCACTGGCGGCGGCTCGATTGCGGAGCCAATCTCGATTAGCGGGACTGGAACGGCCGGTGCGGGAGCGCTGCAAGCCATCGGCGGGAACTACACGCTAACCGGCACTCTGAGTAAGCCCTTCGGCGCGGCCATGATCGCTACCGATGTCGCGGGCACTTCGTTAACTTTGCCTAACCAGATTGATCTGCTCGACACCTCGCTGACCTTCGGCGGACCCGGCACGATCAACTTCAACAACAACATTGTCGATTCGCAGGTAACGGCGAACGTCATCGATCGCTCGGCAGGCTTTGTCGATGCGAGCGGTCTGTCGCTGGTTCAAAATGCCGCGGTGACTGCTCCCCGTCTGCGACTCACAACGAATGGCGGGAGCCTGAACGGTTCTGCCTGGACCACCGCCAAACAGCAGGTTGGCGGCGGTTTCACCACCAGCTTCAGCCTGGGCTTTGATGGGCCCGTAACAGGAGGAGGCGCCGATGGTATCGGCTTCTCGATTCAGAATACGCCCGAAGGTGCTGGCCGCACGGGTGCGGGTGAAAACGGACCTGGCGTGCAAGCGCTGACGCTCGGCTTCAACAGCTACAACGGGAATAATGCAGCGGCGAGCGTGATCACCGTGCGCAGCAATGGTGCGGTTGTAGGCACTTACACCACCACGTACGGTCTCTCCACACGCACCGACGTGCCGGTGCAGATCAACTATGTTCCCGGCAGCCTCACCGTATTTTTCGACATCAACGGCGACAGCATTCTGCAGCCCAACGAGATTATCTTCAACAATCTCAACGTCAACCTGAATCAGGCCCAAGCCGTTGACGCCAATGGCATGGCGTGGGTTGGCTTCAGTGCGCGAACAGGTGGTGCTACTGAATTTCATTACGTCAACAACTGGACCTTCAGCACCGGCGGCAACAGCGCAGGGCTGACGAAATTCGGAACGGGGACAGCTGTTCTGGCAGGAACCAACAATTACACCGGGATCACGAACATCAACGCCGGCACGCTGCAGGCCAACACCATCACCGCTCTCGGCACGGCGGCCGGTGGCACGAACATCGTATCTGGCGGTGCGCTCGCCCTTAATTTCGGCGGCGGAACTTTAGCAGAACCTCTCGTCATCGGTGGCAACGGCACGGGGTCCGGGGCGATTGTCAATCTCAGCGGCAGCACGACCTTAACGGGCCCTGTAACCGTCGGCGCTCCACTCACCTTCGGCAATCTTGCCGGGGGGACCACACTGACAGTGAATTCACCTCTCGATTTGCGTAACTCGTCACTCGCAACCAGCGGGGCAGGGAATGTCGTTCTCGCCGGTAGCATCACCGATTCAGTCACAGCTGCCACGACCACCGTGGATTACAGCGGAGGCTTCCCATCGGCCGCCGGCTTGAACTTGCTCGGCACAAACGGGGCGATCGTCACGGGAGGCAAGCTTCAGATCACTTCTAACGCCACCAGCCAGAACGGCGCTGCCTGGGTTACGACTAAGCAGCATGTTGCCGGGGGATTCACCACCGACTTCAATCTGGGATTTGATGGTCCGCTAGTAGGCTCCGGAGCGGATGGCATGGCGTTCTCGATTCAAAACACGCCACAAGGTGCTAGCCGCAATACCTACGTGGTGAACGCCGAAAGTGGTCCCGGCGTAAATTCGCTCACGTTGGGCATCAACAGCTACAACGGAAACGTGGGGACCAATGCGATCCTGTCGATCATCAGCAACGGCACGGTCATTGCCACGCGGCAGACGGGCTATGGCCTGAGTAGCGACACCAACGTTCCCTTCCGAATCGTTTATCGGCCCGGCGATCTGGATGTCTATTTTGACTTTAACAACGACAACATCATCCAGCCGAACGAACTGGCTTTTGAAAGTTTGCCCATCGACCTAGGCTCCGCACTCGCGATGGATGCGAACGGCGATGCGTTTATCGGCTTTACAGCGCGCACCAGTGGGGCAGCCGAATTCCACAACGTGAATACCTGGACCTTCATCTCCGGCGGAAACAGTGCCGGGTTCACCAAGAACGGAACTGGCGAAACAACTCTGGGGGTTGCCAACAACTACGTCGGGCCTACGCTCGTAAACGCTGGAACCTTGATCATCAATAACGCCGGCGCGCTGGGCACGACTGCGGCCGATACGACCATCGCAGCAGGTGCTGTACTGCAACTCAATACGAGCGGCGGAACGATCTCCGAAAATCTTGTTGTCGGAGGCAACGGAACGGGCAACGGTGCCATTATCAGCACCAACAGCAGTCAGACGATCAGTGGCGGAATCAGCCTTAGCCTCCCGGCATCGATTGGCAATAATTCGGCCGGAACGAACTTGACGATCACCGGCCCGATCAATCTTTCGGGCAAGGAACTAAACCTGACCGGCGCTGGAAATGTCGATGTCAGTGGCGGTGTCAGCGATGGAACCCCGCTGACGAGTCTCGACTACAGCGGCGGAATGAACGGCACCGATTTCAACATTTTCGGCGCGACAGCAAGCTACTTGGGGAACGGTGTTCTCCGGCTTACAAACAATACGAACAGCCAGGTAGGCCACGCCTGGCACAAAACCAAGCAGTATGTCGCCGATGGCTTCACGAGCGACTTCGTGGTGAACTTCTCCGCCCCGAATGGCGGCGGGGCGGACGGCGTGGGGTTTGTGATTCATAACCGACCTGCCGGGTCGAGCGAAACAGGGGGGAACGAAGCCGGCCCTGGCGCGCAATCGCTCACCATCACGCTGAATTCATGGAACGGGGGGGGGACCAACAGCGTGCTGCAGGTCCGCTCCAACGGCACTCTCATTGCAACCTCTCCTTATCCAGGCTTCGATTTCAGCGGTGCTGGTAACTTGCTCACACGCGTGGACTACGCTCCCGGCAATTTGAATGTCTACTTCGATCTCAATCGCAACGGCGTGATCGAACCAGGCACGGAAACAATCTTCAGTAATCTGAATGTCGATCTAGCCACCTTCGGCGGACAAGACGCCAGCGGCTATGCCTGGACTGGCTTCGTCGGGCGAACTGGCGGTTCGAATGAAAATCATGACATTCTCACTTGGACTTTTGCCACGGGCGCATCCCAGGGGAGCTTGACCAAAACTGGCACCGGCACAGCCACGCTCACCGGCGGGAAAACCTTTACCGGCACCACAGTGGTTTCGCAAGGCACGCTCCTGGTAAACGGCGCCTTAGTAGACGGGCCTGCCGCCGTCGATGTGCTGGTCACTGGTACTGGAACCTTAGGGGGCACGGGCCCCATCGCGGGAACAGTCAACGTCACGGGCGGGGGAAGCATCGCGCCGGGCAACAGCCCCGGTATTTTCAATGTCGGCTCGACCAGCTTTGCTTCGGGAACCGACTTCATCGTCGAATTGACCGGAACGGGCTCCGTTGCGGGGGTCAATCATGACCAACTCAACGTCACCGGCACCGTCAACTTGAACTCCGATAACGGCGCGGGAAGTAATCTGGTCTTGCAGATCAGCGACTTCGCACCGGCCATCGGCAGTTCGTTCATCATCATCAACAACGATCTGGCCGACCCGATCGCTCCTGCTGGGACCAAGTTCGCAGGGCTGCCGGAAGGGGGTGTCATCACCGTTGGCGTTTACTCGTTCACCATCTCTTACGTCGGCGGGACCGGCAACGATGTGGTCCTCACGCTCAACGGCGCCAGTTCGGTTTATGTCGACGACGCCTGGGCTGCTTTCACCCCCGGTCAATCCATCGCCGATGGCGACGACGGCACGGCCGCTGCTGAACCAGCCGTCTTCGGCTATAACGCGTTCGCAACTCCCAGCGCTGGCGTTGCTGCCGCTGCCTCGAGTGGCGTGATCATTGTGAACGACGGGGTCTACACGGCCGATCTGGTCAACCTCGCCGCTGCCAGCAACAAGACGCTGCAACTCACCCGCCAAGACCTGGGAGCCAATCCTTCCTCCGTCACCATCGGCTCGATCAACAGCACGGCCGGTTCCACCATCGCTTTGGGAACCAACACGCTGATCCTCAGCGATGGCGACAACAGCGCCAGCAATACCTGGGCGGGCGCACTTACTGGCAGCGGTGCCCTGAACAAGCAAGGGACCGATACGCTGTCCATCAACGC
Source organism: Pirellulaceae bacterium (assembly GCA_041739545.1). GTDB lineage: Bacteria > Planctomycetota > Planctomycetia > Pirellulales > Pirellulaceae > JBGSNR01. The sequence continues at coordinate 3,584 of JBGSNR010000099.1, read as the reverse complement.
AGCCAACACCTTCACGGCCCCAACTGCGATCAACGGCGGTGTGATTTCAATCTCCAATGGTTCGGCATTGGGAACAGCCTCGATTGCGATCAATGCCAATGGGGTGTTTGAGATCAACAATGTCACACACGACGCCCCCATTGCGCTCAATGCCGGGGGCACGTTGCGCGGAACCGGTGCCAACGCTCGTGCAAACGGTACCGTTACGGTTGCCAATGCCAACGTCAACATCGGCACCGGAGGCGCCGCGACCGATATTCTCACCATTGGCAATGGTGCCAATGATTTGACCGGCGGCGGTGCTGCGAACGTCATCACCGTCAACGGCAGCGGTCGTGTGACACTCACGCAGTCCAGCAACCTCAATGCCGCCTCGAAATGGAACGTCGTCAGCGGTGCGACGGTGAGCATCTCGCACGACAATCAATTCGGCACTGCCCCCGGTGCTGCGGTCGCCAATTACCTCACATTGGATGGCGGCACACTGCGCTACAGCGGTCCCGCCTTGACGATAAACGGCAACCGCCGCATCGCACTAAGCAACAACGGGGGTACTTTCAATGTCGCTGCGACAGGTAACTTTTCCCCCAGCATCATCAGCGATGTCGTCGGGCATTCTGGCCAGTTGACGGTCAACGTCACCTCGTCACTCTACGTACCTGGCGTTCAAAGCACCTATTCCGGCGGCACGATTTTAAACAGCGGTGGGCTTTCGGTCCCCACCAGCAACTCTATTCCCACCACAGGAGTCGTTACCAGCGGTCCTTTCGGCACTGGCACGATTACGTTTAATGGAGCAACGTTCCGCTCGACTTCGGGCGGGCCCATCACGCTCGCCAACAACGTAAATCTGGCAGCGAACACTACCTTCGTTACCAGCGGCGCTACCGATCAGATTCTGACTTTCAACGGCAACGTTACGATCTCGGGCGGGACACGTACGATCACGCAAAGCTCGAATGCTGCCGTCATTTTCATCGGCTCGATCAGCGACGGCGGATTGGGCTATGGACTCACAAAGGCCGGCGGCGGCTTGCTGATCCTTGGAGGGAACAGCACTTACGATGGGCCCACCACTATCAACACGGGCATCGTCCGCATCACAAATGATGGCGCACTGGGCTCAGCGGTGGGAGGCACTACGGTCGTGGCCGGTGCGCGTTTAGAGTTGGCAAACAATATCACCGTGGCAGGCGAAACCGTCACCATCAACGGTGACGGCGGCAACTCCATCGGTGCTATGCAAAGTCAGAATGGCGCCAACACTTGGGGGGGGAACGTAATCCTCGGCGTGACTAACTCACGCATCGGCTCGAACGGCGCGGGACAAAGTTTGACAGTCTCCGGCGTGATTGACGACGGCGCTAGCAATTTCACCCTGGCCATTCGCAATGCCGATGGAGGTGGAGTGGTGATTCTCAGCGGGGCAAACACCTATGGCAATGCGTCGACGTTTACTGACATCGTCGTCGGCTTGGTGCAACTTGCTGGTGGAAATAATCGTCTGCCAACGGCACCCACGCTGCGAATTGGGAATGGTGCAAATGTCTCGACTGCGACCTTTGACCTGAATGGTCAAAACCAGCAAGTCGGTGGGTTGGAGTCCCAAGGTGATGTCATGTCGAAGACCCTCACCAACTCTTCTGCCACAGCAGCGACTCTGACCGTCAATCAAACGGCTACGAGAACATTCAATGGCGTCATTAGTGGCGATCTTAATCTGACGAAGTCCGGCTCGGGTTCGCTCACCTTGAGCGGCAGCGGAGTCAACACCCCCAACACCTTCACCGGCCTCACCACGCTCACTGCCGGAACACTAAACTTGGGTAAGACCACCGGCAACGCGATTGGCGGAGATTTGACCATTACGGGGGGCAATCTCACGTTCGGCTCCGCTAACGAACAGATCGCCGATAGCTCTACCGTTTCCATGAGTGGTGGCGTCTTCAACGGCACTGGGGTCAATTCAGGACAGAAGCACGGCCACACCGAAACGATTCAAGACTTCCTCGTCACCGGCGGAACCTTCAACACCGGCAATAGTTCCGTGTGGACGATAACGGGGGCAGGGAGCTTCACCGGCGGGACGGGTGCCCGCTACATCGGCAATAGTGGCGGTCCGGGCCAGGTGACCAGCTTCGGTAGCCTCTCCCTCACCAATATGAATGGCACAGGGGCCATCACTGCCGCTAACGGGTTCGATTTGGGGGGTGGAAATCTCGTAACCGTGATTGTCGGTGCGGGCGGGCTCAGCCTCAACAACAGCAACATCCGTCTGTCTGCTGGAACAGGTGGTACACGACTTATCTTGGACGGAAATGTAACGACGACGGGAAGTGCAGCGAGTGGTGTGATACTTTTGCCAGGCTCGTCGGGAGCGGTCAGTCCACGCGTTGAGCTATCCTCCACCGCCGGCGCTTTCACACGCACCATCGATGTTGGTGCCAGCGCGCCCCTCACCATCGATGTTGCCATCACCAACGGCGCGGCCACCCCTGGCGGAATTACCAAAGTTGGAACTGGTATTCTTACCCTCACCGGTGGAACTGCCAACACCTACTCCGGCCTGACCACGGTTAATGCCGGCAGACTCCACCTCAACAAGACCGCTGGCATCAACGCAATCGCTGGCGACTTGGCAATTACTGGCGGCAATGTCACCTTCGGCGCTAGCAATCAAATCGTCGACACCTCGACCGTTACCATGAGCGGCGCGACAAGCGTGCTCAATGGAACGGGACCGAATGTGGGGAGTTTCTCGCTCAGCGAAACCATCGCCAGCCTGACGATGACCGGCGGAGCTTTCAATGCGGGCCTCGCTGGCACAGTCTCGAACTGGACGGTCACGGGGGCGGTCAGCGTAACCGGTGGTGGCGGCAACAGCACTGTCTTCGCCGGTCAAAGCGGTGCGAATCTGAACTTCGGTAGCTTGAGCATCACCAACATGCCCAACTTGCCGACCGGAGTAATCTCCGTCAACGATAGCTTTACCATCTACGGTAATGACGACACGCTCAGCACCTTGACCGTCGGTGCCGGCGGACTCGAATTGAACGGCAGCCGAATCAACCTGCGCAAGGGTGCTTCTGGTGCGCTCGGTAGCCGATTAGTTCTCAATGGCGACGTCACCACCACCGGCAGTGTGGCTTCCTCTATTCTGGAAGACACCTCAGGGGGCACGGTCGGCACCGTTTCGGTTCAACTCAGTGGCATGGCTGGGGCCGTTAGTCGTGATTTCACTATCGGCGGTGGCGGGGCGAACCTGACCATCGGCGTGCCTGTCACCAACGGCGCTGCCACACCAGGCAGCCTCGCGAAGTCAGGCCCGGGGACATTGACGCTGACTGCCACCAACACCTATCTCGGCACCACCACGGTGAATGCGGGCACGCTGCAATTGCAGAACGGGGCGGCGATTGCTGATAACGCAGGAACAGTGACGATCGGCTTGGGAGCGACGCTGCAACTGCTGACCAGCGAAACGATCTCGGCGTATGTCGGATTGGGAGATAACGTCGGAAGCAACGATAGCTTGCTCGCGTTGGGAGCGAACACGCTGACGACAACCGGTTCGGCGGCGATTG
>JBGSNR010000098.1:0-33011 GCA_041739545.1 Pirellulaceae bacterium | reverse complement strand
GTTTGGCCGTGTCCATTTTGTCAGTGGACACTTCCCTAAAAGACAATATTCGTGGCAAACGCTACCGCGCCTGCCTCTCCACCGACGCGTTGGAAGGCATACTCCGCAGTTTCACCGGGAATTAAGATGCGATTGCCGTGCTTTCCTGGCAACCCTTTTCCAGGTGGTGCCGTTCCACCCCCCAATGCCTTCCCCAATGCACCGCCGAACTTTCAATCGGGAATAGACCAGGCTCGCCAGGCGATGGAAGAGAACCGTCGCAAGTTTGAGGAGGCACGCATCCAGCAGCAACGTGACCTTGAGCAACAACAAGCTGCGAGTCGTGCCCGCTTTGAAGAGCAGCAGCGGCAAATGGAAGAACAGCGTTTGCAACGCGAGGCCGCGGATCGACAACGTCGCGAAGAAGCCGAACGAGAGAATCAACGTCGCCGAGAAGAGATGGAACGTGCTCAGCAACAGGCCGTTGCCGCGGGCCCGACGTTTACTCCCCCGCCGACTCCCTCGATGCCCAACATGCCCTCGCCGAGTATTCCGCGCTTTGAAGATGTTTACGTCTGCGAGCAATGCAATCACGACATCAGCAAAACGGAGGCGCTCGGCTCGAAGTGTCCTTACTGTGGAACCGTGTGGGATTCCAAGCCCCCTGAACTTCCCCCTCCTGTTGCGTCGTCTTCCAGTTGGAGTTCGGGGAACACCCGCATCAGCGGCCGGGCGATCAAAGGCTTGTTTGGCTTAGCGGTGCTGGTGATCGGCGGTTTCGTGGGCGCGATTCGTTGGTTGACCGGCAGCGGAGATAGTGGCGATTCCTATAGTCAGACACCGTCGACTTACTATCCGCCGAGTCCCAGCACCCCTCCGCCGTCCGACAATCCGTTCTCCAACCAGAATCCCTTTAACTAAAGTAGCTGCCCACTCAGTGAAGCAGCTGCTAAGGATTCTCTGCAGCAGGGGTTAGCTCTGCTGCATCCGCCACTCGTGCAAATCCACGCTTTCGGTCGTGATGGGCGCAGGAGGTAGATGCACGGCCAGGAACGCCGACAGGTCGCACAGTTCGGCCACGGAATCGACGATCGCATCGGGGCCATAGGCGTATTGCACCAGGTCTTCGCGCCGCGTTCCGCCGGAGAGGACGAGCACCGTGCGGTAGCCCATCTGCACGCCACCTAAGATGTCGGTTTCCATCGTGTCGCCGATCATCATGGTATCGCTGGTGCGAGTCATTAACTCTTTGCGAGCGGCCTGCATCATCACGGGACTCGGCTTCCCCACACTGAAGGCCTTGCGCCCCGTGGCCGTTTCCAAGTAGGCCACCGCAGCTCCGCAACCAGGGCGCAGTCCGTTGTTTGCCGTCGGGCAGTTCGGGTCCATGTTCGTGGCAATCAGCTTGGCTCCCCCCAAGATCATGCGCACGGCATGTTCGAGCATCTCCTGCGTGATCGTGCGCCCTTCGCCGACGACGACATAGTCTGGATCGTGATCGACGATCGAGAAGCCGTTTTGATGCAAGGCAGTCAGCAACCCTCCTTCGCCGATCACATACGCAGTGCCATTCGGCTTCTGCTTGGCCAGGAATCGCGCGGTCGCCATGGCACAGGTGAAGATGTGCGTCGGCTCCACGTCGATACCCATGCGCGTCAACCTCGTGGCCACGTCGCGGCGGGTCCGTTGGCTATTGTTGGTCAGGAATAGAAACGGGATGTTCTCCCGCACCAATATGTTCACAAACCGATCCGCTCCGGGAATCAATTGATTTCCCCGATAGATCACTCCATCCATATCAATCAACAAACCGATATTCATAAATCACTCCTTATCCGGGCACTCTGTTCCGAGAGTGCCGCCCGTCCTTCGCAAGGGGCGTGCCAGACTCTTTACGGGCGGAATGTTTCCCCTGGAAGGGCGCAGAGCGGTGATTGGCCTTCGCAACAATAAGTTCATGCGCTATTGTTGCGCACTTCCTGCACTGATTCGAAGCAGCGCCGAACGAATTTTGTAAGCGATCAGAAATAGATGCTCGCTGCAGCATCCGTTGATGCAATCGTTACGCTTTATTCTTTGTCGATTGTTAGCTTGCCCGGCTTACCGGGTTGCTCGTTCCAGCATTCGAACGAGGAAAGAATAAACGCTTACTACGGCGAAGGAAGACTGCCGAGTAACCGTTTTTATGCGCTCGCCGGGGTGGAAGTTTGATTGCGCAGGCAAAGGGTCATGGCAATGAAGTGAGCCAGTTGCATGGGGGACTCGATCCCCAGCTTTTGCATGATCCGAGAGCGATGGACATCGATCGTGCGGGAACTAATCCCCCACCGTGCGGCAATAACCTTGGTGGGCTGGCCGGCGGCAACCGCATCGAACACTTCCCGTTCGCGGGAAGTGAGTGAGGCCAACCGGGCGGCAAAGTCTTCTTCTTCTCGCTCGTGCTGATATCGGGCCGTGATCATCTGCATCGCCCGATGGACACTTTCCAGTAAACGCTCACGACGAAAGGGCTTCTGCAGAAAATCGCTCGCGCCCAATTGCATGGCCTCCACGGCAGAGGAGACGTCGGCACTTCCCGAGATGAAGATGAACTCGCAAGCCACCTTTCGCGACCGCAGTTGTTGGCAGAGGGACAGGCCGGTCATTCCCGGCAGATACAAATCCACTAACAAGCAGTGAGGACGAGTGCCAACGTCGCAACTTAAGTACTGGTCTGCCGAAGAAAACGCTTGGACATTGTAGCCGGCCGTTTCCAAGATCCACTTCAGCCAATTGCCGATTTGTGGATCGTCATCGACAATGCATACTTCGCCTTGACCAGTAGCCATAGACGCCTCTTTACGATAGTTCGTGATCTGCTCGAAATGGATCAGATGGAAACGGTGCGATCCTCGCTACTCTCTTAGCAGGCCGGATAATCCGACTCCCAATTTCGCGTCCCTATGCCACCTTCACCAGTGCTACCACGGTATGCATTCGTCCTGGAATGCCTGCTGCCTCAAGGCGCTAAATACGAAACGGCGGAAAACTCACTAAACGTTGACGCCTCGTACGCAAAGTACCTATGGCCCCTGCGGAAATGTAGCGGTTTGACTTTAGCGCCTGCGTAGAGCAAATACCTTAGGCAGTTTGTGGCGGGTTGCCGAAACCTCGGCCCTCGTCCCTCTGCAGCAACGACCGATCGCAACCAAAAGTTCGCTTAAGAGCAAAGCAAGGTTTTAATCATGGAAAGCGCCGAAGCAGGGCTGGTTGCCGAATTCGTAATGGAATCTCAGGAGGGGCTTGCCAATATCGAGCAACAAATGCTGGCGATCGAGGCCGGCGGCAGCGAAGTCGACCTCGAACTGGTGAATTCCGTCTTTCGGACGATGCACACGATCAAAGGAACCTCAGGGTTTCTAGGACTGGATCGAGTCGGAACGCTAGCGCACAGCTTGGAGGAAGTTCTCGATGACATGCGAAATCGAGAGATCACCACCAGTTCGGAACTGGTGACAACAATTCTCAAAGCGGCGGACTTCATGAAGGGGCTAATCGATTCGGTGGAGACGTCCAACGAGGCCGATATCTCTGAACACATTGCTTCGCTGCAACGATTTCGGGCGGGAGCGGAGCAAACGACCCCGGGGAACAGCAATCCGGCCGAAGCGACCAATCAACCGCCAACCACGCCCGTGGCCACCCAAGCTGATGTATCGCTCAGCGATGCGGTGCGTGAATTCCTACTGGAATGCACGGAGAATCTCGACCTGATGGATCAACAACTGCTCGAACTGGAGCAGGATCCGAGTTCGGCCCCCTTAATTCGCAGCATCTTCCGCACGATGCATACGATCAAAGGGGGCGCCGGCTATCTGGGGCTTGGCGCTCTGGAACGACTCGCCCATACGGCCGAGAATCTGCTCAGCAATCTGCGCAGCGGCCAGCAAAGCCTGACCAAGGAACATGTCCGTGCGCTGCTGCTCACCGTCGACAAGTGCCGGGAAGGGCTGCAGCTAGTCGAGTCACGCGGCAACGATGTCGGCTTGAATCCTGAACCGGTGATTCAGCTACTGACGGGTAATCCTTTAGCTGACGAAGTTGTGCAGCCCGGCACACCAACCGCCGGCAATGAAAAACTGCCTCGCCTGGGCGAGATGCTCTTCAATCAGGGTTCCATCAGCGAACACGAGTTGAAGGCGGTACTGACTCGGCAAGATCAAGGGGACTCGCGCCGCTTTGGAGAGATTCTCGTCGATACCGGAGTCGCCAAATCAGACGACGTCGTCTCGGCACTCAAGACTCAAGAGAACGCCCGCACCAGCAGCCCGCCCGAAGGAAACATTCGTGTCGATGTGGGGTTGCTCGACAAACTAATGACGCGCGTCGGGGAGCTGGTTCTAGCGCGCAATCAGATCTTGCAGCGCACGATCGGCATGAACGACGCCGAATTTATCAGCACGGCCCAGCGGCTGAACCTGATCACAACCGAACTGCAAGAAAGCGTGATGAAGACGCGGATGCAGCCGATCGGCAATGTCTGGAGCAAGTTTCCGCGCGTGGTGCGAGACTTATCCTCGCAACTTGGGAAGCAAGTGCGGATCGAGATGGAAGGGAAAGAAACCGAACTCGACAAAACGATCGTCGAAGCAATTAAAGATCCGCTGACCCACCTAGTGCGTAACTCCGTCGATCACGGCATTGAAACTCCCGAAACCCGCCGTGCTGCCGGTAAGCCGGAAGAAGGTCGGTTGCTACTGCGGGCCTATCACGAAGGGGGCCAGGTCAACATTGAGATTAAGGATGACGGTGCGGGGCTCAACATCGGCCGCATTCGAGCCAAGGCCGTCGAGCGTGGATTGGTAAGCGCCGATCAGGCCAGTCGCATGTCGGAACGGGAGGCCGCCCAGCTCATTCTTTTGCCGGGCTTCTCGACGGCTGAAAAAGTCACCAGTGTGTCGGGACGCGGCGTGGGGATGGATGTCGTCAAAACCAATATCGAACGGATTGGTGGAACGATCGACCTGCAAACCAGAGCAGGACAAGGGACGACGATCAAGATCAAGATCCCGCTGACCCTGGCGATCATCCCCGCGCTAATTGTGACCACCTGCGGCGAGCGGTACGCGATTCCCCAAGTGAGCCTGCTCGAATTGGTTCGTCTGGAAGGAGCCGAAGTACAGCGCGGCATCGAGTATGTCCACGGAGCACCCGTGCATCGCCTACGCGGAAAGCTCCTGCCGCTCGTGAATCTCTCGGAGCAACTGCAACTTGCTCCGTCCGATGCTGGTACAAAACTGATCGCCTCGGAAGAGGCCGTGAATATCGTCGTCTTGCGTGCCAACGATCGGCAGTACGGGCTGGTTGTCGACAAGGTCAACGACACCGAAGAAATTGTGGTAAAACCCCTCAGCCGACAGTTGAAAGGTCTGGGTGAGTATGCCGGCACGACGATCATGGGGGATGGCACGGTCGCATTGATTCTGGACGTGCTTGGCCTGGCAATCGCCTCGGGCCTGGCTGCGGAACTTCCCGAGCAAACACTGGCTGGCTGTGGAGGGGATACCACTCAGCAGGGACAACCAACCCAAGCGCTGCTGGTGGTCGATCTGGGGGATTCGCGGCGCTTCGCATTGCCCACTTCCATGGTGGCGCGGCTTGAAAAAGTTTCCTCCACGTCGATCGAGTTTGCGAACGGTCGCGAAGTGATTCAATATCGCGGCGCGATTTTGCCTCTCGTCCGGCTGAGTGATGTCTTTGGCGCTGCCGAATCGAGTGGTCCACCACCTCAGGATCTGCAGATCATTGTGTATGCCGAGGAAAATCATCATTGCGGGTTCGTGGTGGATCGCATTGTCGACATCGTCGAAACCGAGTATCGCCCCGCGGCAGAACAAGACCAAAACGGCCAACTGCTGGGGACCGCGATCATTCAACAGCGGGTCACCGACCTGCTCAATCTGCGAACCTTGGCCCGCTGCGACACGCGGCGTGTGGCAGACAAGCTCTTTTCTTCCGGGAGTCAACGATGAGTAACCACACCAAACAATTCTGCACCTTTTATGTCGAGAACCTGTTTTTGGGGATCGACGTGCAACAGGTTCAAGAGGTCATTCGCTATCAGGCAATGACACGGGTGCCGTTGGCACCCCAGGCGATCCGCGGGCTGATCAATCTGCGCGGTCAGATTGTGACGGCGATTGACATGCGTTGTTGGTTGCAAATTCCTCCACGAGCAACTGACGCGTTGCCTATGAACGTTGTCGTTCGCGACGGTGAAAACGCGGTCAGCCTGCTGGTCGACCGCATCGGAGATGTCTTGGAAGTTCCCGACAACTTGTTTGAGCTTCCGCCGTCGACGGTACGCGCGGCCGTACGGGGCTTGATCCGGGGGGCCTACAAATTGCCCGACCAGTTATTGCTAGTCCTGGATACTAGCCGCGCTTTGGCCGAAAGCGATCTGCCTCCTGCACAGGAGGGACGAATTGCCGGTTGATCTCGCCTCAACATTCCTTGCCACTTAAAAATTACGCACCCCTAAAAATTCACGACTTGGAGACACCAGAATGACCGCAACCGTAACCCGCCAGAAAAAGACTGCTAGTTCGAAGAATAGCCCGAAAAAGACCGGCAGCCCGAAGCAGAACTCAATCGATAAAGCCAAATTCGTGGAAATCACGAACATTTTGGCCGCGATTGGCAAATCGCAGGCAGTCATCGAATTTAACCTCGAGGGCACGATCATCTCTGCCAACGATAATTTTCTCAACACCTTGGGCTACACAATCGACGAGATCGTCGGCCGACATCACAGCATGTTCGTAGAGGACTCGGTCCGCCACTCCCCCGAATACCGAGAGTTCTGGAGTCGCCTTTCCCGCGGTGAGAATCAGCCAGGTGAATATCGCCGCATTGGTAAAGGTGGCAAGCTGGTCATCATCCAAGCCTCTTATAATCCAATCGCTGACGAAACCGGCAAACTGGTGAAGGTCGTGAAGTTTGCGAATGATATTACGAAGTCTGCGTTGGAGAATGCCGACTATTCCGAGAAGATTCAAGCGATCAGCCGCTCTCAAGCCGTTATCGAATTTCTGATGGACGGTACGATTGTCAGCGCTAATGATAACTTCCTCAAGACGTTGGGCTACACTCTCGACGAAATTAAGGGAAGGCATCACAGCATGTTTGTGGGGGAGAGCGAACGCAATTCGGCCGAGTACCGTGAGTTCTGGGCAAGGCTGCAGCGCGGCGAGGGACTGCCTGGTGAATACAACCGCATCTCAAAAAGTGGGAAGCTGGTGGTGATCCAGGCTTCGTACAATCCGATCGCTGATTCTTCCGGAAAACTTGTCAAAGTTGTGAAATTTGCCAGCGACATTTCCGAGATGGCGATCGCCCGCGAGGCGGCGTTGAAAGCTTCCAAAACCTTCAAGCCGATGGTGGAAAGCAGCCCCAGCAACTTCCTCCTCGCTGACAAGAACCTCAACATCGTTTATGCCAATCCGGCCTCGATAAATACGCTGCGGACTCTCCAGCAATATCTCCCGATTCCGGTCGAGAAGGTCGTCGGCAGCAGCATCGATCAGTTTCACAAGAACCCGGCCCACCAGCGGAACGTGCTTTCGAACCAAAAGAATTTTCCAATTAAAACTCAGATTCAAATCGGACCAGAGACCGCGGAATTGGTCGTCAGTGGGATTTCGGACGACAATGGGAATTATCTAGGGCCCATGGTCACGTGGGAGGTCGTCACGCAACGGGTGAAGATGGAAAAGGATGTTCGGGAAAACGCCGAACGTGAAGCGCAGAAAGCACGGGAAATGGCCCAGATCCTGGAGCAGGTCAACCTGAGCGCCAATACCTTGGCTTCTTCGGCCGAGGAATTAACGGCCGTCAGCACGCAAATGGCTGCGAATGCAGAAGAAACGGCGGCACAAGCCAATGTGGTCTCGGCAGCGTCGGAGCAAGTGAGCGTAAACGTGCAGACGGTCTCCACGGGCGTGGAAGAAATGAATGCCGCGATTCGCGAGATCGCCCGGAACGCAAGCGATTCGGCACGCGTAGCTCAGCAAGCGGTCACCACCGCAGCCACGGCCAACAGCACGATCGCAAAGTTGGGAGACAGCAGTGCCGAGATCGGCAAGGTGATTAAAGTGATCACGTCGATTGCCGAGCAAACCAATCTGCTGGCCCTTAATGCCACGATTGAAGCGGCCCGAGCTGGTGAAGCTGGCAAGGGGTTTGCGGTCGTCGCCAATGAAGTCAAAGAATTGGCCAAGGAAACCGCGAAGGCGACCGAAGACATCAGCCGCAAGATCGAAGCCATTCAAGGGGACACGAGCGGCGCGGTGGAATCGATTAAGAAAATTGGCGAGGTCATTGCTCAAATCAACGACATCTCCAACACGATCGCCAGTGCGGTTGAAGAGCAGACCGCGACCGCCACCGAGATGAGCCGGAACGTTGCCGAAGCCGCCAAGGGGACTTCGGAGATCGCCCAGAACATCACGTCGGTGGCTCAAGCGGCTCAGAACACAACGCAGGGCGCCACCAACTGCCAACAAGCGGCCGGCGAACTAGCTCGCATGGCAAGTGAGTTGCAGCAACTGGGAGCCGCTCAGGGTAAAGCACACTAGAGCGACACGTTCTGCAGCGAACCTGATTCGCCTGTAAAAATCGAAAAGCAAATAACGCCTTGCGGCTGGATTCATCACCGCAAGGCGTTTTTGTTGGCCCAGAGTTAATTCACTTGGCGGAACTACTCCAGCCAAACCGCCACTTCTTTACTTCCTTCCACCAGGCGGAAGACGTCGCCCGGCGCGTAACATCGGCGGCGAACGCTGCTAACCAATTCTTTGATCTGAATGCCCTGCTTTAGCAAGCGCTCTTGCAAATCCTTGTCGATCAACGTTTCCAGGTCGTCAATGGCCGACGCCCGATAAGTGATTTGCACCTTCGTGGCGCCGTCGTCGGTCACGCGAATCCTCAGCCATTCGGCCAAGCCCGCGAAGGATTGTGCAACGTGCTCTGACTTCGGCAGTTGCAGGTTCTGCATATCGTCGGCATATCGCTTCAGTAGCGGGCGAATTACATGGCTCCACGACGTGCACGCCTGCAAGCCTTCCAAGTAATAAATGAGCGCGTGAAACGCGCGCATCAGAAAAATCAGCTCCGGTGGGCCTGCCATCCGAAAGTTCCAGCGGTCTTCTCCCAGAACATCCGACACACGCTCCCCCAAACGCCAGTCGCGAATGTCGTAAGCGCAATCAGCCGAGTAGGGTTCAAACAGAACCTTGCACAGGGCCGGCAATTTTCGATCGAGAGCGCGCAAGAAATCCTCCCGAAAGCCCAGCAAACGAAACAGTGCGTAGGGGGATTCGTCATGTTGACAGGTGGTACGAATGAGGCGCAACAGCGCGAGGCGATCGGTTTCGCTCGGCCGATAAACGCAGCCGAAATCGTAGAGCAATAGCCGGACTTGTTCGCCAGATCGCAAAAACCGCACATTGCCTGGGTGCAGGTCTGCATGCAGAATTCCGCGGCCAAAGAGCCCTTCATGGAAGAACTCCACCAGTTTCCGCCCCAGGGATTGTTGTTCTGCTGGTGACCACGACTGCTGCACTTCGCGCCAATGATCCCCTTCTTCCCACCGGCTGACCAGCACCTTCGCGGTGCTCAGTTCGTCAATCACTTGGGGGACGATCAGAAAATCGCTACTCGCCCCCCAGGCTGAAAATTCTCGTTGAAAAGCAGCTTCTTGGCGATAGTCCAGTTCCCGCTCCAGATCGCTCAAGATCGTAGCGCGGTAACCGTCGAGATCGAACCCTCGCTGCAAATTGCCGAGCGGCACACTAAGCCAGCCAAGCATCTTCAGATCAAAAAGTATGGCCTCACGCATTCCCGGGTATTGCACTTTGATCGCAACTTCCCGGCCATCGTGCAAGGTCGCGCGATGCACCTGTCCCAACGAGGCAGCGTTCGCTTGCGGCGAGATTTCGCGCACGATTTGCGACAAAGGTCGACGCCATTCCGATTCCAAGATTGGCTGAATCGTTGCCAGGGGTAACGGTTCCCCCCCTTCCTCTAATTTGGAAAAATCGTCCGCCGCTTCACCCTGCGCGTGCGAAAAGCCAATCATCTGGCCGAGCTTCTGCGGCAAACTGCGCAATCGTCCCAGTCGTTCCAGCAGATGTTTTCGCGCATGTTCGCGAACCTTGTCTGACGAGCTCCACTTCAGTTGCCAGGCATCTTTGGCGAGCCCCAGATAGGTTCCCAATCGGCTGGCACTGCTTGTTATCACCGGCGGCTCACGGTTGTAGGAGTTACCAAAGACAGACGGACCCCCATGAAGCTGAGCGAGCAAGAACTCGGCCGCTCCAGGCAATCTGCAGCGACTTGCGAAGATTTGCCGCAGCGCTGGAACCACAAGCGGTTCAGGTCGAGGGGTCGTCTTCACTTTCGACATATTCGCCCCGTTGGGCAGGTACACATTTCCGCAGCCGTCAAGGTTTACCAAAGCCGACCTCGAACTACGTCTTACTTTTACTAAGACGATTCGTGGAAGCAGTTGCGGAAGCCTTTTATCGGCAAGAACTTGTCAGGCGAAGTTGAGGAGAAACAGTCTATGCGTGCCTTAATCGTGGATGATTCCAGGCCAATCCGTCGGATCGAATCCGACATCCTCAAGGAGCTTGGCTTTGAAACCTCCGATGCCTGCAATGGGCGCGAAGCCTTAGAGCGTCTGCAATCGGGCGCGCTGCCAGATCTCGTTCTGGTCGACTGGAACATGCCCGAGATGGATGGCCTGGAGTTCGTTAAGGCCGTTCGTAGCGAGCCGCGCTACGCTGGCCTGGCCGTCTTGATGGTTACCACGGAAATCGAAACCGATCAGATGCTCCGAGCGCTGAGCGCAGGGGTCGATGAGTACCTGATGAAGCCGTTTCAAAAAGAGGGACTCGTCGACAAGTTGCGCTTGATCGGGGTGGTCCAGTAAGATGAAAAAGATACGCGTACTTGTCGTCGACGACTCGGTCGTGATTCGACGGCTGCTGACTGAAGTTCTCAGTCAAGATCCAGATCTCGAACTGGCGGGGACTGCTCCCAATGGCCGGATCGCGCTGGCGAAGCTGCCGCAGGTGAATCCCGATATCGTCACGCTCGATATTGAAATGCCTGAGCTCGACGGATTGTCGACGCTACCTGAATTGCGCAAGGCCTATCCCAAGCTCCCCGTCATCATGTTCAGCACGTTGACGGAACGGGGTGCAGGGGCAACGCTCGAAGCCTTGGCCCGCGGAGCAACCGACTATGTCACCAAGCCAGCAAATGTGGGGAGCGTGGCGGCCGGCATTCAAAGTGTGAAAGAGCAACTGATCCCGCGCATCAAAGCGCTCTGTGCAACGCTGAATTCACCCTCCACGACGACCTCGGTCCCAAGCCTCGCCAGGCGTCCCACGGGTGGTGTGCTCAAGCGCTTGCCGCAGCGTCGCGATGTGGTGGTGATCGGTTCCTCAACGGGTGGCCCACAAGCTTTGGCCAGCGTGCTGGCCAAACTTCCCGCCAGTTTTCCGGTGCCGATTGTGGTCGTCCAGCACATGCCACCCGTATTTACTCGCCATCTGGCCAATCGACTCAGTCAGGGATGCGAGTTGGACGTGAACGAAGCCTCTGGGGGCGAAATCCTGAGGCCTGGCCAGGTATTGATCGCGCCGGGGGATTTCCATCTTGAACTTCAACGCCAGGGGGCGACGATCACCACGGTCATCCAGCAAGGGCCGTCTGAGAACTCTTGTCGCCCCTCGGTGGATGTTCTGTTTCGCTCTGCCGCGAAAATTTTTGGCCCTGGTTGCTTAGGACTGATTCTGACCGGCATGGGACACGACGGCTTACGTGGTTCCGAAGAAATCGTGCATGCTGGCGGCGCGATTGTGGCGCAAGACGAAAAAACATCTGTCGTTTGGGGCATGCCACGTTCCGTGGTCGAAGCGGGATTAGCGCTTCACACGCTGGCGCTGTCATTCATTCCAGACGAGCTCGTGCGGCAGGTTGCTGTAGCACGCAGGACCGCTGTCAGCATGGGAGGACTTTCATGACCACCGCAGCACTAACCTCAGACGCGATCTCGTATATCTGCACGCTGGTGCGACAACGATCGGCAATTGAATTGGATGCCGCTAAGGCCTATCTAATTGAGGCTCGGCTGAATCCGATCGCGCGCCGTTACGGATTCCCCTCGACGACCGACATGATCCGTAACCTGCAGACGACCCCCAAGGCCGAAGTGCAGCAGCAGGTGGTCGAAGCGATGACGACGAACGAAACCAGCTTCTATCGGGATAGTCATCCGTTTGAAGCGCTCACGGCCCCGATTGTGCCTGAAATGTTGAAATCACGTGCCGGCAAGCGGGCGCTCAACATTTGGTCGGCCGCCTGTTCGACCGGACAAGAGGCGTACTCAATCGCGATGCTCTTGTGCGAACAGTTTCCGGAACTAGCCAGTTGGAAAGTACAAATCATTGGCACCGATCTGTCCGACGAAGTGCTGGAGAAAGCCCGCGCGGCGAGGTTCTCGCAAGTTGAAATGAATCGTGGCTTGCCGGCCAAGCTCCTCGCCAAATACTTCCTTCGCGATGGAATGCAGTGGGTGCTCGCTCCGCAAGTTCGTGCGATGGCCAGCTTTTCTAAGCTCAACCTGATTGAGCGTTGGCCGACGCTCCCGACGATGGACATTGTATTCTTGCGAAACGTGCTGATCTACTTCTCGCCTGAAACGAAGAAACAGATTTTGCAAAAGGTTCGCAAAATCATGGCTCCGGATGGAGTTCTGTTTCTAGGGGGAGCCGAGACGACGATGGGGCTGGATGCGTCGTTCGAACGAGTGCAGATCAAGAACAGCGTCTTTTACCGTCTCAAAAACTAGTGTTCGAGGAAGATCATTATGGATACCACCTATGCCAGCATGATTGAGCAGATTGTCGCAACGATCTTCTCCAGCATGTTGAATGACGACCTGTTTCGTGTCGAAGAACCCCCCCCTGCCGATGCAGAATCGCTCTTGGCCACAGTGCAAATTGCCGGCCAATGGACGGGGAGTGTTGTGCTGTCATTATCACCTGAAATTGCGACTAGATCGGCCGTGGCGATGCTGAATATTGCGCCGGAAGAGGTCACGGCCGACGATCGACAAGACGTGGCCGCGGAACTCGCCAACATGGTCGGCGGGAATCTGAAGAGTGTGCTGCCCGGGCCCTCCTTTCTCTCCTTGCCCACGATCGTTGCCGGCCGGGAATTTGGTTTGCAAGTGCATGACGCGCAGCTTATCGAGGACCTGGTGCTGCGCTCGGAAAGTGGCTCGCTCCGGGTTCGTTTGTATGAAAAAATTGCGAAGTAAGATCAGCGAACTGAGAAGCGGCCCCCGAGAGTTCCCCACTCGTCGGTAGGCAAACTCTAACTGTCGCGCGATACCCCTTGCATCTTTGCGTGCGCCTGCAGATGCTCCTGCGGCCCCGAACCCTTCTTCGTGCAACTTGCACAGTCGCACATTCAACGCCGCAGCAATTGTTACCCCGGCACACCGCTGCTGGAACCTCAAGACAAACGCACGTGCGGAAATGTATAGGGGGATGCCAGCCAAGAGCCTGCGATCACAACCTAGTCTTGTGTACTTGAAACCTAGGCGTGGAACGAGCCAGAGCACAAAGCTTGTTCACGACCGCGACACTTCTATTCCGAAAGGTGAGCCCATGAGTAACAAAGTCTTAGTGGTCGATGATTCGGGGACGATGCGGAAAATCATCACACGTTCGCTGAACGCTGTTGGCTTCAACGATGTCGTCGAGGCTGCCGACGGCAATGAAGGGCTGGCTGCGTTCCAGCAGGATTCTTTTCAACTGGTAATGACCGATTGGAACATGCCCAACAAGTCGGGGCTTGAGTTGACACGCGACATTCGCGCGACCGGCTCTAAGGTGCCGATCTTGATGGTCACGACCGAAGGGGAAAAGACTCGCGTGATCGAAGCGATCCAGGCCGGCATTTCGGGCTACTTGATCAAGCCCTTTTCCGCAGACGCGCTCCGAGAAAAGCTCACCAGCTTTGCCTCCACCTAACGTTATGCGGTCCCCATTATTCAGGAGACGTTTCCATGCGTGCTGAATTTATTAATCCCTTCGTTTCTGCCACGCAAAGCGTCTTTCAGACCATGCTGGGGACCACCCTCAAACGTGGCCCACTGGGGCTCAAGCACAGCCATTCGCCCACGCTGGAGGTCAGCGGGCTCATCGGGCTGTGTGGCAAGCTGCAGGGCATGGTGATTGTCAGTGTGGGACATGACACTGCCATTCGCGCGACTGCCACGATGCTCGGCCTGGAGGTTGACGAAGTTAAGGATGAAGTCGTCGATGCGATGGGGGAACTAACCAACATGATTGCCGGCTCAGCGAAGACGCAACTGGCCGACTACCAACTGAGCATCGGGCTGCCGACGGTTATTTGTGGGAAATCTCATTCGATCGGATTTCCCTCGGGTTCACCTCCCTTTGTGATTCCCTTTGATTCCGATCTTGGGCC
Organism: Pirellulaceae bacterium; assembly: GCA_041739545.1. GTDB lineage: Bacteria > Planctomycetota > Planctomycetia > Pirellulales > Pirellulaceae > JBGSNR01. Next base: position 18,485 of record JBGSNR010000098.1, on the reverse strand, counting down.
GATTTTCGTGGAGGTAGGAATCGTGGAATCGCCACAGCCGTAAGTTGGGTTCCCGAAGTGAAGCTGAGAGAGAATTGTTTTAGAATTCATTAATTGTAAGCCACTAGCTGGGCGATTGTCGCCACGGAGTCAACACAATATGTCTGCTGGAGCGCCGCTCGAAACGACTGCAGACAAGATCGAGCCATTGGGTTCTTCCCCCATGCAAGTTGCCGTGCCCATTCCGCCGCGACCCTGCGAACCGAGCGCCGCTCAAGCGTTGGCCGAAGCGGCGCAGCGTGAAACGGAAGCCCTGCGAGCTACGCTTAATGAGCACGCGATCGTCTCGGTCGCTGATGCACGCGGCCGGATCATCAGTGTCAGCGATGCCTTCTGCGCCATCAGTGGCTACTCGCGGGAAGAACTGATCGGCAAGGATCATGCCCTTCTGAAATCGGGAGAACATCCGCAAACATTCTGGGCCGAGATGTGGCAGACCATTTCGTCTGGCTATCCGTGGCGCGGTGAGATTTGCAACCTGGCAAAGAACGGCGAACTGTATTGGGTCGATAGCATCATCGCCCCCGTGAAAGGAATCGACGGCAAGACGGAGAAGTTCGTCTCCATCCACACCGATATCACCGTCAGAAAGTGGGCCGAGAATCAAGCTCATAGTGCTGAACAGTTTCTGCGTTCGGTCATTGACTCCTTGGATGCGCATACGGTCGTTCTGGGCAGCGATGCCAAAGTTCGGTCGTACAATCGCGCGTGGAGTGAATTTGCAGCCAAGAATGGTGGCTTACGGTCCGATGTGCTCGACGGAGTCGATTATCTGGCGGCCTGCGATCGAGCGGCGGCAAAGTGTTCTGAGGCCGCTGCTGCTGCCGCTGCGATTCGCGCGGTTCTGGCAGGAAGTGCCGAACCTCCTCCGATTGAATATGCCTGTCATTCACCGAAAGAACAGCGCTGGTTTCTATGTTCCATTCGGGGCTTCTCGCAGGGAGGGGAACGCTTTGCAGTCATCTCCCACCTGAACATCACGGCCCTCAAGCTGGCCGAAAGGCGCTTGCAGTCGACGAACACCGAACTGAGCAAAGCTCGGGAATCTGCCGAGGTCGCCAGCCGAATCAAAAGCGAATTCTTAGCCAACATGAGCCATGAAATTCGCACCCCCCTGACAGCCATTTTGGGATACTGCGATTTGCTCCGCGACGATGCCATCACCGAACAGGCTCCGCCGAAGCGGATTCAATCGATCGATACCATCCGCCGAGCCGGTGAGCACCTATTGGTGGTCATCAACGACATTCTCGACCTCTCCAAAATCGAGGCCGGCAAACTTACTACCGAGCTGATCGAGACGCAACTGACCCAGGTTTTGGCCGAAGTCGATAGCCTGATGCGACCCCGGATTTCTAGCAAGGGAGTCGTGCTGCAAACGCAATTGGAGACACCGGTCCCCGATCTGATCATTAGCGATCCGACTCGGCTCCGGCAGATCTTAATGAACCTGGTCGGCAATGCTGAAAAGTTCACCAAAGAAGGATCGATCACCATTCAGGTGCGAGTCGAACGTAAGAAGGTGGAAGACCGCCTGCTGATCGCGGTGGAAGATACCGGGCCGGGCATGACGCCGGAACAATCCAGCGCGCTCTTTAGTCCTTTCACTCAAGCCGACAATTCGGTCACGCGCAAACATGGCGGCACGGGACTGGGTTTAACGATCAGTCGGCGACTGGCGCGATTGATGGGGGGCGATGTCCGGCTGGAATACTCCCAGGTCGCTCAAGGCTCGCGCTTCGTTTTGGAACTGCCACTCGTTCCGGCCCCCCATTGCCGAATGGTGCACTGCCTGCAAGCCGACCGCGCTAAACCCGCGGACCTGGATCAAGAAAAAACTCGCCCACTGTCGGGAAGAATCTTGTTGGCCGAAGACGGCGAAGACAATCAGCGGCTCATTTCATTCTTGCTGGCCAAAGCCGGCGCTGAAATTGAAATTGCCGAGAACGGTCTGGTCGCGTTAGAGAAACTTCAGTCCGCGATCTCTCAGGGTCGGCCCTTCAACCTGTTGCTGACCGACATGCAGATGCCCGAAATGGATGGATACACGCTGGCCAAGACGCTGCGTGCGGCCGGCAGTTCGCTGCCGATCATCGCCCTCACGGCCCATGCCATGTCCGATGATCGTGAAAAGTGTTTGCGTGCCGGCTGCAATGACTATGCCAGTAAGCCCATCGACAGAGTGGCCTTGATTGCCACGGTCCGGCGCTGGCTGAATTCGCAAAACGCCACCGCGGATTTGCCGGCAAACTCCAATCCGCTATTCACGCCTGCCCCATTCCTGCCAGATGGCGGCGCTGATTCAAGCCTGATTTCACGGATTGACTCGTTTTCCTCAGGACTCGAGCCCACGCTATGAAAACCATGACCAAGTTGGATCGCAGTCGCCGGATTCTGCTCATTGATGATGATGCCGATATTCAGGGCTTGATTGCCGGCATCTTCGGCTCTGCCGAAATCGAAATCATCTCCGCCTACGAAGGAAATAACGCTTTGGCGATTGCGCGGCGCGCACGTCCCAACTTGATCCTGCTGGACTACGATTTGCCTGGCCTGAATGGGATCGAAGTTCTGAAAGCTTTGCGCGGCGACTGTTTAACCGAGTCCATTCCCGTAATTTTTATTACGGGGAGCGATAGTCATCACTTGTTGACGGAATGCTTTGAGGCTGGGGCGAACGATTACATTCGCAAGCCCTTCTGCGCTCCCGAGTTGCGGGCGCGAACTTGCGCTTTGCTGGATCGGAACAAGCTGCAGGGGGAATTGGAGCATCTGACACTGCACGACGAACTCACGGGGCTGCCGAATCGGGTTTCGATTCGGGACCGCATTCAAACCGCGATCGCCCAGAACTCACAGCGGAACTACGCCCTGCTCAGTTTGAATATCGATCGTTTCAAACTCGTGAACGATCACTTGGGACACGACGTTGGGGATCAACTGCTGCAGCAACTCGCCCAGCGATTGCAAAAATTGCTCCGCGATGCCGCGGGAGACGCGGCAGCTGCCGAAAGAGCCACCGCGGCCCGGCTGGGGGGAGACGAGTTTCTGGTACTGCTGGAAGGCTTGCTATTCCTTCAAGATGCCTGGGAACTGGCAGAACAAATCCTGGATAAAGCCTCGGAACCCTATCGCTTGAACGGACGGGATGTCAGCATCACCGCTAGCATCGGCGTGGTGACTAGCGCCCAGTCGCACACAACCTCGGAGGCTGTTTTGCGCGATGTCGATCTCGCCCTGCAAGAGGCCAAAGCAGCCGGCAAAGGACGGTGTGTGCTGTTTGAGTCGGCGATGCTGCTAAAGGCCAAACATCGAATCAGCATGGAAAGTGAACTGCGGATCGCGCTCGCAAAGGAAGACTTGCTGGTCGATTATCAACCGATCCTCTCCTTGGCAACCGGACGTTCTACCGCCTTCGAGGCTTTGGTGCGCATGAAGCATCCGCGCTTGGGGACCATCGAGCCTGCCGATTTTCTCCCGATTGCGGAAGAAACCGGGCTGATTGTTCCGCTTGGTGCCTGGGTGCTCGATCGAGCCTGTCGCGATTTCGCAGGGTGGCAGCGTTCGCTGGGAGGTCTTGCGCCGGCCTGCATCCATGTCAATCTTTCGCGCAAGCAATTGCTCCTGCGTGAACTGGTATCGCAGGTCGCTTTCGTTTTGAACAAGTACCGCCTGGCCCCGGAGTGCCTCCACCTGGAAATTACCGAAAGCGAGATGATGCACAGCCCGCAAGTCGCGGCTGCCACGCTGCGTGAACTGAGACAACTGGGAGTAAAGATCGACCTGGATGACTTTGGAACCGGGCATTCTTCCCTCGCCTGTTTGCAAGAACTGCCGATTGACGTCCTCAAGATTGATCGCACGTTTATTACGAATCTGGGGCGGGTGAAAAATTGTTCCGCCGTCGTTCAAGCAGTCACCAGGCTGGCGCAGAATCTTGGCTTGCAGACGGTCGCGGAAGGCATCGAAACCGCGGAGCAGCTGGCGGCACTTCGCAGAGTGGGCTGCGAGTTCGGGCAGGGATACTATTTTGCCAAACCGCTGCCAGCGGAAGCAGTGGCAAACTATCTAATTCAGCAAAGCTTGCCCGGCACTAGGGCGTGCGAGGCAGATCTCGCGTGGGAACAAGGAGTCCTCTTCCCCAGCGATAGATTGGGTGGAGCAGAAGTGCTAACGGCAATACGCTAAAGAGCCAGCCAAGAATTTCCAGCCCTGCTCCGGCAGTGCGACCATCGCGCCGGACTTCCGTGAACAAGATCGCCGGTTCGCGTCGCGGACCAAGCTGGCGAATTTGGCCGTTGCCATCGACGTAAACCGAGAAGCCCGTATTGGCTGCGACCAGCATCGGCTTGCGCAGTTCCACCGCGCGGAAGATTGCGCACCGCAGATGATGATCGAGAATGCTCGAGCCCCAAAACCAACCGTCGTTGGTGATGTTTACCAAAACGTCCGGCTCTTCGCCGCGCTTGTTTAAGTCCGCGACTTGCGAACTCAGCAAATGGGGGACGGTGCTTTCAAAGCAAATGCTCGGTGCAAGACGAAAGCCGTTCACTTCCAGCGTCTCGGCCTGCTTGCCGGGAGTCAGGCCGCCGCTCATCGGCGTGATCTGATACAGAAACGGCAGCAAGTCGGCAAACGGAATGTATTCGCCGAACATCACGGGATGCATCTTGTGATACTGCCCTTGGATTTCACCTTTCGCGTCAGTCCACAAGGCCGCGTTGTAACTGTGAATCTGTTGATCGTCGCCATACTTCAGCACGGTGCTGCCCAAGAGCACCGGCGCGCCAGCCTGGGCAGTGATGTCCCGCAGCAGGTTTTGCAGTTGCTTATTCGACGCCGCCGCTCGCTCCGCGAACTCGGCAGCCGACATGCCGAACTGCCGCGGGGGTTGATACCCCGGATCGACTTGCAGGTAAGGAATCGGGCAGCTTGATTCAGGCCAGACAAGCAGATCGAACTCGGGATGCTTTTTCTTTGCTTCCGTCGTCAGTTCCGCGTAGTGCCGCAAGGTTCGGTCGGCCGTGTCTGCCGACATCTCGAAGACCGTGTCGAGGGAACCTTGGATGAGGACGACGCGCAAGCGTTGGTCGTCCTTCGATAATCCGGTCGCAAGTCCCTGAGAAAGGAGCGTCGAATAAGACCAATACAGCGACGCTGACGCAATGCCTGCTGTTGCTGCCAGTCGCCACGCAGCCGCGTAGGGTCGGCCGTCCTGCCAGAAGCGGTAATGCGCGTCGATCAAAGCTGCTTGGATGAGGAGCAGCAGAAAACTCACGGCGTAACTTCCGCCGAGTGAGGCAATTTGAATCACTGGCAGAAAGTCGACTTGCGTATGGCTCAGTTGTGCTAACGCAAAGCCGGTGAGAAAGTGGGCACGAATGACTTCCAACCCAGCCCAGATCAGTGGCGCGGCAATCACGAGCGGAATCTTCCATTCGTGGACTGCTTTCCGAGTCAGGCCTATGAACAGTGGCAGGTAAACCGCCACGTAAGCACTTAGTGCCAGCCAGCCAAAGATCAGCAGGGGATGAGCGAGACGAATGCCTTGCAACAGCCAGAGCCAAAAGACGAAGCCGATCGACCAGAGGGACAAGTAAGGACGCTTGCCGGGGAGTTTTTCCTGCAAGCAGAGCCAGAGCCACGGCACCAGAGCGAACCAGGCGACCAGGCCTAGATTGAACGGCGGAAAGGCAGCGGCCAGGAGTAGCGCGCCGCTGCTCCCGGCGGCCCAGAGTTTCCAGCGAGGCATGGTTTCGGAATCATCCGACGGGAGGTCGGCTCGTTGCGGCGTTTGCGTCTTTTTCACCTTCGCATGGGCATTCTTCATCGGCGGCATTGTACCGCTCGTCCACTATTACTGCCGCGCCGGTTTGCGGCATGCAGGAGACGTGAGTCCTCAGCCGCTGCACGCTGTTTGAGATGCTTTAATTATTATTCACTACATATTGACAACAAACTAGACAGGCGTAGAATGGAAGGTTGCGGAGCGTCTGCTGGCAGCGCGCCGAACGACGCATGCGAATCTCCAAAGTTGGTCGACAACACTTTCGCTCCAAAGTGCGCCAAAAACGGGCTTTTGTTGCAATAACCCTGCTCGATTCCCGAGGAAAACCGATTTTTGCAACAAAAACGGAAAAAAACACGGGTGTTTTGTTGCAAAAATACAGGAAGGCGTTGGTGGTAAAGGGTTTAGTGCGGACCGGTTACTAGCAACACGCGTGCATAATGTCAGGCGAATTGCGACGTCAAGAATGGTGATAGTCAAACTTCGTGTGCCGTTCGCCAGCTAGTTTGCAGTCTGCCTGTGTCCGAAGCGCAAAACGTTGACTTCACCCGCCAGCACCGTTAACCTGAATCATCAGATTTGGTCGATAGATCCGGGGGCGAACCGCGCCTCTGCTTCCTCTTGTTTGTCCCTCCTTCCTTCCCACCTAAGGTCCCACCATGCTTTGTATTCCTGGCCAACCTGGCAAAGACGTGTGCGATAAGAACCTGGGAGTGACCCGCCGCGATGTGTTGCGCGTGGGGGGATCGGCCATTCTCGGCACGTCGCTCGGGAGCATGCTGAAGCTGCAATCAGCTCAGGGGAACGACCAGAAGAAGTCGGCTAGCTTTGGCAAAGCCAAAAGCGTGATCATGATTTACCTGCAGGGTGGGCCGAGCCATATCGACCTGTGGGATCCCAAGGACGATGTGCCGGACAACGTGCGGAGCGTGTTCAAGCGCGCCGGCAGCAAAGTTCCCGGCATGGATGTTACCGAACTGCTTCCCAAGTTCGGGCAAATTACCGACAAGCTGACCCTGATCCGCTCGATGAGCTACACCCCGGTCGGCCTGTTCAACCACACGGCCGCCATCTACCAGATTCATACCGGCTACACGGCCGATAAGGTCAGCCCTTCGGGTCAGCTCGAACCGCCGACGCCGAAAGACTTTCCGACCTTTGGCTCGAACATCATCAAGTTCAAGCCGCCGGAAGTTCCCATGCTGCCGTTCGTGATGATGCCTCGGCCGCTACAGGAGAGTAACGTCGTCAACAAGTCCGGCACGGCGGGCTTCCTGGGGCGCGGCTACGATCCGTATTATTTGTTCCCCAACGGGGACGATATGGATATGACCAAGATGGACCGGATCAATGTCAACGACCTGATCCTGCGGCCGGAAGTTTCAGAAGGGCGGCTCGATCGCCGGGCGAAACTGCGGGACCTGATTAACAGCGGCATGCCGGACATCGACAAAGCGGTCGCGAAGTACGACCTCGATAAGTATTACGAATCGGCCCTGAGCTTGATCACCAGTGGCCGGGCTCGCGAAGCGTTTTCGCTGGAACGAGAAAAGGACGAAGTACGCGAAAAGTACGGGCGGAACACGTTTGGCCAAAGCTGTTTGCTCGCCCGACGATTGGTGGAAGCGGGGACGCGCGTGGTGGAAGTGATTTGGCCCAAAGTGGCGAATAGCGACAATCATTCGTGGGATGTTCACGTCGGCCTGACCAATCGGATGAAGAATCAAGCGGCCCCAATGCTCGATTCGGGACTTTCGTCTTTGATCGCCGATCTGGATGAGCGCGGCATGCTCGATGAAACGCTGGTCGTGGCTCTGGGCGAATTCGGCCGCAGTCCGCAGCGCGGCGTGAGCACCAGCGGCAACGGCAACAGCGACGACGGCCGCGATCACTGGCCCTACTGTTACACGGCCGTCGTGGCCGGTGCAGGAACGGGCCGCGGCGTGGTGTACGGCCAGAGCGATCAAACGGCCTCGGCCCCGCTGGAAAAGCCAGTCCATCCGATTGAGCTTTTGGCGACCATCTATCACGCGGTCGGCATCGATCCGCAGACGATCGTTTACAACCATCTGAATCAGCCACGCGAATTGGTGAAGGCGGAGGCGGTTACGGGGTTGTTTGGGTAAGTCGAATTTCTCGGACCTCAGCACTAAAGTAAAAATTTATGACCGACGTGCTGATCGAGAGCGTGAGCCCACTTGGGAATATCCAGGCGATCGTCGAGGCGGACGATCGCGTCGTTCATTTCTATCTTCATGGATCCCCCGATTCAGAATTCGGGATGCGCTCCGTCTGGGTGAGAAATCTTGTTCCAGCCACCGCTGAACTTGATGTCGCTGGAATGAAGGCGGGCAATCCGCCGATGCAACCTGCATCGCAAACCAAACATCCCGACGGTGGGCTGTGGCCGCTGAGTGAAATGCTGCGAGTGGTTTGGCTGCCTGAAGGAAACGGTGCCGCACTCTATGAAGGGAAAGAGATCATCGCGATTATCCCACCGTGGAGTGGATTGAAAGGATTTGCCGGATATGCTCGCGACGCAATCGGTGAAGGGGTGTTGGCCTGGGAGCTTGATGAGTCAAACGTGCTTCACGAGAGATTCGCGGATGCGGAACGCTACTGGTCGCTGTGGGACGACGAAGAATTCTGGCCCCGAACACGGGATCCGTTGATCGGCGCAATCGAACGCGAAGCCGGTGCGCACACCAATTATTACGTCATCGACGGTGGGGAATGGCCTCCCAAAGCGATGCTGAGAATATCGCGGCCGGATTGCACCCTGCTGGTCACTGTGGGAATGAGTCTGTTACCACAACCGAACGTGGACATGATCACCGAAGAACCGGAAAAGGTACGCCGAGTCGAACTCGGTGTCGTTCTACCCAAGAATTGGAACGACTTGGCCGTAAAAAAGTTCGCCAGCTACCTGAGCGGCCAGTCAGCATTACCTTGGCGTCAAAACACATGGCTGGGGGCAGGACACACAATCCCGTGTGATTCTTGGGACAATCCGAAATTCACGTTGGCACTATTGGTCAGTCAGCACCCGGCGGTGACGCCGATTCAACTGGGGAAGATGCTAGGCGATCCGATTTCATTGCTCTGGTTTCTTCCCATCACTTCGGCCGAGCGGCAGATTGCGATGGAACAAGGAACTGATTCATTGATAGGTCAACTGCAGACGAACAGGTGGACGGAATCGTAGAGGCGCACTCTATGCCAATACGGTTAAGCTGGAGATGATTAACTCCAAACACTACGGTGACATACCTTGAGCCCGCCACGCTCTTTATCACTGAGCAGCGGATGTGGCCACAATCGACGGCCTCGGAGGGCCATCGTACGTAGTTAAGAAAGATTGCTGTCCATAAACTGGGAGGAACCTGCGTTCGCCTGCCGTACCGGTTGCGGGTTCGTCACCAGGGAATTTGTGGAACCAGTAACAGGATTGTTTAGCTAAACTGCTTGACATTCAATCAAGCTAGAGAGAGGCTGACAGTTGTTGAATGTCGACTTCGGCGGCAGGCAACGCTCATCTCTCTTCAAATCTATTCACAAGGGAACGTAACCCGTGCTTAACGGTTGGCGTTGGCTGGCGGAAGGATTGCCGCTCGCAGCGACGAATGATTCCCTGCTTTCGCCGCTGCACGTCTTCGCGGACCTCTTAATCTGGGGTGCGTATGCGGTCATACCGGCCTTGGTTTTCTACTTCGCACTGAAGCGGCGAAACTTTCATTTCTCCGCAGTGGGCTGGCTCTGCATGGTGTTCCTGCTGTTGGCGGGGGCGGTGCATTTGTTGGATGCGTTGATCTTTCACTGGTCTTACGCGTTACTCGTGGGAGTCGTGGCCAAGTGGATTCTTGTCGTGGTTGCCTGGTCAACCATCCTGGCCTTGATCCCGACGGTTCCGAAACTGCTCGACCACAAGAGTCCGGAAGAGGTGCTGGAACATATCACCCAACGGGAACGGGCCGAGCTTGAACTGCGCGAGTCGCAGGCCGCCTATTCGTCGCTGCTGGAATCGCTGCCGCTGTACGTGTTTCGCAAGGATCGCGAAGGCCGCTTCATCGCCGCGAATCAGCGATTTTGCGATACGACGGGGCACAGCCTGGAATACATCCTTAATAAGACCGACCGTGATCTGTTCCCCCCGGAGCAAGCGATCAAGTATCAGAATGATGACCGCCTGGTGATCCAGGAAGGGAAGACTTTGGAGATGGTCGAGGAGCATGTGCAGTCGGATGGGAAGAAGCTGTACGTGCAAGTGCTGAAGGCGCCGGTGCGAAATGCGAATCGTCAGATCATCGGCACGCAAGGGATGTTTTGGGACGTGACGGAACGGGTGTCGGCCGAGGAGGCTGCCAAGCGGAGCGATGCACGCTTTCGCCGCTTGCTGCAATCGAGCCTGATTGGGGTAATGGTCTGCCAGTTGGATGGGCAGGTGGTCGACGCGAACGATGCGTTCCTGAAGATTGTCGGTTTCACGCGCGACGAACTGCAGCGCGGCAAACTGCGCTGGGATGTGCTGACTCCTCCCGAGCACCGGGCGAATGACTTGCGGGCGCTGGAAATGCTCAAGCATGCCGACACGGTCGCCCCCTGGGAGAAAGAATACTTTCGCAAAGACGGTTCGCGCGTCCCCATTTTGATCGGCGTGACCCTCTCGACCGGTTCAAGCACCGAATGTGTCTGCTTCATCCTCGACATTAGTGAACGCAAGGAAGCGGAGCGAGCCCTGCATGCCGCCAAAGAAGCTGCCGATGCTGCGAACCAGGCCAAGAGCCAGTTTGTCGCAAACATGAGCCATGAAGTTCGCACCCCGATGAACGCCATCATCGGGCTGACGGAATTGGTGTTGAAAGGCTCGATGTCTTCCAAGCAGCGGGAGAATCTGCATCTGGTGCAACAAGCGGCCGATTCTTTGCTCGCCATCATCAATGATGTGTTAGACTTCTCGAAGATCGAGGCAGGTAAGCAGGGGCTGCATCTGGAATCATTCCGCTTACGCAACCTGGTGGGGGATGCCGTCAAGACACTCGCGCTGAAGGCTCACGAGAAGTCTTTGGAGATCGCCTATCACGTTCCCACGACGATTGCCGATCACCTGCGAGGCGATTCAGGAAAGCTCCGGCAGGTGCTGGTGAATCTGGTTGGGAATGCGGTGAAGTTTACGCGCGCGGGTGAAGTGATTATTCGCGTGGCAGAGGTCCGCCGGCACATCGATACGGTGTGGCTGAAGTTTTCGGTTTCGGATACAGGGATTGGAATTCCGCCACAAAAACTACAAGCGGTTTTCGAGGCGTTCGAGCAAGTTGATTCAACCACCACGCGGCAATACGGCGGCACGGGGCTAGGGCTCGCGATTGTTAAATCCATTGTGGAGTTGATGGGGGGCGAAATCACCGTCACTAGTGAGGAAGGAAAGGGTTCCACGTTTTCTTTCACCATCCCACTCACGCTCGAGCCGCCGCCGATCGTGGAAGAATTGGAGCCACACGCACTTTCGGGGCGGCAGGTGTTGATCGTTGACGATCATCCGGTCAATCGGCAGATTTTTGAAGAGATCCTCCGCAGTTGGGAAATGGTCCCCCATAGTTGTGAATCCGTGGCCGCTGCGCGGGAAACCTTGCAAGCGTCTACGGCCGGCCCTTGTCCTTTTGAATTGATCCTGTCAGACGTTTCGATGCCTCACGAAGATGGGATTTCGTTTGCGAATTGGCTGCAAGGTGTTCCAGCTGAACGGCGGCCGAAATTGATTCTGCTCAGTTCCGGTTATGTGATTGAAGATCAGCGGGCGGCCGAGTTAGCCATCGATGCGGTCCTTACCAAGCCAGTTAAGCAGTCGGAATTGTTGGCGGTTTTGCTGCAAGTCTTGGCCGGGGAAGTTGCTCCTCTCAGTTCTGCTCATGCCAATCATTCCACAACCCCCGATGCCGAACCGCTCCGGATGCTGATTGCGGAGGACAGCCTGGTGAACCAGCGGCTGATTGTGGGCTTACTCGAATTGCATGGCCATTCTTTGACGGTCGTCGGCAACGGCGTGGCTGCCGTCGAACAGGCGATTGCCGGGGGTTATGATGTGGTGCTGATGGATGTGCAGATGCCTGAGCTTGATGGCTTGCAGGCCACCAAGCGCATTCGGGAGCACGAAGTAGTCCACGGCGGGCATCTGCCGATTGTCGCCATGACGGCGCACGCACTTCCCGAGGATCGCCAGCGTTGTCTCGACGCGGGGATGGACGATTACGTCGCCAAACCACTGCGCGAGGCAAAACTGCTAGACGCCATCACGCGCGCAACCGGCAAATCAGCGCACGGAACCATGGCGGCAACCGTTCCTTCTGTGATCCCCACTCCGCCGGAAGAAAGTTCTCTTGAATCGGAGGCTACAACGATTACAAAACCTGCTGAAGTAAACGGGAGCGTCGTCGACTGGCAAAAGGCGTTGCAGTTCTGTCAGGACGACGAAAACTTGCTACACGTTGTCGTCGAAGCCTTTTTGGAAGAATGCCCCACCAACATTGCTGCCATTCACGAAGCTCTGGCCGCCCGCGAAGCGGCCAAACTGCATCGTGCGGCCCACACGATTAAAGGCTCGATGCGCTATTTTGGGGCCGAGTCTTTGTTTCAGATCGCGTACAAACTGGAACAGTTGGGGGCGGCGGAGCAATTCGAAGGGGTCGCGGAAGTGCTTACAGAGTTAGAGCAGGGGTTATCGCATCTACAGCCTACCTTGCAGCAATTTCTGGCGGAGGGAATCAAGCGTTAATTGCCGGGGCGGGTGCCGAGTATAGGTACAGAAATGGGCTCGCGAACCTTTGCGAAGCGAGCGCCACCTGTTAGGAGCGCTGCTAATTTTCTAAATTGATTACACGTTCTGCCCCTTTCGTCGGTTTCTTCATCTCACTTGATCCACTACCGCCCTTTTCTGAATTGGGATCCGCCGGCGCTGGCGGAAATCTGGCGTCAGCAGCCCACGTTGCCGGGACGCATGCAGCCAATGACGGCTGCGATGCTGGAGGAGCTCGTTTTCTCGAAGCAGTATTTCGAGCGCGAAGGGTTGATTGTGGCGCTCGATGGCGCCCGACCGGTCGGCTTTGTGCACGCAGGTTTTGGCGCCTTGGAAGATGGGTCAGCACTCGATCCGAGTGTTGGCGTGATTGCAATGTTGATGACGATCCCCCACGATCGTCGCGGCGAAATCTGCCTGGAATTGCTGAACGCGGCCGAAGACTATCTCAGACGTCGTGGGGCGACCAGGCTGCTGGCGGGGAGCGCTCCGCCGCATGACCCGTATTATTTGGGACTTTACGGTGGCTCGCGCGGGTTGGGCGTTCTGGAGGGAGATCAGCTGTGGAGTGAGGTGCTGCGATTAGAAAAGTTCACCCCTTGGGAAACCTGGCAATGTTGGCGTCGCAGCTTGCTGGACTTCGTGCCGATTGTTGACCGCAACCAAATGCAGATGCGACGAAAGTGGCAAGCGGTTCCCCTGACCGATCTACCTACAGATAATTGGTGGGAGGCCTGCACTTGGGGGCACGTGGTCCGAACGCGGTATGATCTATTGCCCCGTACGGGTCGTGGTGGTGCCGCTGCGACGGCCTGCTTGTGGGAGGTGCAACCGCTCGCTCGCAGCGAGGGGACGCACGCTTCCGGCTTGATTCAGGCGGAAGCCTTATCTACTTCTGTGGAGCTACAATTCCTCCTGGAAGAGATACTTTACGAGTTGCAGCAGGAACAAGTGCTGGTGATCGAAATGGCCCTCAGCGAAAAAATAACTCCGCTGCAGGAACTGCTGAAGCGACTTGGGTTCGCGCCCCATCTGACGGGCACGGTGTGGCAGAAGGTCTAGCGTTCGTTGTGGTAGACGCTGGCCGAGTATGTCGCTTCGATCGTCAGAATTAGTCTACCCGCGCCAAGCCGGCGTTTTTGCGTCATTCCTAGACTTCGCCCAGGAGTTGTATCAGGCCCTGGCTCACGGAAAACGGTCGCGAATCTCCCAAGTTCCAGTTACACTGGAAGCGGATGAAGACCATAACGAAGGGTAATTCAGCACTCGTGCTGGCGTCGGCCCGAGCACTTGTTTCCCGGCTTTATTTCCCTGGCCTGTCTGTGTCGAAGACTTTTATACGCCTGTTTCTGGCCGCTTGCGCCTGCCTGATCCTGCCGGCATCTCTGGCCGCGGAAGAACCATGCGTTCCCAGGGGACATCATCCGTGGGGACGCTATCAGCCCGAATCTTGGAAGCGGGTCCGCGTCGTCACTGAAACGCTGGATGCAACGGGAGCCGTCACAACTCGCAGCACGACGGAAACAATCACCACCCTGGGCGATGTGACCAAGGACGGTTTTACGGTGGAGGTTGATGTGGTTGTGGAAGTGGAAGGTAAACAATTCGAATCACCACCCCAGAAAGTACAGCACGGTTATTGCGGACAGAAGGACGGCCAGCATGCCGAGTTTCGCCGTGCCGGGGAGGTCGTGTTGATGATTGGCGGAGATCCGATTACCTGCGAGAAACGTGAAATCACGATTGTCGACGGCGCGAAAATGAGACTCGTGACTATCTTCTATTCACCAACGGTCTCGCCGTACGTCCTGCGACGCGAGTCGTCATCGACGGACGGCGACGGGGAGCCCGCCCGAAGCGTGACTGAAGTTGTGGCTCTCAACGAAGATTTCGAAGTCTTGGGAGAGCAGATCAAGACCGCGCGGCTGAAGACGACCTTTACTCAAGGAAAGTCAAGCCGAGTCACCGTGGAAACGGTCAGCGATGCTGTGCCCGGCGGGGTGGTTCGCCACACTTCGCAAGAAACCGACGACCAGGGGCGCGTTGTCCGCCGCAGCACGCTGGAATTGCTGGGCTACGAGGTGGTCGAGGAACCAGAAGAACAAGGACGTCCTCCGCGCCGGCGGTTGTTCGGTCGGCGAAATCGTGTGGAAGAGGAACGTCGCCCGGACGACAACGCGGGGCGAAAAACTCGCCGCGATTAAGCGCAATAACGAGCCGTTTACGAACGGGAGAGCCAACGTCGTACTGGTGCACAGAGCCATCCAACAATCGCCTGGCTCTCCGACGGTTTCAAGAACGCGAGGTTGGCAATGATCATCGCCAGCCCAAAGGTCTTCATCCCCATCGCCAGCGCGATACCTCCGTGGACTGCCATTGCCATCCCCAGCGCGATGGGTCGCGTGAGCCGATTCCATACCAGCGCTACGTAAAATGTCTCCCAAAAGACCGTTAGATGGGCGAGCAAGGCCAATATCCAGGGCCAACGTACCAGCCAGGTGAGATCGAGTGACTGGTATTCGTAACTGGCGAGCGCGAACCACATCGCACTGCCGTCCCACCAATCGCTGCCGCGCATTTTGGCGATGCCGCCAAACAGATAAACGACGCACAGGTGAATTTGGATGAGCCGAATCACTACGGTTGTGCCGGCACTGGAAACAGCCGGTGCCGGTCCGTGTCGACGTACTCGCAGCCATTGGTCGACCGACCAGGCATCGCCGCTTCGTCCGCAGACAAGGTACATCGCCAGCATCGCATTCACCTGGTCCAGGCCGAAGAGTGATCCGACGAGTCGATGACAATACGAAATCGTAAAGAAGAGTGCGAGGATCGCTGCACAGCGCGTCCACAGACCCAACGTCAGACAAGCAAACACGGCCAAGGCCAAGAGGTGAGTGATCCAGATATAGGTCGGGGATTCACTCAGCCACAAATGGCTCCACGCGTAGTTGCTTCCATCGGCCCCTCGATTTAAGAGGAACGAGGCATGGCTGTTGATCCAGGCGTGCGGTCCAAGAAATTCTGTCAACTGCAACGACCACACCAGATGCGTATAGAACAGCATCGCGCCGCCAAAAATGCGAATCAGCGCTAAAGTGTGCGGCTGCGAGGGCAGGAACCAAAACTCTTCCCACGCCGCATACCACTGGCCTAACCAGTTGCGTGTGATACCCGCCAGACTTTCCGTAGTGCGGTCCGTGGCGCTGCTCATGGCAACACCTCCGGCATCGGGAGGGGCTGCGGCGCGTCATCTTCGGGAAGGTCGATAAACGTGCTTGGATCATCCAATCTGAGCTGCTCGTACTGCACTTCCGGCGGGCTCAACAAACGATGCCGCACACGGGTCAACGTCGCTGTGCCCTCTGGATACTTGTGTTCCAAGTGATCGATCATCGATCGCCGTAATTGCTCGTACTGGCTGCGGCGAACTTGCCATTGGCTCAATTGCCGGTTGTAGTTGGCCTCTTGCTCGATGTGCAGCTTCAGCCGATTCGGGTCGTTCGCCGGGGGCGGAACAGGCTTCGGCGGTTCGGTCGGTGGGATGAAGGCTGACTCCAGCGACTCCGCCATCATGAAGTAGCGATGGTACATCAGTCGCGGGCGCTCTTCCTGCAAGTTGGGAAACCGCCCTTCAATAGGCGGGCGATCATCGGCAAACTCGACCTTATACCGCACCAGATGCAGGGGCCCCGGTTCGGGGGCGAAGAAGGCGTAGCCATGATCCAGGAACATCGCCCCCATATAAGGACGGACAACTGCCAGGACTATCGTCGTCAGCGGCGAGCGGTCCAGGGACCGACCATAGGTGATCGCATGCAGTGGCGGGGCGATGACCGCCAGCAGATGGTAAATCAGGAACAGGCTCACGAGACCGCGCCACGGACTACGCCACGGCTGTACGGCCGGTGAGTTGGTTACGAGGGGAGAATTTTCCTTCATCGCCGATGGCATCGTCCACCGCGCGCCGCAAACTCTACAGCAATCCCTCAGGTCTTCGCAGGCGGCAAGAAACGCAAAACCCTCACTGGGGCGAACCACAGTGAGGGTTGTAAGCGTTTAATCAGCGATCGGGTGATCGCCGTGGCCGTGCGATTGCCGTTAGCGGGCAGCCAAGCGACGATTGCTCATGTCGAAGGCCATTTCAACCTTGTCGCCACCCTTGAGAACGATCTTCTCTTCGCGGCTGACGGTCTTGCCTTCTTCCTCAAATTCGATACGAACGGTGTAGTCGTCCCACACTTCGCCAGCGGCCATAGCGGTCGAACGATAGACGCGGACATCCCCCGTCGCTTTCGTCAGACGACCCGACAAATACACCTTGGCGTTGTCAGGAACATGCAGGGTCAGGACCGTTTCCACCGGAGCGGTATCGCTGTTGAAAGCGAAAGCAACTTCCGAGGTCTGGCCCGCATAGAGCGAAACGTTCTTCGTTTCGGTCACGATCTGGCCATTTAGTTCGACTTCGGCCCGGACTTCGTAGTTGTAGGCCATGCCGCTTTGCAGATTCCGCGAGACGTACTTGCGATAATCGCCTGGAGTGCTGGTCAACTTGCCGTTGACGTAAATCTTGGCCCCTTCAGGCACGCGGACGGCGAGCGTCCCTTCGTTCGAAGACGCGCGAGCTTCAACCGGAGCCGCGGGAGCGTAGTAGCTTTCGACCGGTGCGTAATAAGTGCTGTAGCCCCCCGAGCTTCCGCCCGACGAACCGCCGCTGGAACCACCAGAAGATCCGCCCGAAGAGCCCCCAGAAGATCCGCCCGAAGAGCCCCCGGACGAACCCCATGCCCTGTGGCGATGGAGCTTCTTATGCCAGTGCCCGGAGCTTCCGCCCGAAGAGCCGCCGCTGGAACCACCTGAGGAACCCCAGCTACCGCCGGAAGAACCACCCCAGGCGACAGAACCGCCCGAGCTACCGCCCGAGGAACCCCAGCCGGCATAACCGCCGGAGGATCCGCCGCTCGATCCACCGCTGGAACCACCGCTCGAGTGATGCCACCAGCCTGCATTGGCCTCAGCTGCGCCGCCTGCCAAGGCGACGGCCACGATGCCCGTCAAAAGTTGTTTCGTCCACAGTCGATACATCGCTTTTCCCCCAGAAATTATGCGTCTTGCGGGCTTCAACGTCCCACACGGAGCTCGCTCCTAGCATAACAACACTAGCATCGGATTCAAGCAGCTTGGGTAAAATTTAACGTCTCGGAAAAATAGGTTAAATAAACTCCGCCGTGTTGTTTTTTGGCAACAGGCAGTTAAGGCAGGCGAAGAAAACAGGTCGGATCGTGTTGGTTTTAATAGTCTTAAGGAATGACTGAACAGGTCTCCCGCTAACGTCCTCAGCCGTCTGCTAGCAGTACCTTTGGGGCAATTTTGGAAACCGGTTTACACACCTTCGATTTGTCACAAGCCGCACTTTTGAAACAACTTAACATCAGCTTTCGAAAACGCGCTGTAATCCTCCTGGTGGGGGGGGTGTCGTTTGATTCATGCTGTGCTAGCACGCAGCCTGAACAGTGTAGGTCAGCATCGCCGAAGCCGGTCTGCGGTCAGCCAGGCACACGAGTCAATCTTCCTGATCGCTGCGACATCGAGGGTCAAGAAACCCAAAGTCGCAGTCCAGTCGTTCAGCAACAGCCCTGGGATCGGTCCCCTGCCAGCACCTCCCCAGACTCCCACGCCATCGATTATTTGTCAATCATTGAACAACTGATAAATAAAAACCGATTTGGCGCAGTCAAGTTACAAGTGTCCGCTGGCAGTATTCGGTGAAGATTTCGTCGGGGGTTTGATAGTTTAATCGCTTGCGTGGACGTTGATTCAGTAACTGCTGCACTTCAGGCAGCTTACGTCGATTCAGGCCGCGAAGGT
>JBGSNR010000094.1:0-103490 GCA_041739545.1 Pirellulaceae bacterium | reverse complement strand
GTTTGGCCGTGTCCATTTTGTCAGTGGACACTTCCCTAAAAGACAATATTCGTGGCAAACGCTACCGCGCCTGCCTCTCCACCGACGCGTTGGAAGGCATACTCCGCAGTTTCACCGGGAATTAAGATGCGATTGCCGTGTATTACTAACCGTCTTGGCGCTGGTGATGAGCGTACAGGTTGTGCGTAGCCTCCCCAGCGAGAATTCTGTCGAAATCACCGCTCATCGCGCCGGGGCGGCGCACGCACCAGAAAACACCCTGGCTGCCCTCAAACAAGCGATCACGGATCGAGCCGATTGGGCTGAAATCGACGTTCAACTGACCGCCGATCAGGAACTCGTGGTGATGCACGATACGGATCTCGCCCGCGTCGGCGGCGGAAAGATTCGCGTGGATCAGGCAACCCTTGCAGACATTCAAAAGCTAGACGTGGGCTCGATCTTTAGTGCCCAGTTCGCCAACGAGCGTATCCCAACCTTCGCCGAATTACTTTCAACCGCGGGGCAAAAGATCAAACTCAACGTCGAATTGAAGCCGCACGGCAAGCAGGACGCGGAACGTCTGGCGCAGCGCGTGGTCGCAGCAATTCAGGCCGCATCCATGGTCGATCGCTGCCGGATTTGCTCTCAATCGTATTCGAGCCTGCAAACGGTCCGTGAAATTGAGCCCCAACTGGAAACCGGCTTCATCGCGGCAACCGCCCTGGGTGACCTCACGCGGCTCGACATCAACTTCCTGATGGTAAAGTCCAATCTCGCGAATCGACAGCTCGTCGAGCGCGCCCGCGCGAAAAATATCACCATTCACGCTTGGACCGTCAACGATCCCAATTTGGTTGGGCCGCTGTTCGACGCGGGGGTGGCCAATCTGATTACCGACGATCCCATTCAAATTCGAAATCGAGTCCAGGAGATAAATTCTCTAAGCACGGTGGAACGTTTGATCTTAAGTGTCCGGCAAACGCTCCGCTAGGGTGATTGGTCAAGTTGCCGAACGAGTTCGATTCGGCCGTTTAGACGAACGCCCAACCACCGGCAAAGTAAATTGAAACGTGGCACCTCCGCCGGGGTTGTTGGCAGCCCAAATCCGACCACGATGGGCGTCGATCGTGGACCTGCAGATCGGTAGTCCCATGCCGCTGCCATTCTTCTTCGTGGTGAAGTAAGGCTCGAAGAGCCGGTCGATATGTTCCTGGCGAAGTCCCAGCCCTTGATCGCTGACTGCCACCCCCACCATTCCATCTTCGGCCTGAAACGTACGCACCACGATCCGCCTTTGCTCCGGCGGCGTGGCTTCCATCGCCTCGGCCGCATTGCGCACTAGATTGACCAAAACTTGCTCGATTAACATGCGGTCCGCTTCGACCGGAGCCAGGCCCGGCGTTAATTCAAATTCAACCTGGATCGACCGGTTTCGCATGCCAAACTTTAGTAGCAACGCTAACTCTCGAATGACCGCATTCAGGTCCAACCGTTCACGATTCAGCTTACCTTTGCGCACGAACTGCAACACGCGCCGAATCATTTCGCCGGCTCGGTGAGACTGTTGAGCGATCTGCTCGACCCAGCGCTGCACTTCGGCCACATTCTTCCCTGCTTGGGCTTGTTCGTGCAACCACTCTTGGGTCGCAGCCGAGAAATTGCAAATCGCGTAAAGCGGCTGATTCAATTCATGGGCAAATTCCGCCGCCATTTGCCCCATCGTGGCCAGACGTTCCGAGTGTGCCAAAGCGACTTCGCGCTGGCGAACTTTTTGATTGGCGGCAATGAGTTCGTCGGCGGTTTCGAGCTTTTGATTGAACTCCAACAAGTGTTTCGTTTTCTCGACGACGCGGCGTTCTAACGTTTCGTTCAACTCACGCAACGACTGCTGGGCGTTACTGTGTTCGATCGCGAGGGCCGCCAGATGCGAAGCAATTTCAATGGCCCGCAGTTCTACTGCCGCAGGCTCAGTTGGTTCGGCGTAGTACATCGCAAACGTACCGAGCACACTCCCCCTAAACGAGACGATTGGCTCCGACCAACAAGCCCCCAGCTTGGCTTGCTCGACTACTGGTTGAAAATTGCTCCAATTGGGATGGATGCGTAAATCACTGGCAATGACCCGCTGGCCACTGTGGGCTGCAGCGCCACACGAGCCTATCGACGGGCCAATCAAAATCCCATCGACGGCAGCACTATAAAACTCCGGCAGCTTCGGCGCAGTACAGACTCGCAACCGGTTTTGCCCCGGATCGAGAAGTAAAATCGAGCACATCATTTCCGGCAACAATTCTTCAATCGTTGTGGTCAAAGCCTCGAGAATCTTCTGCAATGGCTCGCCACGCGCGATCCCCTCCAACACTCGACTTCGGCCTCGTTCCGAAAGCTCCAATTGCTTGCGAGCACTGATGTCGATGATCGCTCCCCGTACGACATCCTGATCTCCCCAACGCAGCCGCACCAGGTGAACTTCGGTTAAGAACCGCTCCCCTTTGCCATTGCGATGCCACCAATCGAACTGAATTGGTTGCCCCGCCAGAGCGATCGCTATTCTTTCGCGCGCCAGTAAATCCGAAGGACCATTGGGTTGCGTGGGCGGGCTTAGATCACTGGGACGCCTTTGCAAAATTTCGTGGCGTGAAAGCCCGAACATTTTTTCTGCGACCGGATTGGCTTCGATGAACAGGCCGGTCGCGACATCGACGATCGTGATTGCTTCCGTCGAATGGTCGATTAGCGAGCGTACGCGCTCTTCATCGGCAACACGTTCCGCTTGCGTCTTACCGAGTAGAGATTCCAACTCGGCGACGCGGGCGCGAAGAAGTTCCAACTCCGTGGCTTGATCGATTTGCGTGAGCAGCGCCATTCACGAATTGTTGCAAGCCAACCGCGGTCCTGCAAGGAAACTTGCGACAACTGGCAACCTCGGGTCGTTGCCAAAAGCCGCACAGTTAACATCGCTGGCGTCGCGATGGTTTGGCTTGACGGACCCTGAACTGCGAAGAATTGCCAAACCTGCGAGGCTCCGCAACCGGCAATCCTCTAAAGACGCTCTTTACCTCGCAAAAATCTTTGCAAACCGGCAATAGCAGCGAAAATTAGCAACAACGCAGACGTAATCAAAAGTAGTCCGCCTATCCAATCAAGTTCCAAACGTGCATTTCCGCGCGCGGTTTGCCAAATTGCATGCGAAAGGAATAGAACCTGTGAGGCAACGGCGCACCAGACGATCCAAGCGGCGTCAGAAACTCGAACTTTCCATAGAATCCAGGCGAAAATCGGCAAGAACTGAATCGCATGCAACACAGCCCCATGCGGGTACTTCAAAACCCCCGCGGGCCCCCAAACTTCGGGCGGTTTTCCTGCAGCGAGATTCCATTCCCCTAGAATTGTGATGCCAATTCCAATCCCACAAGAAAGGGTCAGGAGCCATAGCCCGCCACGAAGCGCAGCCGCAGTAGCTCCATCCATCGGCGGCAAGTGCCACGAGCGAGCCGTCAGCCATACAATCCCCGCCGTCACCAGCAGGATCATCAGTAGCATGATTCCCTCGATGATCGCGTCGAGCTTGGTCGAATGGTTGAAATGAGAGGGGACTCCCCGCCACTGCTGCACGGTGATCAGTCCAACTTCAATCACCAGAGCGCCGGAAATTGCGTTGGCAAAAATCCGATCGAGGCGATACGGATGCAGTTTCGTCAGCACCCAAGCGATCGACCACACCGTCAGGCCTGACGACACACCAAACAGCCCGGGCTTGCGCAACGACAGCGGTCCTTCCCATTCGGCACCGGTGAGGAACAACCAGAGCAGATGCAGAACGCCGCTCACGATGAGAACCGCCCCCATCCAGAGGGCTGGCTGGAAGACGGTTACCGAGGTCGTCTCCACGCGGCTCACGGGCGGGGCTGCGTCGGGCGTTCGTGTTAACACAGTCACTTCCGCGGTAAGACGTGCCCCAAGCCGCCATCCATGCCGATGACTTGCCCGGTGATCCAATGATTTTCAGGATCGAGCAACCACTCTGCTAAAGAAGCGACTTGCTCAGGTTCGCCAAGTCGTCCCAGAGCGTGCAAGGCAGTTGAAGCGGCAACGGTCGTTGGATTTTCCCAAATGCGGCGCGTCATTTCGGTTCGGATCAATCCGGGACTGATGACATTGATCCGAATGTTGTAGGGGGCATATGTCGCCGCTGCTGAACGAGCCAGGCCGATCACGCCGGCTTTCGCTGCGGCGATGGCCTCGTGATTCATAATGCCGATCTCTGCAGCGGCTGAAGCGAAGAGGACGATCGTGCCACCCCGTTCACGAAGTACCTTAGCTCCCGCTTTAACCGCGGCGAAAGCCGAAAACAAATTTGTCTCCAGAACCTGTCGAAATTCTTCGTCGGAGGTTGCATGTGCTGGCTTTAACAAGACGGAGCCAATGCAATTCACGATCCCGTGAATGGCACCGCTGTGCTCGACAGCTGCCCTCAGTGCTTCTTCCAAAGGCTGCGAACTATTTAGATCGACCACTAAAGACGGTTGTTCCAATTCCTCGGACAGCAAACCCAGTTTCTCGGCATCACGACCTAGGAGCAACAACGGACGTCCCCGCGCTGCCAGACGACGAGCCAAGCTGCGGCCAATCGTACCGGTAGCCCCCAAGATCGCAATTCGGTCGCGGAGTTCACTCATAAAGCACAAGATTCGAAGTTAAACAAAATCCCACCGTTCACGCCGGTTTGGTAGCCGAACCTGATGCTCGCGTTTCGCGGCGAACAACGGCACACGACGCATTGTTGCAGCGCCCGGTAAGTCGCAACCGATTGCGAGCGAAAACCGAGTACCCGAAATCGAGCGTCTGCGAAATCACGGGCCAGCGACTCAGCCCTACTAAGGAACCAAAGCCAAGGAGTCCATACATCCGTCGAAAAACTTCAACCCCCGTTAGCCAGGTTCCATCCGGCAGGCGGGCATGCATTTGAGCCATCAGCTCTGCGTGGGTCTTGCCGTATTGGTCGCCGGTAAAGTTGGAAGTATCAATGTCAGTGAAGCGTATCTTCTGGCGTTTATCCCAACGTCGGAGCATGTTCACCTCACGCAGACACAGGGGACAGCCGCCGTCGTAAAAGACTTCAATTTCACAACTACTCATCCCTTGGTCAGGCACGGCATTACTCCAGGTTCGTCGAATAGACGCTCAAGCGGGTGAAATCGGTGAAAATCACCTATTTGATCGTAGCCGGGAGTCGAGGGGGAGAAACCCACGTAAGCGTTGCAAATCAACCAGAATCATCGACCGCCACGGTGACCAAATGCCTGCCCGCATCAAGAAGCGGAGGACCGTAGATCATCGATCCGCAACGCGACCTACCAAGGCCGCGAGATCCAACGCAGGCAGCAGGTCTATACGGTCATGGATTCTCGCAGCGAGGCATCAGGAGACCTCCCGGTCTGAGAGTTTTGGTAACTCGTCAGCCGCAATTTCAATAGGTTGGTGCGGGCAATCGCTCGCAAACGGGCCCGCCAAAGTGCCAGGTCATTCCCATCCCAATCCAGTAGCCTTGAACGGAGGTGGTGGTGAAGTCTCCTAACTGCTCCGTGTCCCTGAACATTCCGCCAGCCATCAAGTCGACATCCATCCCGGGCAAAACATCGACCACGCCCACCCCCATGGTGATGCGGTGTTGGCATGTGATCGCGAGCAAACCTTGCGTGTAGCGCACGGCAGGGATGCCCCCTGGTTGGATCACACCACCGATATTTGTTCCAGGCGTACTGTCAATTGGGTTCTCGGCCCAAACATAACCGCCGCGGAACCGATATTTTCCGAGCGTGTATTGTGCTCCAAGTTGCACGACCCACTGGTTATCGTAGACGGCGCTAAACAGATCGGCTTCGTCGTAGAGTTTGTAAAGCACGTCGCAACCTAGCAGCAGATTGCCGTCCATCAGACTTGTATTGGCGACACCAACGCCGAGGTTCTGGGGTAGGTCCATATTCACGTCGATCGCTCGCTGCCGCGGTCCAGGAAGCAAAATGAACGCATTATCGAATCGGTACGATTGGCCCGTCTGGTAGTAAGCTCCCACGGTCGTCGATTCAGTTAGCAAATAATTCGCACCGATCGTTCCCCGCAGTGCGTAATCGGGTGTCATCCCGCCACCACCTACAAAAGGACCGTCAAAGAAGGCGATTCCCATCCCCACGCTCGCGCCAACCGAAAGCCGCTCGGAAACTTCAACCCCCACCGAGGCCGGCATGTTGAACACTACCATGCCGGAGTTCGTGCCTCGGCTGGCCGGAACGTCTCGAAAGTCAACCATGCCACCCGCTGAGCTAACGAAGCCCAGGCCGAAGGTCACGGGCATGCCCAGGTCGTTCAGACTTTGCGTCACCCCGAAGTTCCCCGCTGGGACGCCCGGCGCGGACGACTTTGCTGAAAAAGGCTCAATTAAGGGGCGTGGACCAGCAATCGGAATATTGCTGGTTTGTGTCAGGTTAAAGGTTGGTTCAGCCCATGCTCCGCCGAAGAGAAATTGCGTCCCTTGAAACTGTGTCAACGACGCTGGATTCGCATTGATCGCACTGGTGAGGTCTTGCGGCCGAGCGATGCTCACTCCACCCATACCGCCTGATGCCGGCATGAGAGTGTTGTGAAGTTCGACCCCAAATGATTGTGCTCGCGCACTGGTAGTGCATGCCAGAAAAAGGATCGCCAGAGATACGCAGAACTTTAGCGGCTTGATTGCCATTGCGATTCACCATGGGGAGGCGACTTTCACGCTAGCAGCCCTGCCAGCGATAGTCATCGCTCTTCCAGCCCCATCGTCATCGCGACATTAGCGCTTGCGAATATTTGAAATTATTCAATCCAGGCAAAATAGCCCCTTTATGCGGCGAGCAAATTCGCACAAAAGATACTTTAGTTGTTGCGCTCCTCGACCGGACAATTCAAGCCTGCAGGAGCGCTCTCATTCAACAGCAGATTTGCGGAAGTTCTAGCTAGCAAAACAGACGCGCTGTTCCATCCGGCAGGAGTAATGAAGCCCACTCCTGGCCGGAGCAACGATGCGACAACGTTAGTACTCCAAGTGCAACCCGACATTGATACCTTGAGCCCAGAAGTCGGTGCTCTGCCATTCAAATGCCGGGCGCGCAGGACCAGTGAAGGCTGGGTTCTGCAGCGGGAACGAGCGATCCGGGATTAGATTCCGATTGACGGTCAGGTCCACATGATCACCAGGACGAGCCACGCGACTCCAATAGATGAAGGTGTAGCCCACATGAAACCGCAGATTGGGTGTGATCTGGTAGCCAAGGTTAGCAGCTAGTTCGGGAATAAGTGCGAACTCATTCCGCGTGTAGGTTCCGATATTAGTCTGCTGGGCCAGCAGGCCGCCGGGGCGGGTTCCGTTGTCGGCCGGGTCGTTAGCTCCCGAAGTAGTCGTTTGCCCGAAGATCGTTACTCGCTCGTGGGTCGCCCCAATTGCCAACTTTGCCGTTCCGTCGATCCGCCAGCGGCCGATGCCGCGCTGGAAATTCCAGCCGAACTCACCACCGTTGAAATCATTGAATGTTTGAAAGCGATCGTCGATCGCGAACTGGCCTTGGTTTGGAGCAGGCCGGATCGACGTCAGGTCTTCATGAATTAGCAGGCTCTCATCGAGCTGCAAGTAGCGGTAGCCCAACAAGAAGTCAATGCGACGAAACGAGCCGCAACCCAAATCCATATTGCAAGTGTTGTAAAGCATCCGCAGTCCGGCCGACGAGAAATTGCCGCGAGCATTCACGCTGACACTTCCCGCCAACTCGAGCGGAACAGAGACATCTTGGATAAATTGTTGACCTGAGTTGGCTTCGATAAATGGGCGTCCGAGTTGTGGCCGACCCAAAGCATTGGAGGCTGCAATGTAATTCTGCTCGATGTCTCCCAAACGCAGGTATTCACCCTGAATACCAACCGTTTGGCAATCGTCAAACCACTTTCCTGCCTTGATGCGATAGCCCGAACGTTCGTCCGTCAGCATGGGCTGATTGCCAAAAATGACGTCGGCTGCGTTGCCATTCACACGAACCACCAAGGGGGGCACGTCCATTCCTTGCGTCCACCACTGGAGGTAATCCAAGTCAGCAAACCAAGGCCCACCTTGTCGCATGCCAAGCCCGCCCATCATTCCTACCCCGCAGCCTCCGCCGCATCCGCCACCGCAGGAACCGTCCGAACAGGAGCCATCGTCGGCGTAAAATCCGTCGTCGGCGTACATCCCTTCGTGATAGTCGAGATCACCTCGCGCCAGGGTCTCTTTGCGGGCTACGCGGGAACCACTACTGCCAATTTCGTTGTCGTTGTAGTAATCGCTGGGAGCCGCGGGAATTCTCGCTTCGGCATGCGAGTGCGGAGTTCCCGGCGAGCGCTTATAGATTGAACGCGTCGTTCGAATTTCACGCGGATTTTCGACAGCACTGCCGTCGTCATACTGTTCGTCCGCCACAAGTTGCACTTCAGGTGTCCGCCTGGTTGCGGGGTGCGTCTCCTCGTCAAAAGCAGCGCCATAGGCGACTTCTTCTGAGGAGACTTCCTCCGGAAGTTCCGGGTCAGCAAACTCGACGACCCGACCTTTGGCCACTTGAGACCAGGCAGGCGCGAGGCAACTCAGCCCCAAACAGAGGGACAAACCCCAAGAAAACAAATTAAATCGCACGGCTAACATCCTTTGCTAGCGACAGCACCCCCAAGGGCGCGTCCGTACAAATTGCGCCCTGTCCCTAAGTGTTATCGGCGGAATAATCGGAACCTTCGATATTTTCTGCCCAACAGGCAATATTTTCCTGACCGTTAAATTCTGCCAAGTGCTGTTCGTGGCAAGTGGGCAGCAACGTCTAGGTGCGAAATGAGGCAAATGAGCGACATTCCAAAGGCCAAGAGGCTGGAGCACAAACGAGAGCTAGCCCGTGGCAGAGGATAAAGCCTGATTTTGCGAGCTTTGTTACATCGCCAATCGATTTCGCTAACTCATCGAAGAATCGGCACGACGAATGCTTTGATGTCTTGATCTCACACTCTTGTCTTTTCCAAGAGCCGGTCGGCACGGGAGCCTTGGTCCCCTCAGGCTCCCGTGTCGGTCGCGCTCGGCTCATGTTTTCCTACATTCGCATGCACGTATCGGAACTGACTGAATTGGCTGCCGTGGTTGCGATTCACTCGCGCCAGCTCGTGCATGTCGATAATCGCTTGCCGGCGCGGGCGCTGGAGCGCTATTGGACGGTGAGCAAGTGCCGGCTTGATCGCTGGGGGCGTCGCTTACGAGGTGCGGGGCAACTCGGCTTTGTATCAGCCGTTGAATCCTCTCAGCACCAGGCGCTCGCCGAAGAGATCCTTGCCAGTGAAGTCCTCACGAGGGTCATGGCCGCCACGATGACGGCTTACGATCAAGCGCGAGGCATGGACGAAGTCGAGCCGCTCGTGCGCAGTATTTATGTTGGTCACCAAGATGCGCGGAATCGGGTCTTGCGCTGGCTCATTCATGGGCCTCATCTCAGTCTGCGGCAACTTGATTCCTTAAACACGTTACGCCGGCGAATGGAACGCTGGACTGATTCACTGCTCGCACATCTGTCAACTTTAGTGGACATCAGCCCGTGGGTCTTTGATCGCGAGCGCGCCGCCGACTTCTCCCAAGACCTGGCCGACACCCCACGCAGTGCGCAGCGTTGCGTGGAAGTCGTCACGGTTTCGCTTCGCGAAGCAGTTCTGGCAGACGCGATGAGTGCGTCTCCCAATGGTGACTTGAACCAGCAACTGGCCTCCATCGTGGTTGCTTGCCTACCTGCGCAGGAGATTTCCGCAACTGAATTGCCGCTAGCGCTGTGGCTGGAACGGTTGGGAAGCGTGGCGGAAGAAACGCAAAACTTGCTCGACGAACTTTATGACTTAGAGGGGCTGCCGTATGTATGGCGCCCTTGAACGTTCCGAGCAAGGCTATGGTTGCGGCTGAGTTGGCGAGAGCTCTTCGAGCGGCACCGGAATCTCTTCGAGCTGCTCGGAACCGTTCCATTCAGGAGCCGAGTTCACGACCGTGGCGGGGCTCGATTCCATGGGTACGACGGTGCTGATTCGCGCCCGCAAATCGGCAAGCATTCTTTGCTCTAGAGTGAAATCCCGCCCCAGGGGAATCCAACCAAGCATCGCCGGCGCGCGAGCCGCCGGACCTTCGACACGGGTGTAAGTGCCATCGTGTCGCAACGCCGCAGATCCAGCCGTAGCTTCCACGGGTTTGCTCAGGTCTTCAAGCTCTTTGAAAACCGTGACGTCCAGCAAGTAGCCCCCGGCACTGGGAATCACTCGCACGACAGCTTTGCGGCGGATGGTTTGTAGCGTGGCATGTACTTTTTCGTAGCCTGGCGTTGAATCCTTGCGCCAGGGCTCTAGGACGGTCGACCCTAACATTGGACGGCTGTCTAAACGACCTTCCGTCAGGACGCCATTGATGACGCGCATACGATCTTCACGCTCGATCGGAAAATAGTCATCGACCACATCAACGCACTGATTCCACAGGAACTCAGGATCGATCGGCGGGACGAAAAGTGGATTCTCGATAACATTCGCATTCGGACCGGAAAAATTGGCTGGAGTCTGCCACATGCGAAATGGCTGACAGCCACACGCGAACGCGGCCGCGAGCAGAATCAGGCGTCCATGGTATCGAAAGTGACGCACGTAGCTTCCCTGCCTGGTGCAGACGGCGAATCCAGAATTTGGCCGCGAAGTTTCGTCGATGTTTGGCAATCACGCAAGGTCAAACAGGGACCAGAAAATGCGGGGGGTGCGATAGATTCAGTCCCTTCTATTCAAGACGCGACATAATTCGACGAATCATCCCTAAGCGAAATTTGCCTGCGAAATTGGAACTCTACGGAACTTGTACTTCCGCCATTGCAGCGTCTGCCCGATGCTGGCATATTCGCTAGAATACGGTCCACTCACCTTGGGAGCCTTGCATGGCCCGGATTGTTTCGTTCATTGTGCTGGTGGCGATCCTGATCGGGATCGGCATCCTCTTCTTGCAAGTCATGTGGGCTTTCCTGTTGCCCCTATTTTTGGCAGCGATGCTGGGGGTAGTCTTTCAACCCCTCTATTCCTGGATCTTGAGCAGGTTGCGAAATTACCGTTATGTTTCCTCCGCCGTCACAACATTCTTGATTTTGATGCTGGTGCTCGCCCCAACCGGGCTCGTCTTTACGCTCGCAGTGCTCGAAGGAATTTCACTCATCGATCGGATCGAGATCGCCTCAGTCCCTGCTCGCATTACCGAACTGCGCAAGAAACTAGATCTGGAAATCCCCCAGAACGAGAACCTTGCCACGCTGGAACGCTCGATCGATTTTTGGCGTGCTCAACAACAGAACGGGGACACGCCCCAATACAGCAAAGCCCGAGTTGATAATCTCTTGGAGCGGGTCAAGCTGCTGCAGGAGTATCTTGACGAATCGGCCAGCGCCGAGGAAATGAACGAACTGCTCGACGGTCGGCCTGAGTTGAAGGGGCTGGAAACAGCGCTAGAGCGATTGCGAGATACGGAACGCGAAACGATTCAAGCGGACTATGCGCTAAATCAGTGCGATGCTGCATTTCGCGTTTTTAAGCGCGAGTTCCTGGGAGGGACCTATAGCGCTTGGCTCAAAGAATTGGCGAACCCTACCGACAAGCAACTGGACACGATTCGCGCGTCGCTGTTGGGGCTGGCCAATCCGGGAGACGACGCTCAGAAAGAAGGACGCACGCTTAGTCGCAGTTCTCCCCTGGTAGCGCTCGGTGGTAACACCATTGCCGGGGGATTCAAACTCATCGCCGGTGTTGTGATCATGGTCATTTGCTTGTTCTTCTTCTTGGCGGAAGGGGGCCGAATGATCGATGCCATCGTTCGGCTCTCCCCCTTGGAGGAACGGTACCTGCGCGAGATGATCGCCGAATTCGAACGCGTGAGCCGGGCCGTGGTGGCTGCAACGTTGCTGACAGCCGTGGCCCAGGGGATCCTAGCGGGGATTGGGTTCTATAGTGCGGGACTTAGCCAGTCGGTTGCGCTACTAACCATCTTGACGATGTTCCTGTCGATGGTTCCCTTCATGGGCGCTGCCGCGGTTTGGATTCCCGTATGTCTTTACATCTATTTCTTTAAGGGGGAGCCAGTCACGGCTGGCTTGCTAGCGCTCTACGGGACATTCATCATTTCGACGGCCGACAACGTCATCAAGCCAATTGTGTTGCACGGCCAATCGAACCTGCATCCGCTGCTCGCCCTGTTGAGCGTGCTGGGTGGCATTACAACTTTGGGGCCAATCGGCATCATGGTGGGGCCGATGGCTGTGGTGTTCTTGCAAACGCTGCTGAAGATTCTGCAACGGGAAATGCTGTCCCTCGATCGCGCCAATCACGTCCCCCTGGCCGCGTGGGCTGCGTCTCTTGCCGGAGTATCCTCTAAAGATCCAAGTGGCACTGCCACGGAAGCAACAGTCACGAGCGCTACTCCGCAGGCCCCGCCGACAGCTGCCGCAAAGAAAACCACTTCAGCCGGCAAAAAAAAGGACTAGTTGCCTGGCATGTCCATTCCAGCCC
Source organism: Pirellulaceae bacterium (assembly GCA_041739545.1). Classification (GTDB taxonomy): domain Bacteria; phylum Planctomycetota; class Planctomycetia; order Pirellulales; family Pirellulaceae; genus JBGSNR01. The sequence continues at coordinate 90,905 of JBGSNR010000094.1, read as the reverse complement.
TCGGTCGCCGTGTCGCCAAACTACTAACAAGGCAGGATGTCCGCCTGGTCTTTGCCGAAAGTTGCACGGCGGGACTAGTCGCGGCTTCGCTGTCGCGCATTCCAGGAATTTCGAAATACCTGTGCGGCAGCATGGTGACCTATCGTGAAGAAGAAAAAACTGCCTGGCTAGGCGTTTCGCGACAGCTGCTTCGAAAGCATACCGCGGTCAGCGAGATCGTAGCCCGGCGTATGGTTGAAGGGGTTTTGCTGCGGACGACGGAAGCGCATCTCGCCGCCTCAGTAACGGGTCACTTGGGACCGAATGCGCCGCGGGAATTTGACGGCATCGCCTTCATCGGCATCAGTCGCCGTCAGCCGATCACAGGTCGCCTCCTCACCCAAATTACGCGGTATTCCTGCGTCGAGAAATTACGCATGCCCCGCCAGCGAGAAGTCGTTGAAGAAGTCCTGCGACTTGTGGCAGAAGCACTTTCGCCCGACTCAAGGCAGTCATCATGATGAACCAGAAAACAACCCGCCGCGCCGTGCTTCTGGCAGGATTACCGGTCGCCGCTGGTGCCGCAATTTCCCTAGCGCAAGAAACTGCGCCACCTGCGGCGTCTTCAGAGTTGCCCCGCGGCGATGCTACCATTCGCGGCGGAAAAGCAGATTCCGAAATCATCATCACAACCACCGACCGCCTTGCGGGGGCCATTCATTCCCTAACTTGGAATGGCAAAGAGTTTATCGATAGCGCCGATCATGGCAGGCAACTGCAGTCGGCCTCGAATCTTGATTGCGGGGGACCAATCAAAGCAGAAACTTTTAATCCGACCGAAGCCGGTTCCATGTCGGACGGGGCGGGCGCCACGTCGACTAGTCGCCTACTGCATGTCGTCGCAGAAAAAAAACAACTGCAAACCACCACACAGATGGCGTTCTGGTTGGCGCCAGGTGAGACATCAGGTGGACAGCCAGCCAAGAATACGACGCGACTATCGAACCACTTGCTAACTAAACGTGTAACCATCGGCACCAAGGACTGGCCGCAAGTGTTGCAATACGACGTGACGTTTTCGCTGCCGATCGGCGAACATCATACACAAGCTGTTTTTGAAGTTGTCACCGGTTACATGCCGGCTGAATTTTCGGTCTTCTGGCAATTGCAAACAAAAACCGGAAAGTTGGAGCCGCTCAGCGATGGGCCAGGAGAGCAAGCGAACCCTGTCATTCTTGCGACAGAAGACGGCAGGCATGCGATGGGAATTTTCTCTCCTTCCTTGCCGGCGGGCATGCTCGGGCCCGGCTATGGTCGTTTTCGTTTTGCCGCGCAGCGCGTGGTGAAGTGGAATTGTGTCTTTCGGCTGCTGAATCCAGCGGGGGTACCTGCCGGAGACTACAGCTTTCGCACTTTTATTCCAGTCGGCAGCCTGGAGGCGGTCCGCTCTGCACTGAGTTCACTTTTCCTGGATTCCCTCGGTGGCACCAACCAGCGATGACTCCTGGTTCAAGCGGCGCGGCGTTTGGCTGCCTTTTTCTTAACGGCGCTGAGAATTTTCGATGAGCGAGGACCAAAAACTAAACTTCGTCGGCGACCACACTCGCAAACTGCTTGTTGATGGCCGCGAGCGAAGTTACCTCGTCCATGTGCCCCAGCGCGAGCCGGCCGGTGGAAGGTCAGAATTTCCGCTAGTGCTCGCCTTTCACGGCAGCGGTACGAATGCGCGAATCATGGAACGCTTTTGCGGACTCAGCGACAAGGCGGACGAAGCCGGCTTTGTCGTGGTTTACCCCAACGGCACTGGTCGCAAGGGAAACATCCTTTCGTTCAATGGTGGAAATTGCTGCGGATTCGCTCAGAAAGAGAACGTCGACGACGTTAAATTCACTGCCGCGATGCTCGACGATCTGGCAGCCGTATTCCCCTACGACCAGCAACGAATTTACGCCACCGGAATGTCGAACGGCGCGGTAATGTCCTACTGCCTCGCTGCCCAACTTAGCGAACGAATCGCCGCGGTCGCGCCCGTGGGAGGGCCGATGGGTACGGAATCTTGCTCACCCCAGCAGCCAGTTCCCGTTTGCCATTTGCATGGAACCAAGGATGCCTACGCGCCCTTTGCTGGGGGCATTGGTCCACGAAGTCTTTCTAAAACAAACTTCTACTCGGTAGAACATTCCATTCGCGTCTGGGTGAATGTCAATGGCTGCAACCCGATACCGACTGAAACAGAACTTCCGGAACGGATCGCCGACAGTACTCAAGTCACTCAGCAAATTTATTCCGGCGGGGGACAAGGAAGCGAAGTGGTTCTCTACACAATTCACGGCGGAGGACATACCTGGCCGGGGCAAGAACCGCTATTTGCGAACTTAGGTGTCTCGACAAAGAATCTAGACGCAAACCAGGTGATCTGGGAATTCTTTCAGCGATTCTCGCGCTAGTGCCAGCCACTACTTCTTTTTCAGCTGTTCATCCAAGAACGTATAGGACGCTTGAATCGTCCGTTCGAGTTCTGCCCCGCCCCAGCCATGATCGGCATTGAGCAGCAACTCCACCCGCCCGTTCAAGCCTGCTTTGGTCATGGCCTCGGCCATCAACGTCGCCTGCGACGCGGGAACTAAGCGATCTTTGGTTCCCTGAAAGATCAGAATGGGAGCATCGTTTTTGTCGACGTAGGTGATCGGCGACGCCTGTTTGAACACGTCCGGGTTTTCTTCCGAGGTGAACCCGAGAAAGTCGTTCACTAGTCCTTGCGAGATCGCGGGAAAATCCTGGCTAAAGTCGGTCGGGCCGAAATAGGCAACCACGGCTTGGACCTTACTTGAATGTTCTGGATTGCCCCCCGTCCCTTCCAAGCCATCTTCTTTGTCCAACGTGCCGAGCATCATCGACAAGTGCGCGCCGGCAGAAAAACCCGCAGCAGCAATCCGTTCGGGATCGATGTTGTATTCCTTCGCATGCGCCCGCAAAAAGCGAACGGCGCATTTCACATCTTCGACTTGGGCTGGAAAGCGATGCGTGGGACAAAATCGATACTGTACGGTCGCCGCCACATAGCCTCGCTGCGCCAGTTGCAGCACCAACTGGGTGCCATCCGATTTGTTACCTCCCCGCCAACCTCCACCGTGAATGATGACAACGCACGGCCTGGGGGGACCCGCTTCCACCGGTCGAGCAATATCCAAGTGAAGTATTACATCTTCGCCAACGCCGTATTCCACATCCTTCTCATACTTCACCCCTGGTGGAACTTGTTGAGAAAGGACGAGGCCGCATACAGCCACCAACAATAGTGCGAGCAACGAAGCTCCGGCGAGCCATTTCCAGCGGCGCATACTAAACCCCTTGGAAACAAGAGAGTGTTGATCAATGCCAGATTAAAAGCTTAATCTACGCCAGCAGCCGCTGCACGCTTTCGAGCAAACGATCCATGCCGAACGGCTTGCGGATATAGTCGTCGACCCCAAGGTCCTCAGCATAGTCCTTGTGCAGTTTCCCCTCGTTCGCGGTAATCATAATGACTCGCACGGGGATGGGACGCGAGACTCGCAGCTTTTCCAGGACCAGAAAGCCGCTCCGCTTGGGCATCATCATGTCTAAGATGACGAGATCGGGATTATCCCTCTCGGCAGCCTTCAAGCCTTCCGTTCCATCGCGAGCTACGAGCACTTCATAGCCTCGAGCTTCCAAGGCGAACGTAACGGCCTCCACGATCTCCGGATCGTCGTCAACGATCAGGATTCGCTTTTTCTGCGGAGGGAGATCTTCCTGCTTCTTCTCTTTAGCCATACATGCTTTCCTGCACCGCCCAGCAAGGTGAGCCTGGCTCATGGGAAATTTTGCTACAGCCGACGCTCGCCGTCTGATAGCTTCATGTTAGCTTAAGGTTCAGCGGGCAAACCGGCAATCGTAGCGGGAGGAGAAGCGCGAATCTTGACAAAGATTGTTCGAGTAGTGCGTTCCAGCGAAGATTGAAGATCGCGGGATTTTTACCGCAAAATCAACGGTTTCGAAGCAAGCCGTGCCCACCTTCAGATTTGAGAAGAAATGACCGCACTTCCTTCCGTTCTTTTGTCCGCGGCCGGCCAACTCCGCGATCGCTGCTCTGCTCTAACTTTCTCACGGCCGGTCAGCCACGTCTACAATCCACTGCAATATGCGTGGCAACCGCACCGCAGTTATCTCGAACGTTTTGGCGGAAATAAAAAAAAGGCCGTTTTTCTGGGAATGAATCCAGGACCGTTTGGCATGGCTCAAACGGGGGTACCCTTTGGTGAAATAGCGGCAGTGCGCGATTGGCTTCAGATTGAAGCTGCGATCGAAAAGCCCCCCAAGGAACACCCCAAGCGAAAAATTACGGGCTTCGACTGCCAGCAATCCGAAGTGAGCGGACGGCGACTCTGGGGCCTGTTTCGAGACCGCTTCATCAGTGCCGACGCTTTCTTTGCGGAATTCTTTGTCGCCAACTACTGCCCGCTAGTGTTCATGGATGCGGGCGGAAAAAACATGACTCCCGACAAATTGGCTGCTGCGGAACGAGCGGCGCTTGCCGACCCTTGCGACGAACACTTGCACGCACTGATCGCCAACTTGCAACCCGAGTGGCTGATTGGTGTCGGCGCGTATGCGGAAGCTCAGGGCAAAAAATTGCTGGCATCCTTTCCCAAATTAAAAGTGGGCCGGATTCTGCATCCCAGTCCCGCTAGCCCCGCAGCCAATCGAGGCTGGGGAGAAGTGGTAACCAAAACATTGGTCGAATTGGGAATTTGGGCTTAGTCAGCCAAGCTTGCCAGCTTTGCTATCGACAGCAAACTGAAATATGCCCCTCACCTGCCGGCAAAGTCTTCCTAGCCGAACTATTCCTCAACTTCGGAACAGATTGTTGTCGATACCTGCAGAGGAACCATGAGGTTCTATTGTTAAGGACGACCGTCTAACGGCAGTTGAGTCAAAACTTCTGCCGCCGCATTGGCACAAGGATGTCGACATGCTCGTGATCATCAGCGATCTGCATTTGAACGATGGCTCGGCAGCAGCGGCCATGGACCCGGCAGCGATCGACATCTTCACCGAGCGTCTGCGCGACCTTGCGTTTCGAGCATCGTGGCGGGCCGATGGAACTTATCGTCCGGTGGAATACATCGATCTGGTCTTGCTCGGCGACGTGCTCGACTTGATCCGTTCCCCCCGTTGGCTGCAAAGCGAACTGCGCCCGTGGGATACCGCGCACCCTCAGTTCGGCGAAGTCGTGGGTGGAATCGTCGACGACACGCTGCGAAAAAATTCCGAATTGCTTCGTCGCCTACGCGCGATCACGACGGAGGGAATCGTCTCGATTCCGCAAGGGACGACGCAGGGGGGGCCTGCATTTACTGCCGACGAATTGCCACTCGCCGTGCGAGCCTGTTACATGGTCGGCAATGCCGATTGGCCTCTCCACCTGCGCGGTTCGAACTTTGACCTGATTCGGCACAAGGTTGTCCATCATTTGGGTTTGGCTAACTTCCATAACCTCCCCTTCCCGCACGATGCGGCAGAATCGCCCGAACTGCTCGATATTTTACGTCGTCACAAGGTCGTCGCCCGCCATGGCGACATCTTTGACCCACTGCACTTCACCGACGATCGCGATTCAGCCACGCTTGGCGATGCCTTAATTGTGGAGTTGATCGGCAAATTCCGCCAAGACTTGCAACGGGAATTGCCCGGGGAACTCCCTGCCGCAGCGACCGCCGCACTCGCGGAAATCGATCATATTCGACCGATGCTGCTTGTGCCGGTCTGGCTGGAACAGATGCTGGAACGGAACATCGTTAACTCTTCACTGCGACGAACGATTAAACGCTTGTGGGACTCGGCAGCAGAAAACGTGCTGCAACTCCCCTTCGTTCGTGAGCACATTCCAGGTGGCTCCGCTCAGTTTCTCGACAGCCTGGCCAGCGCCATCACGTTCAGTCGTCGTGAATCAACGGGTTGGGGATCGCGAGTGCTCCGCTGGATGTGCGAACTCCGCGGCGCGACGAGCGAATCCTACGCGAATCATGCACTGGCAGAACCCGATTTCCGTAATCGCCGCGCAGCGCATATTGTGTATGGTCATACGCACACTGCGGAATCTGTTCCCCTGGAAGCAAGTTTCGCCGATGGCTACGTGCTGAATCAGGTCTATTTCAATACAGGAACCTGGCGGCGTACCTATCGGCCGGCCATCAATCTCACAGGTCACGAAGAATTCATTCCAGCCGAATCTCTTTCTTACCTGGCCTTCTTTCAGGGCGATGAGCGCGGCGGCCGTCCCTTCGAAACGTGGACTGGCACGCTCGGCACGAGTCTTGCCGCGGCGGGTGGAGCACGACCAATCTCGGCAGGCATGCGGGCAGATCAAGGACGCCAAGCCGTGATGAGTGCGCCACATTTCCAGCGAAACGCGGTTAGAACTCCGCTGCGGTAGTTCTCGTAAATACGCATCGCCGGGAAGAAAGAGTCACGCAGGCGGACCACCCTCTCTCCGCCCACATCTCGAACTTCAAGCTAGAATGTGGGTTTAGATGCTCGGCGAACAACGCTCGCCGCCGCGACATCAGAATACCTCGCTGGCTTTGTTCCTCATGGCTCCTCCGAAGCAAAAGTTTCATCCGTATCCGTTCTGGAGCCCTCGTTTCTGGCACGGAATGACCTTCAGCGAGTGGATGCGATTCTGGTCGAAGAATTCTTTCCGCTGCCATCCGCTGCGGTTCCCAATGGCGTTCTTGATCTCGCTCGTCACCCCCTTCAATTCAGTGATGGGCTGGCTGCAGGATGTTTTCTACGGCCAAAAGATCGAGAGCACTGAACTCGTTGCGCCACCGGTCTTCATCATCGGGCATTGGCGCAGTGGAACAACTTTTCTGCACGAGTTGATGTTTCTGGATCATCGTTTCGGCTCGCCGACCACTTATCAGTGCTTCGCGCCCAAGCACTTCTTGCTGACCGAGCCGATCATTGCGAATTACTTTGGCTTTCTGCTGCCGAAACAACGACCGATGGACAATATGGCCGCGGGTTGGAATCGGCCGCAGGAAGATGAGTTTGCGCTTCTCACGCTGGCGGCTCCCACTCCCTATTTTCGGTGCGCCTATCCCAACGATCCGGCTCCTTACTTGTACACCCTTGATATGGAAAACGTGCCGGCGGCGGAGCTCAGCCGGTTCGAACGCGCGCTTTCCTGGTTCGTGAAGCTGATCACGTTCAAGACGAAGAAACGCGTGCTCTTAAAATCGCCGCCGCACACGGGGCGGATCGGTGTACTGACGCGTATGTTCCCAGGAGCGAAGTTCGTGCATATCAGCCGGAACCCAGCGGAACTTTTCCCCTCCACCACACGCCTGTGGCGTTCGCTGGACGACGTTCAAGGGCTCTATTTCCCCAAGTACGACAACCTCAACGAACTCGTCTTCGAGTGCCACGAACGGATGTATCGCGGCTTCGAGCGTTCACGCAGCGAGATTCCTGCCGGCCATCTCTGCGAAGTTCGTTACGAAGACCTCGTAAAGAACCCGGTCGAAGAAGTGCGGAAAATTTACGAACAACTGGGCCTCGAAGACTTCGAGGCGGTGCGCAGCAAGCTGGAAGAGTTCGTCGCGGGGCAGAAAGACTACAAGACGAATGTCCACGAACTGCCGGACGACATTCGCACCCAAATTCAAACGCGCTGGAAGGGCTACCTGGAACGTTATGGGTATAGCGTTTGATTCGCGACGATCATTTCGCTGCCAGCCGAAGCTGTAGCGCACGCTTGCTTCCTTGTTGAGCGGGCAAGCGCACCGCATGACGTAGGATCCAGTGCCGCGCTTTGCGGAGTTGTGGTTCGATCCTTACTGCCGAAACTTCCTCGAGCCAACGCTCGCAAGTTTCGTAGGCAGCATCGGGCTGATCCTTCAGAATATCCGCCAGGTGATTCGCCACCGAACGCCGCACATAAAGTTCGGGGTCATCTTTAAGTCGTTCCAGGAGTGGCAGCGTCAACGTTGGATTGGCTTGCACATTCGGCAACCGCATCCCCCAAGGCAACCGGGGCCTCGTTCCTTCACTGACTAGCCGGCGGACGTGTGGGTTCGGATCGCGTGTCCACTTTTCTAACAGCTTCAAGCACTTGGTTTCGTGCTGAATCACAAATGGTCGCAAACTAAACTCGGCGGTGAAACGCTTAGTTAACTCGTAATTCGCCCGCATCCCGCTGGCGAAATGCTCGCTGCCAAATTGGGAAATGTAGTGGGAATGGGGCCAATAAAAGAAGACTCGCAGCCCATTTCCCGCGGTGGATGATAGCTCGGGACCAAGCGACGAAATCAACGCCTCGGCCGCGACCTCAAAATCAGCGTCCAATTGCGCGGCCATCGCCTGCGCAATGTGCTCGCCCCGCTGTTTCAATTCGAGCTTATCGAGTCCTTTAGCCGCTTGCTGAACGAAAGCTGCACGATTGAACCCCGGCCGATGTGGCTCCAGAGAATCCGCGATGAGTTCCACCAACTCCCGTCCCAACAGCAGCTTGAGCGGCGAACCAGTGGAGATTGCAGTCGGGGCCTCGAATCGTTCAATCGGATGAGGTGGCTGCGAAGACTGTTGCAATGTTTTTCGGCGTGCCATCGCGATCAAGCCGAACGACGCAGGCCTTCGACGACGTCACCCAGTCGCGTTGTCTTTTGCTTTTGCCTGCTCATCGAAACTGTCGATTGTTCTTCCCCATCATAAACATAGCCAGCCTGCTGCTGCTTTAAACAGCCTTGGATCAAGCGGCGAGTGCATTCTAGCCAGGTCCGGGGTGGATAAGTTTCCGGCGGTGGCGTCAGCGAAGCTGCGTTACCTTCCAGCACCGTCAGCATCAAGTCGGCGAGTTCGTCGCTGGAATTCAAATCAAAGTAGGAACACCATTCCCGACCGACTTCGCGATGAATCGGAATGCCGCTGGCGAGCACGGGCAAACCATGCTGCAAGGCCTCGACAATCGGCAGACCAAAACCTTCCGCTTTGGAAGGAAAGATGAGCGCTGCCGAATGTTGATAGCAGTACTCGAGTTCATGATCAGTCGCATCGGTGATCAACAGAATATGCGACGCAAACCGTTCGTGATTGCGAATCGAATTGATGATCTCATGGCACAGCCAACCCGTTCGTCCGATGATACAGAGCCGGGCGTGCTCATCTTCTTGCCACACTCGATCTAGCGCCTGCATCACGAACAGATGATTCTTTCGGGGTTCAATCGTGCCGACGGTCAGAAACGGAGACTTGCGATCGGGCTCCCCAAAGAAGGAAGTGATATCCTGACGAATTTGTGGTGTTCCGGTGGGATAATCAAGTTCTGCGCCGAGCGGAAAAGAGGCGAACGCGTGCTCCGAAAAGACCCGTTCTGGGGCGTGCTCTTGCACGAATTGCTGTACATCACCCTTCACGGTGTCTGAAATGGCGACGAAGAAATCGACATTTTGAACTGCCCAGTTCATGAAGTTCCGGAACTGCGTCACAAGATTCGGATGAAACATCTGCGGGTACTGCAGTGGAATCAGGTCGTAGCTGATCGCCCCAATCGTCACGCTACTTTCGTGAGCTTTTTCGAGCAGTTCGAGAGGATTGTCTTTTGCACATCCATCCAGCAGCAGCAGCATGTCGCCGGCTCGCAGATCGATTGGCTTGATGAAGGTCGAGCGCGCCAAATCAGCCAACATCCGAGACACAATATTTGGACCTTTGAAAATCCCGGCATGCCCCGGTTCAGGAAGTAGCAGTTTGCGAATCGAGCGGACGGGCACGAAGCGGAGAATCGCTCCCATCACAAAACGATAAATCTCCCAGCACGCGTCCGCAAAGTCAGCCCATTTTCGATCCGTCCGACGGAAGGAAACGGGATAAAACTTTTCGCGGATGTGAACGACGGGAATGCACTCCACCCCCATCTCTTTCGAGACTTGAGCTGCATGTATTCCGATGTTACGCACCACTCGCTGAATGCCAGTGTTCACGCTGGAGTAAAACGTGTTAGTCGATTCCAATAAAATGCGCGCAGGCATGTTGCGTTCCTTTACGGTGTTCGAGAATCACGATTCTCGGCCTCGCAGCCGTCAAATGGATTCTGGCGGCAAAGGTTAGCGGCTTTGCCATTTTCAAGCAACTGCGCTCACCGCTAGCATCACATTCGCTCCCGACGCTCGATCAGACTTCGCGAACGATGCGCGGTTGGCATGGAAAGCGCACTGAAACTGGCTGAGATCGTTTCTGTCGACGTACACGCCATTAAACTAAGTCCACCATTTCACGATAATGTGGAACATGCACGGGCCAGTTCAACTCTTTCCGGATGCGGTCCGCAAAGGCTAGTGCGACGTCTTCTTCACCGTGCGTCAAAAAAATCTGCCGCGGCGACTTTTCAAAATTGGTCAGCCAGCGCCACAAACCATTCTTGTCGGCATGCCCTGAAGCGCCATAAACCTGGGCTATGTTCGCTCGAACGCGATACTCTTCGCCATGAATCCGCACCCGTGCCGAGCCTTGCAAAATCTGCCGCCCGAGCGTGCCATCGGATTGGTAGCCCACGAATAAGATGGTCGACTGGGGGCGTTCGATGTTCTGCTTCAAATGGTGCTTGATCCGCCCCGCGTTGCACATCCCTGAACTGGCCATAATGATGCACGGCCGGGAAAAGGAATTGATCCGTTTCGACTCTTCCGCGGTGCGCACCATCTGCAGGCCGGGAAACTTCAGCGGAGCGGTCCCTGTTGCGATAAGCTCCGACATCTCAGCATCGTAGCAGTCGGGAAAACGAGCAAAGATCTCGGTTACATCGACCGCCATCGGACTATCCATGAAGATCGTGGGAGGTTCGATCCGTCCCGACTGTGCGAGGCGCGCGAAGTGGTACATCAACTCCTGAGCTCGCTCGAGGGCAAACGTGGGAATGATGAGGTTCCCGCCATTCGCCTTGGTTTGATTCCAAATTTCGGCAAGTTGCGATTCCACATCTCCGGCCAATTCATGAGCCCGATCACCGTATGTTGTCTCCATGACGACGTAGTCCGCCTCGGTCAGCATTTCCGGATCGCGAATAATCGGCTTATCCGTTTTGCCGATATCCCCCGAGAAGACAATTTTCCGCGTGACTTCTTCTTCCGTAACCGTCAACTCGATCGAAGCCGAACCGAGAATATGCCCCGCATCGTAAAACTTCGCCGAAATCCCGGGAAACAACTCCAAGGGCTTGTGATACTGCCAGCCTTGGACAGAGGGGAGCACTTGGGAAACATCGTCATCGGTATACAGCGGCTCGACCGGATGCTTTCTCTGTACCTTGTGGTGTTGCTTAGCTTGCCGCTTTTTCTTGTAGCTCGCATCTTCCTGTTGGATTTTTGCTGAGTCGCGCAACATGGTCTCCAAGAGTGCCGCCGTCGGTCGCGTGGCAAAGATTGGCCCCCTGAATCCTTGGTTTACAAATCTTGGCAACAGCCCGATGTGATCGATATGCGCATGAGTCAGTAGTACCGCATCAATCTCGGCCGGCGGAATCGGGCAGACATCCCAGTTGCGCGGCTGAAACATTCGCTCTTGGAACATGCCGCAGTCGATCAAGATCTCCTTCCCGGCTGCTTCCAAGCAGTAACGAGAGCCTGTGACTTGTCGATTAGCGCCGAGAAAATGCAGCTTCATTTCTAGAAATCGCGGAAAGAGGAGCACGTCGAACGAAATCGGCGTGGGGACAGTACGTTGCCAGAGCAATGAAATTGATTCGCTGGTTCTGGTACGACCGGCTTCGAGATACATCCTGATCGGAATTAATTCGAGCAAGTGCCGCTCATCTTAGGTTGCCAGGACCAGCGTTCCTAGCTGCCCACAGCGGCCAGCGGACTACTTCGCGATATAGACCGATTCGAGAATTCTTCCGCTGCGAATGAGTATCGCGAGTTCGACAGCGCTTGGATTTCAGCCTCGCTGACGGTTCGCCTCGATTCTCGTCGCGATCAAATTCTGGAAATTCGGTCCCGTTCAGCTTGAATTCTTCCTATTTCCAGCACATTTGCGATTCGCATCGCGCTGCAATACGATAGATGAATCCCCTTTAATGTTCCCCAGCAGGCGAGGGGTACGGAACAGAAACATATAGTTGACTTGACCACAGAGATTCCAGGGGGCAGGGCGTTCGTGCGCTTTGGCGGTGCTTGTCATCTGCATCGGTTCAAGCTGCTCACCAGCTTGCCCTTACAGAATTGCTTCGTGAATTTCGCCAACCTCAAGAGGCCAGAGTAGTTATGTCCGATATTACGGCCGACAAACTCGCGCAGCGAATCGTCCGTGCGGGCTTACTCGATGGTCGGCAGATTGAATCCGTGTGGGCGGACTTGCAAACGCGAGACGTTCCGCTGCAAGCCTTCACCACGCTACTGCTGCGCAAGAATTTACTGACCAACTTCCAGGTCGATCGCCTGCTCAAGGGGGAGCGGACCGGCTACTTCTACGGCAACTACAAGGTTCTGTATCTGGCAGGTTCGGGAACATTCGCGCGGGTTTATCGAGCCGTCGATCGCGAAACCGGCCGCATGACTGCCGTGAAGGTCCTCCGCAAGCGGTTTCGTGAAGATCAAACGCACACCGAAGCATTTGTGCGTGAAGGGCAAATCGGTTCCAAACTCCGACATCCCAATATCGTGCCGATCTACGAAGTGAGCCAAAATGTGGCTGAACCGTACCTGGTCATGGACTTTGTCGAAGGTCGAACCCTGCGCGAATTCGTGAAGATTCGCAAAAAACTGTCGCCAATCGAGGCGATGGCGATGACCACCGACATTATTTCCGGCCTTGCTTACGCAGCAACCCTGGGGATGCAGCATCGCGATTTGAAAATGTCGAACGTTCTGGTCACAAGCCGAGGACAAGCCAAATTGGTGGACTTTGGCCTGGCGGCAGTCACGGTCGGGGAATCAGACGGAGACGAGTTCAAAAATCCACGGACGATCGACTACGCGGGGCTGGAGCGAATTTCGGGAGTGCGTGCCAACGACATTCGCAGCGATCTCTATTTCGTCGGCTGCATGCTTTACAACATGGTCACCGGAGTTCCTCCCCTCTCCGAAACCAAGGACCGCATGCAGCGGTTGAGTGCCGGACGGTACACCGACGTTAAACCCATTACGGAACTTGAGCCCGATCTTCCTCGGGCCTTGGTGCAGTTTGTGCAACGCTCGATGGAAATCAACCCGGAGAAGCGTTTTGCTTCAGCCGCGGAAATGCTGGAAGAAGCGAAGCGCACCACTCAGAAAATGGCCGCCGAAGCGGACGGCTCGGCGGATGCTGCAGCAGAGAAGTCTCGCCTGGCGAACATTCCCGCCCCTGTTCCGATGAGTCAGCATGTGGTGGATGAGCCGATTTCGTCGACTCCCCGCACCTCCTCATCAGCATCGGAAGGAGAAAACAAAACGGTCATGCTGGTTGAGTCCCGCATCGATATGCAGGATGTACTTCGCGATCGCCTAAAGAAGCATGGCTACCGCGTCCTGATTTTTAGCGACCCTGAGCGGGCCGTAAATCGATTCGAAGAGGGGGAGCGGGTTGCCGACTGTGTCGTATTTAGTACGCCCGAGTTGGGGGAGTCGGCATTGCGGGCGTTCAACCGGTTCGGCCAATTGGACGAGACGAAAGACATCCCCGCCATTTTATTCGTGGATCAGCGACAAACGGCAATTATTCGAGCCGCAGAATTAGGTCCCACTCGCGTACTGCTTTCGATGCCGCTGAAGGTAAAAGAGTTGCGCGAAGCACTATTGCGGTTAACGCAGCCCCAAAGTCTGTGAGTTACTGCGTTACTGTTGTCGGCATGAATTTGTTATAAGCCGTTTCTAACAAACGTCTTATGACACAGCCAAAAGCCAACCAATCGGATTTACTTTTTTGCTATTCAACGCTCCTTGCGTTTTAAAGAGTTGCCAAACGCCCCAGCCACCGCTTATGTTAGTGGGACGCGTTTTACTGATCCCCTCTCGCCCCGCGATCCCTCCTGCGATGAAACGCCTGATACCAATCATCTGCTTTTGTTTCGCATTGGTTGTTCAAACAACTTTTGCTGCCGAGATCGACCCGCTCGACTGGCCTTACTGGCGCGGTCCGGAGGGGAACAGCATTTCACGTGAGACCGGCCTGCCGGACACGATCAATCCCAGCGGTGGCGAAGGGAGTAACCTGTTGTGGAAACGGCTGGATCTCGGCGCACGCAGCACACCAATCGTGTTGCGGGGGAAACTTTACTACATCGCTCGCCATAATCCGAGCACACCCACCGAGTGCGAAAAAACTGTTTGCCTGGATGCCGCCACCGGCGAGACCATTTGGGAAAGCATTCACAACGTTTGGTCCAGTGATGTGCCGGACACACGTGTTGGTTGGTCCTCCGTAGTTGGCGATCCCACAACGGGGAACATTTTTGCGCTGGGTGCGAACGGCATCTTTCAGTGTCTTGACGGCGCGACTGGGAAAACGCTCTGGCAGCGAGCCTTGCACGAAGAATTCGGACTGTTGTCCACTTATGGCGGGCGTACGAATTATCCCGTGGTTCATGAAGATCTGGTAATCCTGGGGAGTGTAATTATCGGTTGGGGGGAAATGGCACTCCCCGCGCATCGCATCTTGGCCTTCAATAAAAACACCGGTGAAGTCGTTTGGTTTATCAGTACCCGATTGCGGCCAGAAGACACGATCTATAGTGCCCCCGCACTGGCGACAATCAACGGTCAGAAGCTTTTTATCACCGGTTCTGGGGACGGCTGGATGTACGCCATTCAACCCCGCACAGGCAAAATAGTGTGGGAGTATCAATTCTCGCGGCGCGGCTTGAATTTAGGGCCGACCGTCGAAGGCAACCTGATTTACATGGGGCACAGCGAAGAGAACCGTGCCGATGAAAACAACCCTGCCTTGCAACGACAAGTAGGCGCGGTAGCCGCAATCGACGGCAGCCTGACGGGAAACATTACCCAGACCGGCGAAAAATGGAAGGTCACCGGCCTGGCAGTCGGCAGAAGTTCCATCTTGAAATGGGGCGATCGGCTTTACTGCCCGGATGACGGTGGAAAAATTTTCGTCTTAGATGCGAAGACCGGCGAAGAGATCGGCAGGAAGACAAGTGTCGGCACGATCAATTTCGCAAGCCCCATCTACGCGGATGGTAAAATCTATCATCTCGAAAAGAACGGGCGCTGGTATATTCTTACGCCCGACGAGGAAAACGGCCTTGTTAAACCGGTCCGCGGCAAGACTTTGGGAAACTTTCCTACTGGCGATGAATGCTGGGCTTCGCCCGTAATTTCGCACGGACGGCTGTACATTCTTACCACCGGTGGCATGTACTGTTTCGAAGATAAGTCCAAACCGCATGCAGTGACGAATGCCCCGGCACCCAGTGAGGAAAAGCCCGTCGCCGCGGATCAAAAGCCGGCCTTGGTTCAGGTGGTTCCTGCCGAAGTGCTGCTGCAGCCCGGCGTGAAGCAGAAGTTCACGGTCAATCTGTTCAATGCGAACGGCCAATTTCTGAAGGCCTCTAGTGCCTCGTTTGAATTGCAAGGCCCTGGCACGATTTCAGCCGAAGGTGAATATGTTGCGGGAGCAGACGTTAAGCATCAATCGGCCATCCTCACTGCGAAGGTAGGGGACCTCTCTGGCCGGGCACGCATTCGCATCATTCCGCCTCTGCCTTGGTCCTTTGATTTCGAAGGATTGAAGGACGCACCAGTCACCTGGGTTGGGGCTCGCTATCGACATCAGCTGCGGACGGTCGACGATTCTACCGCCATGGTGAAGATCACTACGATTCCTAAAGGGACTCGCAGCCGCTGCTGGTTCGGCCCGAGCGATTTGTCGAACTACACGATTCAAGCGGACATGAAGATGTCGACCGCCGACGAAAAGATCCCGGACATCGGCTTGATCGCGCAGGGTTACACCCTGCAGTACTTGGGGGAAAGCAACGAAGCTCAGATCGGCAGCTGGATTTCGCACGATAAGCGGTCCTTCACCAAATTGAAGCCGTTCACCTTGGATGCCGGGAAGTGGTACACGCTTAAATTGCGAGTCCAAAACGAGGGGGACAAAGCCCTTTGTCAAGCAAAGATCTGGCCAAGCGGCACTAAAGAGCCGACTGACTGGACGATCGAATTAGTAGATCCCTTGCCGAACAAGCAAGGCGCTCCAGGGCTGTTCGGCAATGCCACCAATGCCGAGATCGCCATCGACAACGTCTCTGTTGTTCCCAACGAGTAACAATTTTTGTTTGTTCACGCTTAGTAATTTGGCGGCGTGGCTCGGAGCAGCTACAAGGCCGCAGTTTTTGCATAAGGATGATTTCGAAGATGCGTCAAACCAATGCCTTGTTGGCGATAGGGGCTTCAACCCTCTTGGGAATTATGGCCTCCACCATGGTCGCAGGCTGTCAGCCAGCCACTCCCGGCAAGCCCGGCATGCCGCCGGTGACAAGCACCACGACGGCTTCACCTGACAAGGAAAATAACCCCGACAAGTCGGTCGTCGATCCAATCCTTGAGGAGCCCATGCCTTCCGAAAAGCCGGAAACCATCGCTCCCCCTCCGGCTGTTCCACCTGCCGATCCAACGGCAGCACCCGAAACACCAGTAGACGAAACACCAGTAGACGAAACACCAGATGCCCCATCGTCCGAAGCGGCAGATGCTCCCACCAGCGAACCACCGGCGGCAACCCCACCTAAATCGACCTTTGTGCCCGCGGGGAAACCTACGGACGGGGAATTTAATCGACTTGAAGACGGCAATCCGTCACTGGCTGCTGGGGACTGGAATCAATGGGGTGGTAACTCGCTTCGCAACAATGTCCCGGTTATTGAAGGGGACCCACTCACCGAATGGGCACCAGGAAAGTTCGACCGCGTCACGGGCGTATGGGATTCCTCGAAGGCGAAAAACATCAAGTGGGTCGCGACCCTGGGCAGCCAGACTTACGGGAATACAGTGGTCGCTAGTGGGCGAGTCTTCTTGGGTTCGAACAATAGCAACGGCTATTTACCTCGCTACCCCGGCGATACCGATCTCGGTTGCCTGCTGTGCTTCGATGAGAAGGACGGCAAGTTCATGTGGCAGGCTTCCAGCGAGAAACTTCCCACGGGCCGCGTTCACGATTGGCCGCTGCAGGGCGTTTGTTGTTCACCTTATGTCGAAGGGGAACGATTGTGGTACGTCACCAGCCGCGGTGAAGTGAAATGCTTAGACGTGCTTGGCTTCCACGATGGCGAAGACGATGGACCGGTGAAGAACGAGCCCGGACGACTGTTCGATTTGATGCGGGCCGAAGACTCGGCCGAAGATAAAGTAGGCCCCGCCGTCAAAGACCTGGATGCTGGGACCATTCCTGAATCCGTTCGCCAGCTATTCTCGGCCGCCGGAGAAACCCTCCCCGACGAAGTGAAACTGGAAGTGGAAGCTGCGGGAAAGAAGTGGACATTCACGGCCGAAACGAATGGCGCCAGTCGTGACTTCTTCGTCGTCCTTGCTGGCCCCAAACTGAGTGCCTTCAAAATTATCAGTGTCGCGGACAAGAACGAAGCCGATACGATTTGGTCGTTCGACATGATGAAGGAACTTAAGACCAGTCAGCACAATATGTGCAGTTGCTCGGTGACGGTTTGGGGAGACATTTTGTTTGTGAATACGTCGAATGGTGTCGATGAGTCCCACCTCGTGGTCCCCGCACCGCAGGCACCGAGTTTCATCGCCTTGGATAAAAACACGGGCGAACTGCTGTGGGAGAACAACGAACCGCAAGACAACATTCTGCACGGCCAATGGGGCTCACCTGCGGTCGGTATTCTCGGCGGCGTTCCCCAAGTCATCTTTGGTGGGGGCGACGGCTGGCTGTACAGTTTCAAAGCCGACAAGGGAACGGACGGCAAGCCGGAGTTACTCTGGAAATTTGACGCTAATCCCAAGACAGCCATTCTGGAACTCGGTGGCCGGGGGACTCGAAACGACATCATCAGCACGCCTGTCATCTACGACGGCAAAGTTTACTTCGCGACCGGACAAGACCCGGAACATGGCGAAGGTAGCGGAATTTTGTGGTGTCTCGACCCAACGAAACGTGGGGACGTGAGCGAAGAGTTGGCTGTGAATCGTTCTGCACCCGACAAGCCACTGCCGGTCAAACGAATTCAAGCGGTCGTGGAAGCAGACGGGGATCTGGCCGTGATGAATCCGAACTCGGCAGTCCTCTGGAAATACGAACAAGAAGATCGCGACGGGGACGGTGAGGCCGGTTTTGAAGAAACCTTCCATCGCAGCATCAGCACCGTTGTGATCAAGAACGATCTGCTGTTTGTTCCAGACTTCAGCGGTCTCTTCCACTGCGTCGATGCTCAGACCGGCAAGTGCTATTGGACCTACGACATGCTCGCCGCCGCCTGGGGTTCTGCCATGATCGCCAACGACAAAGTTTACGTTGGTGATGAGGATGGCGACATCGCGGTTTTTGAACTGTCGAAGGAGCCCCAAGAGCCGCTGCAAGAAATCAACATGATCAACGCTGTGTACAGCACGCCCATCATCGCCAATGGAGTGATGTATATCGCGAATAAGGATCACATCTTCGCAATCGAGGAAGCGAAGGAGTAGGGCAGAGAGTTTGTCCCTCCGAGGCCGTCGCTATCATGTACGATGGCCCTCCGAGGCCGTCGAATGTGTATTCCATTTTTTCAAGCTCTGCTCCTTAGCGGGGCTTTTTCCCGTTCTGTCGCTGCAGAATCGCGTCTCCACTGCCCAGTGCCGACAAGACGACTTCGGAGGCTTGTCGTACGGCAACTGGTCAAAACCGGCATTTCGACCTACAATCTTATTGAGACACTGGCTGGCAGTTATAGCTAAAAATTGGGCTAGAACAGCGGCGGAGTCTCAATAACCGACGAGAAAGGCCGATCCATGAAGACCAGTGAAGAATCCCTAGGCAGCGTGCAAGTTTCGCTAACCCCACAAGAGCGGTTCGCGGAATTCTTGCAAAGCCGCGGCATGCGGATCACGCAGCAGCGCAAGCTCCTGGTGGATCACGTCTTCAGCCACCACGAACATTTCGATGCGGAGCAACTGATCGACCAACTTCCCAGCAGCGGTGCCGAAGGCTACGTCAGCCGACCAACCGTTTATCGCACGCTGAACGAATTCGTTGAGGCAGGACTGCTCCGCAAGTTCGTCTTGAATGGCCGGGCCGTTTACGAGCACGACTACGGCTATCCCCAGCACGACCATTTGCACTGCACTGAGTGCAAAGGGCTGTTCGAATTCACTAGTGACGAGTTGATCGCCTTACGCGACGCCGTCGCGCGGGAACGACGCTTTCGCGTGTCCGGTCATCGCTTCTTGATTAACGGCATCTGCGAGGAATGCCAGAAGGCGAAGCGCCAAAAGCAGCACCGGATGAGCATGATCTAGTAGGGATTTGCTCAGTGTTCCCCTCGCACCAACCCGTAGCGCCAGTTTTGATATCGCGCTGCCCTAATAGTATTTTGTATTCCCTCGCGAAATTCCAAGACCGAGGAACTGCCGGCGCAGCACGCTCAAACACCCATCTCGAATCCTCTGAACACGCTGCGGCTCTCCAGACAGCACGGTCGTGCTAACGTTTCTCTGTCGCCACGAAAATTCTCGCGCTGCCGGTGAGGTGAGCGAAGGAATTCTGCTTGGAAATGACCTCGTTGGCACATCGGGTTCGAATTAAACCTTCAACTGTTTCAACTTCAATTCCGTCACCTGATCCAGCATCTGGATCGCTAATTTCTCCGGCAGCTTCGACATTAATTCTTCCAGCCGCGGAATGGCGTCGACCGGTAGCGCGGGAATAATCTGCAGCACCTGGTGCAGCCCCCAGGCGTTGGTGGCCTTCGCGTGCGCCTTGATTGTCGCGACGATCGAATTGGTGAGCTGCGGATGATCCACGCGGGCCATCGTGCGCAACAGAAAAGCGCATTCGTGAATGTCCTTTGATTTCTTCAGCGTGGCGTCAAACGCTTCTTCCAACAGTGCATTCGCGGCGGCGTGTCCAGGTCGGGCGAGCGATTGCACGATCTCCAGATTCTTCTGCTGCACGGCCAGATCAAGCCAACGCGGATCGAGCTTGTTCACGAGCGTCGCATCGTCATCCGCATCCTTGTCCGTGTAGGGCAAGTACCGCCACCGCCAGGCACGCGAGAGAAGTTCCGTGATCGCTTGCTGCTTGAGTGCTACGGGGTCACTCTTCTTTTTCTTCTGGTCAAAATGGGCCGTGACATAAGGGCTGAACTTTGTAAGAACCTCCTGCGGCGACAATGACCGCACGGCTGCCATGAAAGCGTGTGGCAGATATTCTTCTGACAACGTCTCATGTGCGTCGACCAATTCCTTCTGAGCCACCGCGCCGCCCTCCAGGAGCAGTTGGACGAGCTTTTGCACGACGTCTTTTCCGCTGGGCTCTCCTTTGACCTCTACCAACGCTGCTCGTTGGCGAAACAAATTACAGATGAGCTCCACGCTCAGCCAATCTTGCCTGCCGCGGAAGCAATCCAGCAAGTGCTGCAGCCTTTGGACTTCGCTGCCGAGTTTTTTGTTGTCCGTTTCGTTTCTCGCGAGTAGCTTCGCCGCTTGTGCTTGTGTTTCTTCGATCGCAGCTGTGACTAGTTCCGTTGAATTAATACTCTGTAGCGGCCGAACGACAATTTCGAGATCTTTCCCTTTCAGTGCCGCCGTTAACACCGCTGCCGCATCCTTGGCCCCGATTCTGCCCAGTGATCGATAGGCCGCCGCACGCACTTCCTTCGACTTCGCTCGGACTTGTTCCAACAGGAAGGGCAAATCTTCCGCCTCGTTGTTCAGAAAGGCGATGGCCGCAACCTTGATTTCCTTGGAACCAGTCTCCAGCGACTCTTTCACCAGCGGTCGCGAGCCATCAGGATCAAGGCGAACCATCAATTCCAGCCGTCGTACATCTCCGCCACGACCTTGGCAATTAAATTTTGCTTGCAACTCAGGAAGAATCGCTCGGCCGTAAAGTGGCAAGACTCGTTCCGCAATGAACTCGCTGATCTCAGAAAAACGATCATCTAGCGCATCAAGCGCGGGCATGATCAGCCGCAGATCATGGAACGCGCCACGTTCGAACGCATCCCGAATAATGTCGATCCGGCCAGAACCGGTTGTGGTCAGTGCTTCCAGAAGTGGCTTCATCACGCGGGCACTGACTTGCGACGACGGAATATCGACGTTGACCGACTTAATTTCCGCGAGTTCCCCGTCCAGTCCCGTTTCGCCTTGCGTGTACAAAATCGCGTTCACCAGCGAACTAAGTTCCAGCAAAGCCGCAGCAGAATCTTGTTCGTTGCTCTCAACCAGCTTCGACACCGCGCTAGCGACTTTGCCAAAGACCGGTGCCTTCGCAGCGGATTGTTCGAGCGGCGGAATCAACTTCTTGAGCCGAAAGTCGTTGCCAGCCACCACGCTACCGGCAATCGCCAGGCGACGAACTTCGTCGGAAACTTGCGTGAGCACAGCGAAGGACATGAAGGGGATCTAGGGCTGGAGTTGGGGCTGGGAAGGAAGCAAGAGTCAGAGGGGCAGTTACAATGTCAGCCGCGTAATGCGTTCGCGCGAAATGACAGCCAACGGCTTCACCTGCAATTTGCGTGTATCGAGGTCGTGTCGAAATCGGACGAGGAGCGTCTGGTTCTCGAGTAGAAATTGTGGAAGGAATCGAACAAGATGGCAGCTCGGCGGTTCCTCGCTGATCCCGCGGTCGTTAAGCACCAGGCGACTACTGGCCTCATCCTCCAAAACGTACTGATCTGCAAGCTGGCCGATCCGTTTGTAATTTAGAAGTACGATCGGAGTTTTGTCGGCGAGCGGCCCTTTAATCTGATTCTTCACTTCTTTGGCGACAGTGGCGAAGTCACCTCGGCCTAAGCTGCGAATTTTGTCCAGATCGAAAGTGGTGATTGGCCGTTCCACCATGCTATCCCAGCGCACCCGTGGGTTTGCGTCCCCAGGATAAATGCAAAGTTCCTTGACCTGTGCGACGCCAAAAAAGCTATCGTCACCCTTAACGTGCTTTAAGGCTTTGTAAGGACGAAGCACTTGCGTGTGCTGAATCTGGCCTGAGTTCAAATTGAGCCAGATACCTGTGTCGACTATTTCCTGACGAGCAGCATCATCATGCGAATTGAATGCGAGTTGCACCAATTCCACGTCCTCTTGAACCAGGCCCGCGTCCTTAAGCTCCTGCAATTTCCAGGCATGTCCCAGCCAGGCTGCGATGGCGGAGTTCGTTTCTGGCGGGCACGATAGATCTTCGAGCCGCTGCTGCAAGTAAGCCCGCCCCTGCTTTACGAGCGAATGCAATTGGCCCAGTTGATCGAGCGCATCGCTGTAGACGGCTTCGCGTTGCGCGGCAGTGAGCTCACCGTCGTTGCGGCGGTTCGATGATCGCGAAAACAGCCTGGTATAGCCTCGTAGAGCGCTCTGAGCACCAGGCAGATACGCGTTTCCTAGTTGTTTGGCGTGTTCCTCAATCTCGTGCGCATGTCTGGCGTTCATGTTCCCGATGCCGAGCCGCGCGAGGTCCAGCGTGAGTTTCTCCAACAGGTCGATTCCAGACAGTTGCGCTTGAATTTTCTTGAGCAGAGCCGATTGATTGACCTTCTTGAGAGTTTGATTCGCTGCATTTTTAGGCTTGCTGTTCGCCTGCGATTTGCTGCGCTTCGCGGCAAGTTCGGCGGGGATCTCGGCGGGCGAAAACTCCTTCCCCTGCACAACGGCGAATAATAATCCGAGCGAGTGTTTGCAAGGAAACTGCCGACTCGGGCAGGTGCAGCGAAAGATGGGGGAATCTGCTGCGAGAAAGTCCGCCGAGCAAAGATAGGGCTGTTTGCCGCTGCCAGCACAATAGCCAAACAGGAGCGAATCGTCCGCCGATCTAGATAATTGCTGAAACTTGTCCTGCAGGACCAGCCCGCGGCCGCTACGGGCAGCTTCGGGATTGGGCGCTACGCGATCAATAAAATCGTCCGTGATGGAAAGCATGCGCGATACAAAAGCAGAATGGGGAGCGTCCAGACTGCTGTATTATCCGCACCGCTCTTGCGATCTTCAAGCGGCCGACGCTTAGAGCGGCTCGTTGAGCATGAACATCTCGATCGTCAGATCTCCCTCGGTCAAGACTTCGTCCTTGGCGATGTCGTAACATGCAAACTCTTCGCTCGCCTCTTCGGAGCGATATTTATCCACCAATTGCGAAAGCTCGGTGATTGAATCCAAGATTGCAGCCGCCTGTTCCTCAAACTCGTCGTCCTGCTGAAGATCTTCTAACGCGGCATTCTTAGTGCTAATTGCAAAGTCCGAGACGACTTGATCGGTGGTGAGTACAGCCCCACCGCTTGCGAATTCGGGACTATTAGACGATCCGGCTGTCGTCGACGCGAGGAAGCTCAGTGAACTTGCAGCAGTCGATCCTGCGAATGCCGATAAACTCGACGTCGCTTCGCCGCTAACGTAGAAGGCGCGTTCAATGCTACGCGCGATGGTCATTTTGCCGGCATTGGTCGCCGTCGTAATTGTGCCATAAATCACACTAACCTTCGGCATCCCCGCCGATTCGTAGAAGTAGCCTGCATCATTTCCGCCTGCCGTCGCATTGACGACGTTATAGCCGAAGCCATGCAAGCGGTGACGAAAATCAGCACCCTTGATCGCGACATAACCATCCGCCACCCAAATCACATCGTTCCCACGGCTATCGTAAACCGTGGAACTATCCTCGTCCTGAAACTTGAGGATATACATTTCCACATCTTCGGCAGTGATCTTTACTGGGCCGCCAGCAATCTGCAAGGTCTTTGTGTTGACGCTAACATTTTCCGTCGCACGCGTGTCGCCGAGGACTGAGACGCTGTCTTCTCCACCGCCACCATTGATTTTGACCGAATCAAAAGCCTGATAGGAACTGCGAACGCCGTCGATAATCATCAGTTGACGTTCAGCCAGGATCGATATCTGGTTCGCGCCGGCGGTGCCGAACACCTCGACGCCACTACCATTGCGGGCGAGGATATTGATCATGCTCAGATCGATATCGGTTGAATTACCAGAGATCCGCAAGGTGTAATTGTCGCCTTGACGGGCGTTGAAGTTGATCCGCAGTTGTCCGTTGACGGCCTGTGTTTCACGAATGACGTCCCCCTTCGCGTTCAGCACTTCCAAACGGACTGCCGAGCCTTGGGACTGCGTACCATCAAGTGTGAAGTAGGCGGTCCGACCCGCAGTGAAGGTGAAGTTGGCAGTGCCGTTCACCGCGAGGTTTTCGACCTGTCGAACGGTCATCGTGCCCCAGGCGGTGGTGTTTCCGCTTGTATTTCCGCCGTTATCGCTGCCGTCATTGCCGCCGCCTGGGGTTCCGCCATTACTTGAACCACCGCTGAAGTTCGTGGTGATCGTGTAACTGCCGATCGCGGAACTGCCGATGCCGAACGTATATGTCTGCCCTGCCACAACGTTCAGGCTGAGCGTTTTGCCGTTGGCGGTCGAAGCACCTACCATCCAAGTAGTAGTTCCACCCCCGACCGCGTTGAGTTTCAACTGCACATTGCCGGTTTGGCCGGCTGTAAAGGTGAAATAGTCTTTGTCCGTCAGGGTATTGAATTTGCCGCTCACCGCAGTCCCGTTCCAAGTCCCCAGCGCGAAGCCGTTGGCCGCCGTATTGCCATGCAGATCGGCACCGCTCAAGCTGCTGATGGCTTTGGTAACGTTTACTCGCAAGTAGTTCGCGTTGGTGGCATTGTCGCGGAAGGTGTCGGCCGTATTGCGAATGCGTTGATAGATCTGGTCCTGGGTAATATTGGTATGGCCGAAAGCTTCCATCGCTTGTCGTACCAGAGCGCTCACGCCAGCGATGTACGGGGCGGCCATGCTCGTGCCAGACGCGCTGCCGAAATCGTTTTTCACCCCATCGGCGCCAAAGGCATGGTCGGGGACTGTGCTCATGATGGAACGACCAGGTGCCGCGATTGCTGTGGAACCCCGTTGGCTGAAGTAACTGAGTAGCCCATTCGAATCGTGCGCCATGACTGGCACCACATACGGGCTCACTGCGGGATAACTCAGCCCAGCCTTTTTGAACTTTTCAAAGGAGTTGCCCGCCGCCACGGAGATAAAAATTCCGGCGGTCTCGAGCTGCGCGAATTCATCTTCCAACATCGCCCAGTTAGGCGTAGTATTGCTATTCCAGTCGGTCCCCAGCGAGAGATTTACAGTGGTGATCGGATTCGCGAAGGAATCTTTGTTTGCATACACCCACTGGAGAGCCTGTTCTACGTAGCTGAAGTAGCCAGCCCCTTCGTCATCGAAGACCCTTAGCGCTACCAAATCAACCCCTGGCGCGACTCCCGTGTAGGTCGCATGGGTGCTCCCCACGATGCCAGCGACGTGCGTTCCGTGGAAGCCGGCCGGTCCATCATCATAGGGATTGTTATCGTTCTCGGCGAAGTCGTAGCCTCCCACGACCTTCTTCCCCTTGCCATAGCCGGCACCGAGCGAGATGTGATCGTAGGCGATGCCGCTATCGATAATGGCAACCGTTTGTCCTTTTCCGTTCAGCCCGTAAGTGTTGCGAACGTATTCGACATCGGTCCAATTGTTCCCCGCAGCCGCCGTTGAAATCGTTTGCTGAAATTGAACAAGTTGAATGTCTTCTAAGCTGATGCGCATGTCCGCGCCGGACAGCGCATTTCCCGCAACAGCTGACGTCTGGACCGGGCTCTGCTGGCTAAGAAACGTGTCGACGATTGCCCCTAGATCGGCGGCCATCAACTGCCGGGCTTCGACGGTTTCAAACGAATGAGTTCGCGCCACAGGGCGCGACGACGACTTGTTGGGACGCATTTTCAGCCTGATTTCTCGAACCGATGCCTGCGGTCATGACGGGCATCAGTCGAAACGGTCACAAACGGGTAAGTGCCGTCGCTTGGACGGAGGGAGTGGCGGAGGAATGCGTCCCTGTTCCGCCGTTACTGGAAATCTAGGTCGTATTACTACGAAGGCTAGTTGTCTCCGGTTCCTTTTTCACATCTTGCGTTGAAGCTAGCAGAAAACACTACTCGTTGTGGTGTCCGGGCAACATGTGTCCAAAAATCATCATCCGGTTGTCCGTACGAATTGCCTGAATTCGCGAAATTGAAAGGACTGAGAAGTTGGGTAGCTTCGACCTCTCAGATTTTTGTTCTCAGGGCGCTCACTCGAGTTCGATTACAACCGAGTCGATCTGCCCATCAAACGTGTTGGGGGACTTGTAATCTCCCACTGTCCCCCCCAGGTCTTCGCCGATGTCGACCCCCTCGGCGGGCATTACTGGCATGGGCCCAGCCTTGGAACTGGCGACGATCTTGTCATCGATGGAGAGGCTCACGCTTCCATCCTGCTGCACTTTTACCGCCACCAAATGGGCGCCTTCAATGGCGTCGGGCCCACTGATTCTGCGCAGCCCTTCAGTCGTTCGTAAGCTAAAGGTTGGCTTGCCTTCCACCAAGTGAAGTGCGTAGCCCTGCAAGCTACCGCCATGAGCAACCAGCACACCATTGCGCGCCTTGCCGGTATCAAACGTTGCTGTGATCGAAAGTGTCTTGCCGACAAAGGCAGGAGCCTGCTGCTTCGAGAGCTTCTCACCTGCTTTCAGGACGAAACGGCGGTCTTTGTTCAGTTCGCTACTCGTGATGCGCCCCCGCCATCCACCTAGCGGCAACACATCCGCGCGAGCAGCGTAAGCTTCCCACTTGGCTGCCATATCTTTCACGCGATCGGGGTGTTGCGCGGCGAGGTTGTTGAGCTCCGTGCGGTCAACGGCGATGTCATACAATTCCCAGGGCTGACCCTCTTTCGCGACAAGCTTCCAGGCTCCTTCGCGGATCGCTCGATTCCCCTCGTGTTCCCAAAAGATGGCCCGTGGCTCAGCCGTAAGCGGCAGATTGCTGAACGCGGGCCGCAAGCTTTTGCCTTCCATCGGTTTGATCGTCTGTTCGTTCTGTAGCTCAGGATACGAAGCACCGCTCAGGTCAACGCAGGTAGCCATAATGTCGATTAAATGACCCGACTCACGATAGAGCTTGCCTTGGGCCGCTGGTGCAATGCCTTGGGGCCAATGCGCAATGAGCGGCGTGCTGATGCCCCCCTCGTGTGTCCAATGCTTGAATTCCCGGAACGGAGTGTTGCTGACACGTGCCCAATCTCGGCCGTAACCAATGAAGGTATCTGCCGGTCCTGGCATCACGCCTGGGCCGGTGCGAACCTGCCGGCCGTCCCGCGTTTGCATGGGAGGTGCACCGCGCAACTGCAGTTCATCACGCCCGAGCGGTTGCAACTTAGCGGCCGCTTTAGCATTCGATTGTCTGCCGACCCCTTCCGCGCAGCCTCCGTTGTCTTGCAGGAACAAGATCAGCGTGTTGTCCCACTGATGATTCTTCTTCAATTGCTCCACAATGCGTCCAATTCCTGCATCCATGTTGTCGACCATGGCGGCGTAGACTTCCATGCAGCGAGCTTCCCAGGCCTTGTCAGTCACTTTGGACCAGGCATCGGGTTCCGTCGTCAGCTGGGCGTCCTCGGCAATCAGGCCCAGTTTCTGCATCCGTTCAAATCGAGCCTTACGAATGGCTTCGTAACCTGTGTCGTATTTGCCTCGATATTTGGCAATGTCTTTTTCCAACGCATGCATGGGCCAATGTGCGGCCGTGTACGCAACGTATAGGAAGAACGGGCGATCCGCCGATTCTTGCTCGTGCTGCTGCAGATACTTCACGGCGTTGTCGGAAATGGCGTCCGTGTAATAGAAAGTTTCCGGCTGATACTCTGAATCATTGACCGGCGTGATGAACGTGTTTTGCCGGCAAAGTGCCGTCGGGTCGTAGAAACTTCCTCCCCCACGAACCGTCCCGTAGAACTTGTCGAAGCCGCGCTGCAAGGGCCAGGCGCTATCGTCGGCATTCGCGGTGTCATTGCGCGTGACATGCCACTTCCCGGTCATGTAGGTCGCGTAGCCAGCTCCCTTCAGCACTTCGGCAATGGTCACACAATTCCTGTTCAACTCTCCCCGATAGCCGGCGAGACCGTTGTCGTTCGTCATGTGTCCGACGCCAGCCTGGTGCGGGTACAGCCCAGTTAGCAGTGAAGCCCGCGTTGGGCAACAACGAGCGGTGTTGTAGAACTGCGTGAACCGCACGCCGCCAGTTCCCAAGGCATCGAGATTCGGCGTTTGAATTTCCCCGCCGTAACATCCCAGGTCCGAAAATCCCATGTCATCCGAGAGAATGCAGATGATGTTCGGGCGAACAGGTTCGGCCGCCACCACCAAATGGCATAGCAGCAACAGACCAACCATGACAGCAAAGCTGGAACGATTCATCGGTGACATTTGAAGAGAGGAATGAGTTCACACAACACTGAAGCCGCTCAGAATACCCGAAGTCAACGTTCGTCCGCCTCACCCCAAACCTTGGGCGACTTGAAACCAGCAGCTTTGGGTGCCGACTTCGGCGGGACCGCTTGCTGGGCAAATTCGTTCAGCCGCGCTTTCAATTCGGCGACTTTATCCATGTTGGCCGCAGCGAGGTTGTTCTTTTCGCCGATATCGTCCGCCAGATTAAAAAGTTCTACACGCTCCCTAGGCCCCTGCTTTTTCTTCTTCTTTCCGGCACTACCGTCGACCGCGGCAGCATCGTCGTCGCTTCCCGCACCGTTCAGGACTAGTTTCCAATCTCCGACGCGTATCGCCCCGCCCCCAGGTGAAGTGTTCAGCACGAACGTGTCGCGAACGGATTTCTCCTCGGTCAAGGTTGGCCAGATGTCGACTCCATCCACAGGAAGTGGCTGCTCCAGTTTGGCACCGGCCAGTCGAAGCAACGTGGGATACCAATCGGTGATGTGAATCGGCAGTTCTACGTCGCTGGACTTTATCTGCCCGGGCCAGGTGGCAAAAGCGCAGACGCGAACGCCTCCCTCGTAGAGCGTTCCCTTGCCTGCTCGCAACGGACCATTGCTGGTGATCGTCCCCGGCGAGGGGCCGCCATTGTCGCTGGAGAAAATAATGAGCGTGTTCTCCAGTTGCTTAGCATCCTCGAGCGCCGTCACGATTTTGCCGACTGCGTCATCAAGCGCCGTAACCATGCCGGCGTAGATTCTTCGAGTGCCGCTGAATTGCGTGTAGGGCTCGGAGTATTCCTGCGGTGCCTGAAACGGACCGTGCACACCGTTGAAGGGCACATACAGGAATAACGGCTTCTGGGGATCGCGTTCCTTGATCAGCCTCGCCGCTTCGCG
This sequence comes from Pirellulaceae bacterium, assembly GCA_041739545.1. Lineage (GTDB taxonomy): Bacteria > Planctomycetota > Planctomycetia > Pirellulales > Pirellulaceae > JBGSNR01. Next base: position 61,566 of record JBGSNR010000094.1, on the reverse strand, counting down.
GCCGACAAGTTCGGTGGAGTATCCCTCGTCGCGATTTACTTTGTCATCCTTGTGCCAATCGAAGCCTCCGTCACGATCGTGCTTGTAGTAATCGAGCGCGCCGTTGTAATGTCCGTACTGATGATCAAAGCCTCGATTCGTAGGGAGGTAGGCGGGCTGGAAGTGTCCCAGATGCCACTTGCCGACAATCGCCGTCTCGTAACCGGCCTCTTTCAATGCCTGGGGGAGCAAGCGTTCTTCGAGCGGCAGACCATAGGCGGCCCACGGACGCACAACACCGGTTTGCAATCCATGGCGAAATGGATAGCGCCCCGTTAACAACGCGGCCCGCGTCGGTGAACATACAGGTTGCACGTAAAACTGATTGAGCCGCGCCCCCGCATTTGCCAGGCGATCCAGATGGGGCGTTTTGATGGGGCTCCCTCGCCAACCAACATCAAAAGATCCGAGATCGTCGGCCAAGATGAAAACAATATTCGGACGCGCTCGCTGCGACAATTCGACCGCTTGTAGCGACCGCTGAAAACTTGTCGCAGCCAAGGTACAAATCACGGTTAGTAGTAAAGTCGCAACTCTCATTGGAATGCACTCGCATTTCGGTCTTGAACGGCGTGAAACAGTTTTGCTGAAATCCATCATCGGGAGCTGTAGTGTACCCTTTATCGAGCAGGCCCAGCGTGATCCAACGTGCTGCAAGCTGGTGTAGGTAACGAGCTGCGAAGCACGTAAATCCAAGCAGCGGTGGCAGCCAGCGAACTACGCCCTTGGTAGGATAAAGTAATGAAACCAAAAATCCAAATGATCGGGTTCTGGCTCTCTACTGTCTGTGCGGCAATTTCAATCAGGGCCGAAGAATCCGCCGTCTCCTTCAATCGAGATGTCCGTCCGATTCTCGCGGGCAAGTGTTTCGCTTGCCACGGTCCGGATGAAGAGGGACGCGAGGCAGATTTGCGTCTCGATACTTTGCAAGGAGCAACGGCCGATCTGGGGGGCCATCAGGCAATTGTTCCGGCGGATGTAACCAAAAGCGAACTCATCGCGCGCATCGAATCAGCCGACCCCGACTTGCGAATGCCACCGGCAAACGCGAATAAGACACTGACGCCCGCCGAAATCAAGACACTTCGTGCGTGGATTGCCGAAGGTGCGACCTACGAAGAGCACTGGGCCTTCACCCCTCCCAAACGGCCGGCGATGCCCGTTGTGAACGACAAGAACTGGCCGAGCAACCCGATCGATTATTTCGTGCTGACAAAATTGGAACGTGAAGGCCTGACTCCTGCGCCGGCAGCAGACAAATACGCCCTGGTTCGGCGAGTCTATTTTGACCTGATTGGACTGCCTCCCACGCCAGCAGAAGCAGATTCCTTCGTGAAAGATCCCGATCCCCAGGCTTACGAGAAACTGGTGGAACACTTGCTCGCTTCGCAACACTACGGCGAACGCTGGGCCAGACAGTGGCTCGACCTTGCTCGCTACAGCGATACGAACGGGTATGAAAAAGATCGCAATCGTTCTATCTGGCCCTATCGTGATTGGGTCATCGCATCCCTCAATGCCGACATGCCGTTTGACCAGTTCACCATTGAACAACTGGCAGGGGACATGCTTCCCGACGCAACGCCCCAGCAACGGATCGCGACAGGATTCCACCGCAACACGATGCTTAATGAAGAAGGGGGAATCGATCCGCTTGAATATCGTTACTACGCGATGGTCGACCGCGTTGCCACTACCGGGACCGTCTGGATGGGTCTTACAACTGGATGCGCACAATGCCACACGCACAAGTATGATCCGCTCACTCACACCGACTATTTCGGGCTCTTCGCGCTGCTGAATAATGCGGACGAACCGGAATTCAGCGTTCCAAGTCCAAACATCATCGCTCGCCGCCAAGAGATTGCAGATCAGATTGCCACGCTTGAAGCTGATTTGCCACGTCAGTTTCCTCCTGAGGCGGGGGAAGGGAGTGAGGAATCTCGACGGGCGAGTCACTTTGCAACCAAGTTCAACGCCTGGGTGGAAGCCGAAAAAAAATCCGCAGCGAACTGGCAAACTCTGCAACCGATACGCCTGGAGTCCAATTCGCCGTTCTTGGAGCTCCAAAGTGATGGCTCAATTTTTTCTTCGGGTGACATCACCAAACGGGACGTTTTCACATTGACGATTCGTCTCGACGACCTGAAGACAGATAAGCCGCTGACAGCCCTCCGCTTGGAAGCCCTACCTGACGAACGTTTGCCGGCGAATGGACCAGGCCGATGCTATTACGAAGGGCGGGCGGGAGATTTCTTTCTAAGCGAGATCGGAGTTAAACGCGAAAATCAATCGCTGAGTTTCGCGAGTGGCACGAGCAGTTATGGCAAAATCAGCATTGGGAGTGGAACCGCCGACGCCCGCAATGTTTTCGATGGCGACGGCTCAACCGGGTGGTCAACTTCCGGCAAGGAGGGAGAAGCTCATCAGCTGGTGCTCAACTTTGCGGCTCCGCTTGAGCCACACGGGGAATTAAAGCTGACGATGCTTTTTGAACGACATTTCGCCGCGAGCCTTGGAAGATTTCGGTTGTCGGCAACTACCGCTGCCGGAGAAATCAAGGCGAAGTCGCTGCCTGTCGAAGTCGAAGCGATTCTTGCTCGTGAGGGGCAGAATTGGAGTAAGGCGGAACGTGCAGCCCTCCAGCGACAATTTACTCTTGTCGCGCCAGAGCTAGCGGAGGCTCGGAAAGCCATCGACACTCTCCGTGCAAAGACGCCTAAGTTGCCGACAACACTGGTGCTGGCTGAGCGTCCCGCCAATCATCCCCGTCCAACGCATCGGCACCATCGTGGCGAGTACCTAAATCTCGCAGAGGAGGTGACTCCAGGTATTCCCGCCATCTTTGCGCCACTCACCAAATCGGAGCCAAAAAATCGATTGGATTTTGCCCGCTGGCTAGTGAGCGATGGAAATCCACTTATTGCTCGCGTGATCGTGGATCGCGCCTGGAGTGCCTTCTTTGGTGCCCCTCTGGTGCGATCCGGCGGTGACTACGGGTCGCAGAGTGAGGTTCCGACCCATCCTGAATTGCTCGACTGGCTGGCCTGCGAATTCAAAGATGGGCCCAAGCCCTGGTCGATGAAGAACTTGCACCGGATGATCGTAACCAGTGCCACCTACCAGCAAAGCTCTGCCGTTGCTCCCGACCTGCTGCAGCAAGATCCTGCGAATCGATTGATCGCCCGTGGTCCTCGATTTCGACTCGATGCAGAGATGATTCGTGATGCGGCATTGAGAGCGAGCGGTGTGCTCTCTCCGAAGATTGGCGGACCAAGCGTTTATCCTCCGCAGCCTGCAAGTGTGACGGCTTTGGCGTATGGCAATGGTGCTTGGCCCGCGTCGACAGGGGAAGACCGCTATCGGCGGTCTCTCTATACCTTTAGCAAACGAACGGCACCGTTTGCGGCATTCACCGCCTTCGACGGGCCTAGCGGTGAGAACTGTATTGCCATGCGCGACCGCAGCAATACTCCTTTGCAGGCACTGACGTTGCTGAACGACGAGATGTATTTCGAATTGGCGCGAGCTTTAGTGACGCAGGTTGATCGGGCGCAACCGCCAGAGGAGATTGCAACCAGTATCTTTCGACGGGTTCTGACGAGGCCTCCCGAAGAGGATGAAATTGTCGCACTCGTTAAGTTCTACGAGACGCAACTAAAGAGACTGTCAGCCGGTGAGCTAAAACCCGAGACGATCGCGGTCGAGAAGCAAGCTTCAGCGGAACAGGCTGCCTGGATACTTGTAACCCGCGTTGTCCTTAACTTGGATGAAGCAGTCACGAAGCCTTGACTTGTCTTCCTGTAGGACGCCGCCGCTTGAAATCCCACGCAAACCTATCAGCTTCTAGCACGTTTTTTACTACCGATGAAAGTTCCAAAAATACTCCCATTAAAATTTGGTTTGCAGCAGACGCGGCGACATTTCTTTGTCGACTGCTCTGTAGGCATTGGCAAGATTGCACTAGCCTCGCTCTTGGCTCGTGATGGCTTGGGGGCTGAGACTCAAGCTGGCAATCCGACCGCTCCGAAGCCTCCTCATTTTGCTGCCAAAGTAAAGCGAGTGATCTACTTGTTCATGGCCGGGGCGCCGAGTCAGCTTGATTTGTTCGATTACAAACCAAAGCTCGCGGAGCTTGAAGGCAAACCGCTACCCGATTCCGTGATTAAGGGACAGCGTTACGCATTCATTCAGCCCGATGCCGCCGTGCTCGGCCCGCGCTTTCGATTTGCCCGTCATGGGGAATCCGGTGCCGAGATTGCCGAAGTCTTACCGCATCTGGCCAAAGTGGTCGACGACATCGCGATCGTCCGCAGCGTGCGGACCGATTTGTTCAATCACGCGCCGGCTCAACTTCTGGCCAATACCGGTTTTGGCATCCCAGGAAGGCCCAGCATGGGCTCCTGGCTGAGCTACGGCTTAGGAAGTGAGGCCGACGATCTACCGGCATTTGTGGTGCTTAAAAGTGGCGATAGCCTAAGTGGTGGTGCAGCGCTGTGGTCGAGTGGCTTTCTGCCGGGCGTGCATCAAGGGGTGCCGTTTCGTGGGCAAGGGGATCCGATCCTCCACGTCGCCAATCCCGCCGGCATTGATACGCAGGCGCAGCGCGATTCGCTCGACCTGATTCTCAAAATGAACGCGCGACAGCAGGAACTAACGGGGGACCCGGAAATTGCAACCCGCACCAGTGCCTACGAAATGGCATTTCGGATGCAGGCCCGCGCTCCCGAATTGATGGACTTCACGCAAGAGGATCAAACGACGCTTGATCTTTATGGTGCCAAGCCCGGAGATGGCAAGGCAGCCTTTGCGAACAATTGCCTTTTAGCGCGGCGGCTTGCCGAGCGCGGAGTGCGCTTCATTCAGGTTTATCATGCCGGTTGGGATCATCACAGCGATGTCGCGGGGGGCTTGCGAGGTCAATGTGGAGCCACCGATCAAGCCTGCGCGGCGCTAATTCAAGATTTGAAGCAGCGAGATATGCTCAAGGACACGCTGGTGATCTGGGGAGGCGAGTTCGGTCGCACGCCGATGGTGGAGGCGAGCGCTGCCCTCGGTCGTAAACAAGGACGAGACCATCACCCGCAGGCCTTCACCATGTGGTTCGCCGGAGGTGGTATTCGTCCCGGCATCACTTTTGGCGCGACGGACGAACTGGGCTTTCATGTTGTGGAAAACCCTGTCCATGTCCACGATGTGCAGGCCACAATTCTGCACCTCTTGGGACTAGACCATGAGCGACTGACCTTCAAGTTCCGCGGCTTGGACTTCCGTCTCACAGGGGTGGAGGAGCATCACGTGGTGGAGAAAATATTGAGTTAGCGAAGTTGCTGAATTGGGTGGAATCAAAAAGGGGGACTCTCGCAAGAATGTTTACTTGAACCCCTCAGAATCATCCTTTGGCTTTCTTCGCCCAAGTGAACTTGTCGTTCGTTAGAGTCCGCTCTCCCTGCCAGCGATAGGCACACAAAAAGCCACCTTTCGCCACGCTGTAGTCCACACAAGCCACGTTGGGGGCGAGAATTTCAGGGCATTCTGCCGACAACCAGTAGTGGCCAACAAAGACAGGCTTAGCGGTTGCCGGATAAGGAATTGCGTTCTTTACGAGTGCAGCGTCAAGAGGCTGGTCGGAACTGATTTTGTCCGTCAGCGCATAGGACTGATACGTCTTGTTCTCGGGACTCTCGAACCAGCGAACACGGGTCTGGTCGCGAACATGTCCATCTTTGTCGATGAACGAAACGCCTGCAGGCAATTTGATTTCCTTCCCCTTGAGGACAATCTCAACGGCCTCGAATAGCGAGTGTTCGTGGCGAGAAGCAGACTCCAAGAATTCGTCCGTAACTCGACTTCCGCCTGGCCGGTCTTGGCTCATCCGCTGCATCGCCTGATCGTCCCAGCAGGCATGGACGACCCGCAACCCATCCAAATCAAGCCAAAATGGAAGGGTGCGAAACCAGTCCAGTGCATCTTTAAGCTCTTGGTCCTTCAATTGCAGCATCGTTTGAGCATGCTGACGAATGTTTTTGTTATCTCGCGGGCGAAGAAAGCTGCCGGAATGTTGAGGATCCTTGGTATGAAACGCCAGGGCATTGAGTTCGTGGTTCCCCATCACAGCGAGCGCGGTTCCTGCCTCCACCATCGGCCGTACAATTTCTAAAACCTGCCGAATCTTCGGCCCGCGGTCGATAAAATCTCCTAGAAAAATCACTTTGCGTTCCGGATGCACACTACCACGGTAGCGATAAGCTCCATTCGACAGCTGATATCCCAGTGCTTGGAGCAGTTCCACCAGTTCGTCGGCATGGCCGTGGACGTCGCCGATCAAGTCATACATCGCTGAACGATTCCTTACTTCTGCAGTCGATTCATTACGGACCAGACGTTGTGGAGCGCATGCGCGTACTCTGCACCTGGTTTTCCTTGATGCTGAGCGACCTCAGATTTGAAGTTGTCGTAGTCCGTTTCTGCTCCCAATTCCGCCAGCACTTTTCCCCAGATGACCTTCGGCACAAAAATTCGGTAGGCGTAGTCCGTGCCCTAAAAGACCTTCAACTCGCATTCGCCGAGCAGATCGGGAAATCGAGCTTGCAGGGCTTCCAGATGGCCGCGAATTCTGCCGCGGATCATGATGCGATCCGGATCGACAGGTTCGTTGTGCCCGCCGTCCCCCTGCCGGGCGCAGACGGCGCTGTAGAAGCCATGCTTGGTAAAAATCCACATGGGCCGGGTTCCTTAGCTCAAGGTGTCACTTGAAGTCGTGGCCGGCAAAATCGACGCGCCGGTGAAAAAACGGCCCGCTTGGCGGACGTCATGCCTACTTTCGACGAAACATTGCAGAAGAATGCAGAACGGTACGCGGGCGTTCGTCGAATAAACCCAAAAGGGTGGCTGAGGGGATTTGAACCCCCGACATTCGGAACCACAATCCGACGCTCTAACCAACTGAGCTACAGCCACCACGACAATTCATCAATTTATCCACGCTGCCGCAGATGGTCAACGCCTACGATTTTGGGGGCAAAGTTTGATTTCTCTTTCATTCCTGAGAGTTCGGGCGGCATTTGGGGGACGAGCGTTTCTCCGTTAGAATAGAAGGGTTCGCTTCAAATTTGCCCCCCGTAACCCAACTCTCCCCTATGCAAAATCCTCGCCGTCGTTTTCTGCAAGCTGCCGGCGTAGGGCTTGCCTTACCCCTTTTGGATTGCTTCCTGCCGCGGCGATTGTCAGCTGCCCAGGAGGCTCCGCCGAAGCGACTGGTAACCATTTGCACGTCGCTCGGCATCCATGCTCCGTTTTTCTTCCCGACGAAGGCCGGCAAAGAATATGAAGAGACCACCTATCTGTCGGTGCTGAAGGAGCATCGCGAGCACTTCACGGTCCTATCTGGCTTGTCCCATCCCGATCAATCGGGCTCGAACGGACATGCGTCGGAGATGACCTGGCTGACTGGTGCCAAGCATCCGGGGCTGGGGGGCTTTCGCAATACGATTTCTCTCGACCAATTGGCTGCCGAGAAGATTGGCTTCGAAACCCGCTTTCCTTCACTGCAACTGGGAACGAGCGGCACCAGCCAGTCGTACACTCGCAGCGGCGTGAATATTCCTGCCAACACTAAGCCCTCTCAAATTTTTGCCAAGCTGTTTTTGGAAGGCTCGAAAGAACAAATCGCAGCCGAGGTGCAAAAGCTTCGTGAAGGGCAAAGCATTATGGATGCGGTTCGCGACGAAGCAAAACGCTTCGGCCAGCGCGTTGGCCCCGGTGATCGGCAGCGGCTAGAAGAATATTTCAGTTCGATCCGTGAGATGGAACAGCGGCTTGTCGCGGCCGAGGAGTGGGTGAACAAGCCCAAGCCGGAAGTGGAAGCCAAACCGCCGACGGACGTGGCTGACGAAAAGGATTTGATCGGCCGAATGCGGCTGTTGTTTGAGCTGATTCCACTGATCGTGCAGAACGATTCCACGCGGATCATCACGGTGCTCGTCCAGGGTCGGAATGATGTGCCGCCGGTGAAGGGCGTTTCGATCGATCACCACAACCTGTCGCATCACGGGCAGGACGAACAAAAAATTGCGCAGCTCAAGCTGATTGAAGAGGCCGAGATGCAAGCGGTAGCAGACCTGCTGGCAGCCATGCGGCGTAAGGAAGAGGCGGGTAAGTCGCTGCTCGACCAGACGATGTTGTTGTTCGGCACGAATCTCGGCAATGCGAACTCGCACGACACCCGCAACCTGCCGCTAATTCTTGCGGGGGGCGGTTTCCAGCACGGTCAATTCCTTGCCGGCAATGAGAAGAATAATACGCCACTCTGCAACTTATATGTGCAATTGCTGCAGCGGATGGGTCTGCCGATTGAAAGCTTTGGCTCGAGCACTTCCATGAGCGTTACCGGATTGACGTAGAAATCTGGTGTCGAGGCGATTCAATGAAAACCCATCTCAAGGACGAGAATTCCGCATGTTGCCCTACGCACTGACCATCGGCCTGTTGATTTGCAGCAACGTCTTCATGACCTTCGCCTGGTACGGGCATCTGAACAGCAAGTTTCAAAACACTTGGTGGTTCTATGCCGCGTTCATCAGTTGGGGGATCGCGCTCTTTGAATACTTGCTGCAAGTCCCTGCCAATCGCATCGGCCACGGCGTAATGAACGTGGGACAGCTCAAGATTTTGCAGGAAATAATCACGCTCTCGGTCTTCGTCCCGTTCGCCGTGTTTTATTTGAAAGAACGATTGACCTGGGACTACCTGTGGGCCGGGTTTTGTTTGCTGGGAGCCGTGTATTTTGTGTTTCGCAATGCAGGACAAGCAACCCATTAAGCGTGCGGTATGAACTTAGCGACCACTAGCACGCTCCTCGTCCGCCACACCAGCCAGCATGCATCAGTTCCAGCAGGCGATGGGCTGCCGCTGCCGCAAACTCGGCATCATTGATGTGCAGCTGCAGTTCCTGGCATTCTACGGTCCCGCAGTTGCCCCGTATGCTCCCAAAAAGTGCTTCCCGCGCTGCCTTATCCTCAAACGCCTGTCCCGCTCGGTCGATCGCAGAAACTCCCTCTTGAGGCAACACGATCGTTACCGGCCCTTGAGCTGCCGCCAGCTTGCGCCCAATCTCCGCGCCGAGCAAAGCGTTTTCTTCAGCCGTCGTTCGCATCAGCGTAACCGTCGGATTGTGGATATGAAACTTGCGATTCGCAAACTTCGTCGGCACTGCTTCCCGCGGCCCAAAATTGACCATGTCGAGCGCGCCAACCGAAACAACTTGAGGAATTCCTTGCTCGCCGGCCGCGGTCAGCCGCGAAGGACCGGCGGAAAGAATACCGCCGACTAGTTCGTCTGCCAACTCCGTGGTGGTGATGTCGAGCACACCGGCGAACAGGCCGTCGCGAATGAGCGATTCCATCGCTTCGCCCCCGTTGCCTGTCGCATGAAACACGACCACTTCGTAGCCGGCATCTTCCAGAATCTTCTTTGCCGATTGCACGCAAGGAGTGGTGACGCCGAACATCGTGGCCGCAATAAGTGGGCGATCGTCCGGCCGGCTGCTGGCGCGGAACATCACCAGGCCAGCGATGGCGGCCGCTCCTTCGGCGAGAACAGCACGGCTGATGCGGTTCAGCCCGGCGATATCGACGACCGAGTTGATCATCACGATGTCTTTGTCGCGAACCCACGGGCGAACTTGCCCTGAGGCAAGCGTGCTGATCATTACTTTCGGCACTCCTAGCGGTAACCTTCGCATGGCGGCTGTGCCGATCGTCGTCCCTGCCGATCCGCCCATCGCGATCACGCCATCGAGCTCGCCCCGCGCGTAAGCTGTCGCAACAATGGCCGCCGCTCCATCCGCAGCTTTCGCTACCGCTGTTCCGCGATCTTGTTTTGCCTGCAGTTCTTCTAACGACGCTCCTGCCGCAGCAAAGACTTCTTGACGTGAGACATCAGACTGCACCTGGGATTCCCCCACGCAGCCAACGTCAACGAGCGTCACTTTCAGCCCGAGCGTTTGCAATCGCTCACGCACGAACGCTGCTTCGAGCCCTTTGGTGTCGAGTGTGGCAAGGACATAGATCGACATAGCAGGCTACTTTCCAATGCAATACAAACTCTTCTCGCTGCGCAGAAAAATTTGCCCCTGGCTGATCGCGGGAGATGAATAGCAGTACTCGCCGAGAGGATTTTCGGCAACAACATCCAGTTCTTCCCCCGGCCGAACGACTTTGGTGATCCCATCATCGGCTGTCAAGTAAACCAAGCCAGCCGCGGTCACCAGCGAACCGCTATAGTGCTTCCCCATCCGTTTGTTCCAGAGCAGCTTTCCTTCTTGGGCGAGGTAACAACTGCCGATTCCTTCGTCCGAGGCGATGACGAAGTAGGGGCCGCAAAGCACTGGAGAAGGAACGTAGGAGCACGATTTCGTGGTGCGCCAAATAATCGCTTTGTCGTCCAGTTCGCCGCTCTGCTCGGGATCGATCGCCAGGATATGATGCTCCGGAAAGCCTGCCGTTAGATAAACATATTTGCCGTCGTAGACGAGCGAGGCCACGAACTGCTCGGTAGGCCCTTTCAACCGCCACTGCTGCTCGCCGGTGCGTGGATCAAGGCTGACCACTTGCTTGCTCCCCGAGAACATCATCTGCGTGCGTCCGTTGATTTCACGAATGAGCGGAGTGACGTAACTTCGCGTTTTGAATTCACGGGGGGTCTTCCAGATCGTTTCCCCCGATTCTTGCGAAAGCGCGGCAATGTAGGAATCGCCATCGTGGTCGCCGTTAATGATGACGGTGTCTTCAAACAGCACGGGCGAACTGCAAAAGCCGTGCACGCTGGCAAAGCGTCCAGGCTTCGACTGCCACAAACGGTTGCCGTCGAAATCGTACGCTGTCACGATCAAGTCGCCTGGCGTTCGGCCATCTTTGCCCGGCATGTCCGTATTCAGAAACGACACAAACACGCGCCGGCCGTCCGTCGCTGGGGTGCCCGAGGCAAAGCTGTTGAGGGCATGTTTCTTTTCTAAAGGTGCCTCAATCACCGTCTTTTGCCAGACGACCTTGCCCGTCTTGCGATCCAAACAGAGCAGCACGCGTTCTTGCGTCTCTTCTAAGCAACTCGCCACAAAGATCCGATCCTGCCACACAATCGGCGAGGAATGCCCTTTCCCGGGAATCGGCACCTGCCAGGCAATATTCTCGCCGGTAGTGCCGTCCCAAGTGGTCGGGATGTTTTGTTCCAGACTAGTGCCATCTCCGCGCGGGCCACGCCATCCGGGCCAATTTTCTAGCTCGGCAGCGAGGCCGTTCGCGGAAGAAGAAATTGCAACAAGAAGCAGAACACCGGAAAGAGCAAAAGCTGGTCGGAACATGCAGGAGAGGATGGGCTGGTGGATCGGAGGCGGGACAATCCGCTTCAGCCTAATGGATGGCAATCGGAAAGCCAAATTTACGTTGCGATCTGCGAGGACCAACAACTACCTCCACCGCAAGATTGCTCGCAGCAGGGCCGCAACACCCGGCGTCAATCGCGATTTCTGATACTGGTCGGCCAAACGTTTCAGGACTTCCGCTTGCGTGGGATAGGAATGAATGGTCGTCGCCAGCTTGCTAAGGGGGAGGCGGTGCGTCATGAGCAGGGACAGGGTGGCGATCATTTCTCCGGCATGCCGCGCTACGATGGTTCCGCCGACAATCTGCGCGGTGCCCCGGCGACAATGAATCATGGCAAATCCTTCGGTATCGCCGTCGACAATCGCCCGATCATTGCGCGACATCTCCTCTCGATACGTATCAATCGCGAGACCTTGCTCGCGAGCTTCCTCAGCAGTCAAACCAACATGAGCAATCTCGGGGTCGGTGTAGGTCGTCTCTGGAATGACCAGATCACGAAGCCGCTTGCGTCCGAAGAAAAAGGCGTTCTGCAATGCAATTCGCGACATTGCGTCAGCAGCATGCGTGAACTGCGCCTGCCCAATGACATCTCCCGTCGCGTAAACTCGCGCATTGGAGGTCTGCAGAAAGCCGTTGACGGTGATCCCTTTGGGAGTGAACTTCACCCCCGCGGCTGAGAGATTCAAGCCCTCCACGTTCGGCGTACGCCCAGCAGCCAGTAGGATGGCATCCACTTCGATCGTCCGTGCAGCTCCGTTTAAGAACCGAATATGAAGACGCTTCGCTTGTTCGGCTATTAACTCGACCCGTTCGAGCTTCGCATTTACGTGGACGTCAATCCCTTCCCGCCGCAGCACGTTCGTCAGTAACTCGGCGGCTTCTGGAACCACGCGTGGCAGTAATCGGCTGCCACGTTGCAGCAAGGTCACCTGGCTTCCAAGTCGCGCGAACGCTTGCGCCAATTCGCAGCCAATCGGCCCACCTCCAATCACCGCAAGTCTTCGCGGCAAATCCGTGAGTGAGAAAATCGTCTCGTTCGTAAAGTAGCCAGCCTCTTGCAAGCCATCGATCGCAGGTATGGTTGCACGCCCCCCAGTGGCAATCACGCAGCGGCGGAATTTAAGAGTCTGCCCGGCGACTTCAATTTCATCCGGGCCAATAAATCGAGCTTCCCCCAAATGGACATCGACTCCTAAACCGGCAAATCGCTCCGCGGAATCGTGATGACTAATGCTCGCCCGCAACCGTCGCAGACGCTCCATCACCGCCCCAAAGTCGACTGCAATAGCATCGCTGCCGGCAAAACCAAACTCCTTTCCTTGTCGCGTCTGATGCACGGCCTTCGCTGCCGCGAGCAGAGCCTTGCTAGGAACGCAGCCGAAATTCAGACAATCCCCACCAAGCAAGTTCTTTTCAATGAGCGCTGATTTCCCGCCAAGCCCGGCCGTTCCCAGCGCTGCGATGATTCCTGCCGTCCCGCCGCCGATCGCAACGAGGTTGTAGACATCCGCAGGAATGGGGTTTTTCCAATCCGGCGGATGGACCTGACTGAGGAGTTCGTTGTTATGCGTGTCTTCCGGCAAAAGAGATGTCATAGTTTCTCGTCGTCGATGGTGTTTGAGATTTTTGCCGATTCAGCGAAAAGTCCGCAGAGCTCTTGATTCTCGTCCCCCTAGCTTGAGACCGTCACAGGGACGCTTTATGTTAAAGCATCTTGGCTCACGACAATTTTTTAAGGAATACAACGATGGACGAGCTGGTCAAACTGGTTTCTGAAAAGACGGGGCTAAATCCCGAGATGTCCAAAATGGCAGTGGTTACCGTTATCGGCTTCTTGAAGGACAAGCTCCCTGCACCAATCGCCCAACAGCTCGATTTGATCCTGCAGGGACAAGATGCTGGCGGAGTTACCGATATCGTCAAGGGTTTAGGAGGAATGTTCGGTGGCAAATAGAATCGTCGTTCGTCAGTCGTTGTTATTCGCGACCGTAGTCGCGGCTTGTTTTTGCGCTCAACGTGGCTTTGCCGAAGATTGGCCCCGTTGGCGCGGTGCTCAGTTTGATGATATCTCGCGGGAGACCGGGCTGCTGAAGGAGTGGCCCGAAGGTGGTCCTGCGCGGACCTGGCTGAATGAGAACGTGGGCTTAGGCTATGCCGGCGTTTCGATTTCCGGCGGCAAGCTGTTCACCATGGGACTTCTGGAAGACAACCAGGAGTATGTGATCTGCCTGAATGAGGCAGACGGCAAAGAACTGTGGAAGACGGCAATTGGCGAGCGCTTGGAGAACGGCTGGGGGGACGGCCCACGATCAACACCAACCGTTGACGGCGGATTTGTGTTCGCACTGGGGGGGAAAGGAGAACTCGCCTGTCTGGATGTTTCCAGCGGCGAAATTAAATGGAGTAAATCGGCAAAGTCACTTGGTGGAGGAATTCCCGGCTGGGGATACTGCGAGTCGGTGCTTGTCGACGGCAAGCAGGTTGTATTCACGCCGGGTGGAAAACAAGGAGCGATCGCAGCGCTCAATCGCGAATCGGGCGAACTCCTGTGGCAATCCCCTGATGTTAAGTACGGCGCACAATATGCTTCACTGGTGCCAGTGGAATTGAATGGCCAGCGGCAGTACCTGCAGTTCTTTCAGGAAGCGCTCGTGTCTGTCTCGGCAGACAACGGCGCGATGATGTGGGAAGCTCCCTTCGCCGGCAAGACCGCCGTAATTCCCACCCCCATCGCTAAGGACAATTTCTTCTATGTGACGGCTGGCTACGGCGCTGGATGCTTGATGGTGGAAGTGGATGGGGATAACAAAGTTGCGACCATTTACGAAAACAAGGAAATGAAGAACCATCACGGCGGTGTGGTGCTGGTGGATGGCTATTTATATGGCTATTCCGATGGCCCAGGCTGGATGTGCCAGAATTTCAAGACGGGGGAAGTGGTGTGGTCGAACAAAGAAGTGCTGGGAAAAGGATGCATCACTTGCGCTGATGGCATGCTCTATTGTGTCGACGAAAAAACGGGCACAGTCGTCCTTGCGAAGGCGACGCCTGAAAAGTGGGAGGAACACGGTCGCTTTCTGTTGGAGCCGCAGACTCAGAAGCGAAATCCCAAGGGGCGGATCTGGACTCATCCGGTTGTCTGCAACGGCAAGCTCTTCCTGCGCGATCAGGAGTTATTGTCGGCCTACAATTTGAAGCCCTAGAGTGATCGACTGACTTCTCTCCGAGGTGACAAGCAATGCGAGGCGTGCGCTGGGGAGCCTGTCTAGTTCTTTTGTGGCCTGTCTGTTGTTCCTTTGGAACTGATTGGAAGTTGGATCAAATGGTCACGCGGGACGGCGCTGACCTGGCGATTTATCAACCCCAGCCTGTTCCCAGCAAGTTTCTTAACCCCATTGTTCCGGAGTTCGAAACTGAATTCCAGGCTCGCGCCCGGAAGATCATCGCAGCTCAGGGGCAACTTAAGGTCGCGGCAGGCAACACCTACTTCGAAAACGAAAAGCGGACCTACGGCTATCTGATGGCGCAGGTACTCTCCGGCCGCGAAGCTGCGATCAAGGATTTGCAATTGGAGGATGCCCAAGCCAAAGAGTGGCATCGGGAGACGGAAGGGATTGATCTATTCGCGTGCTTCACGCTGAAGCATCAAGTGCGGAAGTACTTCTACTTCGGAGACATGTTGGAGCCCGCTTATCGCGAGCGGATGCAGCGGGCGGCAAAGTCGTGGACCTCGGTCGATCCCTTGCGGCGGCATCATTATGCCTTCAAACAGCCGGGTGGAGGCTGGGGCCCGGATCAAAAGGATAGTTGGGTCGATGTTCGCACGACCGAAAATCTGTACCTGATGCGGGTGACTTCGATCTACCTCTTCGCTGAAGCGGCCGGTAATCAAGAGGTGGCGGCGAAATACAAACGCGAATTGCTGCGCTATGCTGCTACGATGTATCGCATTGGAATGGGAGAATGGGATTCAGAAAACTATCATGGCCATTCCATCGGTCCCTTATGCAATCTGTACGACTTTGCTCGGGATGAAGAAGTTCGATTGGCGGCCAAGGCCTGCTTGGATTGGGTTTTCGCGACGGGGGCTGTTAAGTATTATCGTGGCGGATTTTGCGGGCCCACCAAACGCGATTACAACCATGCGCAGCCGTTCGGCGGGAGTGCGGCAAACATGCTTTGGCTGCACTTCGGCGATTGCCCCATCGCCAACGAGCATTGGGAATCGGATGAAGTTCATCTGATCACCAGTGCCTATCGTCCGCCTCCAGCCGTGATTCATTTGGCGCGTAAAAACTTTGAACGTCCCGTAGAATTGTTCGCCAGCAAGCCAAGCTATTCGGCGACGACTGGCGGACAGATGAACTCCTCGCCGCAGTATCTGGAAACCATGTACCTAGGCGAGACTTTCCTGATGGGGTCGCTATCCAGCGGCACCAGTCAAGATGGAGATGATGTCAACGGTTTCAAAATTCTGTGGAACAGTAAAGCTCGAGGCGCAACTGCCCTGCAAGGGGTGCCAGGTCCGGACGCTGAATATCCTGGCTCACCTCAGTATCAACAGGGGAAAGTCGCTGGTCCGAATCGCGTTGCCCAAGATCGAAATCTGGCAATCTGGCTGGTGAAGAGTGGCGCAGCACCCTGGCGATGGGTAGTGCCATCCGAAGCCAAAGTTAGTGAAGTAGGGGGCGTTACGTTCCTCGAAGCCGATCACACCTGGGTGGCGCTCCGGCCGATGAATACTTCCCCCATCAAACGCGATGAGGATGCAACTCGCAAGATCGCCGAGGGAGAGAAGCCAAAATTCCCCGGCCATTTCGTCCTGGCGGCCGAGGGCAAGGGAGGTGACTTCTGCGGCGTTGCCATCGAAGTGGGGGAAGCGAAAACTCATGGCAGTTTTGCCGAGTTCCGCAAGGGAGCGCTAGGCGCCAATGTCGATGAATCCGAACTTCAAACCGGCATCGCGCGCTACAAGTCTGCCGACGGCAAGTGGCTGGGCATTCACTGGAATGACTCGCCCAGCGAATTGGGAGTGTGGCGCAATGGGGAGCGGCATGACTGGAAAGAGCATGCAGGCTACCTCTATCACGCTGGCTCGGGGGACGAACTTCGCGCGCCCATCGACAGCCGCTGGGGACGTGGCGAATTGTATGTCGAAGCGGGCAAAACCGCATTTTCCACTCGGGTATCCCCAGAAGGGAAGGTGAGTTTCACGAACGGCGATTCCGGGCAGGTGCGGACTTGGCTCGCAAAATAAGGGGCGAAAGCCTCACTCGCCCCTGTCCGCTGCTATGCCACCGGCTACTATGCAATATTGCCGTTTCCGCGGCAAACGATTTCTCTCGAAACTTCATCCAATCCCGTGGCCAAGAAGAAGAAAAAAGCCCCGTCGCGCCGCGACTATCGCCCTAATATCGAGACTGAAGACCGCCGGGCGGTGGCCATTACCGTGGCCTGGATGCTGTCGACCATTGCGGTAACCCTCGCTTCAGTCTGCTGGCTGATCGCCTGGTTTATTGTCTGGCAAACGAAGCCTGTGGGGGGGATTTCGCCGATCGCGATGATTCCCAACGCCCTGTGGTTTATCGCTCTCGTCACCGGCGTACTGGCTTTGGTTCTTATGCCTGCTGCTTATCGCTGGCGGTCTGTCCCGCCACCGAGGGCAGTGGCCATCTACTCGGTCGTTATCGCCACGGTGCCATTCGTGGGATTGCTAGTCACCAAGTTGGTCGAGCAATTGTTAAGCTAATAGACTCGATGCTGCATCGAGCCGATTTTAAATCGTCGCTGGATTGGCGCCGTCGCTCCTTCTCCTTCGCCACAAGGAAAATTCCTTGAAAAGTCTCCTCCACCTTGGCTCGTGCTTTGGCATCACTTTGCTGCTGGCGATTGTCTGCGGCGATAAACTCGCGCTCGCGCAGCGCGACTTGAAGAACATCCCCGATCCTGATCCGGAGTTGGAACGCCAAACTTTCATTCTAGGGGACGGCTTGGAGGTCAACCTCTTCGCCGGCGATCCACTGCTCGCCAAGCCTATTCAGATGAATTTCGACGCCCAAGGTAGCTTATGGGTGGCGTCGAGTGAGGTTTATCCGCAGATTAAGCCCGGTGCGCCGGCCACCGATAAAATCTTAATTCTTGACGATACCAATCATGATGGCGTGGCAGACAAAACGACGGTCTTCGCCGATGGTCTGCTCATTCCCACCGGTGTTATTCCCGGCGACGGCGGAGCTTACGTGGCCAATAGCACCGAGTTGATCCATCTGTCCGATACGAACAACGATGGCCAGGCGGATAAGCGGCGCGTGGTTCTCTCAGGTTTCGGCACGGAAGATACGCATCATCTTCTGCACACGTTGCGGTGGGGGCCGGATGGCTGCCTCTACATGAACCAGTCGATTTATATTCACAGCCACGTGGAAACTCCTTATGGCGTGAAACGTCTCAACGGTGGAGGCATTTGGCGCTTCCGCCCCGATTCGTTAAAGCTGGAAGTTCTCTGCCATGGGTTTGTGAATCCTTGGGGGCATCACTTCGATCGCTTCGGCCAATCGTTTGCCACCGATGGCGCGTATGGCGAAGGGATCAACTATGTCTTCCCTGGCAGTGTGTTCTGCACTGCTCCTGGGGCAACTCGCATCCTGGCGGGATTGAACCCGGGCAGCCCCAAGCATTGCGGCCTGGAAATCATCTCCGGCAGACATTTTCCCGCCGAGTGGCAAGGGAACATGATTACGTGCGACTTCCGCGCACATCGAGTTTGCCGCTTCGTTGTTACCGAGGACAATGCCGGTTACGCCTCACGGCAAGAGGTAGAAATCATCAAGTCGAACCACGTCGCCTTTAGACCAATCGATGTGAAGATGGGGCCGGACGGGGCGCTCTACATTGCCGATTGGTACAACCCCATCATCCAACATGGCGAAGTCGATTTTCGTGACGAACGCCGCGACCATGTTCACGGCCGCATTTGGCGCGTGACGTACAAAGGTGGCCCAGTCCTTAATTCCCGCATCGCTGCCGATGCGTCGATTCCGCAACTTCTGCAGCGGCTACGTGACCCCGAAGAATGGGTCCGCATCAACGCGAAAACCATGTTGCAGGATCGTGGTCGCGACGCCGTCTTGCCGGCGCTCAAGCAGTGGCTCGCCGCGTTGGATCCAAAGACGGAAGACTTCGACGCACTTCGCTTAGAAGCCTTATGGCTTAACGAAGGGCTGGAGGTGGTCGACGTCCCCTTGCTGGAATCGCTCTTAAGTTCGAAGGATCATCGCATTCGGGCGGCAGCAGTTCGAACTGTGGCGCATTGGATTGAACAATTGCCAGAACGAGTGAAGTATCTGACTGCTGCCGTGAATGACGACCATCCAAGGGTGCGGCTGGAAGCGGTGCGAGCATTGTCCCTAATTCCCACCTCGGATGCGGCCGCCCTGGCTTGCCTGGCCCTCGACCGTCCCGTTGATCGGTTTGTGGACTTTGCACTCTGGAAGACGATGCGCGATTTGGCCCCGTTTTGGCTTCCAGGGGTTCGCGCAGGAACTTTCGATTTCCGTGGTCGAATCGATCATCTCACGTTCGCGCTTAAGGCCTCCGATGCGCCAGGCGTTGTGCAACCCTTGCTGCAACTGGTGGACCAGCAAAAGATCTCAGCCGACCGTCTGCCGGGCGTGCTCGCATTGGCGGCGAGCTTAGGAGATGCGAAGGAACTGGGTTTTGTCGTGGACCAATTGATGCTGGTCAGTTCACCTTTGACCGACGATCAGAAAGCCCTGGTGCTGCAAGCACTGGCGGAAGCTTCCCAATTGCGAAAGTTGCAGGCGGCCGGCGACCCACTGCGGATCAAGCCGTTTTTGGAATCGGGAAATGTGCCGTTACAAAGCGCTGCAGCGAGAGCCGTTGGCGTCTGGAAATCAGAAGCCTTGCGGCCGCAACTCTTGGCACTTCTGCGCAACGATGCTTCCCCGGCAGCCGTGCTACAGGGGGCTGTCGAAGGAATGGTAGCCCTCGGCGGCGAAGAAAGCGTGAAAGAACTGACTCAATTTGCGACCCACTCGACAAACAACGATACACGTTCGCTGGCCCTGGAAGGACTTGCGCGGCTAAATGTGAAAGCAGCCGCCACTCTCACCGCTCAGATGCTGACCGCTCCGCCGGAAGGCATGAACGTGGCCGACATCGTGACGCTGCTCGTTTCGCAGAAGAACGGCCCGCAGGAACTAACCTCTGCTCTAGAGAATCGCCAACTCTCAGCCGACACGGCGCGGCTTGTCCTCCGCGGCGTGCAAACATCCAGTCAGCCTGCACCAGAACTCATCGCTGCTGTGCGAACGGCGGGCAAATTAGAGAATGCTGGTTGGAAATGGTCACCAGAACTTACCGAGCAGTTGGTCAACGAAGTGGCTGCGAGTGGCAACGCAGCTCGCGGCGAGTTGGTCTATCGACGCAAAGAGAATCAGTGTTTGAAGTGTCATGCGATCGGCGGAGCAGGTGGGCTTGTCGGGCCGGATCTGGTGAGTATTGGTGCAACCGCGCAAATCGACTATCTGGTCGAAGCGCTCCTCGCACCGGCGGCGAAAGTGAAAGAAAACTATCATTCACAGCTTGTCGCCACCGACGATGGTCGAATCCTAACCGGAATTCCTGTCCGCGACACGAAGACCGAACTCGTCCTTCGTAACGCGGAAGATCAATTGATTACGATTGCGAAGGATTCCATTGAAATCCGCAAGGATGGCCGGTCATTGATGCCCGATGGCTTGACCGACACCCTCACACGGAGCGAATTAGTCGACTTGCTGAAGTTTCTCTCCGAACTAGGAAAGATCGGTGACTACTCACTGAGCAAAGCCAAAATTGCACGTCGCTGGGAAGTACTTACTTGGACAAAAGAGGCAAATCAAAGGCTAAATCGCTCCAGTTACGATACCGCTGCCAGCGATGACGCCGCGTTCATCTGGGACTCCGCCTACAGCCAGGTCAACGGCGATCTGCCACTGTCAGGACTTCCGGAGTTTGTGGTCCATGCTAGAAATCCTCCCACCACTTTCATCCGTTGCGACTTGGAAGTTACTACGCCGGGTCAGGTGCAATTGAAAGTCAATGACCTGACCGGGGCCAACTTGTGGCTAGACGGAAAGCCTAAGCCGCTTGCCGACACGAATGTCCTCGAACTCGAAGCAGGCAGGCATCGGCTGACGTTTGCCATCGATCGAATGGCACGCAAATCTCCGCTGCATGTCGAATTGCAAGAGGTCGCCAATTCACCGGCTCAAGTCCAGTTCGTGCAAGGGAAGTAGCCAAAAATACCAATGACCGAACGCTACTCGATCCGACTCGCAAAAGAGTGTCACGTCTTTAGTGCTGCCCATTTCATTACGTTTGCGGGCAATATCTGCGAGCGACTCCATGGACACAACTATGGTGTCGCGGTGGAAATTGATGGCCCTCTCGACGAGAACCAGTATGTGATCGATTTCATCGCCGTTCGGGATGAGTTGAAACTGCTGACCGATGAACTTGATCATCGCATGCTCCTGCCGACGACTCATCCGGCAATTCATGTGGTCGCCGGCGATCGTGAAGTGGAAGTGACGTTCGAAGATCGCCGCTGGATTTTCCCCCGCGGCGACTGCGTTCTTTTGCCCGTCGCCAATACCACGGCAGAGCTTTTGGCGCGCTACTTGGCGCTGCGTCTGCGAGATGCTTTGGTAAACCGCACCGGCGTTTGTCCCTCCAGAATTCGTTTGGCCGTGGATGAAAATCACGGCCAATGGGGTCTGTTTGAATTAACGAGCGAGTGAGTGAGTTCGGCGAGTGGAATTAGGTTCCGCGCCCGAAACCGTACCATTCGATATGCTTCCGAGGACAGTACCGGAATTGCTTATCGCTACAGAGTGGAGCCAGCCATGCTTCTCGCGTGGCTAGTTCTTCGAGCGATGTTCCTTGCGGCATCAAAAGGACACGGTCACGGCTGACCTCGGGAAACTCGCTCAGCCAGGCTTCGACGTCATCCACATCGCTTGGCAGATCTACCACAAACTTCAACTGGTACTCGTGATTTTCCAGTAACTTGCGAATCACGTCGGGCTGATGTCGGGTTCGTGCATGACGTGCCGACCAGGATCCCGCCTGCGACTCGCTGGGGGTGCTGCTGGCAAGCTTAGGGCTGATCGACATCAAGTCGCAACGCAGCGGCAAGTGTAAGGTGCCGGCTGTTTCGATCGTGATGTGCCGGCCGCGTTGCTTGAGAGCCAGACAAAGTGGAATCAGCTCCGCATAGAGCATGGGTTCGCCACCGGTGATCACCACATGCTCGGCTTCCAACTGATCGACGGCCGCGAGGATGGCTTCCAGAGCCAAGTCGTCTCCTTCGGGCTCCCAACTTGTGAAAGGTGTATCGCAAAACCAGCAGCGGAGATTGCAACCGGACACACGCACGAAGATGCTATCGGTGCCCGTGAGCAGGCCTTCACCTTGGCGGGAGCGATAGATTTCGGCAATTCGCATGAAGAATCCGGTCAAAACCTCATTGTGAAACTGAACATGCAAATCGACAAGGGAGCCCCGACGCCCCCCCCGGCATTGCCCTGCTGAACGCCGATTTCACCAATTTGCTCCCGAGAGATGGCCAGGACGATGTACAATGCCCAAAACTCATCGGCCGGGCGAGCCTCGCGCGGCGTATTTGATTACCCGGTGCAAACAGGAATGCAATGCAAATCGAGGTGTATCAACGCGGCGCCCGAATTTTTGCGGGAGAATTGCCTGCTGGGCTGCTTTGCGGGCGGCAGGGGAATGAAGATCCGCAACCATGCACGATCGTGGCTGACAGCGATCCCGATGTGAAGTCGACCCATCGGATGATTTTTGCTCCCAAGACGATGCGCTTTATCAGCCGACGGCAATTTTGTTTGACGCGCCGCAGTGAGCACGAAATTGCCGTGCGAAACCTGGGGCAAAAGAACCATGCCGAGATTCGCCTGCGACAG
The DNA here is from genome assembly GCA_041739545.1 of Pirellulaceae bacterium. Lineage (GTDB taxonomy): Bacteria > Planctomycetota > Planctomycetia > Pirellulales > Pirellulaceae > JBGSNR01. Next base: position 39,155 of record JBGSNR010000094.1, on the reverse strand, counting down.
GGTCCCTCGCTGAAGCCAGATGAAGAACGTGTCTTGGAGATTCCGTTTACGCTGTCGTTCGACCAATATGAATTCACATGCCTGGGCTCAGCGGACAGTGACGAAGGTGATGAGACGTTCGATACCATTCCGATTGCGCAACCAGGGCTCTTGGGAGGCATCCTCGATATCGAGCAAGGGCTCAGCGAATCATTATTCACCGGCACTGCCGGTCGTCAGTTTGATGCAGATGCCTATGAAGATATGCTCTGCCGCCTGCAAGGAGTGGTGCAGGTCGTGCAGTTGGCCGCTTCCTCCAGCAACTTCTTGCAGCAGGTTGTCGAAGCGACTTGCAAGATTGCCGACCTGGAGCGCGTGGCAGTGCTGATGCGCAAAGGAGAGCGCTGGAGGACCGAAGCGTCGGCGAGCACTGTGCCCGCGACGACCGCCTGGCAACCCAGCGCCACGATTCTCAGTCGAATTCTCAAGAGTGAACGGACACTCTATCGAAAGCCTCCTAGTTCCTCCGGACTGGCAGATAGCTTGCAAGCGATCGAATCGGTAGTCGCCTCTCCGATTCGCAATCGGACGGGGCAGATTATCGGCGTCCTTTACGGCGAACGTCAGTCCGCGGGACGACCTCTCGGCCGACTAGAAGCACGATTCATGGAGATTTTAGCGTCGGGTGTTTCTGCCGCTTTAACACGCGTCGAAGAAGAATCCAAAGCAATTCAAGCGCAGGTTTGCTTGCAGCAGTTCGTGACGCCCGAAATTGCCCGGTACGTGCAAGAAGATCCGGCACTGTTGCACGGACGAGAGGAAGAAGTCTCGCTCTTGTTCTGCGACATCTCGGGATTCAGCAAGATCGCGCATGCGCAGGGCCCGGCAACAACGGTCGAATGGCTGAACGACGTGCTTCAGGAACTGTCTCTCTGCGTGCTGCATCAGGAAGGCACGTTGGTCGACTACGGCGGGGACGAGATTTTTGCGATGTTCGGAGCCCCAGTTTCCCGCCCTGATCATGCACGGCGCGCGTACGCGGCGGGGCTCGCCATGATGGAAGCCATTCCCAACCTCAACATGCGCTGGCAGACCAGACTGGGTGCTTCGACTAGCATTGGCGTGGGAATTAATTCCGGAAAGGTGTTAGTGGGAAACGTTGGTTCGGCGATCAAATTGAAATACGGGGCGCATGGCAATCATGTCAACCTTGCCAGTCGTGTGCAATCAGCGACGCGGTTCTTTCAGGTGCCATTTATGGTGACCGAAGCGACCGTGCAGCAACTCGATGAGGATACCCCCAAACGCCGACTGGGGGCGGTGCGAGTTAAGGGGATTGCCTCGCCGGTGCAGTTGTATGAACTGCGTGATGGTCCCTCGGCAACCTGGCAAGCGATGGCTGCGGAGTATGAAGGAGCGCTTGCCTGCTGGGAACAAAACGACGTGGAACAGGCAATGCGGAAGCTGAGCCATCTGACCTCGGAACATCCGGAAGATGGACCGACGCTGGCCTTACTCCATCGAGCCCTTGCTGCCTGGAATGCAAAGTCGGCCGCCGAAGCCGTCTGGGAATTGCCGTCCAAATAACACTAGACCGCCACCGGCACTCCGGCCACTACTGACTCTTGCTGCTTGTGGCAGAGCACAATCGCGTCCCGGGCAAGTTCGCCGCTGAGCAACCTGGAAGGAGTGCCGCTGGCAATGGACTGGGCAACTTCGGCGATCTCCGCTTCAAACGCCAGCAACATGGGATCTCCTGCAGCAAGTTCCGGGCGGTGAACCTGGCCTTCGTTGTCCAGAATCGTCAACGGCGTGGCGATATTGTTTCCGTCCGTGAGGACCGCGAATTCGAAAAACAACGTCGCTCGTTCGAGTTGAATTTCGAAAGCGTGCGTGAAGGGCCGACCCTGCTGGTTGATCACGCCGCTGGCCGCACTGACGGCGAGCTCTTTGTTATCAAACGTGAACTGAGTCGTGCAGTACTCCACAACTTCACCCCGCAATCTTCCTTGACTCGTCACTGACGTGGGCATGCCGAACAGGAGGCGAATAAAATGAGCGTCATGAACGTGCAAATCGACTAACGGGCCGCCAACGGTACGGGGATCGAAAAAATCCTTGATCCACAACGGATCTGAAATCACTCGTTTGAAATAGCCACCAATCACACGACCATAGGCGCCATTTTCGATGACTTGCCGCGCGTACGCATATTCGGACAAAAACGGCAGCACCTGACCGACGAGAATCTGTTTGCCCGCCTGCTTGGAAGCATTCACCATCGCATCACATGCCGCCGCCGTTAGGGCCATTGGCTTCTCGACAAAGACATGCTTTCCAGCAGCCAGCGCAGCCAAGGCCGCATCGTGGTGGAGGTGGGGGGGGAGGCACAGGTCGATGACGTCGAGCGAATCATCCGAGAGCATTTGCTCGAGCGTTTCGTACTTGGCAACTTGCGCGAGGTCCACTTGTTCCCCCGGTGGGCCAAAATTCCCTTGAATTCCCCGCCAATCGCCGGCTAATTTTTTCTGGTCACGCGAGCAAACCGCGGCAAGCTGCACGCCGGGCACCTTTTGGTAGGCGAGATAGTGAATCCAGCCCATAAATCCAATTCCAGCCAGTCCAACGCGCAGCATAGTTTATGTTTAAGTTCGAGGATGGAACGTCCCGGGGGAAGGCAACCATTCATTTTCCGCCCCTGAGTTGAGCCTTGGCCGCTATTCTGTCCTTCTTTCCTGATCGATACAACCGCGTGGGTTGCCCAAATTCGGGCGAAAACTAACGTCTGCTGCCCGTTGCGTTCCCCAGAAATTGTCGGCACAATAATCACACCACGACAATTATTGGCTTGATTCTCACCTTTGTTTGGGAGCCTCTCCATGCCCCGCCTCGTTACGCTATTCACCGGCCAGTGGGCCGACTTGCCCATCGAAACGATGGTCCGCAAAACGAAAGAGTTCGGCTACGACGGTATTGAGCTCGCCTGCTGGGGAGACCACTTTGAAGTCGACAAGGCACTTTCGGACGACGGCTATTGCGCCCGCCGCCGAGAATTGCTGGAGAAACATGATTTGCAATGCCGCGCCATTAGCGCGCATTTGGTCGGCCAGGCGGTTTGCGACATCATCGACGAACGGCATAAGTCGATCCTGCCTCCCTATGTGTGGGGCGATGGGAAGCCGGAAGGTGTGAACAAGCGCGCGATTGAAGAACTGAAGAACACGGCTCGGGCTGCCAAAAAGTTGGGAGTTGAGGTCGTCAATGGTTTCACCGGTTCCAGCATCTGGCACTTGCTCTACAGCTTTCCGCCGGTCCATCCAAAAATGATCGACGATGGCTTCAAGCTGTTTGCCGATCGGTTCAATCCGATTCTCGATGTCTTTGCCGAATGTGGCGTGAAGTTCGCTCTGGAAGTTCATCCAACCGAAATCGCCTTTGATCTCTACACGGCCGAGCGGGCTCTGGAAGCGCTCAATCACCGGCCCGAGTTCGGATTCAACTTCGACCCCAGTCACCTGCACTGGCAAGGGGTGGATTCGGTTGAGTTCATCCGCAAGTTTCCAGATCGGATCTATCACGTCCATGTGAAGGATGCGATTGTGACGCTCGATGGTCGCAGTGGCATTCTTGCCAGTCATATCAACTTCGGCGATCCGCGTCGCGGGTGGGATTTCCGCAGCCCAGGACGGGGCGGTATCAATTTCGAAGAGATCATTCGTGCGCTGAACCACGCGAACTACGAAGGACCGCTATCGGTTGAATGGGAAGACTCGGGCATGGACCGCGAGTTCGGTGCTAAAGAGGCATCCGGGTTCGTGCGGTCGAAAGACTTCTCGCCGAGCGGTCGCGCGTTCGATTCAGCGTTTGACCGCTAGTTTTCTTTGTCCTTCAGCCCTAGCCGCGTGAGCCACGCTCCGCGGTTGGGTTTGCCGACCGGCACGCCGTTGCCATTCTCAATCACACCGCTTTTCGCTCGTTCGTGCTCGATGGTGCGAAGTCGCTCCTCCAGGTCTTGCCGTTCGCGACCCAGCTTCGCCCTTTCCACGGAGATCTCAATTTCCGCAGCCCGCAGTTTGGCTTGAAGCTCCTCTTTGACCTCTTGCAGGTGCTTGCGTTCCTGCATGATGAGTTCATCCGACTCCAGAAGTTGCGAGATTCCAGCGGCTCCCACTGCCATGTCGCCGATATTGTTGGATTGATTTTCGAGCAACTTTTGCAGCTCCTCGATTTCACGTTCTTTTTCCGCAACGATTTGATCGGTAATGCGGATCGCACCTGCTACCGTGAGCTTGTCGGTTTTCTCTTGGGGGTTGGAGTCATCGAAGTCGCTTTCCAGCTGTTCGAGTAGCCTGCGTTTCTGCTCTTCCCAGTTGTAGCCACCGCCACTGTCCGCGGCACTTTCCGGACGAGGCTTTTTCGCCAACTCTGCAATTAGTTCTTGATTCTTAGCCCGCATTTCGCGGACCTCTTCCAGCGCCATTTGCAGCCGAGCGTGCAAGTCTTCGTCAGCCTGGGAATTCGCTTCGTTGCGAACTTTGAAAGCCTCTTCCAACTGCAGCTCAAGTTCCATCCGTTGTTGTCGCAGTTCGGCAATCTCTTGGCGCAGCGAGTCTGCCAGTTCGGCCTCGCCGGCGGTGCCGAGCTTGACCTCGGAGCGAAGTTCCTCGATTTGCCGTTCCCATTGGGTTCGCTCCTCGACATGCGAGCGGCGCTGGTTTTCACTCGCTTCGCTCAGGCTGGCGAGCTCGCTCTCCTTTCGGCTTAGCTCATCGCGCAGATTAAGCGTGATTCGCTCCTCTCCGCGGAGCATCTCACGCAGTTCTCGCAGTTCCTCTTGCTGTTGCTGCCGATCGGCAGTCAGGGCATCGATCTGGGCGAACAGTTGATGCAGATGTTCGTCGAAGGCTCGTCCCTGATCGGCACGCAAGTCGGCAACTTTGCGCTCAGTTTCTTCGCGCGAGCGGCGGAGTTCTTCTCCCAGCTTGGCTTTTTCGAGCGTCGCCGATTCTGAAACGGTGCGGAGACGCTCTAACTCGGCCGACAATTGCACGCGCTCGTCCTCGAGCTCGCAGCGGCGGCCATCATGTTCGAGGGCGAGCAATCGTTCACGTTCAAGATCGGCCCGCAAATCGGTAATCAACTTCCGAGCATCGTCGCACTGCTGTTCCACGCGACGAAGTTCGGCCTGCATCCGTTCTGTGCGGGTCAGCTCTTCCGCCAGCCGAACCTGACTTTGCAGTTCCTGCCCCGAGTTGACGACCGCCACATCGGCCCGCAGCCGTTCCACTTCAGCCAACAACTCGGCCTTGCGGGCCCAAAGTTGCCGGGAGATATTTTTGCGTTGCAGCTCGGTTTCTCGTTCCCGATGATCGAGAGTGGCCTGCAGGCGATGAAGCTCCGATTCTTTTAGATCGAGTTCGCGGCGGCGATCTTCGATGAGATGAATTTCCGCGATTAGCTCGGGGCTTGCAGAAACGTCGCGGACGGCTTCCCGCGGTTGATGAAATTCTGCGTGTAGACCCTGCACTTGATCCAGCAATTGGGCCAGCAGCGTCTCTTGCCGCTGGGCGACTTCGCGCCGCGATTGCAGTTCAAACTGCTGCGCGATTTGCTGCCGCAGTGCTTCCGCTGCCTCCTCTGCCCGCTCCAGAATTTGCTCGTCGAGTTCCGCAAATCTCGCTTGCTTCTCATTTAGCAGCGCGCGGATACGTTCTCGGCTCGACGCCTGCCAACTGGCCTGATTGGATTCGAAGGGGGCGGGGATGATGCTCATTTCGAATCGCAAGACAGGTCAGGCAGCGGAAGCGAGGGGATGCGACCTCTCCTGCAACAAGAGAAGTTCGCCATCCAATACATAGGTCACAACTGACCAGCGGTCAAAGAACGGCAGCTAGAGAAGACGCTCACTCCTCTTCCTACAACCGGCACAACGCGAACAATCGCTTATTGCTGCCAACTCGTCACATCCAACATCAAACGCTCGGGCTAATTGGCCGAGAGAACTTGGGGATTAACGACATTTTCCGGCACGCCGCCTGTCAAGCGAACCGCGACTTGCCGAGCGCAGCGTGAACGAAGATTTTCCAGCGACTCAACGGAAACGAAAGCTGCATGTGGCGTGACCACGACTCGTGGATCGTTGTATGGAGGCTGGCTCAAATCTGGGGGCTCTGGATCTTGAACGTCTAGTGCCGCACCCGCCAGTTGTCCTTTCTCCAGCGCAGCGGCCAATGCCGCATGATCGATTAATCCGCCACGAGCAGTGTTCAGAAGATATGCCGTCGGCTTCATTTTGGCGAACTGAGACGCCCCTAGCAGATGCTTTGTTTGCGGTGTCATCGGCACATGAAGCGAAACATAGTCGCTACGGGAAAGCAAATCGTCGAGTGTCACGAATTCCACCCCCGCTTCGTTCGCGCGTGGTGTTCGCGTGTAGGCCAGGACTTTCATTCCCAAGCCCCGACATTTGTCCGCAAATTTCTTGCCAATGTTGCCGTAACCGATCACCCCGACGGTTTGGCCTTCAATTCGACGCAAGACGGGCCCCGCCTGCAATTGATAACGTCCCTGCATCGTTTCGTGATGGTAGAAGGCAATTTTGCGGGACAGCGCCAGCAACTGAGCCAGCGCATGTTCGGCGACTTCGATCAGGCAGTAGTCCGGTACATTGGTGACTGGAATCCCACGCTCGGTGCAGTAGGCGACATCGATATTATCCAGGCCGATTCCTAGCCGGGAAACGATCCGGCAGTTAGGCGATGCCGCAATCACTTGCTGCGGGACCTTAGCCCAGTTGGTCATGATGGCATCGCAGCCGGCAGCCAATCCCGTGAGCGTTGCGACATCCCCTTTTTCTGCCACCACGAGTTCCGCCCCCACTTCCGCCAGGGTGCTGCGTTCAATATCAACATTGGCCCAGGCATAATCAGTGATCAAAACGCGGAAAGCAGGCATAGTACAAAGTAAGTTAGAGAGGTGAATACGACCGCCAGCGGCAACCAGATTCACAGTATAACGAGGCAATCGCAGGTGCGGCACCTTGACGTTCAACGGGAATTGGAATGGATTTACAGAGCGAGCGAATACAAGCTGATTTACGCGGCGTGATCCGTGGCGAAGTTCGCTGCGACGATGTTTTCACACAACTGTACGCGTCCGACGCCAGCATCTACGAGATTCGCCCCCTGGCCGTCATTCGCCCGCAAAACACGGCCGATGTTGCGGCTGTTTGCCGCTATGCCACCGAACATGTACTCCCCATTCATGCCCGCGGTGCTGGGACGGGATTGGCTGGTGAATCGGTCGGCCCTGGGCTGGTGGTTGATTTCTCGCATGGCATGCGGCGAATCGTCGGTGTCGATGCAGAGCATGTGACGGTCCAGCCGGGAGTTGTCTTGGGTCCGTTGAACCGCTTCCTGGCCGCCCGCGGTCGCGTCTTTGGCCCCGATCCTGCCACGGGAGGTGTCACGACGATGGGAAGCGTTTTGGCGCTGAACACCTCCGGTAGTCAGTGGCTGCGATATGGTTCCGCCCGCGACCACGTGGTCAATCTGCAGATAACCCTCGCCGACGGGACCGAAATGGAGGCCGGTTGGCACAAGGTCACCGATGATCCGGCTGTTGATCCACATCCACAGCGGCGGCAGCTCGTACGAAGGTTGGCAGAATTACTGGAGCGCGAAGCGGGAACCATCCGCGCCTTTCAGCCGCAGTCGCTTGTCAATCGTTGCGGCTATCATCTCGACGGTATTCTCAAAGACGGCATGGTGGATCTGGCTGGCTTGATTACTGGGAGCGAAGGCACGCTGGCGTTGATTACCCAAGCCAAATTGCGCCATGAACCGATTCCGCCCCATCGAGGGATGTTGCTCCTCTTCTTCGAACGTCTGGAGTTGGCAGCAGTCGCGGCAGCGGAAATCGCGACCCTGGGAGTCGCTGCGTGTGATCTGGTGGATCGCCGAATTCTATCCATCGCTTGCGACAGCGATCCGCACTACGCCAGCATCTTGCCCCGTGCTGCCGAGGCCATGCTGGTGGTGGAGCAGCATGCAGACACTGCTCGAGCCGTGGTCGATTTGTTGCATCAGGTGGCGCTAAAAATCCATGTCCGCGACAAGCTGGCGTTCAGTTTTCACCTTGCCCTGGAAGCAGATGATTTTGACCGCTTTCGACGCATCGCTCGCCGGGTTGTGCCGCTGCTGTATCGATTGCGAGGGAACGAGCGTCCCACTCCGTTTGTGGAAGACATTGCAGTGCCTCCCGCGCGGCTAGGGGAATTCATCACACGGATGCAGAAGGTCCTGCATACTCATGATGTGACTGCCTCCGTTTTCGGCCACGCCGGACATGGGCAGCTCCATGTGCGACCGCTCCTGGACATGAGCGACCCGGAGCAAGTTCGCAAGATGCAGCCCTTGGCGACGGCGTTATACGAAGAGGTGCTGGCCGTTAAAGGAACTATCAGTGGCGAGCATGGGGCGGGGCTAGTTCGCACCTGGTTCATGCAACAGCAATTTGGTCCACTGTATGAAGTTTTCAAGGAAGTGAAGCAGATTTTTGATCCGCTAAACATCCTCAATCCCGGGAAGGTGGTCACCGAAGTTCCCCAGCCCCTCATCAAAAACTTGAGACCGGCCCACAGTATCCAGCCGGTTCGCTCTGGAAATACAGAAACAGTCAGCAACAGTGCGACGCCGGAGGCCCACGATCCACGACGGTTCGAACTCCATTTGCTCTGGCAGAACACTTCGCCAGAAAACGCTTCCGAGTTGTGTAACGGCTGCGGGCGTTGTCGAACACAATCGCCTGAGATGCGGATGTGCCCGCTGTATCGCTCTTACCCCGGCGAAGAAGGCTCGCCGCGCGCCAAGGCGAATTTAATGCGCGGCGCTTTGAATCATCGGTTGTCGCAGAAGGACTTGACCGGCAACGAACTCAAGGCCATCGCCGACTTGTGCGTGAACTGTCATCAATGTCGCGTGGAATGTCCGGCCGGCGTGGATATCCCAAGATTAGTAATCGAAACGAAGGCCCAGCATGTTGCGACCAATGGGTTGTCGTCGGCCGACTGGATGTTATCTCGTATGGATAGCTGGTTGGACTGGCTAGCTCCATTTTCGACGATTGTGAATTTCGGCATCCAAAGCCGGTGGGTTCGGTGGTTGCTCGAACAAACGCTGGGCATTGCGCAAGGACGAAAACTTCCCCGGCTTGCGCGCAGGACGTTTTTGCGTCGGGCTGCCCGACGAAGATTGACGCGGCTGCCGTTTTATTCTTCTCAGAGGGTACTCTACTTCGTCGACATCTATGCCAACTGGTTTGACGTAGCGCTGGCGGAAGCCACGGTTGCGGTGTTTGAACACAACGGCTATTCCGTCTACGTCCCGCCTGAGCAATCGCAATCTTGGATGACAGCCATCACGCTCGGTGATGTCGAACGCGTACGCAATGTCGTGCAGCGAAATATCACGATGCTCGCCGAGGCCGTTCGTGATGGCTACGAAATTATCACCACCGAACCGTCAGCGACGCTCGCCATCAAGCACGAGTATCTGAACCTGGTGGATGACGAAGATTCGCGACTGGTGGCGGCTCATACCCACGACGCGATGTCTTTCCTGTGGAAGTTGCACGGCGAAGGCAAACTGGACACGCGATTACGACCGACGGCCGCCACGATCGGCTATCATCTTCCTTGCCACCTCCGCGTGTTGGATGACTCCTCACCGGGTGAGAACCTGCTTAGGCTGATCCCCGAATTGAAGGTGGAGCGCGTCGAACGAGGCTGCTCCGGCATGGCGGGAATCTATGGCTTGAAACGCGAGAACTTTCGCACGAGTGTTCGTAGCGGTTTTGGCTTGATTCGGGGTATCCGTGAACCTCGCTTAGTTGCAGGTGCTACGGAATGCTCCACGTGCAAGCTCCAAATGGAGCAAGGAACGAGCAAGGCTACCATACATCCGCTCAAGATACTGGCTGGGGCGTATGGTCTGGGAACCGCACCAAGTGAACTATTTGCCGCCCGCAACCAAGAATTGACGGTGACCTGATGCCCGCGCGTACAACTGGAGATTGGTACGACTACCCGTGGTACTACGATCTTGCCTTCGCCGACGAGACTGGACCGGAGGCAGATTTTCTGGAGCAGGCGTTTGCACAATACGCGCTGCGCCCCGTGAAGCGAGTGCTCGAGCCCGGTTGTGGCGGCGGCAGGCTGGTTGTCGAACTTGCCAAACGTGGCTACGACCTCACCGCGTTTGATACCAACGAAGCATCGCTCGGTTGGTTACGCCAGCGACTCGCCCGCGCGAAGGTGAAAGCCCAGGTCTATGCCTGTGATATGACCGACTTCGAACTCAAGAAGCCGGTTGATGCCGCTTGCAACACGTTCAATACCTTCAGGCATTTACTCACCGAAGAGGCAGCACGCTCCCACCTGCAAGCCATGGCTCGCGCGGTGAAACCAGGCGGAATCTACGTTTTGGGACTGCATCTCCTGCCGCCCGATGCTTCGGAGGAATGCACAGAGCGCTGGACAGCGCAGCGCGGCAAAGAACGCATCAGCTTCACGCTGCGGGTCATCGATAGCAGTCGGCGGAAGCGAATTGAGCGGATGCGAGTCAACATGCTCGTGCGTTCCCCCACACGGGAACTGCGACTTGCCACCGAGTTCGATTTTCGCATCTACACCGCAGCCCAACTGCGAGCGCTCTTGCGTTCTGTCCCCGAATGGGAATTGTGTGATGTCTTCGATTTTTGGTACGAGATCGACGCGCCACTAAAGCTCACCAACGAGCTTTCGGATACCGTGCTCGTTTTGCGTCGAACAACGTAAGACAACAGAATCACTCGGAAGCGACTTCCGCACCATAGAGTGGCAGGTGGCGATAGTAGACCTGCAAGATCATCGTACACATCGCGGTTGTGTACAAGCGACCTCCGGCATAAGCATGTTTATCCGGGAAGAACCAACTCCCCCGCGAATGTCCATCTAGGCTTTGGCTATCTAGCAACTGTCCGCGCAACTGCAAGTTCCAATCCTGCCACAGGGGGCCGTCATCATGGTGCAGCACCTGGGTGGCGTAGTAGTTGTAGTAGACGTCGGTGGAGGAAGGCCCCCAGTTGGCCAACCGTTCGATTCCTAAGCGCAGGTTTGTATCTTCGCGCGCCCTGCCGAGAAACATGCTCGAGAGGGTCCCAATCGCCGTTGGTGCCGGCAGAACGCCCGGCTCTTGATAACCAAAGCCACCCCCTTCACGGGCTTCAACCCTGCTGAGAAATTCAGCGGCCTGCGTGAAGGTGTGGTCGGGAACTTCCAATCCAGCCAGCCGAGCACTTTGCAACGCCATCATTTGCCAGCCAAAGACGGTCGTGTCGCCTGCCTGATTGGGATAGTACCGCCAACCTCCCTCGTGATGCTGCGCGGCAACAATAAAATCAATCGCTCCTTGCGCGGCATCTTTCAGTGCCGGATCTTGCGTCAGGCCGTATGCTTCGCAAAGAGCGATGGCGGCAATTCCTTGGCCATACATGGTCCCATCTTGCAGGTCCGCCCCGCGTGCGGATTTTCGTTGACTCGCCAGCAGGTAGTTCAAGCCGCTGGCAATCGTTTCACGGTATTCTCCCTCACGATGCGTTTGCCCTGCCCCCAGAAATGGCAGCAACGCCAGGCCTGTTGCACCGGTGGTCGTGGTGGCATAACCGGGATTGCGACATTCACGGCAACCTGACTGGGTGTGTTCGAATCGCCAACTGCCGTCGGGAAGTTGGTGCTCGGCCAGCCAGCGTAGCGAACTGACAACGGCATGTTCGGAAGCTTGCGAACCGCCGCGCTCGGCGACCAGCAGCGCTCGCGCTTCGGCGCGACGTCCAGCAAAACCACCCCCGGCTGTTCGTGGAGAGCGAAGTGGCGCAAAGGGATTGATCGTCGAAACCTGTCCGTAGATTGATTGCTGCTCGGGAGCCGGAGGTGCCGGATCGCCGGCTAGCGGTGCCGCTATCTCCGGCGGATCGGGGATGCGTGCGGTGTCTTCCTCGGCAGCCATGACGAATGGCAAACCTTGCGGCGCGACAAGCGTGATTATCGTAGTATCAATTTCAAGCGGCTCAGGCAGGGGCACTGGTTCCTGAAAAGTCGCGAAGACAATCGTTGGCGTGGCCTTGGCAGGGGGGGATGCCAAGAAAGTACGCGAACAGAAGATCACGACTACACAGTGCAACAGGAAGCTCGACATCATTCCCAGCCGTCGATAAGGAAATGAAGGATCGACCTCGGCCGGGGGAGCAGTGATAATTCCCAGTTCTTCGCCGCGACTTAAACTGGGAGGCTTGGGTATTTTGTGCGAACCTCGAAGCAACGGCGCAACAACCAGCGGACGCAGCAACTGCGTGGTTGGAGTCGTTAACTGGTCGGACGTTTCGAGCGTAGGCACGCGTCACCGGCAGGCGGGAATCTGAATCTTTCAGGCCGCCTTATTATGCGTGTTCTAGGAAAGCTCGCCAAGTATTTTGAAAGTTTTTAAGAACCATAACGCGCATGCACATTATGCACTTTCATTCTTCTGATACGAGCCTGAAACTATAGCCTTAAAGTGGGAAATCGTCTTCCGTTGCCTGTGTTTTGTAGAGGGGCGAAATGCGGATGCGGACCTCGAGGGTCAAGGTCGCCAGCGATGTGCAGTACAGTCGCCCTCCGTGTGCGGTGCCGTGATCCCCGGAAACGAGCCAACTGCCAGCCTGGTGCCCGTTTTTGTCCTGCGAATCGATGAGCCAACCCGTCATTTCCGAATTCCATTGGTCCCATTGGGGACCGGCATAATGCAGCATCGCTTGGGTGGCATAGTAGTCGTAGTACAGGTTCGATTTCGACGGCCCCGTGCGGCACAAGAATTCGATGCCCCGCTCGATGCCCGGATGATCCTTGTTCCAGCCCAGATACATGCGGCAGAGCAAGCCGACGGCCGTCGTTCCGGCAGCACCTCCCGGGGCCGTATAGCCGTAGCGCGCACCACTTTCCGTTTGCACAGAATCTAAGAACTTGATGGCTCCGGCGATGGTTTCTTTGGGCACATTGAGATAGGACATATGGCCACTTTTGAGCGCCATCAGTTGCCAGCCCACCACGGATGTGTCGCCCGGAGTCCGCGGTTGGTATCGCCAACCACCACCGACCGGGTCTTGCGCATAGACAATCTGATTGAGCGACAACTGTGCCGGTTCGAGCAGGGCCCGATCCTGGGTCATGCCGTACGCTTCACACAGCGCGATGGCTGCCAGTCCGTGTGCGTACATGCTTCCTCCTTTTTGCGCCAGATCGCCACAGCGAAGATTTCCTTGCTGCTTAACCTGCATCTGACTGATAAGGAACCGCAATCCGGCTTCGACTTGCTTCTTGTAAACTCCTTCGCGATGAGTTTGCCCTACTCCCAAAAAGGGAAGCAAGGCAAGCGCGGTTGCGCCGGTGCGGCATTCTGTCAGATCCCCCGCATCGCCACAGCGTCCCTGGCAGGGCCCGATTCGATGGTCGAAGTTCCAACCGCCGTCCGCTGATTGATGCGCGGCCAGCCATTTCAACGCACTGGCGATCGCTGCTTCCTGGGCATTGGTCGGGCCCGTCTTAAGCATACGCGAGCCAGTTTCACGCAGCCCATAGCCGCCGGAACCGATGCCGTGGTCTGCTTGATCAAGCAGACTTGGCTTTGGTGCGTGATCCTTGGCCCAATCGGCGAGCGTGATCTCTGGAGTGCTGTAATCCAAACTCGCAACAACATTCGAGATTTCCGGAGCTGGAAGAGATTCTGCAGTGAAGGAGTCGACGGAAGTTATCTCGGGCGAGTCTGCCGTCGCCTCTTCCTCAGGAAGGTTGATTACGGGATCTGGGGAAAGTTCCTCAATCGTCTCACTGGGATCGGACTGACTGGCCCGCACGATGTTGCGTAATTCCGGCAAATGCTTTGAAATGGTGATGCATGTGAGCACGAGGAGCAGGGCGAAATGCACCGCCGCGCTGACCGCCCAACTGGGAACCTGAAGCCACTGGAATCGGGAAGTGCTTAAAGGTGCAGACATCATTGCCTCTGGGTTGGTGAGGCGCGCAGCACGCCCCTGATCAGTGAGTGGAATACAAACCGCGTGAGCCTCGTGCGCGGATGAAAGCGTGAGCCCCGCGAGTGAACGACGACGTTGCACGCCGCTGAGGAACGCTGAATCATTCGCGGCTCTGCGAAGAGATTATTCCTGAAAATCTATAAATAAGATTAGGAAATAATCGTGCTGCATTAATGCGAAATGCGCAACAAAAAACCCCATCGGTTAAGGATGGGGTTTTGTTTCAAAAAGCATTCTTTGCGAACAGGACCCGGCTTACAGCGGGAAGTCATCCTGCGCGGCCGCCTTCGCGTAAATCGGCATGTGACGATAGTAAACTTCCAGGATCATGGTTGCCATCGACGTGCAGTAAATGCGACCACCATGCCCCGCACCATGATCGCCGTTCATGAACCAACTGCCCGTCTGATGGGCGGTCTTGTCCTGGCTATTCACGAGGTAATCTCGCATTTCAACGTTCCACTTGTCCCACATCTCCCCTTCGTAGTGACGCATGACTTGCGTGGCGTAGTAGTTGAAGTACATGTTCCCCTTCGAAGGACCAGCCTTGCTCAGGTATTCCGCACCCCGTTCGATGCCCGGATGATCCTTCTTCCAGCCCAGATACATGCGGCACAACAGGCCACAGGCAGTCGTTGCAGCGCCGGCACCAGGGCCGGTGTAACCGTATTTAGCGCCACTTTCGGATTGTACCGAGTCGAGGAACTTGATCGAGCCGGCAATGGTTTCCTTCGGAACATTCAGGTAGGCCATGTGACCGCTCTTCAAAGCCATCAACTGCCAACCCACCACGGACGTATCACCAGGTGTGCGAACCTGGTACCGCCAACCACCACCCACCGGGTCTTGAGCGTAGATGATGTGATTCAGCGCCAATTGAGCAGGCTGCATCAGGCCGCGATCTTGCGTCATCGCATAGGCTTCGCAGAGCACGATGGCTGCCAGGCCGTGGGAATACATACTCCCCCCTTGCTGAGCCAGATCGCCGCATTGCAGGCCCATCTGATTCTTGACCTTCATCTGGCTCATCAGGAAGTACAGGCCAGCTTCGACGTTCTTTTTATATTGTCCTTCTTTGTGCGTTTGTCCGGCACCGAGAAATGGGAGCAATGCCATGGCTGTCGCACCAGTGCGACATTCCTTCAGATCCCCTGGATTTCCGCAGCGGCCGTTACAGGGGCCAGTGCGATGATCAAAGTTCCAACTGCCATCTGGGTTTTGATGTTCGGCAAACCACTTCAAAGCTGCAGCAACGGCTGCTTCGCTGGCACCATTGCCACCATACTTGGCAACCATCTGACCTTTGGCGGCGGAGCCACGGCCAGAAATTCCCGAGCCGGTATAGGCACCGACCGTTGCCATCAGATCGCTCTTGGGTGCGGTTTCGGCACCGAAGTCACTTAGTTCAACCTGAATCGCGGCCGCATCGACATCGGTCGCGGCGATATCCACCACCGTGGTCGTTTCGACGGCATTTTCCAACGCCATCTCCGAAACAACATCGGACGTTTCCGTCGAAACCTCCGTCAACTCGACATCAAGCTGAAGTTTTTCTTCCTGCAGTTCTTCAATCTCTTCGAGAGTTTCCGAGGCCTTAGCTGTGAACACGTTCTTCAGCTCTTCCTTCTTTCCATCGAAGGTGATGAAGGCGAGAACAATGATCACCACGAAGTGCACGATCCCGCTGATCATCGAGCTGGGCATCGTTGAGCCCATGAACTGCCGGCTTTCGCGCGACCCACCTTGCTGTGCTGCTTGATCGTTCTCCCCCTGATTCTTTTGAGGTTGAGAAGCCTTCGCAGCGGTAGGAGCTGCGGCCTGCGCGACGGCAGGTTGGACAGCCTGAACTGGCTGACCGGCCGCTTGCGGAAGAGGCTTGGCACGAGCGACAGGAACGGTGGGGCGTTGTGGTGCGTTCATGAATTGTCCTGATAGATGGCGCTGTCTACCTTGACCGGGCAAAAACAGGTCAAATAAGCTGCTGGCAGCCGTAATTAAGGTTACCCAAATCACTCCGAAACGCAAGCAAGATTTGCAATAAATTGCCTAACCGATTGGACTTGCGATCCAAGTGTCAGAAATTCGCCGGCCCTTTTGCCGCTTGAATTCCTGGGCCGAGAGCTTCGGTTAACTCTATTTCGCTGAAGGAACCGTCATTTATTGCCGTTGATGCGAATTTTGCCCGAGTTTTCTCCGCATCTTTTGGAAGCGAGAATGACGTCGACTTTCGACCGCGAATTCACTCGGCTAGAATTCTGACATTCTTATAGATGTCAGGGGATTCATCATGAGCCTTGCGACGACCTCAACTCCGGTCCTGCCACCCGAACAGGTGGATCGATACGAGCGAGATGGGTTTCTCATCCAGCGAAATGTTTTCAGCCCTGCGGAGATCGCGTGCCTGGCAGTCGAAGCTGAAAGCCTATTTCAGCGGCAGGAGCTTATTGATATTCAGAATATTCGCTGCCGCTGGTCAGACCATATTGAAACTCAGGTTTGCTCGTTCGATTGCTTCGACCCAGTCATCGACATCGCGCCGGTCTGCCGGTTTTTCGCTTTCGACGAACGGATCGTGCAGACGTTGCGAGAACTTTTTCGGGACGACGCCTTCCTGTTAAAGGACAAGTTGATCTTTAAGAACCCTGGAATGAAGGGCTACAACCTGCACCAGGATTACATCGGTTGGAAAAGCTTTCCCGAAAGTTTTGTGACCGTGATCGTCGCGATTGATTCGACAGAGCAAAGCAACGGCGCGACAGAAGTTTTTCCCGGCTATCATCGCCGAGGTTGCTTAACGCCTAAAGACGGCGACTATCATGCATTGCCGCTGTCCATGATTGACGAATCCACGGGGGTGTTGTTGGATTTAAACCCAGGTGACATCGCGATTTTTAGTGGTTTTACTCCTCATCGCTCGGCTCCGAATCTTTCGGATCGGCCGCGACGACAACTCTACCTGAGTTACAACGCCGGACGCGACGGCGGCGAACAGCGCGAGGCGCACTATCGTGAGTTTCACGAATGGCTCGAAAAAAAGTACGCGGAATACGGCAAGACAGGCGTCTACTTTCGATGAGCCGAAAAAACTTGATTGAGCCCTCCTCACCAACTGGCAAATCGGCTTGGGTCGGCACGTGCGCAGTATTTGCCGCTGCCTTGGCCATGGCAGCAACGATCCCTGGACGTACACATGGATTGGGAATGATCACAGAGCCGCTGCTGGATGATTTTGCAGGCCTGACGTCAATCGGGCAATCGGCCACAGGACTTGCTGCGTCGCTGCCTTTTAACTCTCAAGACTGGTCCCGCGACGCCCAGAACGACACGCACGCGATGCGAGCGTTTGGGTTCGCCACGATGAACTTCTGGGCGACCATTTTGGGGAGCGTGTTATGCATTCCGTGCGGCTGGTTATTAGACCGATACCGCATTCGGACCCTTGCCGCTGTGGTCGTGCTGGCGCTCGCACTCACAGTGATAGGCATGTCTAGGGCACACCATTTATTAATCCTGGCCGTCACGCTGACACTCACCCGTTGTTTTGGTCAAAGCATGCTGTCCGTAGTCAGCCTGGCGATTATCGGGAAAAGCTTTCCCCGCCGCCCGGGATTGGTGATGGGATTGTATGCGGTTCTTATGACCATTTTCATGGTGCTCATCATAGGCTTGCTGCGAACACAGATTCCTACCGTCGGCTGGCGTGAAACATGGTGGAATTTGGGGCTAGGACTGGCAATCGTCGCACCATTTTTGTTCTTGCTCACGCCATGGCGGCTGACAGGGAATGCGGCCGGCCAAATGCCGCGCGACACGGAAAATGAACTCACCGCGGCGACGTTGTCCCAAGCAATGGCTTCGCCGTGCTTCTGGACTTTTGCCCTGGCAATCTCACTTTTCGGCCTGATCAGTTCGGGATTCTCGCTATTTCAAGAGTCGATTTTTGCGGCCCAGGGTCTCGATCAAAATGTCTACTACAACACGCTCATCGTCGGACTGGGAGTCGGCCTGCTTGCGAACTTATTTGGTGGGTGCCTGGCCATAACGATGCCACTGCATCGGTTGCTATGCGGCGCGATGCTGCTGCTCGCCATTTCCCTCGCCGGAGTTCCATTCGTAACGACTGCCAACCACGCCTACTTGTTCTGTCTCGTTTACGGCATGGGAGGAGGGGTCCTGACAGTTTTGTTTTTCACCGTTTGGGGACCCGCGTTCGGCACGCGGTCGCTGGCTCGCATACAAGGGGCAGCGCAAATGTTGACGGTGCTGGCTTCGGCCGCGGGACCGCTCTGTGTCTCTGGACTGCGACTGGTTTACGGTTCCGACAAATCTTTTCTATTCGTATTTTCCGGAGCGAGCCTGCTGCTGGGACTCGCTGCCCTCTTCGTGCCCGTGCCTTCGGCAGCTCGAGGTGATTGGGATGATAAAACAACACAGTTGAAGTTGAAGCCGAATCCTCTTCCGGAGACTGCACGATGATGGTGAACCTCGAACAAAATCCCAGCGGACTAAAAACCCTAACCTCGGCACCGGCCCGGTTTCATCTTTCCCTGAACGTCGGCGATTTGGACAAAGCATGCGAATTCTTTCGCAACTTCTTCGGCTGTGAGCCGGCGAAGTGTCGGGCGGATTACGCGAAATTCGAACTGGATGACCCTCCGCTCGTTTTGTCCCTTGAACCGTACACGGCGCCACCGGGAGGGAACTTGAACCATCTTGGTTTTCGTGTGGCAACGTCGGCGGCACTCGTGGAAGTACAGCGGCGGCTGGAATTGGGGGGCATTCCTACGAAACGTGAAGAGGGAGTCGAATGCTGCTATGCCCGACAAACCAAATTCTGGGTGCACGATCCGGATGGTAACATGTGGGAAGTCTACACGCTCGATGAAGATCTCGAAGAGCGGGGAGATGGCCAGGTGCCGCACGCACCACCGAAAACCGCGGCCCCGAATGGCCCACCTCCTTCCATTTGGAATCATCGCCTGGGCCAGCCTTTCCCGGCGCGTCTACCTGTGCTGGATACGTCGGTAGACCAGGTCTCACTGCAAGGAACCTTCAATGAACGATTAACTGCGGACGAAACTCGCTCCCGCGCGGCAGAGGTTTTTCGCATCTTGAAGCCCGGGGGGACCGTTTACTTGCACTTGTTGACTGCCGATCGCGATCTAGGGGATGCTCCCGTTGTGTTGCCTGGTCCGGCCGCGATGGTTCAACAAGTTCCCGTCGACTCCAGCTTGCTAGCTCTGCTAGTGGAAGTCGGATTTAAGGATGCCCGCTATGTTCTACGCGGACATTCACCTTGCTTCCACGTGGGAGAGGCAGAATTGCGTGAGACACGAATCGAGGCGACCAGGTAATAACTATGGGTGCTGGGTTGAGGATGCCTCGGTTTCGACCGCATGCTGCGGATGCCCACCCGGCGGGAACTGCGGGCCCCAGTACCAATCGGTGATGCCGCGGAGGACGACATAAAAGGCAGGTGTGAGGAACAAGCCGAAAACGGTCACTCCCAGCATGCCGTAAAAGACTGTCGTGCCGAGCACTTGTCGCAATTCCGCTCCAGGACCAGCCGCGCGCACCAAAGGGAGTACCCCCAGGATGAACGCAAACGACGTCATGACGATCGGCCTGAGGCGAAGATGGCAGGCTTCGACGGCCGCTTCAAAGCGATTGCGACCTTGCTCCTCGAGTTGCTTCGCGAACTCAACGATCAGCACGGCATTTTTGCAGGCGAGCCCGACGAGCACCACAAAACCAATTTGCGTAATCAGATTGTTATCCATGCCGCGCATCCAGACGCCGGTGAGCGCGAATGGTAAACAAACCGGTGCGATCAAGATGATCGCCATGGGGAGGGACCAGCTTTCATACTCGGCCGAATGGGTAAGAAACACGAACAGTACGCAGAGGGGGAAAATGTACATTGCCGTGTTTCCCGCGAGCTGCTCTTGATAGGCAATATCGGTCCAGGCGATCGTCATGCCCGGCGGAAGTTTCTCCTTCGCAATCCGTTCAATGGTCGCAATCGACTGTCCGGAACTAAAGCCAGGAGCCGAGTCACCTTGCACCTCGGACGCGGGATACATGTTGTAGCGAACCACCCGATCCGGCCCGCCCCGCCATTCCACATCCAGGACGGAACCCAACGGAACCATAGCGCCGTTGACGTTGCGAGTCTTCAAACGCTGGATATCTTCGGCGCGCTTACGAAATTCACCGTCCGCCTGGACTCGAACTTGAAAAGTGCGGCCGAAGACGTTGAAGTCGTTGGCGTAGGCGGAACCCAAATCGACTTGCAACGCTTCAAACACGTTCGCTAGCGGAACATGGAGCATGTTCGCTTTCACGCGATCGACATTGGCATAAAGCTGAGGCGTCGATGCCCGATAGGTTGTAAAAATGCCCACGAGCGAAGGTTCTTTTGCCAGCGCCGCAATGAGCTCATCGGTTGCTTTTTGCAATACTTCGGGGGAACGCCCCGAGCGGTCTTGCACCAGGAACTTATAGCCGCCTGCCGTTCCTAAACCTTGTACCGGCGGAGGAGGGACCACGATGATGAGGGCCTCTGGAATCTGGAAAAGCTCCTGCTGCAGATCTTGGGCGATCTTGTTGGCTGTTAGCCCGTGTTCTTCGCGTTCCTCGAATGATTTGGGAGTAAAGAAGATCGCGCCTGCATTGGGGCTATTCGACCGCGTCGCGCCGGAGAAGCCAACAAACGACACCGCATGATCGACCCCTTCGTGCTTCAGAATAATATCGACCGCGCGTTTTACAACTGCATCGGTTCGCTCCAGCGACGCTCCATCCGGGAGTTGCACGACGGTTATCAAGTAGCCCTTGTCCTGGGCAGGAATAAAACCGGCCGGGACCGCGCCAAACTCATAAACCGTCAGGAGCATCAGTGCCCCGTAGACAGACAGCGGCAAAGCCCACTGGCGAACAAGGATTGCCACCGAACGTGAATACCGTTCACTGAGCCAATCGAAGAAGCGGTTGAACGCGCGAAAGAACCAACCAAAAACAAAATCCCACAAACGACCAAACCAATCCTTGGGGGCGCCATGGGGCTGAAGCAGGATGGCGCACATGGCCGGGCTTAGCGTAAGAGAATTGAAAGCCGACAGCAGGGTTGAGACGGCAATTGTCAGCGCGAACTGCTTGTAAAACTGGCCGCTGATGCCGGCAATAAACGCGGTGGGGATGAACACGGCCGATAATCCCACGGCAATCGCGATCACCGCTGCCGTGACTTCATCCATGGCTTTATAGGCAGCGGCCCGGGGAGAGAGTCCGGCCGCTATGTGACGTTCCACATTTTCGACGACCACAATGGCGTCATCGACGACAATTCCAATCGCCAGCACCAGACCGAAGAGCGAAAGCATGTTCAGCGAAAAGCCGAAGGCCGCCATCGCAGCGAAGGTACCGATCAGCGACACCGGGATCGCAATCAGCGGAATCAGCGTGGCCCGCCAGTTCTGCAAAAAGACGAGGACCACGATCACGACCAGAATGACCGCTTCGTAGAGCGTGTGAATCACCGAGTCGATCGATTCACGGACGAAAACCGTCGGATTGTAGACGATGCGATACTCGAGTCCTTGCGGAAAATTCTTTGACAGTTGCTCCATGACCTGCTCGATCCCTTCGGCCGTCGCGAGCGCATTGGAACCTGGCCGCTGGGCGATCGCGAGAGCGACTGCCGGCTGATTATCGAGATAACTATTGACCGAATAATCGCGGGCTCCCAGTTCGATTCGAGCCACATCCTTCACACGAACAATCCGGCCTTCTTCCCCGGAACGCAAGATAATGTTGCCAAATTGTTCGGCATCGAGCAGACGCCCCAGGGTGTTCACGGTGAGTTGAAAATCAGCGCCGGCCGAAACGGGTTGCTGGCCGATCACCCCCGAGGCAACCTGCACATTCTGTTCTCGCAACGCGCGTAGCACATCACCGGGGGTCATCGACAGATGCGCTAAACGCTCGGGATCGAGCCAGACACGCATGCTGTATTCGCGCAGCCCAACCGGGTTCACGTTCCCCACGCCGTCGACGCGAGCGATCGCATCGCGGACTTGGATCAGGGCATAGTTGCCGATGTAAAGCTGGTCGAAACGGTTGTCAGGCGAAACCATGTGAATCACCATCAGCAAGTCGGGGGATGACTTGAGGGTGGTAATCCCGAGCCGGCGGACATCTTCCGGTAAGCGTGCCTCGGCTATCGCCACCCGGTTCTGCACCAACACTTGGGCTTTGTCGAGATCGGTCCCGAGCTTGAACGTGATCGTCAGTTGCATGGCGCCATCCGTGGTGCTCTGCGACGACATGTAGAGCATGTCCTCCACGCCATTAACCTCTTGCTCAATGGGGGTGGCCACCGTTTCTGCGATCACTTCCGGCGACGCACCCGGATAAGCCGCCTGCACGACGATCGTGGGGGGAACGATATCGGGATATTGCGCGGCAGGCAGGCTGAGGTAGGAAATGATTCCCAGAATGACGATGACGACCGAAATCACCGTCGCAAAGATCGGGCGATCAATAAAGTAGTGGGCCAACCTCATTGCGGCACCTCCGCCGTCGGCGCGTCGGCAGCGTTCGCCGGCGGCGCTGATGCGGCAGGCACTTCAGGCTCTAACAGAGTAGAATCTGGCGCTTGAGCTGGTGGCTCCACGGGAACCATGGTCGGATCCTTTGTCGGTGCTGCAGGTGGTTCGGATTTCGGCACAACTGCGGCGTGATCTGCCTCTTCTTTGGCAGTCATCTTCGAACGTCTCGGCAGAAGCCATTCCGATTCCGGCACGGGGCGATAGTCGACGGGCAGCCCATCATCGACCAGTTCGATGGTCTTCTCTTGGGGAGTTACCACGGAACCAGGGCCGATGAATTGGACGCCGTCCAAAACGACTAGCTCATCGCCAGAAAGTCCCTGGCGAATGATCCGCAGGCCCTTCGAAATAGGCCCCAGAATGATTTCCTTCCGCTCGATCTTGTTTCCGTCACCCACAAGGAACACGTACTTAACGGATTGATCCGTGCCAATCGCTCGGTCGGGGATCAGTACCGCTTCATATCGCGCACTACCAGGGAGGCGTGCCCGGCAGAACAAGCCTGGAGCTAGCGAAAGATCGGGATTGGGAATGACCGCCCGTCCGCGAATGGTCCCCGTTTCCAAGTCCAGCCGATTGTCGACAAAATCCATATGCCCCTGGTGAGGAAAACCATTCTTCTCGTCTCCCAAGGCGATAAACACCGGGTTCTTCACGTCGCGCGAACTCTCTCTCTTCCCTTCCAAGGCGAGTTTGCGGTACTTCAGAAACGATTGTTCGTCCGCATCAAAGTAGGCGTGAATCGGATCGAGCGAAACGATGGTGGTGAGCAAGGTGGAATTCGCAGTCCCGCCACTGATGAGATTTCCGTCTGTAACATCCCGGCGACTGATACGACCTGTCACCGGAGCATACACGCGCGTGTAACTCAAATTGAGCTTCGCGATAGCGACATTCGCGGCCGCGGTATCTCGGGCTGCGAGGGCAGAGACTTCTGATGCCTTTACGGAAGCAATCCGCGCTTTCGCTGCCTGAGTGTTCGCTTGCGCTTGTAGAAATTCTGATTCACGAATGTCTGCCTCGTCTTGCGAGACAGCATTCTGAGTAACAAGCCGCTGCGCTCGCTCCGATTGGCGGCGTGCTAGTTCCAGTCTTGAATCCGCCGCCCTGAGCTCGGCATCCGCTTGGGCAATGACCGCTTCAGCAACGTTCACCCTGGCCAACGCTTCAGCTAGGTCTGCTTCTGCTCGTGCAACTTCCGCTTCGAAGGGCTTGGGATCGATCACGCACAAGAGCGCCCCTTTTTCGACGATGAGTCCTTCATCGAAGTAGGTCGATTCCAGATAACCGCTGACGCGCGCTCGGACTTCGACAAACTCAATTGCCTCCAAACGCCCGACATACTCATCCCATTCAACAATCGGCGCCACCACCGGCTTGCCGACGTTGACCGTAGGCGGGGGAGGTGTAGGAGGGGGTGTTGCGTCGGTGCAGCCCGAGAAGAAAAAAGCGGCGAGCAGCAAGACAATTGCGTAATCAATCGCGGCAGAGGAATAGAAAGGCCCACCGCGAAGTTGTGATCCCGTTGTCTGCATAAAAACCTCAAGGCCGCGGACTCAATCCGAATGGACGCATTATGCTTGCGTCCAACTCGTTCGGAAACCGTATTCCCAAGGCCGAAAGGATAGGAATGCTCGGCAGCTAGACTTATGGCAAGTTTATGCGCCGTGACTAGCGAAGTAGGGACACAAAATGACCGCATCGCTCCGCCCGAGATTGGGGCGGAAGACCGCAAATCGCTCCCATCAAATCGCAGTGATTAATGAGTTCAAAATCTTCATTGGTTAGCTGAGGGCGGCTCGTGTTCGCTGCACGAGTGGGTTCTCGGCTGCGGTACTTCCTTTCAGATTGAAGACGCTGGTAGCCAGGTAGCGATCGCGCCACGCCGGGGAAACGTGTAAGTAATCCTCGAGCACCGCCGAACTGAACTTATAGTCGTGCGAATCGCGCCCCTTGAGGAAAATCAGCGTCCGGGCGCGATTCACAAAATCACGCGGGTCAGGGTTCGCTCGGGCGAAGGCGAGGGTCTTTCGCGCAGCTTGCATGCGGTCGCCGCCGACATCCGCAAAGATACTGTCGAGCGCTGCTGCGCTATCTGCCGGAATCTCGGCCGGCTCCAAAGCTTCGATCTTCTGCTCGCCGACATTGCCCCGTCCCTGCATCGCGCTGCGGAACAGCGGCAGAAAGGCGGCGTTCTGCAGCAGCAGCAGTTTGCGTGTTTCTTCGTCTCCGCACGCTTCGAAGGCGTAACGCAGCGCGTTGCTGCTGGTCAACGTATGTAGGCCCACAATGCCCGGCTGCCGCATCAGGCATTCGCCCGATCCGACCAACAGCGCATCCCACACCGACTGTGCAGAAACTCCTCGATTGATCACTTCGACTACTTGCTCACACAAGTCACTCGACGTGCCACCATAGATCGTTGCCAGCAAATCGTGTGTGGCCTGCGAATCGACAGTGCCCACTTGCCAGTCAGCCCGCAGCTTTTTCGCGCGAGCCAGGTTCTCTCTCCCGGGGCGGTCAGCCTCTTGATCGCTGCGCGCTGGATTGGGTGAGCCTTCATGGTTGAGAATCGCATAGGCCAGCGAGCGCAGCACCGGCTCCGCATACTGCCAGCCGACGCAGTTCAACGTTCGCCAGGCATTGGCGACATAAATTGTCTTGTGACCAATTGAGCGGAAGTCACGGCAAGCGAAGCGCGCGAACAAATCAAAAAGTTCATTCGAACCGGCCGTGCGTGCAAGTGCCGCGGCAGCAACGTCAGCCTGCTCGACATCCCAATTGTTCATCGCGTCGACAAACATCTGCCGGGCCTGGCTAGGGGCGGGCAACTGGCTCTCCTTAACCGGAGCCATGGTCCAGTTCCCTTCCCGAATATCGGCCGCTTGGGACGACTTGAACTGATCGATGGCCCAGAAAATCGGCAGCCAGCGATATTCATCAGGGGACGAAATACTAGCGAGATGGGCAGAATTTACCACGAGAACACCGTGGAACTTATGCCCCACGCTCGGCCTGGGTTGTACATTTCGCACACCGGCTAAGAGCAAGGCAGCGACCAGCTCCCGATAACTGGTTCCTGCTTGAATTCGCTCTGCTACCGCTTCCAGCACTTTTTCGCGAGGTGACTCTTCCAGAACGCGGACGAGGGGCTCAATTTCTGGCGAGAACTGCACGATTTTTGGATCGGGTTTAGCGTCCTCGGCCGATACTCGCGGTAGCTTGTGTAAAAAATCGAGACCGCTGACTCCAGTCAAAGCGGCTGTGGTTGCTGCTGTTTTTAGAAACTGTCGCCGAAGATGATTGGTCATCGTCTGCCTCAGGAGAGTAAGAGGAGCGTGGCTCAAGCGATGCGGGACAAGGTTGGCCTACCCATCAACCTACGGGTTAAATCATGCTGGAGCAAGAAGCAAGAACTGCGCCTCAGCGCCAGAACGGCGAACCTGGCTTAAAGCGGCAGCAGAGTCTGCGCTACGCTGGCATTCGTGGGCAATCCGGAAAAGAGCAAACAGTACGACGAATTGGCCTCGTCCGGCTACTTCACGTGCAGAATCATGGGCAGGGTGACCTGCTCCCCTTCCACTTTTGCCACCGCATGAAACAGACGAGTTTGCGGCTTTACCCAGGGTTCGGCCCGTAGTGTCATCGTCCGTTCGGTAGTTCCTTCCACGATCAGAATCCCACTCAGGCCGATATCGTCCACGATGACACCATGAGGGAGATTCTGCACTTCAAAGGGAACTCGGCCTTTGAATCCATCCCGCTCAACGCGCAGCCGGGCTGTCACGGTTCCTCCGGGTTGAATGGTTAATTCCGCCGGATCGGGGAACGTAGTCACCGTTGAGTCCGGCTTCTCAGCTAAAGTTGCGCTCGGGGCATCGACGAGTTCCAAAAAGGGAACCAGCTTGGGTCGATCTGCACGCTTTACGTTGCCCAGATTGTTCACCGGCTGATTGATGGTTTTGCCCACCACCTCGGCAGTCGCCGTCACTTGCACCTTTTGCCATTCTTCGTCGCTGAGTTGCGTTGCGCCTGCCGCTGCATTCAGCACCCCCCGCGCTTCGTTTAGCCCCGCTTCAATTTCAATCGGCGAAGTCGCCTGATAGCCGGCTGGAAGGTTTGTCAGTTCGACGCGAATCGGTCCTTGAAAGTTATCAACGCGAGTCGCTTTGACCGTGAACTCTTTGCCACTGCCGACAGGAACGGTGGCATTCGCTCCGCCGAGCGTCACTTTGAAGCCCGGCACAGGTCGCCGCACGATCAATTCGTACTTATGCTGATCGCTGCCGAAGCCGCGAACATCGGTGACGCGAATCAGGTAGTCGCCATCGCTGGGGGGGACGAAGGTGAGCCGCGAATCTTTTCCCAAGCGACGGTAACCGTCATCATCATTTTCGTAGTAGAGGGTGAAGATCGGCAGGCCGTTATCGGCCAGTTGCGTTCCCACTGGATATGGAACGACCATGAATGCGGGTTCGCCGAGCGCATGCGCTCGGGCGGTGGTTTCGAATAGGGCGTAGCGATTCCCGCTTTCTGGGTAGAACTGGCCGTCGGCATCGGGTCCGCGCCGCTGTTGAAATAGCTTCATTACATCGCCGCCGACGTAAACGTACTCGTTCAGCAGCATCTCTTCCCAGTTTCTGACGCGAAAGCCGCGCTGGTCGCTGTTTCCGCCGCGAAATTCAAGTTCGGAATCACGCACGGCTCGTAACAGAAGCCTGGGAATCGGCTGGCCGTCGCTCGATAAAACTTCGATCTTCGAATCAAGGAGCGACTTGTTTTGAGCGGCGCGAGTTTCAATGATCCATTGCTCGCCGGCAGCGGCCTGAAAACGGAAGAGATCCGCATCGGGAGGAGAACCGGCGGTCGACGCTTGAATCGTGCCGGTCGCAACGGCCGGAATCGAGTTCAGAGCCGTGGCTTCCTGCGGCGATTGATTCGGCTCCACTTCCGCCACGCGCGGCAGGTCCTTCACTTCCGGCTGTGGTCTGTAGTCAATGGCGGGCGGTAGTTCGGGAGCCGGCGTCAGCGTCGACGCGTTCTCCGCGGACGGTGGCGGAACAGGATACGATCCGATGCTGCCATCAAGCCTTCCGGCGAGAAGTGTTTCAGCCGTCGGTGTGAGGGAAAGCCCCAACACCCAATCCGGTTGCTTTTCGAAAGTCTTGCGGATCGTCATTCCGTTTGCGTTCCAAATTTTGATCAGCCCTTCTTCGCCAGTGGAAGCCAAGGTGCGACCATCCGCCGACCATACAAGCCGCAACACTGCTTGCTCGTGTGCGAATTGCGATTGGATTAGCGGGTTCGTTCCTTCTTTGGCCTCGGGACTAATCGTCCAAACGCGAATTCGATTATCAACGCCGGCCGCGGCCAACTTGCTGCCGGTCGGATCGAAGGCGAGCGCGTACAACTCCTTCGTCGATTCCTTGAGCGTATCGAGTCGTTGCCCCGTGGCTACGTCCCACAACTTCACGGTCCGATCGCCGCTGGCACTTGCCAAAAGTTTCCCATCCGGGCGAAACGCAATTTCGAAGACTGGACCGTTGTGGCCGGTGAGCGTCTTTAATTCTTTGCCCGACTCGACGTCCCAAAGCTTGATGTCATGATCGTAGCTACTCGTCGCCACGATTTTCCCATCCGGGCTAAAGCAAGCGGAATAGAGACTATCTTTATGACCGCGAAATTCTTGAACCTGCGAGCCGTCCCCGACGTTCCAGATTCTGGCCGCACCAAACAAGCCCGGTTCGCCAGCGGCGGCCACCACGAAGGAGCCATCCTTCGAGAAGTTCACGCCATTGACGCTCCCTGGCAACCCCAAAAGTTCATGCAGCGTTTTCTTTTCTGAAAGGGACTGCAGTTCCACTTTGCCAGCCTTCGCCCAAGCGACGATATCTCCGCCCGGATGGATGGCGGACGCACTGATGAATTCACGCTGGGGAGCCGTTAAGGGAATCTGCGGTGTAACAAGCCACGGCTGCGCTACGCCGCCCGCTGGTCCCTTCGCACCCGCAGTGATCCACGCTTCGAGCGCGGCGATCTCTTCCTCCTTCGGACGAGCTTCATCCTTAGGGGGCATGACCGGCTCCGTTTGCCCTTTGATCATCCGGATCAGGCGGCTTAGTTCCGGATGCTCTGGGGTGATGACGGCCCCTTTCTCCCCACCTTTGCGCAGTGCCTCGAACGACGCGAGGGAAAGTTTTCCCTCGGGTTCATCATCGCTGTGACAGCCCACGCAGTATTTCGTCAGGATTGGTTGAATCTGACGAGCATAGTCAGGAGTTTCTGCCGCCGACTCAGCAGCAAGGACGAGACCACTTTCGGCAACGACAACAAGCAGTATCAGCAGAGTAAAGACGGAGCGGATCTTGCAGCGGCGAAGTCGATACAACGAGCTTAGTTCGAAAAAATTCATGGGACGACCGCAGAGGAATGGAAACTTCCCCCTCACGATACTTGAGTCGGCCGGCAAATGCACGCCGAGTTGCTTCCCAAGCAAATCTTTCCCCTGCCTGCTGTCGTCTTATACTGACGCAGAACCATCTCTTCGTTTCGTTAACGCCTAGGACGATCCCATGACCACTCGCTACGTCGCCGTTTGCCTGGCACTCTCACTCACGCTCGGTAGTACCTGGGCCTGGGGGATCTACGCCCGGCCGCAACTCGAAAAGGTGCCCATCGAACGAGTGCTGACAAACTTGCTTGCCAGTTCTGCGGAAAAGCCTCGGGATGCAGCAATCAAGTTCAATCTCGCCCGAGCCTACGCTATGGCCTACGCTTCGAAAGCGACGGAAGTCGAATTGCGTAAGCCTGATGGTCAACTTTGGTTTGGCTATGAACCGCGCAATGTCCCCTTTGAAGTGACCACAACGGATGATGAGTCGCAGCAGGCCGAGGCCGAAAAAAGTCTAAGTCTCGCGATCGAAACGTACGAAGCGGCACTGAAACTCGCGCCGGACAACCTCGTCGGTCGCTTGGGTTACGGCTGGTGCCTGGATCAGGCCAAGCAACAGGAAGCTGCGATCAAGCAGTATCGGCAGGTGATTGCCGAAGCGTGGAAAACGGAGGGGAAAATGGAAGTGGCTGGACTCGGATTTCACTCGCTGACGGCAGAAGCGGGAGAGTATCTCATTCCGCATTTGGACCAAGCGAACGACGCGAAAGAAATCCAGGCAATCAAAACAGCGACTGAAAAGATGCGAAACATTCCGCGACCGATCACCCCCATCGCCATTCCTCTTGAAGCGGGACTCTCGGCCCAGGAGATTGAAGATCGGTTAGTTCATGTCCGCTTCGATGCCGATGGCAGTGGTCAGGCCAAAACGTGGAGTTGGATTAAGCCCAACGCAGGCTGGCTGGTTTACGATCGCCAGGGGCACGGCAAAATTGACTCCGCCCTGCAGATGTTCGGCAACGTCACGTTCTGGATGTTTTGGGAAAATGGTTACGAGCCGCTCGCTGCTCTCGACGACAATCGAGACGGGGAACTGCGCGGCAGCGAACTGCAACATTTGGCAATCTGGTGCGATGCCAATCAAAATGGCCAGAGTGAAACGGGAGAAGTTCGGCCGGTAAGCGATTACAACGTCGTGGCGATTTCGGTACAGCACACTGCCGATCCTAAACATCCGGAGCGCATCCAGCATAGCGCTGCAGGCGTAACCTTCGCCGATGGCAGTCGGCGGGCGTCCTACGATCTGATGCTTCAGCCGCAACCGTAAGTTTTTGCGGCCGAGTGTGTTGACCTAAACCAAACGCTGTGATGAACCGTGCGTTACGCCAAATCGCGATCTTCGAATAGCGTCAGTGCGACGAGCATCGCCACGGTGCAATAGACAACGCAGTACACGGCGGTCCAAGCAACGTAAATCGCAGGGACTGCCTGGCCGGCCGAGATGGCGGCGTTGATATTGAACTGTTCAAACACCGGAACCACAGTCGCGATCACGCGGGCGATGACGACCACAATTTCGAATTGCTTGGCAATGACTTGCGACTGAACAACCGGCGAGATCAGATTGCCGATGACGTAAATGGCCACGCAGATGATCAAATTGGCCAGGGTCGGCAAGCGAGTGGAAAGCGCCACGCTAATCGATGTCAGTACCGTGGCAGCCATCGCAGCCAAGAGCAATCCGGGGATCACGTGCGAAATCTCCCCAAACCCGATCTCCCAAATGGCGACATATTCGATGCCCCATTTGGCAAACTCGGCACCCTCACGTTCGTCGTAAGGAGCTTTGTAAGACACTCCCATCACCAGCCAGGTCCCCAGCCAGATGCACAGGAGGATATTAGCCCAAATGATCCCGACAAACTTCCCCAGCACAAAGTCTCGGCGGGCGACCGGCTTGGAAAGGAGGGTCAAGGCCGTCTTCCCCTCGATTTCGTCGGCCACACTGGCACTGGCAGCCCAGACTCCGTGGATCATGCACAGGATCATGACCATCGAAAGCCCAACATCTTCCAGCATCTTCAAGTCTTCGCCGAAGGTGTTGTAGGGGAGCACGATCGAAACGACGATGCCGACCCACCCCAACAACAACAAAACAATGTAGAGGGGCTGAACGATTTCGGACTTGGTTGTCGCCAGCGAAACTGCTGCCAACTTTGGAAATGCGGCCCGGATGGTGATGTAGGCCAGGAATAAGAACAACACCCCTCCCGAGATTACCGGGACGAAGTTCATTTCCGGGTGCGCGGACGCTCGAACGGCGTTCAAAGTTAGAGTCCCGGCGGCAGTGCCGAAATTCTTCACATATAAAGTGGTGACATTATCGTTGGGAAACGGTGTGGACCCATCGGTGGGACGTCGCCAACCGGTCGGTTCGTCGGCGGGAACGATGATGAGTGATCCACCGGTGGGCGTCTGCTCAAAGGGGCGGAGGGAAATGCGCAGCCGCTGATCGCTGGTGAATCGCAAAGCTGCGATCTCTCGGCGATGGAACGAAACCGTGATCTCCTGGGTCGGTGGTTCTTCGAAGTTGGCTGGCGGCGCAATAATTTCGAAGGTTTGGTCGGTTCTTCCCGCGATTGCTAGAATCGGCGCCCGCACGAGCGAACGGAGCAGGGTCCCCGGTTCACGCGCCAACATCACTCCCACGAAGGCAAACAAGCTGCAAAAGCCAATTCCGATCAGCAGAGGCCAGAGGGGACCTTCCCAGATGGACGTTGGGAGTTCATCCATCGTCTTCCTATTAATAAGGTGCACGAAGGCGAAGGCCGATAGAAACGCCACAACCAGGATCGCTCCCCAGCCATCGAAGTCAGTCGGTTTGAACCAGATTACCGAGGGAACAACCACCCCCACCATGACGATTCCAATAGCGATCCACTTCGGAATCAGGTCATTGGAAAGCCGACCAATGATGGGGAGTCGAGAGAGCAGCCAGGCAATCCCTGAGACAATTCCGCACAGGATCAGTCCCAACAGGAGCCCGACGCTCACAATCCACAGGGGAGTTACTGCATTGACGACGTAAGGAGAGGCCTGGCCGCTCCAGCGATCGAGGAGGGAATACATAATCGACCCGAAAGGAACTGGTACCGGCAATGAAAGGATCGCCAGATAAGAAAGCTGGCATTATACGCACAATGGCCGGAATCGGTTCGAGTTGACCAGCAGTTTTAACCCAGAATTTGCCTGCCGCAGTCGGATTATGCGGGGGCACTGATCCTTAAACCTCTGCACACAGCCAAGTCCGATGATTGCCGATCGAGTTCAGAGAGATGACCATCTCCAAACGGCTTGCCGCATGGGGGACAAACCCCAGCAAGATCCCAGTATCTCTGGGGGAAGATCATATCCCCCATAAAATCCGTCCGTTCTTACTTCCAACGATCGAACTGCGGGATCGATCGTTGAACTTTGCCGCTAATGTTTAGTTGGCAGTGCTCTCGTCCGGCTTGTCCGCCGTTGCCAAACGATCGCCACCCTTGGCGGCCTTCACGGCGCGCTCGATGATCGCTTCGACTTCATGCTCGGCCTTGGCGCCGGTGACCTGTTCTCGCTTCCATCCCTTTTCGGTCGGGGTGAAGACGATCAGCTGCGGGATGGTGTCCCCTTCGAGCAATTGGCTGGCGAGTTTCCAGTCGTCATCACTATTCACCTGCGCGAAATTGACATTACGCATCTTGCCACGACCTAAAAGCCGCGGAATAACACCCTGTTTCATCGTCCGGCATCCCGGGCACCAATCGGTTCCAACCAGCACAACCAGCGGTTGACCATTGCTTTCCGTGGCCCTATACGCATCGGCATATCCGTCTGCTCCTGAGGTGAGCATGGCTGCCTGCAAAGCCAACGACAAAGTGATTCCAGTCATGTATCCTACTCCTGTCTGAAACGTTTTCCGGCGAAGGACTCGCCGGCCTAGGTGGGTCTTGACGATCGTGATACTTTTCACGATGAGTCAAGGCGGAGATTCTAGGCAAGTTCTCCCGCGTTGTCAGGTAGGCGTTGTGATATCGCAAATTACCCATTTTACCTAGCAGGCGATTGGCAAATTGGGTGATCCTGGACATGCGGGCGGAGTTGCCGCCTAAGCTTCATCGTCCAAACAGGTTAGGATGCCAGCATGCACGCGAATAAGTGCCGCTGGTCCTAAAAGAACCGCCCGTAGATACTAGGTATTACATTTTGTTTGGGTTGAGTTTGCGGTAATTGCGGGTTAGTAATCCTGGAAATGACCTTGCGGGCATTCGCCACTATGGACTGCGCCCGCCCTTATTTGCGACGATAGGGAGTAAGAAGGTGGCGAAAACGCCATTGCGCGTCGAACACGAACGGAGCGATCAGGCCGTTCAAGTAGTCTTCACAAAATTATGAAAATTCGACTCGGGATTGTCGGCCTTGGAGAAGTTTGGGAAACCCGACATCGACCCGCGTTGCGCGCCCTGTCTGATCGCTTCGAAGTCCGGGCCATTTGTTGCGATGTGCAACATCTCGCGGAGACGGCAGCGCGTGATTTCCAAGCGGTTGCCGTCGATGGTTTCCGCGCGCTTTGCGCCCGTGATGACATCGACGCCGTCATGGTTCTTTCCACGAACCTGTACGGTCATCTGCCGATCCTTGCCGCCTGCGATTACGGCAAAGCGATCTATACCGCTGCCGCGATGGAATTAGTCGATTCCGGTGAAGCCCGCCAGCTACGCGAAAGAGTTGAGAAATCCGGCGTCGCTTTCACGGCCGAGTTTCCCCGCCGCATTGCCCCGGCCACCATTCGACTAAAGGAACTGATCGCAACCCGTCTGGGCAAGCCGAAGCTGCTGTTCTGCCATCGCCGTTCAAAATTTCCTGCCGTCACAGTGCCGAATCGACCCGTTCGCCCTGCTCCCTCCCTAACGCGGGAATTGATGGAGCAGGTGGATTGGTGTCGTTACGTCGTCGGGAAGCAGCCCGTTTCTGTTATTGGCGTGGGGCATCTTCATCGCCCGACCGAAGCGGCGGAAGACTACCAAATGCTCAGCCTTAGCTTTTCCAGCACGGAACAGATTGGCGTCGGCCCGATCGCCCAGATCAGTTCCAGCCGCTACATGCCGACCTCCTGGCCCGAAGCAATCTCGTTTCGGACCCCGGCCGAGCTACAAGTTGCCTGCGAACGGGGCATCGCTTTTGTCGACCTCCCGGCCAGCCTGGTTTGGTTCGACGAAGCGGGTCGTCACCAGGAATCGCTGGACGACGAGCGCCCGATCGGCGAACGCCTGCTCATGAACTTCTACCGCTCGGTAACCAGCCTTGTCCGCCGTGGCGACGACCTGGACGATACTTACCAGGCTCTCCGCGTGGTTATCGCCGCCCATTCGAGTTTCATCCAAGGGCAGCGGATCGTCCTGGATGAAATGGATGGAACTTTGTCCTAGGTAACAAGGCGCGCTCCTGGGAAGTAGCGCGCCGCACGATCGCCCAGGTCGGATTCGGCCTGGGCATTGTTTCACGATGGGCTTACAAGCCAAAGGGCTTGATTTCAAAGCCAGTAATATTGAGTCCGTTGGCGTCGATTGAGGACGGGTTCCCCAACTTCAGTTGATCACCCGTTCCCGCCCCCCCTCTCAATGTCGTCTTCGTGGTTACGATGACGTTCGAAATCAGGTTGAGCAGATCGCCGTTTCCCGCCCCTAAATCCACGGTCACTTGCTTCGCCCGCAAGGACTTCACGGTCACGGTATCCTTTTCTGCACTTGCGCCCATGGTTACCGAGACATTACTGAAGATGCCATTGGTCACGCTCAACGTGTCCGCCCCGTTGCCCATAACAACATAGGTATTTTGCGTGGCTGCGTTTACCTTGAAATTGTTGGCCACTACCTTGTCGTTACCACCACCGGTCGCGATCAATAAACCGCCAGTGCTTGTAAGCAGCAGGCCATCAATCACTACTTTGTCGTTTCCGAGCTCTTTCTGGCCATCCGGAGAGACACCATCGGCTTGCGTCATTTCAATTTGCGTCAAAGCGGTACTGGCAACCCGCACATTCTTGAGCCGTGCATAGTCGCTCCCCAGGCCTGTCACAATTCGTAACCCAGTTACCTGGACTTGCAGCCCAGTGCCCCCCACGACGACGGCATCGTTGCCGCGACTGGTGAAAACGTCCAACTTCGAGGCCACGGCGCGAAACGGAGTCGTTTTGCCATTAATGGTGGTTGCTGGGCCGGACAGGATCGGTGAGCCGTCAGGATTGTAGTTGCCCGCGAACGGCTTACCCGTCACGACAAATTTGGTAACCCCGCCAATGGATTGCTGTTGAATATCAACATAGTTGGCTGCGGTGGTGTTGTCGTCGTGAATGCTCAACGTCCCATTGATTACGGAAACGTTCAAATTTCCCGCGCACACTTTCCGCGATTCCAAAGATTCAAAACCCAGTTTACGATGCGACGCCATTGAAGCAGTCTCCGAAGGAATATCGCCGACTTCATGCCGCTGAAGAACTTCCGTCCCACGGAAGTAGAGAGTTCTGGTCCCAACGAATTGGTACAAGTATCAAATCGTGTACCAGAGATTGCAGAAGAAGAATGAAATCCAGCGAATCTCTCGTTCAGATGAGAAACGCTCGGATTTCGCGCAGAAAATCTTTGCGGGTTTAGAAAAGAGGCCGGTGCGTCCCGCCGCGGAACGACGATCCTCGCGTGTCACAGACGCACACTGCACAGGAGGCAAAGAGCTGATTCGTCACGAATCGGCGAATCAGCGTGCGGCAAAAGTTGCTTGCTGCGGGCAACTACTCACTCGACTTATTATTCGGTTGAGCTTCCTCAAGCTTCTTCACGTCCTCCGCGCTCAACTGCGGCCGATTCACTTGGATCGTCAGCTTGTTCAGCCGGGCAGTCAGTTTGAAGGGGGGCAAATAGTCCGCGTCGTTGACACCCGTTAGCGTGTCGGAGCCGATGTCGAAACTCTCGTCCCACTGCAAGATCATGGGGAGGGTCCGCTCCATCTTCTTCGTCTGCACCTCCTTGCCATCTACTTTAAGCGTGCCGGTTCCGCTCCGGCCGAGTCCCGACATGTTGTTGAAGGCGAGTGTTCCCAGGCCCAGGCCGTCGTACTTGAAGTCAAACTCTACGGTGTGTTTGCCGGGGGACAGCGCTTCGTCCCCTTCCCACTTGATCCGTTCCAAGTCGAGCAGGTTCCAGAGAAATACCGGCTTGCCTTTCAGCAAGTAAAAGCCATAACCGGCGAATCGGCCCCCCGAGGTCAACATCATTCCTTCCGCTCCCCCCTCAGGGATCTCGATTTCGGCGGTGATCGTGTAGGAAGTGTTGAGCAGCATCGGGGAATCCCCTTGGGGCAGGCCGACCATCGGCCTGGTGTAGGTGAACTCCGTGCGTCCGGCCGTAATGTTCGGGCGCGCGGCCACAATGCGAGCAGCGACGGAAGCATCCATGGGGAAAACCTGGTACTTCTTCGCCTCCGCGATGAACATCTCCTTGAGCTCTTTAACTTTATCGGGGAACTTGTCCGCGATATTCTCGGACTGGCTGAAGTCCTTATTCAGGTCGTAAAGTTCGAGTTCCTGGTTATTAAGTGGATCAGGATTGGCAGGGCCGAAGGCTTCCCACGGCGCACGATTCACCTTCGTGCTCAGCAGCCAGCCTTCGTGATAGAGGGCATACTGCCCCATCATCTCGAAGTACTGGGTCTTGTGACGCGAGGGCTCCTTGGCATTCTTCGCGTCAAACGTGTAAACCAAACTGGTGCCTTCGATGGGCGCTTGCTTGATTCCATCCACGGTTTCAGGGGCTGGGATGCCGGCCGCCTCCAAAATGGTGGGAACAATATCAATCACGTGGCAGAACTGCTCGCGAAGTGCGCCTTGGTCCTTGATCCGTGCCGGCCACGAGACGCACATCCCCTGCCGAATGCCCCCCAGTTTGGACGCATTTTGTTTGAACCAGGTGAACGGGGTATCGAATGCCCAGGACCACCCGGCGGACATGTGGTTATAAGTTTGCTCGGTCCCCCAAGCGTCGTAATACTTCTCTAATTGAACCTCCACGGGAACGGAAACACCGTTGAAGAAGGCGACTTCATTCGGCGTGCCCGTGGGCCCCCCTTCGGCACTCGTGCCGTTATCCCCATTGATATAGATGATGAGGGTGTTGTCGAGTTTGCCCATGTCTTCGACCGCTTGAATCACGCGACCGATTTCGTGGTCATTGTAGGCGGCAAACGCAGCAAAAACTTCTGCCTGACGAATAAAGAGCTTCTTCTCCTCCGGAGTACAGTCGTCCCAATTCTTGAGGATCTCCGTGGGCCAAGGGGCCAACTTGGTGTCTGCGGGAATCACCCCCAAGCGTTTTTGATTCTCGAAAATTTTCTCTCGCAGTTTGTTCCAACCTTCGTCAAACAGATGCATCTCGTGAATCTTGTCGACCCATTCTTGCGTCGGGTGATGCGGAGCGTGTGTCGCACCAGGCGCATACTTGACGAAAAACGGCTTGCTCGGATCGGTCTGGTCGATGCGGTTCAGGTAATCAATCGCGTCATCCGCCATGCCCGTGACCAGATTCCAGTCCTCCTTGCCTTCAAAAGGGTAGATCTGGGTCGTATTACGATAGAGATTGGGCTCCCATTGATTCGCATCTCCGCCGACGAATCCATAGAAATACTCAAAGCCCATGCCGATCGGCCATTGATCAAAAGGCCCCACCTGGCTGGCTGCGAAAGAGGGCGTATTGTGATCCTTACCAAACCACGAAGTCGCATAACCGTTGTCCCTCAGCATGCGGCCGATGGTCGATTTGTCCTTGCCAATGATGCTGTTGTAACCAGGGAATCCTGTCGACTGCTCGGAAATGACACCAAAGCCGACGGAATGATGGTTGCGCCCCGTTATCAGAGCGGCCCGCGTCGGTGAGCAGAGCGCGGTGGAATGAATGTTGTTGTAGCGCAGCCCGCTTTTGGCGATGCGATCCATCGCAGGCGTGGGAATAACACCGCCAAAGGTACTGGGGACTCCAAATCCGGCGTCATCGGTGATGATCAGCAGCACATTCGGCGCTTCCTTCGGCGGAGTAATACGGGGAGCCCACCACGCCTTCGATTGCAAGGCATCGTTCTTGATCTCGCCGCCGAACTTCGGATCGGGTGCAGGAAGCTGTTTGCCATCAATGGTGGTCGTCGCACTGGGAGAACCAGGCGTGCCGGTCGTCTGAATTCCCGGGGAGGCGGCCGGAGATGGGGTATCGGACTTCGAATCTTCGCCGCTAGCAGCATTGGCCTCATTGAGGCGCGTCGCTGCGCTTTTGGTATCCAACGTGACAGACTGCGGCGTGCACGACACGAACGTGCAGATCACCGTCAGAGCAAAACCAGCACGCGTCGCTGTGTTAGTGAGCATGGCATTCATTCTGATTGAAGTGAAACAAACCAAGGACTCGGGCCAAACGATCAGGCGGTAGCAAGCCAGAATAGGCAGCCTTTTGTCAATGAATCAGCAGACTCACAGGCCGCTATGAGGTTGCTCGCCATCCGCATCGTAGCGCATTCTCGCCTACTTTGCTGCTCGTGCGAAGTAGCCAAGGAAATCGACCCGCATGGTTTTTTAAAGGAGTGCCGAGCTTGAAAATCGAGAGGAGCGGCAGTCGATGACGGGCGCGCCAAAACGCACACTATGTCTAATTGTTTTTTATTTACAATTAATCAATCGATCAATATTATATCAGAAGCAATCCTGCGTCACTTGTCCCTGCCGCAGTTGGCGGCTGGATTCGCTGCGGCGCTGAGTAGGGATTCACCGCTGACGACCCGTTTGTAGATTGCCAACACAGAACACGAACAGGGCGGTTTGGCCCCTGTTCAAAACGACACCTAACCCCCTACAGGAGGCGCTAACAGCCAGTACGTGCTTACCGTGCAAGTACTGGTTCGAAGACGATGGCATTGGCTAGTTCGCGTACGAAGTCGCGACCAGTTTGATAAGCGGTCGTCGCCAGACTGACGAGGATCTGCCAAGTCGCAGCCCC
>JBGSNR010000089.1:0-11140 GCA_041739545.1 Pirellulaceae bacterium | reverse complement strand
GTTTGGCCGTGTCCATTTTGTCAGTGGACACTTCCCTAAAAGACAATATTCGTGGCAAACGCTACCGCGCCTGCCTCTCCACCGACGCGTTGGAAGGCATACTCCGCAGTTTCACCGGGAATTAAGATGCGATTGCCGTGTGTAGACTCCGAGGTTACTGAGCACGGTGCTGTTCGTGATATTAACTGAATTTCCGGCAGGCGATGCTGCGGTAATGATCAGGGCCCCGTTGATATTCGCGCCGGCGACATTGACGGAGTTGCTGCCGGCCAGATCTGTGATAACCACACTGCCCAGGTACGTGCCAGGCTTGAGGGTCAATGAATCACTACCGCCGCGCAGTTGAACCGCGAGACCTCTTACTGCCCCTGAAAAGGTTTGCGACGCCTGCCCGTTGATGGTTGTACCGGCAGCGCCGGCAACCACGTATTGTCCGGCTGGACCTGGTGTCACGGTGACTGAGTTGTCGCCGTTATCGCCGTTAATGACAAGGCCGCCGCGATTCAAACCGGCTGTCACGTTGCCAGCCAGGGGCATACGAGATTCCAAACACTCGATTCGAAGGGGAAAGGTCTTCCGCCGCATGATTCAGACTCCATTTTATGAAATTTGAACAGAAACTGATTTCAAACCAGCCCTCAAGTCAGGCCATCCATCCATCGCTTTGAGTGTGCTGGATTCAAAAAAGTCCGTCAACTAGCCGAAAAATCCGGGCAATTCGTGTCGGTTTTTGATCCCCTGCCAACCAGTGGGATATCTGTTGCCAGTCTGGGGGATTTTTTGGATGGGAGTGAAACGCACTTTCCAAGAGCTTCTTTTGCAGCGATTTTCGCATTCGAAGATCGTTCGCTAGCCAACCCCTAGGTAGGCTAGTTAAACTGAATGGACTCTTCGCTGGAGCTTATTGCGATGCCGATTGCTGCCTGTCCACGTTGTCACGACGAAATTACATTGCCGACTCGGGGTCGTCCTGAATCGAGAGTGCAGTGTCCTTTATGCTTGGAGGAAATGCGCCTCGAGGAAATCCTCGCCAGTGTGCCTCCGATGCTGATCTTGCTCGACGAAGAAGATCAGCAGCCTCAATGGTCCGGAACTGCCGCCGCCGCGGATGGAGGCTGGTCCTCGTCGTCCGTGGAGGAATCGAGCGACTATTCCGTTGCCGGCGGCGGAGGGAGCTCGAATGAGTTTTTAGGCGGGGGAGTCGGAGAAGCCACTTCCAGCTTCGGAAGCCCCGGGGCGAGCATTTCTGCCGCACCTTCGACGCCACGCAAGCAACCAAGCGTGGTCCTGGAAGGTTTGAAGGTGGTGATGGGGGGCGTTGTCGGGATTGTCTTGGCAGTCTTGGTGCTGTGGTGGCTCCCTGCCGACTATGCAAAGGACATTTTGAACATCGGACCCTCGGTGGCCACTTATGCTCCTTGGATCGTGCCTGCACAATTCCGCGGCAAGAGTGCTAACGCCGGCCCTACAGTGAACTCACCGGCGAATGAGGACGACGTCGCGAACAAGCCCGCGCCTCCCAAGAACAATTCAAACAAGTCGAAAACGGCCCCCAAGGGAAACTTTTCGTTTGATGACGTTCAACCCCAACTTCCGACAACAGACGAACCCTCAACAACCGATCCCCTGGCCACGCTGGATCCATTAGTCCCCTCCGAACCGGATCCTAATGATCCTCTGGCGGTAGTCGATCCTTTGGCTATGCCTGCAGAGCCTAGTGACCCTCTGGCGACTAACGATCCACTTGCGACTAACGATCCACTTGCGACCAACGATCCATTGGCGACCAACGATCCACTTGCGACTTCGCTGCCAGGCATTGATGATCCGACCGAGACTCCCCTACCAGAACCGATGCCGGAACCGCCGCCAACCGATCCTGAACCGGCAGCGGTCGATGCTACAAAGCTGGCAGAGCGCATCACCGCTGGCCAAGAGGCTTTGAAGGCGTTTGAAAATCCGCCCGATCCTAAAGATGTTGCCAATCGCCGCAAGCTGGGCACGGAATTGTTCGATGCTGCTAGTCGCGTTGGTGAGGAGGCGACAAAGCTCGATCCTCGTGATTCCAGTGCAGCACCGGTTTTCGAATCGCTGCCGATTTTTCTGAAGTCAATCTCCAATTCACCAGGCAAGATTTCGATGTTCGGATTTCTCGCCAGTCAGCGGCTTGATAGTTATGAAGAGGAACAGGGGCTGGTTTGCATCGGTACGGTAAAAAACATCCGGGCGGCCGGCAAAGCCTTTGAGGTTGAATTAGCACTCAACACGGCCGACATGCGTCCCTTGATCGTTGTCGCCCGCGAGAATCCACAGGATGTGGCGAAGGTCGATCAGAAAGTGATCGTGGCAGGGCTGATTGTCGAGGATCCAGCCGCGATTAAAGGCTACAACGGTGCCGCTGGAATGGTCGTTCTGAGCGGGCACATGCTCCCGTTGGAATAGCCTGCTAGGCGGCCTTCCGCAGCGGCAGTTGATCGTTTGACGCTTCCGCGGCAGTCGCTCCCAGCAGCAGCACTTTCCCATCAGCCAGGTAAACCTTGATCTGGTTCTCTTCTAGAAACCAGACGGCATGTCCATGGTCGGCCTGAAATCGGCGTCCACAATAATGGCCGTCGCGAATCAGGATCGTCTCATTCATATCGCTCGTCTCGACCCCCATCTCGGCAAATGCCTGACAGACTCGGCCGCGGATCTGATTCAGGAGTTCGCTATGTCGCATATTCGCAGTGAGACGGCGGTTCAGCGGGCCGGTTAATTTTAGAGAGCAAGACTACGTTTTTATCGGCCCGCTCGTGCCTCGACGTGTGCTCAGCCCCCCGTCGTCGAATTAAACTGCCAAATCGACTCAGTTTGACATCAGCCGAATTAGCGAATTTTTGTATCTTGACGGCAGTCCGTTACGACCGATGTCGGAATATCAGGCCAATTTTTGCAAGGATGCCAACATGCACGACAATCAGATCCCGGCCGAACCCATTCCAGCCGAAGAAATCCAAGAAGTTCTCGCCGAACTGGGGCTAGAACTTAGTTACGCGCAAGCATCCGAAGTAGCGCGATTGCTGGAAACGACCGGAGATCTGGAAGAGGCAATTGCGGCCCTGGACGAACTATTGGAAGGGCTTGATGACAACGAGCAAGACGAACTGTTCCGTGAGGCTGCGTAAGAACGCTACGTGAGAACTTTATCGGTCGTGCCGGGGGCAAGCTTTGACTGGCTATTGGGCCAGGTTCTCGTTGCGATGAGTCAGTGTCTGTGTAGGCAACGCGACTTATCACTACTTCTAGTTGAGCTCTGTTCGGATTACCGGCGCTGGTAAAAATACTGCGCCGGCTTTTCCGAACTTCCTGCGGCATGAACATGTCGGGCCGATTTCTGCCAATTTTTCAGCAGCAAAGTTATTTGCCGGCTAGCATGTGAATGAGTACGCTAATGCTACCTCTCCAGCTTGTTGCCTCGCTTCCACAGCCACACCAATTGGAACGTCCTACATGGAACGCTGGACCAGTCTGCTCGGTTACGTCGTGATGATTCTGTTGGCGGTTGCCATGAGCAGCGACCGCAAACGTTTTCCATGGCGGATCGTACTTGTGGGAAGCACACTGCAGTTCTTTTTCGCAGCATTCATTATCAACACGCAAATCGGCCAGATATTCTTCGGCGCGGTCGGTGATTTCTTTACGGCCTTGCTCGGGTTCGTGCATGAAGGTTCGAAGTTCGTCTTCGGCAGCGGGGGAGACCCGGACGCTTACAAGGAGCACTTCTTTGCCTTCATTATCCTTCCCACGATCATCTTCATGTCGACCTTGATGTCGATTCTGTACTACCTGCGCATTATGCAGCCGATCGTCGAAGTGGTCGCCTGGGTCATGCAGCGCACGATGGGTCTTTCGGGTGCGGAAAGTTTGTCAGCAGCTGCTAATATCTTCGTGGGGCAAACCGAAGCTCCGCTAGTGATTCGACCCTACCTTTCGAGCATGACGCGCTCCGAGCTAATGGCCGTGATGATCGGAGGGTTCGCGACGATTGCCGGCGGCGTGTTGGCGGCTTATGTAGGGATGGGACTTGATGCGGGGCATCTAATGACTGCCTCAGTGATTTCAGCGCCGGCCGCGCTGATGGTCGCCAAGATTCTCGAGCCCGAGACCGAAGTTCCCAAAACCATGGGAACAGTTCGCATCGAAGCGGTGCCGGAAGGTTCCAACGTCATCGAAGCGGCCGCGAACGGTGCCTCCGAAGGTTTGAAGCTGGCGCTAAACGTCGGAGCGATGCTCATTGCTTTTATCGCGCTGATTGCCATGCTCGACGGCGGCGTGACCTGGCTCGGCACCCGTTTTGAACAGAAGTGGTCGCTCGGAGCACTACTGGGTTGGTGTTTCGCGCCAATCGCCTGGCTGATGGGTATTCCTTACGAAGATTGCGGCTACGGCGGAGAGTTGCTGGGACTAAAAATGGTCGCCAACGAATTTCTGTCGTATATGACCTTGCATGACTGGATGAGTGACGGCGTCCCTGATTCAGGCCGGAAACTGCATCCCCGAACGATCGTGATTATGTCCTATGCGTTGTGCGGCTTCTCAAACTTCAGTTCGATCGGGATTCAACTAGGAGGCATTGGTGCTTTAGCTCCTGAACGCAAAGGCGAACTAGCACAATTGGGATTGCGCGCGATGTTAGGGGGAACACTCGCCTGCTGCATGACAGGTTGTGTCGCAGGGGTCTTGATCACGGAAGCAAATTACAAAACGACCAAGCCGGCCCAAACTGAAGCTCCCGCGGAACCAGCTCCTGCAGAAACACCGCCGGCCGACTTGCCTGCAGACCCAGCGAAAGCAGAATCCGCCGAGCCCAAGAAATCAAGCACGACACCTGCCGAAGAAGACAACGACGAAAAATCAGCTACTTCATCGACTGACGCGGAACCTGGAGTCTCTCATTCAGTTCCGATTCAGTTTGAATCGCTGCGGCATCAAGTCGTGCAGGGTGAATTCTCGCCATTCGTTTGGGCTCGCCTCATCGACGAGCAAGATCACCAGCGCATCGGTACCAAATTCCGACAACACTTGCAGGCAAGCACCACACGGAAGTACGCCGCCGCGACTCGCGACGGCCACCTTCTCGAACTGGCGTAGGCCACGCGCGACGGCGGAAAAGATCGCGGTTCGCTCAGCACAGTTGGTCAATCCGTACGAAGCGTTTTCTACGTTGCAGCCGGTGATGACTTCGCCGTCAGACGTGAGCAAGGCAGCTCCTACCAGGAAATTCGAATAGGGCGCATAGGCCTGTTGGCGAACGGCTAAGGCGGATTGGATGAGTTCGGCGTCGGTCATGGCAGGGAGCTTTGCGTTTTGAATTAAAGTCGAGCTACAACAAGCGGAAGTGTTGAAATGGGCTCGTCAGTAGTCTTAATCGCCGCGAGCATCATCGCAGCGGCCCGTTCCGCATCTTTGTTTCTAACGAATAGTTTCACGAGCGGCTGACCTTTCTCAATTTGGTCACCAATCCGCACCAGCATTTCAAAGCCGACACCAAAATCAAGTTGATCCCCAAGTTTACGCCGGCCACCTCCCATTTCGATCACGGCAATTCCGAGGGCTTCGGTATTGATCGTCGAAACATAGCCGGCAATGGGGGCGAGGACC
This sequence comes from Pirellulaceae bacterium, assembly GCA_041739545.1. Lineage (GTDB taxonomy): Bacteria > Planctomycetota > Planctomycetia > Pirellulales > Pirellulaceae > JBGSNR01. Next base: position 5,500 of record JBGSNR010000089.1, on the reverse strand, counting down.
ATCACTTCAGGTGCCAATTCAAGTTTTGCCCGCGGGTCACCCCCTTGCGCGACGACCATCTGCTCATATCGCTCGAAGGCGGAACCATCCTCCAAAGCTCGCTGGAGTCGCTCGCGCGCGGCAGCCAAGGAAGTGGCGATGCCTGTCGAGACGAGAACTTCAGCACATAAATCGAGCGTCAGCTCTCGCACATCTTCCGGGCCCGCTCCCTTTAAGACATCGATCGACTCCAGGACCTCATTCGCGTTGCCAGCCATGCGCCCCAGCGGCTGGTTCATGTCGGTTAGCAGCGCTGTTGTCTTCACCCCCATCCGTCGACCGGTGTTGACCAGCGATGCGGCAAGCGCCTGTGCCTGCTGCAAACTTTTCATGAACGCGCCGCTGCCGAACTTCACATCGAGCACCAACGCGTCTAATCCTTCAGCAAGCTTCTTACTCATGATGCTCGCCGTGATGAGTGGGATTGATGGAACCGTCCCCGTCACATCCCGCAGTGCGTACAATTTCCGATCTGCCGGCGCAAGCTCTGCGGAAGCACCGGTAATGACGCAGCCCACCCTCTCAACCACCGTCTGAATTTCCGGCAGTTCAAGATTGGTTCGAAAACCTGGAATCGCTTCGAGTTTATCGAGCGTTCCGCCCGTCGCTCCCAGGCCACGGCCGCTGATCATCGGCACTCGTGCCCCACAAACGGCAAGCAGCGGTGCCAAAATCAGCGAGGTCTTATCTCCGATCCCACCCGTCGAATGTTTATCCACGCAGGGAGCCCCTGCATTCCATTCCAGCGTTGTTCCCGACCGCAGCATGGTTTCCGTAAGAGCTGCTGTTTCATCAACGGTCATCCCGCAAATAAAGATCGCCATCGCAAGCGCGGACATCTGATAGTCGTGAATCGAGCCGTCGGTGAAGCCGCGTATGAAGTACTGAATTTCCTCTGCGGACAATGTTCCGCCGTCGCGCTTCTTGGCAATCAAGACCGAAGGATTGAAGTTCATGGCAGCCGGTACAGTCGGAGGAAGTTATCGCGGCGATAGGTGGAGAGAGCCGCCGTGAAAGCATTGTCCGCGGAGAGCCGCTGAATTTGAAGGGGGAGCAATGCCTGAATCGAAGGCTATCGCACTGTAAAATCAATCATGCCTTCACCTAGTTTCTTTCCTCCCGCCGGTGGTCTCGCTTTCAGATCTTCGAGTCGCAGTTCTAGCCGATAACTGCCGGCCGGAAGATCGTCTGGCAAGTAGATGCGGTAGGCCAGGAAGTAGTCGCGACGCCAGTTGCGGCAGACTTCCTTATCGAGCGGAAGAGTCCGCTCCCCGACAAGCTCGTTTGCGGCATTAAAAATCTGATACGATCCCTGCAATTCCGTTTCGTACTCGACCGGACTTTTCTTCTGGGCCGTCGCGTTCTCAACTTCCAAATACAAAATCACCTGTTGCCCCGCGGCAAACTCGCGGCGTTTGAACTCGTTAAACCAGCCGAATTGTTGAACAGAATCGCAGAACGTCAGGTTCTTTAGATCCAATCGGCTGACGATCGAGAGTTCTTTTTCTGCATCGCGCAACGAACGCAGCGCCAGCGCATGGCGATGAGGGGAGCGTCGGTCCGCTTCTTCAGGCAGCAAATGATGCATGGCAAAGACCAGATGCTTGTAGGATTCCGCATCTGCTTCGGCGACGTCAGGAATGGGCTCCGTCGCTTCGTCAATCCGCCCGGCCGCGAGATAGGCCAACCGCAGTTCCTGCTGTAACCGCTGTTTCTGACTGGGTGTGAACTTCGTGTCGCCGCTCGCCAGAGTTTGTTCTAAGGTGTCGATCCACTGGGCGCGTGCCACTTCCGCCTGCTGCAAAAGTTCGACGACTGTCGCTGCCGGTTTGGCGATTTCAGGAGTTACGTTCGTTGAATTTTGTAGCGGCTCCGTATGAGTCATGGGGGCGACGGCGGGCTCCGAAACAGTTGACACTACAGCAGTCGCTACCGGTGGCTGGAGTTGCGTCGCGACGGCAGCGGCGATCGGAGATTGTGCCTGAGTTGCCGGAGGGAGCAGATCCTCCTGCTGCATGTGCTGGAGCACTTGCTGCATCTGGGCTTGCAAGACCGTGCTGTAGTCCATCCCCGCCTGCCGATTGGTCATCGCCGGATTGTTGTTGGCGAGCCGAGCGAGAATCTGCTGCGCAGCGAATGCAGCTTCGGCCGATTCATAAACGGTTACGTTCGCCTCCGCTGGCGAAGCGTCGTCTTTTCCGTCAGGCGAACTGGCCGAGGGCTGATCACCATCCACAGGTTGTTGAAACGAACTGCGAATCGCCACTCGTTCCGTGGGAAGATTCCGCATCTGATCAGCACGCGGACGCCCCGAAGCTAGTTCATCGAGCGTGGGGGTATGATTCAATGCCAAGGGTTCAATCCCCGAACTTTGCTCGACCTCTCTTGCTGGCGGAGCTTCGACAGGCTTGGCAACGACTTGCGGGGATGGCTTGCGTGACTTGAAGGTATTACTTCTGGCGACAGAATTTTGATCTTCGCGCATAACCGTAGGAAATGGCCGAGGCGGACGATCATCCACCAGGTTATCCAACGATGTACTGTCTCCGCCCAAACCCGCGCACCCACCCAGCGCAAGCACGGCTGCACCATTTAGACAGAATTTAAGCAGGCTACGCAGATCCATCCGCGTTCCTTTCCTCAAAGCGGGACCACCGCCGGCCCTCTCGGCGCAGCAGTTCGGGGGGCGAAGTGTAGCTTTCCAGGAAATTTGCTGCAATCGCAGCCGCGCTCGTCGTTGCCAGCTTGCCAGCACTCGACGGGATTGCAATCATGCTTTCCCTAAGGCCCTTCCCATGCCACAATGCGGTCATGTCTTCCTTGGAAATAATCGCGAATTCTTAAAATTCTTTGGCCTTAGCCAATCTCTATCGCTAATCACGGCTATGCCGTTCAATGTGATCCCGAATTGAGTCCGTGCTCAATGCCACATCGCTCGCCCACTTTCCAAAGTCCCCGTGGGCATTTACGGCTCGCACCCATTCGGCGAGATACTCGCGTCTCATCCGGTTCTGGTCGTCGTCTTGCCCCTTGATTTCCAACACGAGTGTCACGCCGTTGACCAGCCGAATCAGAAAATCGGGGCGAAACTTGCGAACGACTCCGCCAAACGTAAGCAGCACTTCGAAGCCTAGGTGATCGTTTTTCACCCACGATTGCACGATTTTGCTCATGTCGAGCAAATTTGCGACTTCGCCTTCCCACCGGCTGTCGCAGACACACACCTCCCCGACCCTGTCGCAACTCGATTCATTTTTTACCGAACGCGGAGCCTTATCTGCCTCGAGGTTACGTCGATCTCCTCAGATTTCACTTCGCCCGTGGAGTGCCGGTTTCCCGGAGAAATCCGAACCCAAGCCGGCCATCAGCGAGCTTTTGAGTTCTTCGGCGGCGTGCCCCGCCGGAGCAGCTATGACAACAGCCGGATTGCCGTGGCCAAGTTCGTGGGGAAGCGGGGAGACTCGCCCACGTGGGAGTTCCTGCGGTTGCAGAGTCATTATCTGTTTGAGCATCACTTCTGCCTGGTACGGCGACCGATGGAGAAAGGGCATACCGAGAACCTCATCGGCTTCGCGCGGCGGAACTTCCTGGTGCCTGTGCCGCGGACGGAGAGTCTGGAAGCGCTCAATGCCGCACTCGCGCAGCAGTGCCGCGAAGATTTGGAACGGAAGCTACGCGGTCGACCGGCGAACAAAGCCACGTTGCTCGCCGAGGAGCAGGCTGTGTTATTGCCGTTGCCGAAGTCGGCCTTTGAAGCGCGGCGGGTGGAACCAGCCCAGGCCAACTCCCTTTCGCTGGTTCGCTTCGACGGCAACGATTACTCGGTCCCGACGCAGTATGCTCACCAGAAAGTGCTGGCGATTGGCGGTCTGGAAGAAGTGCGACTGGTGGTCAACGATCAACTCGTGGCGCAGCATCCACGCGACTGGTCGAAGGAACAGGTGCATTACAACCCCATCCATTACCTGGCTCTACTGGAACGGAAGCCCGGCGGCCTGGACTTCGCCAAACCCCTGGAAAACTGGGGTTTGGCAGATTGTTTCGACCTCTTGCGGCGCCGCCTGGAAGCGGACGGTGGTGCCCACGGCCGCCGGGAGTTCATTAAGACCTTGCGTCTGCTGGAAACGATTCCCCTGGGCGCGCTCACCCTGGCGATTGAGCGGGCGCTGGAGATCGACGTCCTGGCCGTGGATGCGATTCGGCTGCTCGTGCAACAAGGACGGGAAGAGCCGACGAAGTGGTTTCGGCTGGACAATCATCCCCATCTGCAGTCCCATTCGATTCCCCCGCCCAATCTCCTCTCTTACCGCGAGCTGACCGGCGCGCTGACGACAGGAGGTGCGCTATGAAATCTCTCGAGACTAAAGGCACGGTGCTGCTCAAGCATCACTTGAAGGCCCTGCGGTTACCGTCGTTCCTGGAGGGCTGTGAGAAAACGGCGCAGCGGTGCGCGACGGAAAACGTCGATCATCTCGGCTTTCTGCTGCAACTCTGTGAACTGGAGTTGCTCGACCGTGAAAAACGTTCCAGCGAGCGGCGGCTCAAATCGGCACGCTTTCCCAATTTGAAATCAACCGGTGATTTCGACTTCGCTGCCCAGCCCTCGCTCAATCGCGCGCTGGTGGCGGAGCACTTGCGATGTGAGTTCGTGGAACGGCGCGAGTCGGTGATCTTCCTGGGACATCCCGGCACGGGAAAGACGCACCTAGCCATCGCGCTCGGCATTGCCGCGTGCCAGCGGGGAAAACGCGTTCGCTTCTGCCGCGTGACGGAACTGATCACGCAACTCATGGGGGCCCGGGAAGAACGGACCCTGTTGCGGATGAAGGCGTCACTGGCCAAGTTCGACCTGCTGATCCTCGATGAACTGGGTTACGTCCCGGCCAGCAAACTTGGCGCGGAGCTGCTCTTTGAGGTCATCAGTAGCGCGTATGAACGTCAGTCGTTGATCGTAACTACGAATCTTCCCTTTGAGCAATGGACGGAAGTCCTCGGCAGCGAGCGATTGACCGGTGCCGTGCTCGATCGGCTCACGCATCGCTGTCACATTCTCGAATCGAGCGGAGAAAGTTATCGCCTACAGGATGCGCGGCGGCGACGCAGGGGATCGCGCCCCAAGCCCGCGACGTCCTCTTCGTCAACCGCCGACGAATCGGAGGAATCCTAGCCGCCATTTCAATCGTCGCAATCCTTCCTCCTCCGGAGGAGGAAGGATTCTTACTGGAATGCTCCCTCACCCTCATTTAGACTGATACCCACACCCACCCCAGCGCCACACTTTTCAACCGCCGCGCGCTGCACTATTCGACCGTCGTTTACACCCGCCGCGGCATTCCATAACGGCCCTGCGTTCAAAGACTATTTCGAACTGCGCGACCACATCGTTGCCCGATCGGATGACTTTGCGCACGGCTTCACTCTCGCGCTTATTGAGTATGCGCTCGGGCGTCCCGTCGGTTTT
>JBGSNR010000065.1:0-6590 GCA_041739545.1 Pirellulaceae bacterium | reverse complement strand
GGCGCTGGTGGCGCCGTGGACGGTGCCGCCGCGAATACCACCGCCGCCCAGCACCGTTGTCCAGGCGTTGGGGTAGTGGTCGCGTCCGTTCGCCTGCGTAATGCGCGGCGTCCGGCCAAATTCACCCATCCACACGATCAGCGTCGAATCGAGCAAGCCGCGATCTTCAAGGTCACGCATCAACGTTCCCCAGCCGCGATCCAGGATCGACGTCAGTTGTTCGACGGCGGTGAAGTTATCGATGTGTGTATCCCAACCTCCCAACGTCAATTCGATGAAGGGAACTTGCTTGTCAACCAAACGTCTGGCCAGCAGACAACTCTGGCCGAAGATATTCATACCGTATTCTTCCCGCAACGACTCGGGTTCGCCCGACAACTCAAAAGCTTTCGTAAACGGGCTCGCTGCCAGACGGATGGCGCGTTCCTGAGCGATCTTGACTGCGGCCGGGCCGATGCCGGGGTGCTGCTCAGCGAATGGTTGTTGCAGTCGATGCAGCATCTCCAGTCGTTGAGCATATTGCTCGGGCCCGATGGACTCTGGAATATGCAATTCTGGAACTGCAAGGCGCTCTGATGTAAAGCGATCTGGATTCGCAAAGTCCGCGAGGTTGGACGTGTTGCCAACGAGCATCGGTGAATAGTTTGGGCCAAGGTATCCTGAGCCATACGACGAATCGCTCGCCAACCGTGGTGCCGCCACGCTCACAAAACCGGGCATCGCCGAGCTTGGATCGTCGAACTGGTGAGCAACGAGAGAACCAATCGAAGGATATTGGATTCCACCATGCGGTTTGTAGCCGGTGCGAAGGTAGAACGCCGCTCGATCGTGGTCGGCTTCATGGGTTTGCATCGAGCGAATGATTGCCATGTGATCCATTTGTTTGGCGATCCGTGGCATGTGCTCGCTGATGTGGATGCCTGGAACCGACGTCGGAATCGATTTAAACGGTCCACCGTTCTCATGATTAGGCTTCATGTCGAACGTATCGGTTTGGCTTGGTCCACCTGGCATCCACAGCAGGATGCACGAGCGGCGGCGTTGTGGGTGATCGGAGGTGTCGGCTGCCAAGGACGAGAGCCAAGTGTTGCCCGTCATCCCTGTTGCCGCCGAAACGGACGCGATCCGCATCCAATTGCGTCGATCGAACCGCATCGCATTGTTCATCTGGTTCTTCATCTGATTTCCTTTTTGGTGATTGCTGTTGCGGATGAGTGGGTGTCGTCAATGGTTGAGCATGAATTCGGTGCTGTTGAGCAGCGCCCACAACACGTCCCCGATCGCCTTCGCGTGACCGGCCGAGTCCGATGCCGAATCTAAATGCTGCGAGACAAGTAGTCGTTCCTCCGATGTCGGACGTCGTGACAAAGTGGCCAAGTACAACGTCTCGATCTTTTCGTCATCATTCAACAACGGCGATGAACTGATCGCGACGACCATCGGTCCACCATTGGAACTTGTTAACCGATCCACAAACGGACCATGCAGCAACTTGAGTGAATGCACGATCGAGATTTGCGGCGAGTCCGGTTGCGACTCTCCCAAGAAAGATGTCAAGAACTGAATTCGGGCCGAACTGTTATCCATCCCCGCAAGTGATCGATGGGTCAGCGGTATTGGATCGTGATAGCCCGTGGCAACGACTAAGCTGTCCCATAATTGCTCTGCGGTCATCGGACGTTCCGGCATGCGAGCAAAATGCGCTGCGGTAAGTTGACTTGCGTCGGTCACCGCGCTGGTTCGCTGATAGGTTTTCGAGAGCATGATTGAACGGATCAGTATCGTCAGGTCAAAATCGCTTTGGACCAAAGCGTCAGATAGAACGTCAAGCAGTTCCGGATGCGAAGGAGGATTGTCCGGTCGAAAATCATCCACTGGGTCTACGATGCCGCGACCAAAGAACTGCTTCCAAATGCGATTGGCCGTGGCCCGTGCAAAGTAAGGATTTTCTGATGAAGTCAACCAAAGCGAGAACGCAGCCCGTGGATCGCCAGTCGAATCCCCCAGAGGCTGACCACTGAGAAAGTGTGCCGCAATCTTGCGGTCTTCGTTGGGCAGCTTGATCGAAACTAGCTGCAAGTCGCTTGATTCCTGGGCAGGCCGTTGCCCTTTCATCTCCGCATCGTTTTGTCGCATGTTCAAACGGCTGAAAAAGGCAGCGGTCTGCCAGAATTGATCCTGCGACCACTTATCAAACGGATGGTCGTGACACTGAGCGCACTCGAGCTTCAATCCAAGAAGTTGGCGACTCGCCGCTCCGGCCAGATTCTCCGCCTTCAGGTCATTGATCTGGTACCATGCGATAGCCCCGAAATGTTGATTTGCATCGGCAGGCAACGCACCGCTTGAATCCTGTTCACCCAAGGGAACGGTCAGCAACTCGTGAACGATCTGATCGTACCCAAGGTCTTGCTTGATCCGAGGGCGAAGCCAGTCTTCCAATGACAAACCAAGGTGATAGAGTTCTGGGTTTTCTTGCGTCCGCGGCATTAACCCGCTTCGTAGCACTGACGCAAAATGGGCGGCGAAAGCAGGGCGTTCGATTAACTCATCGATTAACTTTTCGCGTTTTGCTTCGTCAGAATCGTCCAAGAACCGACGCACCTCGGCGACTCGTGGAATGCGGCCAAGCAGATCAAGATAAACTCGCCGAGCGAACTCGGCGTCCGAGCACGCATCCGCCAGCATGACCGAATTTTCAGCACACTTCGCCTCGACGATCGCATCAATCTTGCGGGAGAGTTGACGCGGTTCAGTCTTCTCCTCAGCGACGGCCATTGAACTTGACGAAACGTGGATGCAGTCCAATAGGATCGCAATCAAAACCATCCATAGCGATCTCATTATTTCGCCTCCACGATAATGTCTTTAAGACCATCATTAGGTACGACAAGCTCTAGCGGCGTTTTGGCTGGATCTCCATAGTTGGGCAGCTTGATCCTGCCAGCCAGTTCGGGCGATAACGTAACCTTATACTTGCCTGGAGGAACGCCATCACCGTAGGGATAAGTTCGCATCGTGAAGGAGCCATCCATCTGAAGGACGCAGCTCGATGGTTCGCCCTGCACCTCATTACTTGGGTCGGGATGAAACCAAATACTGCCTGCAACTAGTGGCTGTTGGTTATGGATTGCTTTTCCGGTTACCTCGACCAAATCAGGAGCATCACTTCCGCAGCCGGTCACCATCAAACACAACATTGATATTACGAGACTACAACTTCGATACTTCATCACAGACTCCGGTAGCAGTTCTGGCATTTGATTATTCAAAGCTGGTTACCTCGCCATCAGCCGGACGAATCAACTTGCGGAGCAAAACCGAATCGGTTGAATAACTAAACCCACGGACGCTCCCGTCGCCGAATAAGAAAAGAGCACCACCAGGATTTGCAGAGCCCCAATTCCCACCTCCACAGGACTCATTGCCTTCAGTCCAACTTCCGCCTGATGCGAGCTCCGGGAAGTCTCGCAATCGTGCATCAGGATAAATACCATCTCCGCAACGCCCGGTCCCTCCAGTTCCACCCATAATGATCGGCTCGTCCCAGTGCCAAGAACCCTCTGCGCAGGCCCTTGGGCTCATCGCCTTTTCGCCAAAAAGGATAGTATTTGATAACCCGTCGGTGAGTGTTGCGGGCCTGGACACCTTTCCCCAATTAGCACCGTAGGTCGTCTTGAATACTTGATCGTTCGCTGCATAGTCACTACGTGCACTCGGACCCAAGCCCGCATCGTCATACAACCAACCTGGATAGACCGAATCGCTGGCTGGCGCTTGCTGGGCTTGGGCGGCGCGGCGCGATGGAGAATAGAACGCTGCGACAGGTGTTTTGTAGACCAGAAGCGGGTTTTCATACAACGCGGACTGCTCCATGTACCTAAGGATTCGATAGTGAGCAGATCCAAGGTTGAAGTTCTCTTTTTGCGAGGGATGTCCCCAGGCGGGTCGAAACACACAGCAACCCGGAATCGTGGTCGTAGCTGGTGGAGATGCCCATTCGGCCGACCTCGGAGAGCCATAACCTCCTCCGTTTGGAAAGTGCCTCATGGCTGATTCAAAATTGTGCACCGCCAGTCCTATCTGCTTCAGATTATTTTTCGATTGCGTCCTTCGAGCCGCTTCACGAGCCGCTTGAACGGCAGGCAGTAGCAATCCAACTAGAATTCCAATGATGGCGATGACAACGAGCAACTCAACGAGCGTAAACCCGCACCTACTGCGCGTTACAGAATTAGTGCGAGCAGAATCGGGATCGCCGGGTTGGTCGACGCGGTATCCTCCGTCGAATTGGATCCCTGATGTTGGACTTTTGCGGATCATTTGAACGTCACTCCTTTGTCTAGGTTGGGTCGTTAGCTTTGCCGGGTCATTGCTAGGACATGGCCAGATTCACATGACTCTCTTCAGCCCTCACCAGAATGTCGCGAAAGATGCCGCTCGCTTACAAAGAAAAGCCGTTTTCTTGAAAAAAGATGCTGTCGCAACCTCAGCTCGCGCTCTAGCGGCCCTGCGATTCTTCTTTTTGGGCCGACATTCCGAGCGATTTTGCGGGTTTGGTGCGTACAGCAGTCGCGACGGCAATGGCCAACAAGAACGGCCCAAATTCCAGCCAAACGACCACGAAATCAAAAGAGCTTGTTCCGCAATAATCTGTGCCGAAAATCCCCGCATCGGCTGCCCCAACATCGGCAACATGGTACAGAAACCAAAATCGCAGATAGTAGATGAGGCTCAAGCCCGAGACGGCGAGCCAGATTCTCGAATTGGCAAAAGGCACAAAGGCCAGAGCCCAGCACCAATACCATGGATTCTGCGTCGGCGACAGAAACCAAAACCAACCCGCGTATGCTTACAGCCGATCGCTCAATTTCAGGGAAATTCGTGGGAGGCCGCATTGCGACGCAAGGACACGACTGTCGCCGAACGCACCGGATTCAGAAATTCCGTTCCGACGACTGTAAGCTTGAGCCGTCTGCGCCGACATCCTTTCGTTCAGTCCACCCTAAACGGAAAGATATGTCGCCATGGTCACAGACCTCGATTCGCCGCCGAACTCCAACGAGTCGGCCAAGTTATCCAAGGAAGACAATTCTCCGCAGAAACAAGGGAACGCCAAAAAGATCGGCTTGCTAGCATTGCTGGCGGTAGTGACGTTAGGGGGATATTGGATGCTTGGCGATCGGCTGTCGTTTGAGTACTTGGCGACGCAGGAGTCAGCCCTACGCGAATATCGACAAAGCTATCCGTTTTGGACGGCGATCGTGGCCATTGCCGTTTATGTCGCTGTGGCTGGCTTCTCGCTGCCTGGGGCGGCCGTGCTTACTTTGGCCTGCGGCTGGTACTTTGGATTCTGGCAGGGCCTGCTCGTCGCTAGCTTCGGCTCGACGGGCGGAGCGACACTGGCCTTCTTGATGACGCGGTACATTCTTCAAGACTGGGTCCAGCGAAAGTTTGCGAAACGGCTTGAGTCCATCAACGAAGCCTTTGATCGCGAAGGGGCGTTCTACCTCTTCACGCTGCGTTTGATTCCCGCAGTCCCATTCTTTGTCATCAACGCAGTTATGGGACTCACCAAGATTCGTGCGATTACGTTTTGGTGGGTTAGTCAGCTTGGCATGTTGCCGGGAACCGCAGCCTACGTCTACGCAGGTTCAACCGTTCCAAGTTTGAAGCAACTTGCGGAAGAGGGTGTCGGTAAAGTCATCAGTTGGCAGTTGCTGCTCGCGTTTGCGATTCTTGGACTGCTACCGCTCATGATTAAACGCGTCATGTCCTTCTTTGCCCATTACCAATGCGAGTGCGAACAGCATGCAGAAGATTCCACGGAAGCCAACACCAGCACGGAAAGTCAACTATGAGCTATCTCGAACAACTGAAACCAACTGACCATTACAACCAGACGCTGCAGTCGAATGTCCATCCAATCGACTGGACTAATCCGGTACCTGATGGTCGATATAACCTCGTCGTCATTGGCGCTGGAACCGCGGGGTTGGTAACCGCTGCCGGAGCCGCGGGGCTGGGAGCCAAGGTCGCACTCATCGAACGCGGCTTGATGGGAGGTGACTGTTTGAACGTCGGCTGCGTTCCTTCAAAAGCTCTGATCTCGGCGGCCCGGCAAGCAGCGTCCATACGCGACGCCGGGCACTTCGGAATTCAATCGACGTCACCGAATGTTGACTTTGCCGAAGTCATGCAGCGAATGCGACGCCTGCGAGCCTCGATCAGTCCTCATGATTCCGCGAAACGATTCAGTGAGATTGGGATCGATGTCTTCTTTGGCCAAGGTACTTTCACAAGCAGCAACACGGTGGTCGTCGGAGACCAAACGCTGCATTTTAAGAAGGCCGTTATCGCCACAGGAGCGCGTGCTGCCGAGTTGCCAATCCCAGGCTTGAAGGATACTGGCTACCTCACCAACGAGACGTTGTTTTCGCTGACGGAACTGCCCAAGCGACTGATCGTCATTGGCGGCGGTCCGATCGGCTGCGAGATGGCTCAGAGCTTCGCTCGCTTCGGATCGCAAGTTACGCTCATTGAACAATCGTCGCACATCATGAGTCGTGAAGAAGATGATGCCGCCTTGA
>JBGSNR010000061.1:0-51303 GCA_041739545.1 Pirellulaceae bacterium | reverse complement strand
CTTCGCGGCCTGAATCGACGTAAGCTGGCCGAAGTGCAGCAGTTACTGAATCAACGTCCACGCAAGCGATTAAACTATCAAACCCCCGACGAAATCTTCACCGAATACTGCCAGCGGACACTTGTAACTTGACAGCGCCCAGTCGAGGGGTTTTGGAAACCGGTTTACACACCTCTGCATACTAGTTAAATACTTACCGCATAACTCCTTAGTGAAAAAAGTGACTTCCTGGCTGTTAGCGCCTCCTTCAAGGGGGTTGCTAGCACCTCGAATTGTCCCATCAACCGCCTGCAATCTCCTTGCCTCTGTGTGTTCTCCGTGCCTCCGTGGTGGACTACTTCTCAGGCAGAAGGAAAAACCACCGAGACACAGAGAGCACAGAGAAGAGAACAAGAAATGTCTGAAACGCCGATTTAACCAATCTTCATAAGTCATTGATGATTAGTCAACACTTGGAATCTGGGCCATGAAGCCAGTTCAGCAGAGATTGAATTGCTGACTGATAACGAACACCGGGCGCGCGAACAACTAGCAGTAGCCGATTCCTTGCATTACGCAGCACATCGCTCCCTCACGGTACTTCACGGTCGCGTCTCGGATTTTGATGATGGGGTGCCACTTTATGGCAGCCGAGTTACATCCACGTACCCATATCGTCCGCCATTCTGCGCAGCCAGCCGTTCCAGAAAACTCTCCTGGGTACGCTTCGGTCCCAGGCCGAATTCAATCGTGTGAATCGCAGTCCCCTGATTCAGTCGCCGCAGCGCACCAAGTTCGGCCGGCAACAATTCCGGCTCACTTCCATCGGTGAGAAAAAAAATCGCATCGGGTTGCCAGCGCAGGGCCAATCGTAGCGCGGCCAGATGCTCGGTTCCTCCCTCCGCGAGCATTTTGTCGATAAACGCAGACGCCGCCGTCAGCCCGGCCGAGTCCGCTACCAGCAGTTCCTTTTTGCCATGCTTCAAGGGAATACTTTCGGGATGATCGTTGTAGAAGATGATCTGAAACTGATGCTCGTGTTCAAGCGTACGTAGGCTGGTCTGCAACTCCGCTTTGGCCGCTCTTAATGGCCCCCCCGCCATGCTTGCCGAGCGATCAAAAATGTAAACGAACTTTCTTCCTGAACCTCGCACACCAAAAATGGAAGTTTCCAACACAGCCTCATTCGAATCGCTATTCGATCCAGGCGACCGATGGTTTTCCGACATCGACGAGGCCGAAGCAGGAATCACGGCAGAACGAATAGACTCCACAGAAAGCGCAGTCGCCGGAGCAATTTCTGGTAACGTAACGGGCACTTTCGTCAGGCTGGGAATTGCTGCCCGATCGTCAACGGGGTTCACATCAGCGACTTCCAGGTTTGGTGGTGCTTCGTCCTCATAACTGATCGGCAGCGCTCGGGGACGTAGAACGATCTCGACCGATCGCTCCGCACTCGGCGAACCGATCTTCCCGGGAACTTTGTTTTGCAACTCCGCCAGCCAGCCGAAAACGAGCAAGACGACAAAATGCACCGCGCACGAAAAAGCCCAGCCGGGAACAAGCCGCCGGGAGTGAGGTTCGAACTCAGGCGAAAGTGGCGTCATAACAAAACGAGAAACAACTGGAGCAACTTGTCCCGTATTATAGGGCCGTCTATCTGCCATGCCCAATTTCGTCCTTGAATCAACGATCCTTTGCCCGCGTTGGGCTCTAGTCGCGGTCGCCGTTGCTATCTCTTCCGGCAGGCCCGAAAAAGTTCACAGCACTTCCGGCGGGAGTTTGAGCCGCCAAGCTGCACCTAAAGTGAACGACGCCAAGACCAGGGATGCGAACGCGCCGCCCGGCGTTTAAGATCAAGGGACGTTTCCTTCGTTTCGCGCCAGGTTACACCATGATCTTTGTTTGGCTGGTACTTGCCGTTTGCTTTCTCGCGTATTCCAACGGCGCGAACGACAACTTCAAAGGAGTTGCTTCCCTGTTCGGTTGCGGGGCGGCCAGCTATCGCGTGGCACTGGCATGGGCCACGCTCAGTACTGCAGCCGGTTCGGTTGCAGCCATTTTTCTCGCTCAAGCGCTGCTAAAAACCTTCTCCGGCAAAGGACTTGTGCCCGATACGCTCATTAGCTCCGAAGCGTTCTTGACAGCCGTCGCCCTGGGCGCTGGCTTAACAGTCATTCTGGCAACCTACACCGGCTTTCCTATTTCCACCACCCATGCGCTCACCGGTGCGCTGGTCGGCAGTGGCTGGGTCGCGGTCGGCACGCAGATCAATCTCCAAGTGCTCGGCCAAGCATTTTTTCTGCCCTTGTTTGTAACGCCGTTGCTGGCCGTGATACTCGGGGGAAGTTATTACTTCGTTGCTCGTTGGCTGCGACTGCGCTTAGGAATCAACAAGGAATGGTGCGTCTGTGTTGGAACTGAGCAGCGCACCATCCCAATGCCGCAGCCGATTTCCGTGCTCAGCATCGACGCTTCCCAACCGGTGATCACTTGCACGGTCGATGAGCCGACCGTTTGCGCGCAGCGCTATACCGGTAGCTTTTTGGGAATTCAATCGCAACAAGCGATGGATCTCGCTCACTTTGCCAGTGCGGGGGTTGTTAGTTTCGCTCGTGGACTGAACGACACCCCCAAGATCGCCGCGCTGCTCCTAATTGTGCCGAACTTGGATTCACGCTGGGGTTTGATCGCAGTCGCAATCGCCATGGCAGTGGGAGGCATGCTGAGTGCACAGAGAATTGCCCAAACGATGAGCCACAAGATCACCGCGCTCAATCATGGCCAAGGTTTCTCGGCCAACCTCACAACGGCGGTGCTGGTGACGTTTGCCTCGCTCTTGGGGATGCCTGTTTCCACCACGCACGTCTCGGTCGGAGCCCTGGTCGGCATCGGCCTGGTCAGTCAGCAGGCAAACTGGCGTGTGACTAGCAATATTTTGCTCTCGTGGCTAATTACGTTGCCCTGCGCTGCCCTGCTCAGCGCGGTTGCTTATGCAGTGTTAAGCCGCTAGTTATCGCGCGGGACGTAGACTGGAAATCGGTCGGCACATTCTTGATCTATTGAGCTGGATATTCCTGATGTTTTAAGGCGCGTTATATTGGCGTCTGGCCCAACAACGCTACGTACACTTAGAACTGGTTTTCTGTTATTCGCAGCAAGGCAAGGAAGAAAAATGACAACCTACCCAGATGATGATGACGGCGCTGTGTTGGCCGAACTTGCCTCGCAAGGGATCGACATGTCTCAGCCGTTGCTGATTGATTTCCCTGTCACCGCTCCCGATGAAGATTCGGCAACTGCCATTGCCGAAGCCCTCGTTAGCGCCGGTTATGACACGGAAATCGTGTACGACGACGGAGAATCCGAAGAGGAAGGCGAAATCGATTCCGATGAGGAAGGGTTTGAACCACGCTGGGATGTCTATGCGAAAGTCTTGATGATTCCTGAGTATCAGGAAATCATGCGAATTCAAGCGGAACTCGACCGACTCGCCTCACCATTCGGTGGCAAATCCGATGGGTGGGGAGTATTGGTCGATGGCGAAGCCGAAGAAGACTTGGAATAGCCTCCACACAAACGACTGTTACTGACGAGCAAAGCCGACGTAGAAGCTGAAAACTTGTCGCTGATCGGTCGGAGCGTAAGCAACCGGGAACGCGAAGTCGAAGGCCAGCGGGGCGGGACCCAGTGCCGGGACGCTGATGCGAAAACCAAAGCCGGGGGCAACGCGGAAGGTATCAGCGCTGAACGACAACTCCTCGGCGACATCGCCGAAGTCGCAGAACGCAACCCCTTTGATCATGTCGTCGGACGTCAACGGGAAGAAGTATTCCGCCGAGCCGATCAGTTGCATGCGACCACCCACACGGACCGTGTTATCCACCGGGGATGCCCCGCGGAATGAAAAACCACGTAGGGAGGAGAAACCACCCGCGAAGTAATGTTCGTAGATGGGGGAATCGTCTCCCTGGATGCCGTACTTCAGGGTCAAACCGATCGTATGTCGTCCCGATCCGTCGGGGCGTTCTTTGATGAGGAAGTACTGCGCGATTTCTGCTTCAAAGCGAGGAAACACAAACGTGCCGAAGACTTGCTCGAAGGAAACGTCGATCAAGTGACCTTCCGTCGGAAAGAATGGAATGTCGCGCGTGTCATGCGTGAGGGAAGCCTTCGCTCCGTATAAGCCCGAATGACCCAGCGCACGATCCAATTCAGTAACACCAAGCACGCGCGGCGAATGGATGTTCACATCTTCCGCCCGGAAGGCACCAGCTAAGGACAAGTCCGGCGTGATCCGATAGCCCAAGCCCACCCGGCCACCCAGTCGCGATTCCAGCCAGTCCGAGTAGTTGCGGTCGAAATAATAGCCGCTGATATTGCTCGAAACGGGCGTATTAAACAGATAGGGTTCCGTGAAGCTGACCAGGTAACGTTGAAAATTGTTACCGGGCTGGGCTTCTAAACGGAAGCCTTGACCGGCGCCGCGCCAGGCCGTGCCGTTGAGGACATCGTCCCAACTGGTCGGCGGATTCATGATGTTGAAGTTGCGTTCGTCGATCGTGACGTTGCCCGTCACACCGAGGTCGGAGTTCACGCCGACACCAAACATGAAACGGCCGGTGCGTGTCTCTTGCAACAGCACATCAATCGGAGTTGGCTGGGCGGGAAGCTGATCCGGGGTCGGAACGAGATTAGGATTCATCCCTTCGAACGGCGGAGCGATGACTTCATTGGGCTGTGCCGGAGTGTAGAACGCCGGTCCATTGTTCGGCGATCCATAGCCGGGAGCACCGTAAGTTGGCGCTGGTCCAGCAGGCACACCTGTTGGAACACCGCTGGGGGCGAAGCCAGGTGCTCCGCCACCGGGTGGGCCGTAAGTGGGTGCGCGGGGCGTGACGACGGGCGGGGGAGGAAGATTCTGCGCGGAAAAGCCGGGTTGAGCATAGCCGGGCTGGTTGAAATTGGGATTCGCCGGATATCCGCCGGGGGCAGTCACCGGCTGCTGATACTGCACCGGTTGAATTGGTTGACCATAGCCATCCGGGGATTGGCCCCGAATGATGACCTGGTCCTCAGAATTGTTTTTTGGCGGATTCTCGTCGCCGCGGATCGATTGCCAGCCGCTGTCGGGTGCGCGGATCGCCGGCGCGGTGCTGATGGCAGGGCTCGGGGCGGGCGCGACCAGGTCACTGGCTGGCAGCGGAGCGGCGAAACCAACAGGGGCAATGGTTGCCGGTGCAAGTTGTGCTGGCGGTGTGAAGCCCAGCGGAACAGCGTTGGACTGAGGGATCTCAATTTGTGGTGCGACCGTTGTCTGTGGTGCGACCGTTGTTCCAGGAATGCCGGAGGCGGGAACTTCAATGGCCGGCGGCTGAAAGCCGGGAGTAAGCAAGCCATCCAGCGAACTTCCCGGAGGAGGAATGCGCGAGCGGAAGGTCTGGGCGCAACCGAGCAGAGCCAGCGTCCCAAGGACGAGGAGGCAGCAGATCGGGAACTGGGTTCGGTGCGGGTTCACGCTCGTTGCGTTCCTGGGTCGTGGTTAGCGAGGTGGCGGATACGGAGCCGGCTGGTACGGGACTGGCGGAGACGACGAATTCAATGGTCCGGGTGGTGTAGCGGGCTGCTGCGATTGCGGCCCACTCCACGAGTAAATTGAACTCCCGCTCCGGAGCGATGGCATGCCTGCTGCGCGGGCATTATCGCGCGGATCGTTTTGCTCGGGTTCCTGTCCGCGCACAGTGTAGGAAGAAGGCTCGCCGGAGACGAGAGTATCTTCAAAGTCCGGAGGACGGACGACCACCTTCGGCGGATCACCGAGACTGGGATTGGTTTCAAACAGACTGGACGAGGACAACCGGCGCTCGGCATCGCGAATCTTGCGGATGTCGATGATGTCCCCCGGCAGCAAATTGAGCCGATTCAGGACCACCGTTTCCTTGGTATGCGGATATTCGCCTGCGATCTTGACGTTCACTTCGCCGACACTGAACACGCCACCTTCCTTCACCTTGTAAACCACATCGAGCACACCTGGCTCTTCCAGGAAGCGCGTTTCGGGTGCGATGTCGGCAAAAACATGTCCCTGGCTACCGTACATATCAAGAATGGTGTTCACATCCTTCGACATGGCCGATTGATTGAAGTATTCCCCTTGCTTCAAACTGAGAAACCGGGAGACGATTTCGCCGTCGAATTTTTGAGCCCCTTCCACGGATACATTCCGGATTACGTAACGCGGCCCTTCATCGATGACGAACTTCAACTTCGCCCAGGCACCACTGTCGTCAAAAGTCAGTTCCTTCCCAACCTTCGCCTTGAAGTAGCCTAAATTCCGGTAGTAAATGGTTAGTTTCTCGACATCTGCGTCGATTTTCGCGCGATCGATTTTGCCGCGAAAGAAATAGTAGAGGTAACCGGGCTTGGATTCGATTTGCGTTTTCAAGCGGGCGTCGGAAGCAATGACGTTCCCTTCGAAAACCACACTTGCGATACGCTGCAACTGTCCTTCGTTGACGACGTAAACAACCCCTTTGTCGGTTTGCTGGTCCCCTTCGAGAACGGAGATTTCTGCCCGCGGATATCCGTGCGTGTGATAGTACTCTTCCATCCGGCGGCGGCCTTCTTCGCTGAGGAAGGCGTTGATCGAATCACCGACCTTGATGCCACACTGCTTGAGCAGGGTTGAATCCCCCAGCCCACGATTCCCCAGAAAGCGGATGTAACGTACGCGCGGACGTTCCAGTACTTCGAAGACCACCACGATCCCTTGGGGAGTCTCGCTGGTGTAGGTTTTTACGTCGGCAAACAGGTTCGAACCAACGAGCGCCCGGACGTCATTCTGCAATGTGTTGGGATCGAATTCGCGATCTTTTCGTGTGCGGAGATATTTTTGAGCTTCGTGTTCGGCAGTCATGTAAAGCCCACGAATCTGCACGTCGGCAACGAGGCTCGGCGTGGCGCTTCCTGCCGGAGGAATGATCTCCTCGGGGCGCGACGGTGTGGGCAAATAGCCGGGATTCAGCGGCGGGGAACCGGCCGGCGGAGCATAGCCCGGCGGTGCGATCGGCGGCTGATTGGGGAGTTGTCCCCAAGCGGCCGTGGAATACCAGGCACAAACTAAGATCGTCGCAGCCGTGCATCGGCGCAAGGGAGCGGCGAAGTTCGCAAGGATGTGGCGACTGAAGGTGTTTGTCATGCGAGTTTCTCGAAAGGAACGTTACGCCAGCCTGGATTGCGATCCAGGGCGCAGCGCTCCCCGCGGGTGGTGCGTGGCCAAGGGGGAGAAATACCCGAATGTGCAATTCGTAACAAGTCGACTATTGGCCAACTTGAAGATTGAGCGTGAGGTGAAACGACAGCCGCTAGCGTCCTGTTTGAAATCCAGGTAGAGTTCGTGATTCCGTCCATTCTGCCGCGATTCTTTGGTTTCAACCGGGGCTGCATCGTTCATGAAACTCTTGTTTTTGGCTGAACGTTTTGCACCCGAAATCGGCGGCGTTGCGGTGAGTGCCAGCCGTATTGCCCGAGCGCTGGCGCGGATTGGGCACGAGGTCGACGTGGTGGTTTTCACGCGGCAACTTCCTGCCGGTGGATTGGTGAGCGAGCAAGTGGCCGAGCGTTTAACCGTGCATCGTTTCGGCGAAGCCAAGAATTTGGACTTCACGCTGCAACTGCTGCTTACCTTTCTCGACTGGCTGCACCGCCAGCAAAACTTTGCTTGGGTCTGGGGGCATTATTTGACGACGGCCGGCTTCGTGGCCGCCTGGTTTGGGAAGCGCCAGGGAGTGCGCTCGATCCTGGCCATTCGGGGGAACGATCTGGATCGGCAATTATTTCCGCCCGGCGATTTCGCGCGCCTGCAATGGTGCTTGCAGCAAGCGACAGCGCTCGTCGCTGTTTCGGCCGATCTCGCCCGCAGTGTGCAAGCGCTGGTGGATCGGGAGGCGATCGTTCTACCGAACGCGGTCGATACGGAAGTTTTTTCCCCAGGCCCGGCAGACGCAGAACTGCGACAGCGCTTTGCGTTCTCGCCGGAAGAACTAGTGCTGGCCTTTGTCGGCGAATTGCGGGCGAAGAAAGGCTTGCCGTTTTTGATCGAAACCTTTCAGCGCGTCCTCGCCCGGCAACCAGCACGCCTACTAGTGATCGGCGAATTACGGGCTCAAGATCGAGGCCTGTGGGAACGACTAGTCAGCGGACAACGAGAACTTGCCGACCGGACGATCTTCACCGGGCACTTGCCGGAGTCGCAACAGGTCGCCGCTCATCTGCGCTTGGCGGATGTGTTCCTGCTTCCTTCGCTGTGGGAAGGAATGCCGAACAGCTTGCTCGAAGCGATGGCAACCGGCATCCCGGTGATCGCTTCCGATGCAGGAGGGATTCCGGAAGTGGTGGATGATGGGCTAACGGGCTTTCTCGTTCCGCGGACCCATCTGCATACGATGGCCGACCGTATTGAAGAATGGTTCTCGTTGCCGGCCAATACGCGCACGAAGATGATTAGTGCCGCCCGCGATGTTGTTTGCCGGTGTTACTCGTTCGCCAGCGAGGAGCAGCGGTTGCGTGAACTCTTCGAGCGGTTAGAGAGTAGCTCCTCGTAAAGTTGAATCAGTCGCTGATTGGCGATCTCCCAGGTGAAATGCCGGGCGACATGTTCGCGCGCAGCGCGGGCTTGTCGTTCGACTCGATCATAGTCGTCGCAAAAACGAAGCATCTGATTCTTCCACTGCCGCGCATCACCGGCCCGGGCGGGCGAAAAGTGAACGTCCGGCAAGGCCAATTCGCGCACGACGTCCAGATTGGAAGCAATCACAGGGCACCCCGCCGCCATCGCCTCCAGTAGTTTCAGTGGACAGCACCCTTGCCGCGTGTTGCGATCAACCGGGAGGAGCGGGACCGCTGCCAGATGACTACGGTGGAGCAAGCGACACACGTCGGCCGTTGAACTGGGCTCGAGAAACTCGACGGCCGAAGTCATCTGCAGGTGATCGATGTGATCCAACAGCTGTTGTTTGCGGGTGCGCGAAGCAACTCCCAGCAAAGTCACCTGCACCGGTCGATGCCGGCGCACCATTTGGGCCGCTTCGAGGAGTGTTTCGAGCCCCTGCCACCACGTGAACGTACCGACATACGCAATCCGCAGTTCTGGGGTATCGAGGCGCGGCGGCAGGCGAAAAGGAAACGCCTGCAGATCAACGCCGTTGCGAATGATGGTTGTCTGCTCGTCCGCCGCGCCGCGCAGCAAGAGCCACCGACGGTTCACCTCGCTCACGGTAATGATGTGATCTGCCGCTGCGAGACACGCGTTCTCCTGCGCTTCCAGCTTTTCCTGCATCTCCGGGGCAGCAGCTAAGGCGGCGAAATGATACTTCAGTTCAACCGATGGCAGGCCATTAACTTCATGCACCAGCAATCCGCCCGTTTGCTCTTTCCACGCCAAGAGCGGGATCCCTTCCCAGAGCGACCGAAAATGAGCGACATCAAAAGATTCGTGCTTCAGCAGTGTGCCCAGCTTCACGCGGAACGTTCGCGCCCGAGCAACTGGGTTGTCCCCCGGTGCACCTAGCTTGATGTGCCGCACGCCAACTGCAAAGTTATCGGTCGTCGATTCGACCAAATCGGGAGTGACCAGAGTTACGTCCCCAAAATGCCTGCCGAGCGCAGCGACCCATTCTTCGATGTGACGGCTGGCACCCTTGGGACTGGGAACCTGATCGAACGAGCAGTAAAGGATGCGCGGCATGGCTGGAGAGCAGTGCGCCTAATTGGCTTTCGATTGGAAACGAGCATCAAGCCAATTAACGTAGTCACCACTGTCTCCATCATCGGCCGTTAGACACTCCAGCCGGAGGAATGTTGCCTTGTCTAACCGCACGCGGATCGATGCTGGTGGATCGCCACGACGTAGGACGGCGGTTTTCGCGACTTCACGCCAGGCTTCCTCCAGGTTGTTTCGGACCAAAACGAGACCGATTGCCGAGCCACGAGGATTCGCCGCCTGATCGATGGCAACTTCCGCGGCAAACGCTTCACTGCCGGCAGGGATGGCGAAATCCACCGTGCAGGACGCATGCAAGCCGAGCCCTTTGCGGGCGATCCCCGTTGAAGAACGCAAACGCCCGCCGACAACGCTGCGATCACGTTCCATTGGCCAGGTGAGGGACAAGAAGGGTTTTGATTCGTAGGCGGCAGGCTTCAGATCCGAGAGGTAAGTAAGTTTAGTAGCGGTAGGTTCCAGATAGCTGATCCCCTGCCAGAAGCGCGGGGCGAGTTCATCGTCGGTGACGAGGGGCGTTTTTAGTTCGACGCCGCACCCGAGTTTGATCTGCACTTCACGCGCATCCGCTGCAAGTTCCGCAACCGCCAACCAATTGCCGTCGCGCAAGCCGAGCCAATACCGCGGCAGATCCTTCGTGGGTTGCAAAAGTGCAGCGTTAAGAGCGAGTGATTTGATCCGCCCCGGCAGAATCTCCATCGGCCGCGCCGCACCGTCGAGTTGAAAGACCAGTGGCAGGGGGCCGGAATTCTCCCCGCCTGCAATCGCTTTCTTCGAGCCGAGCAGCAATCCGGCCAATGTTTCACCACCGATTAGCGAGACAATATCCTGCTTCGCCGATTCCGTTTGCAGCTTCAAGGCAAGCCGGTCACGGACCAGGGTCTCGGCCGGTGGTTGAAACATAACGCCGCGGACGGCTGAAAGCGGAATCGCCGCTCCATCGAAGCGGCAGCGACCCAGTCCCGCAGCGTCCCCCAGGTGCAACTGTTCATCGTCGATTTTCAAGACATCTCCGACGAGAATGCTGCCGTCCACTAGCAAAACGTGCGGGCCACGTGAAATATCTCGCCACCCGCCGAAACGATGGAAATCTTCAGGCGTCAGTGGCTCTTGCTTCCCGGCAATTTCGAAGGCGAATTTGTCGGCCTCGATCGACACGAGCCGCGCAGCTCGCGTTGTGTCGTGCGACCAGAGCGATTGTTCGGCAGGAGCATCGGCCGCTATGACGATCATTGTTGCGGTCAGGCAGACCACAAGCGCGCATACCCAGTGCATCGTTGGCCGGTATCGTCGCATGGCTAACGCTGAAAGATCGGCAAGTAGTTGTTGGGCATTTGCAGAATGATGCACGCGACGGCAGTGCCGTATTCTTTCGAAATCGGATCGCTCCACGAGCCCTCGGCCGATTGTTGTGCAATGAGCGCATCCCGCACGGCAGGATACCATTTTCCCCAACGATCCCCCCCTGCCTGCCACATGGCTTGTGCCGCATAGTATTGGCCATACAGGCTATGGGTATCGCGCAGGATGTCCGCGGCGGGGGGAAGATTGAGCATGAGGTACTCGAGCCCCTTTTTGATTTCCTCCCCTTCGTACAGCCCGGCACTGAACAAGGCTGCTACGCCAGCAGCAGAACGAGGAAACTTGCTCGGAGTTCCATCGAGCATATACATGAAGCCGCCGTCGGGATTCTGACTACGTTTGATGTACGACAGACAACGCTCGATTGTTTCGCCGGGGACAAAAACCCCTGCATTGCGTGCCGCACGCAAAGCCATCACCTGGCAGATGGTTACCGAAATATCGGCTTCATGGACTCGGGGCTGATAGCGCCAGCCCCCTTCCATGTTTTGGGTGGCGATGATTAGCTTGACTGCGGCCGACAATCGCTCGCGCACGGCGGAGTCGTCACTCATGCCGTAAACTTCCGCCAGGAACAGCGTCGCAAAGCCGTGGTCGTACATCGGCCCATGGCTGGTGGAATCGGGACGTGATAGAAAGCCGCTTTCATCCGCGCTGGCCAGCACGTACTGCAAGAACCTCTGCACCGTGCGACCATAAGTTCCCCGTCGCGGCGTGCTTCCGCTGGCGAGGAAGGCAAGTCCCGCTAGTCCGGCGACGGCTACATTGCGACTGTAGCCACTGCCAGGAAAAGTTCCTTCGTCGGTCTGCCGATCAGACAGATACTTCAGTCCCCGAGCGATGGCGATATCTGCTTCGCGAGAAATCAGTTCGGCCGCGGAAGATTCGAAATCGCTGGCCGTGTCTTTCGCTCCTTGCTGCGCGCCGGCCGGATTCAAGGCAGACAGGCCCAGCCAGCCACTACTAGTGGCCAAAGCGGTTTGCAACCAGCGACGACGCGTGTGAGACATGGCAAGCTCCGGAAAGATCGATAGGCCTATTATGGCACGGCGCGTTGTTCCTCGGCCAGTCGGCGATAGTATTCGCGAATCTGTCGCTCGTATTGCGGCAGAAAATCTCCTTCTGCCGCCCGTTGCAGTTGTTCTTGCACCTGTGGC
Source organism: Pirellulaceae bacterium (assembly GCA_041739545.1). GTDB lineage: Bacteria > Planctomycetota > Planctomycetia > Pirellulales > Pirellulaceae > JBGSNR01. The sequence continues at coordinate 39,027 of JBGSNR010000061.1, read as the reverse complement.
GGCAAATGCCCCCAGATGGTGCGGCGCAAACGCTCAATCTCGCGGGGGTCGAATTCGGCCTTGGTAGGGGACTGCTCGGTTGGATTGGTGCCGCTCTTGTTATCCGGATCCCCGCCCGTCGCCGGGTCATCCCCACCGGGTTGATCGTTCTGGGTCTGCTGCCGCTGCACGGACGATTGCTGCCGTTTCAACTGCTGCTGACTGAGAACCTGATCGAGGTCTTGGACGACTTTCTGTTGCAAAGGAATTGCTGCTGCGTGCGTATGTTCGTTATCGAGTAGAACCGCAGCGAGTTGCAATCGGTGGGCAAGTTGCACGAGGAACGTCGGTGATTCTTCCCCCAGATCCTCCCCCCCAGACAACTCCTGCGCAACCATTTGCCGCGCCAGTTCTGCCGTGCCAGGATTTTCTGGAATGGGGAGTTGCTTCTGTGCACCAGCACTTTCGGTCGACCATCCCGCCACCAGTTCGGCCACGGCTTGCTGCTCCTGGGCGAGATTCGCGAGCTCCTCTTTCCGTGTTTGAGGAGGCACGTTGTTGAAGGCAACGTGTCGCTGCGTAATCTGCCGCTGAAGTTCCGCCACGATTCGAAGTTCGGCCATGCTGCGCCCGTTCTTGTTTCCCGACGGACTTTCGCGCGGCGAAGTTTCCTCGTCACTTGGCTCGGTCGGAATCTCCTCCGGCAATTGCAACGCGACGCGCAGTTGCTCTTGAGCGAGTTGCAGCTTCAGGAGCGCAGCCCGCTGCTGCTGCTGGGTTGCTCGGTCTGTTTGTTGTTCCACTAGGCGCTTAGCGGCCGCACGCATTTGAGTTTCACTTAAACGCAAAACCAGTTGAAAGGCGGGAAGCGGAAGGGCTGTTGTGATGGTGACAAGTCGATCCGCAGCGGATGATTGTTCCGTAGCGAGGGCCTGGATTTCTGCCAACTGCGAGCGGGGTAATGGTTCTTCCTCCTGAGGCCGAGTGGACTGAAAACGAATCGTGCGGCTGAGAAGTTGTTGCTGATCCTGTTGTAAGGTGGTGAGCTGTTCGAGCGCCGATTCGATCCGTGCTCGCAAAGCTTCTTGCTGCGCAGAACCAGCAGCCGAAGTCACCGCTTGACCAGCCGCGGCGAGTGCCGCACGACCTTGATTGGCGGCTGCGAGTGCCGCGCGCGTTTGCTGTTGTTCGGCAGCCTCTGCGGCGGATTCAAACGATTGTGCTGCCGTTTCCAATTTCGTTTTTGTGCTTGCTAAGCGGGTTGAGCTCCAGTTCTTGGCGGCGGCACGAATTGCCTGCGAAAGTTCACGCATTTGCCCGGAAAAAGCTTGATTCGCCGACTGGCGGGCTGTTGCAACGTCAGTTCCCGCCAGGGCTTCCTGCCAGGTTTTGACGGCTAGGTCGTGCGCCGCCTGCCACTGCGTAATCACGGCAGCCGCCTGCTGCAGTTGGGTTTGATCGGCGGAGTCCGCGCCACTTTCCGCTGGTCGCCAGCGTTTGAGCAAAGCGTCGATAGCGGCCAAGGCTTCGCGTTGTTGTCGAGTCGCTGCATTCCATTGAGCTTGTTCCAGATCGCGCGCGGCACCACGAAGTTGCGCGCCGATTCCCGCAGCCAGAAAGGCTCGCGAAAGTTCCTGCTTGTCGGGAAGTGTCTGCACGGCGGCTTGCACACGATCGATGCGGCGGGCAAGCTCCCATTGAGCTAATCCATACGACTTTTGATCCCCCCTCAGCTTCTCTTGTGCAGCAACATCTTCCCCGGCCGCCAACCCTTCCAGCCACGCGATGCGCAACTCCTCGCAACGCTGCATTACATCCGCCTGCTCCTGTCGCAATTGAACAAGCTCGTCAAAGAGTCTTGTTTCTTCCGCGCCGGCCGAGCTTTCTTGGGACCATTCCGAAAGTCGAGTCAGAATCGAGTCCTGCAGTGCAGCAACTTGGGTCCATTGCTGTTTTTGAATGGCAGCGATGACCTCCGACAATTCGCGCTGCTCCAGTTCTCGTCCAGAATTCAAAACTTGGTCCCAAGCTTGAGCGGCGACCGGCAGGGAGAGCCGATGCGAATGCCACCGTTCGAGCGAATGTTGGAGACGAGGGAGCAAACCTCGGTCTCGTTCGAGCAGCAGATCAAGGACTTTCTGTTGGGCAAATGTCGCTTCGTCGATGGTCGGACGTGTTGGTTCCTGAGAGATTCGCATAGCCTGTTCGCGAGCCAAAATTTGCGAACGAACGGCCTCTAAAACCAGTGCTTGGAAATCAGCGGTCTCTTCCAAGAGCTTGTCTTGCAGTTGCTCGGCAGAAATGATGCGAATCGAACGAGTCGGCGAGACGATTGCTTCAGCTTCAGGCCGAAAGTCAACGACGGTTGCCAGCAACTTTAATTCACTTCCCTCGGCTTGGGGCGGAAGCTCCGCCAAATCAAGTTGCGTGGAAAGTATCTTTTCAACCAACGACTCCCCCACAACAAGACTGGCCAGTTGCTCGCTGGAAACGACCGTTGGTTTTTCGGCCCGAAATACTTCTTGCTGCCAGAGTTGTTGGTCGTCACGCCACACTTGCAGCATGACTTGACGCACCGCATGGTCGTCGGCAACGATCAGTTCGAAGGGAAGCCGACTGCGCGTGCCGGCCACGATTTCTCGTTCATCCTGCCATCGGATAGATGGTTGCTGGTCCGGAACTAGAGTGATGGCAACGTCTGGGCCTTGCCGCGCATGCCCTTGTTGATCAATGACGTCTAACTGCCAAATTCCGGAACTCGCTGGCTGCCAGGGCTGCTCCTCAGCTGGAAACTCGAATCGCTGTTCAGCGACGACTCGGCCAGGAAGCGACGTCCCATTCATTCGATCTACCAGCACTGCCGTGCGAATCGGTTCATCGAAAGTAACCTCCCAGTGAAGTTGCGAGCCAATCGGCAGCGGGGCGAGAGTTGCTGATGCGTAGGGCTCACGATGCAGATAGGCCGGGGGGGAAATGGTCCATTGGCTCTGGGCGATCTGCACTGGATCGAGGACCTGCACGGCTTGCCACGGCAGGGAATGATCGTCTCCCCCTTCGGCCCGAAATTCAAAACTGCGTGTCACTTTTGGCAGGCTGGCGACCATTTGGTCATCTTGCCGTCGCATGGGGCGGACCTCAATCCGGTCGTCCCCTTCCCAGCGCAAGTGTAGCGTGACTTCGGATGGTAAATTGCCGCGGCGATCCATTAAGGCGAGGTGCAAATCGGCACCGCGCGTCATCGTTCGCGGCACCTCTTCGAACGCGAGCCAATGCTTTTGCGGCCAGCGGATATCGTCCGTAGGAAAGAGAACGCGGCGCACGGCCGGGGGAGCATGGCTGGGGAAGAGCAGCGCGAATCCGAGTGCGCCAAGCAGCAGTCCGCAGGCTCCCCATTGAACGGGACGAACGGCCGAAGGATCGATGACCGATCGCAAGTTCTCTTGTTGCGTTAGTTGCCAGGCCCGTTCAACAACAGCGCGACGCAGTTCGGGTGAACCACTCGAAGATCGGGACAGTCGCTGCGGCCTGAGAAAGTCGACAGCGGTCGATAGTTGCGGCCGTAAGTGCGGAAAGCGTTCTTCGATCCGCCGAGCAATCGCGAGCGGTTCCCAGCGGGCTTGAACGATTAGCCGAGTTGCTTGGAAGAGACTGAATGCGATGACCGACCACCAGCCTGCGGAAAGGAGCCAACGAGCTTCGATGCTCGGCCAGCGGAACCAGTAGTCGATGGCGGCTGCGATCAGGAGAGCAATCAGGATCTGCAGCACACATCGACCCAGAGCATAGAGCACTACCGCTTGCTGCGCGCGCGAGCCGACCTGCTCCATCTGCTGCCAGAGGGGATGCACGATCTTTTCCCGAGGTTCTGCAATGTTCTGCTGCGTCATGTTCCGCCCCAGCGCCGTCGGCACCACCATTCCATGGTAAGCAAACCAACCACCACAGCCGCCAGCCAGCCATGATTCCAGACCGGTGCGCGATCGCCGTTCGTTACCTGATTCGTGGCAGGCCTCGGCAAGGCTTGCCACAATTCGTCCCAATCTTCCAGCGCGAAGTACTTTCCCCCCGCGAGCCGTGCCGCTGATTCTAGTTCTTGCCGCGCGAGGGAGGTGTGGGCCAATTCCTGTGGCACATCGGTCACTCGAAAGGTGGCCGAAGGAGGCTCGATAGCGCCCGGCAAGGTCCAGCGATACTCCCCTTCTTTGAACGCCTGCCAGGTGCCGACGAATAAGCCCGGCTCCCATTCGTCGGCTGTGAGTAAGACGGATTGCGAAGGGGCGGAGTTCTGGGAAAGTGCGATCTCCAGTTCTTTCTCGGGCGGGATGTCGGCAGCACGAAAGTAGCGCACGCGGAACTCCATTTTCTCGCCGACGCGATACTCTGCCCGATCGGTCGCCAGTTCGACCCCTGCTTCCCCTTGCAGCAATTTTCGCCGGCCCAGATGCCGCACGATCTGCCGCCAATAACGACCAAACCAGCGATCGCCGACCCGAAATCGCCAGCGATGCGTTTCATCGGTGGCTTGAAACAGAACTCGCCCAGAGCCGAAGTATTGGGAGGTGAGGGCCACACTGCCGGGAGCTTGCGGATTGCTCGGATCGATGGCATCGATCAGAACGGCAACCCCAGGCTTGATGGAAGGGAGCGGTGCGTGCCAGTAAATCGGCGGCAGGCTTTGCCAGGCGAGCTCGTTCGGGGCAGGAGAATCGGCCAACTGCAGAAAAGGAACGGTTCTGCCCAAGGGGGTGGGGACAAGTTGGTGTGGCGTGCTAAATACTTTGTCCGCAGAAGCACGGCTTCTGCTGCTGTCAAAATCTCCAGCGAACGGAAGGAGTGCAGCCAGTGGTGTGCCGAGCCAGGCACCGCTGCCATGTCGCTCCCCGGCAATCAACATCAAGCCACCGCCACGCTCGTCGACGAACTGCCGCAAATTCTCGGTCGCTTGTTGTCCGAGCAAGTTGGGATCGACGTCTCCGAGCAAGATCACATCGAGCTCGTTCAGTTCTTCCTGGCCGAGCGGAAAGTTGCGAAGTGCCGTCCGGTCGGCCGTGGAGTACTCCAAGTCTGCTTCTTGCAAAAAGACACGCAACTGCGACTGTGCTTTCGCTCCATCCTTCGCCGGAACTGGTTCCAGTTCTCGTTCGAGCAAGGATTTTATGTACCGAAACTCGTAGTGCGGATAGCCCCAGGCGAGAAGCACTTTCAGGTCGAAAGGGCGTATGGTGATTCGTCGCTCTACCTCGTTGTTAGCAGTGTTCTGTTCCTCGGTCGCTGGTTCGGCAACGCGCGCGCGGATATGGAAAGTACACTCTCCCTCTTCATCGGCAGGCCAGGTGAGAACCAGGTTTGTCGGCGCAGCCAGCGAGACTTCGGCCGTTTCTGCGGCTACTGGCTCGTCGGAATCTTCGCGAAAGAGTTCCACGAGTGCGGTTGTCGGCGCACCATGCGCCCGCAACTTCACTTGGAAGCGAACGCGGTCACCGACGAAGGCTCGGCGTTCCACCTGGACATCGGTTAACTCCAAATCAAACTCTGGCTCTTCCCGTCCTGCTCCCGCGATGAACAGTGGCAGCCCCTGTGATTGAAGTTGTTCTGCTGCCGCCGCCAGCGACATGCCGTTCGTCACATTGCCGTCGGAAATCAGTACAACAGCAGAAGTCGGCCGGCCTCGCTGGGAACGCACTACTTGCAACAGCGTCTCCCCCAAGGGGCTCTGCGGAGCATTCGGAGCGGCGTTTGCTTCTACATTTTGCCACACATCTTGCCGAAATGGACCTGTGCCGGAAGTGAAGTACAGGGCAACTGGTAACGCCTCTGACAGTGCTTGCTCTCGCACGCGAAGCAACTGCCCAGTCATGGCGGCCGCGCGTGTTTCACCGCCGGGAAGATCATTGACGGACATGCTTTGGGTGTTATCCGCGAGAATTGCAATTTCTTCGGGGACTTGTGGCATTTCCAGCCGTTTCCAGCCCCATCCCATCCACGCGATCAACAGCAGCGCACCGGTGCGGAGTGCAGCCAAGGAAGCACGCTGCACTGCGGAAAGGGGCCGAGCATCCCACCGCGCGACGATCCAAACCAGAGCAATGGCGGCCAGCAGTAGCAGCAACATCCACAGCTCATTTCGCGCGGCAGCAACTCCGTTCATCGAACACGCCTCCCCAATTGCCAATTGAGGAGCGTTTCCGAAATCAGCATCACGAAAGCCAACCCCAGAAAGAGCCGATTCCACGGGAAGGCCAGCGCCAGTTGTTCCAAGCCGGAAGGCGAAGCCATTTGTTCGGCATCTTCAAACAGATTCTCGCGCCGGGCCCGATTGCTTTCGGCGCGTGGCACGTTCACGGCGATTCGCTGCAGCAACGCTTCCTCGCTTCCGCGCACTTCATAAATGCCAGGCAAGTTCGCGGCATCATAAGACCAGGACCACACGTTACCGACCGCTTGAACGGCCAATTGATCCTGGCGACCATCGGGTCGAACGATCTTGAAGTTTGCCGCGGCACCATCGCGCGGAAGCCTTCCTTGCAACCGATCACCAACTGTTGCCGAATTCGCGCCTGCTCGGCCTGCGACGGCATAACGCATCGTTTCCTGCGCGAGCGGCACGAAACTGGGCCATTGGTCCAGTGCCGACCACGGAGCCGAGGCACCATCAGCGAGTTCGACTTGAGCCCGACTGCTCCAGGGGAGGCTCCACAGCACAACTCTGCCGGCCGTTTGTTGATTAGTAACCACTGCCGGGGAACCGTCACTGAACGATAGTGCGATCAGGCTGTTCGCGCGAGGTCGCAGAGGAAAATGTTGCCAGCAGGGAACTTCCAATGAGCCTCCCCCCGTCGCGCTACGAAAGACGCTGAGCAAGGGATGATCGTAAGTGCCTGGGTCGAATGTCACTAACTTCGGCGGCTGCAACTCTGAAACATCCGCGGGCAGCCACGAGATCTGGGACCAATCCGCAGGCTGCGACGTTTCTCCGAGCAACACCACCACACCCCCGCCGCTGTGCAAAAATTCGCCGAGTCGGGCGGCCTGATCGGCAGTGAGGGCTGGCAAATTGGCGAGCAGAATCAGATCATACGGCTGCAAGTTGCCGGCCAAGATGTTTAGATCGGTTCGTTCGTCGACATGCACGGGGGGCTGCGGCAAAGTTCTTTCGGGCGCGAGGGCCAGGGCGGCGGAACGCGTATCCTCCTTGCTGTTGCCGACCGCGAGTACCCGAACTTGCTTCCGCACCGGGACAATGAGATAGCGCTCGGCAGCGAACGGCAAAACATTCCCGTCCAGCGCTACCTTGACGACATGTTCCGCTGGCGACGTAAACGTCAGCCGTCGATTGAAATTTTTGGAAGTACCACCGGGGATGCGTTCGGATTGCTCAGCGGCGAGTTGATCATCGACGGACCAGGCGATCCGCACGTCTTGAGGCTGATTTCCTTCATTCTCGATACTCCCCTGGATACTCACGCCTTGCCCCACGAACAGCCACGGCGCGTCCCCTATTAAATCTCGCTGCGAAAGCTGCTCGGCCGGCAAGGAACCCACATCGTGCCGCTGCCAGCGAATGTTGAAAGCTGGGGCCGACGTTTGCAATTGCTGCCAGGCTTCCTGCACGTTGGCTCCGTCCGTGATGGGCCAGGTCGAGGCTTGAAAATCGGAGAATCCATGCACGAGCAACTGCTTGGTCGGCAATGTTGACTCGGACGATTCAACGATCGCTTGCAGTTGCTGCAGAGCCGTTGCAAAGTTTCCCGCCTCCGCAGTGACTTGCAAACGATCCAGTTCCTGCAAGACGCCTGACGCATTCTCAATCGGTTCGCCGATGACTTTGTCACAGTTCTGACGAACGACGATCAAAGAATAAATATCAGCCGGGGGACTGGTCCGCACGACTTGCCGCGCTGCTTCCACGGCTCGTTCGAAATGGGTCTCGCCCGCTGACGAGTCACCTGCCGACATCGATGCCGTGCCGTCGATCAATAACACATGCCAGGTCCGTTCGCCGCGGGCACTTTGCTCCCGCAGCCATTGCAGATTCGACCAGCCGAGCGCTAACAGGACGAGCGCGAGCATCTGTAGCGCAACCAGCCACCATTGCAGCCAAGCGCGCGTTCGACCTTCGCGCGCGATCGCGCGTTTCACAAACTGCATGGCCGCGAAACGCAGGGGCAGCCGTCGGGGTCGATGCCACCACAGAAGCACCAGCGGAATCACTGCCGCAGCCAGCCAGCCCAGCATGTACGGAGCACCAAACGTCCACATCGTTGGTCTCCTGGGTTAGTGGACGCTTGCCGCGCGCTGGCGCAGCAAACGGGCGAGGGCCTGGTCGCAGGGTTCGTCGGTGAAGTGCCGCACATACTGGATGCCTAGGCTCGCACAGCGCGACGCCAATTCGCGGCAGTGTCGTGCTATCTCCGCCTGATAGGCTTCCCGCAGATGACTGCCATCCACATCGCTGGTCCCGGCATTTTCCATCCCTTCGAGATGCAACGGGCCGGCGAACGGAAAATCCCACTCGGCCCGATCGAGGACGTGCCAGAAAATAATGTCATGCTTGCGAGCAGCGAGCGCTGTTAAGCCTTGAAAGAGGGCTTCGATTTCTCCCAGTGCATCGGTTGCCAGAAAAACGACGCCACGCCGCGTCCAGCGAGCGGCCAAATCTTTCCCCGCCGCGGCAAAGTTCGAGGCCTGGGTCGCTTGCACATCTTCCAGCAAGCGGACGATTCCTTGCGTCTGCGCAGCTTCGCTGGCGGGGCGTAGCGCGCCGCGAACTTGGGAATCGAAGGTCGCCAGAGCGACCGCATCTTGTTGTTTCAAGACCAGCCACGCCAAAGACGCCAGCAAGACTTCCGCATATTCCAGCTTTGACAAAGCGGCTGCCGGTCCGCGATACGTCATGCTTTCGCTGATGTCGAGCGCCAGGTAGGCGATCAGATTCGTCTCGTCTTCAAAGGACTTGACGTAATGCTTCCCTGTCCGGCCAAAAAGTTTCCAGTCGACGTACCGCAGGTCATCCCCGGGGACGTACTCGCGATGCTCGGCAAACTCGACGGAGTATCCCTTGTGCGGACTGCGATGCAAGCCGGCGACAAAGCCCTCGACGAGGTGCCGCACCCGCAATTGCAGGCCGCTAAGTCGGGCCAGCGTGTGCGGATCGAAATACTCGCGGGACAGTGCCAACGGGCGGTTCCTCGGAAGGGAGCGGAATCTCGGCAACGAGCCGCCGAACCAGTGTTTCGGCCGTAAGGCCTTCGGCGTCGGCATTGAAGTTGGTGCGAAGGCGGTGTCGCATCACCGGAACAGCCACGCTCTGCACATCGGCGATGCTGGCGAACATTCTGCCCGCCAATGCGGCCTTGGCTTTCGCACCCAGCACCAGATACTGACTGGCCCGCGGACCGGCACCCCACTGCACATACTGACGAATAAAGTCGGGGGCATCTTCGGCTTGCGGCCGGGAACGGCGAGCAAGATCCACCGCATACCGGGCGACATGCTCGGCAACGGGAATCTTCCGGACCACGGCAGACAGTTGCACAATTTCTTCCGCAGTCAGTGCGGATTCCACCTCGGCCGTGGGCTGCGAGGTGGTCTGCAAGACGATGTCTAGTTCTTCGTCGGCGGAAGGATAGTCGATCCAGACCTGAAACATGAATCGATCGAGCTGCGCTTCCGGGAGCGGATAAGTCCCTTCCTGCTCAATCGGGTTCTGCGTGGCCAGGACAAAGAACGGATGTGGCAAAGCGTGCTTCGCTCCGCCGGCCGTTACCTGCCCTTCCTGCATCGCTTCCAGCAGAGCAGCTTGAGTCTTCGGGGGGGTGCGGTTGATTTCGTCGGCAAGGATGATGTTGGCGAAAACTGGACCGGGAAGAAAGCGAAACGAACGCTCGCCGGTGGCACGATCCTCGAAAATCACTTCTGTGCCGGTGATGTCGGAAGGCATCAAGTCGGGCGTGAACTGGATGCGGCTGAACTTCAGAGACAACGTGCCGGCCAGCGTGCGGACCATCAATGTCTTGGCCAGCCCAGGCACGCCCACCAGCAGGCAATGCCCACCCGCGAACAGGGCGGCGAGGAGTTCTTCGATGACCGCCGCTTGGCCGATGATCACCCGCTGCAACTGTTGCCGGACTCGCGCTGCTGCTGCATGCAGTCGCTCGAGCGCCTGCACGTCGTCACTGGCAGCAAGTTCGGCGGAAGAAGCAGAGGGTGGTTTCGTCATGCTCCTCATTCTAAACGACGAGCCGGCTCAGCACTAACCGGCTGCTACTTTGCCGAGGGGTTCCACCATGCATCCAGGGTCTGCTGCATTTTTTTCACCACTTCAGGCTGGGCAGCCGCTAGATTGGTCGTCTCGTCGGGATCAGCTTGCAGATCGTAAAGTTCCACTTTTTCGTCGGGGACACGAGCTGAGTTCGGCACGATCAGCTTCATGTTACCGGTGATGCACCAACGCCATTTCAAACTCGAAGCTGGGTCAGTGATATCGACGGCGTTGTGCTCAAAGCATTCGCCAAAGATGGTTTCCCGACCGTCCCGCGCTTTCGCGTCGAGCAGATCAATGCCCGGCATCTGTTCCGTCGGTTGCATGTCCAGCGCCTTGAGAATCGTCGGTGCTAGGTCGATGCTGCTGGCAAGTGCTTCGCTACGCTGCGGCGCAATTTTCCCCGGCAGGCGGAACATGATCGGCGTGCGAACGCCCCCTTCATAGGGCGACTGCTTCGAGCGCGGCGCGTACTTGTCGGCCTGGGGGTCTTGCAACCAGCCATTGTCGCAAACAAAGACGACGAGCGTATTTTCAGCGAGCTTGCGTTCGTCGAGGAAAGTCATCAAACTGCCGCAGGTTTCGTCGAGCCAATCGATGTTCGCCCAGTACTTTGCTGTTTGTAGATTTGGTGCGCTGTCGCGATACTTGGCTAGAAGTCGCTCGGGTGCATTGTGTGGAGAATGGGGCAGGAAGGGTGCGTACCAGACGAAGAATGGCTGCGACTTCGTTTGTGCTTCGCGCATGAAGTCGAACATCGGTTCCATCGTCTTCCGGCCGATGTCTAGTCCTTTATCGCCGTGGCGACCTCCATCGCTCATGCCGGCCGTGAATCCGCCGCGGGCAAAGTTTCCTTCCCACCATTTGCCCGTTTGGAAGCTGACATAGCCTTCCTTGGCAAACAGTCGTGGCAAGGTTTGAGCGGCATCGATCGGTTTGATCGTTTCTGCGCGCAGTCGGAGAAACTCAGCTTCATTCTCAGCTTTGGTCCGATTGGGATCTTTCTGCAGCGGCGGATCGTTGCTGGTGATGCGGTGCTGATGCGGATACTGCCCGGTCAGAATCGAAGCCAAACTGGGGCGGCACAAACTGCTGGGGACATAACCGCGCGGGAAAAGAAGGCTTTGCCCGGCCAGCTTATCGAGGTGAGGTGTTTGCACCTGCTTGTGCCCCATAAAGCCATAGTCGCGCCAATGTTGATCGTCGCCAATAATGACGACGACATTGGGGCGCTCCGCCCCCCCAGATAAGCTTGCGCTCAAGAAGAAGAGGCAAAGCGAAACAAGCGGCAAGATGAATTTCATGGCCGATGACCTTACGAAGGAGAGGCGATTGTTGCAGGAGAGGAGTTTCTTGGTTGATGGATGCCTTAGACCGGCGTATTGCAGTAGAGTCCACGCTTCGGACGAGCAGCGCTTGGCAATGCTTCGAGGATAGTCGAATTCGATAAGTCGTGCGACCTTTTCCAGATCCCCGACCTCCGACCCTTTCGCCCCTCTTCCCTACTTCGTCTGCGGCTCGCTGCTCCGTTCCATCTCGATGATGTACTGACGGAGGCGCTCGTTTTCGTCGGTCACATCCTTCAGCTTCAACATGTTTTCGACACGTTTCAGCAGTTCCACTTTGTTCACCGGCTTGGAGAGAAAATCGTCCGTCCCGGCCTTCACCGCCCGCTCGATGTCTCCCGATTCATTCAGGGCAGTCACCATCAGGACCATCACTCGTTTTGTGTCAGCATCGGCCTTGAGCTTCTGACAGACTTCGAAGCCACTGAGCTTGGGCATCATCACGTCTAAAAGGATCAAGTCGGGCTTGAACGACTTCACTTTGTCGAGAGTATCTTGCCCATCAACGGCAATCGCGACCTCGCAGTCGAGCGTGGCCAGAAAAGCTTCCAGGAGCTCGCGGTTGGGCTCGTTGTCGTCGGCGATCAGAATGCGATTAGCGGTGGGCATTGGGAAATACTTTCTGGACGGCCCTCCCAGGCCGTCGAATGTGCGTTCTAAATGTTCTCACGAGGTTGTTTGCAGGGTAAACCACAACGCTCATTTTGCAGTCGACCCACCATCGACGGCCTCGGAGGGCCATCGTACTTACGCAATTGCCGTTGCTAAATTCGCGGCCGGGACCGGGAACTGACTGCACATCTCGGCCACTTCCCCGCGGATGCTTTCCAGTTGGGCCGCATCATCCGGGTTTTTCAGGGCCGACAAGATCCAATCGCCGATCCGCTTCATTTCGTCGGTCCCCATGCCACGCGTGGTAAGCGCGGGGGTTCCGATTCGCACGCCCGAAGGATCGAGCGGCTTGCGGGGATCGTAGGGAATCATGTTCATGTTGACGGTGATGCCACACTTCTCCAGCGTGACCGTCGCCAATTTGCCGCCGCTGACATGGGTGGTGACATCCACACACATCAGGTGGTTGTCCGTGCCGCCGCTCACCAGCTTCAATCCGCCCGACATCAAGGTTTCGGCCAGCGCCTTCGCGTTGGCGATAACCTGCTTGCCGTACTGCTTAAAGCTCGGCAGAAGCGCTTCGCCAAAGCAAACCGCTTTGCCGGCAACGACGTGCATCAGTGGACCCCCTTGCAGGCCGGGGAAGACACTCTTGTCGATCTCTTTGGCGTATTCGCCCCGACAGAGGATCAACCCCGAGCGTGGGCCGCGAAGGGTCTTGTGCGTGGTGGTGGTAACAACATCCGCCACGGGGACCGGATTATCGTGCACGCCCGCTGCCACGAGACCGGCGTAGTGAGCCATATCGACAAACAGCTTGGCACCCACATCCTTGGCGATTTCAGCAAACTTCGCGTGCTGAATTTCACGCGGGTAAGCACTGGCCCCGGCCACGATCATCTTGGGCTTATGTTCTTTGGCGAGCCGGGCGACCTGATCGAAGTCGAGGCGGTGCGTGTCTGGAGTGACCCCGTAGCTAATGAAGTTGTAGAGTTTGCCCGAAATGTTGAGCTTCATCCCGTGCGTTAGGTGTCCGCCATGGGCCAGATCGAGCCCCAAGACGGTGTCGCCCGGTTCGAGGAAGGTCAGGTAAACGGCCTGGTTCGCTTGAGAACCGGCATGCGGCTGGACATTGGCGTGTTCGGCCCCGAAAAGTTCCTTAGCGCGGTCGCGGGCCAGATTCTCGGCCACATCGACAAATTCACATCCGCCGTAATACCGCCGCCCGGGATAACCTTCGGCATATTTATTGGTCAGCACGCTCCCCACCGCCTGCATCACGGCCGGGCTGGTGTAGTTTTCGCTGGCGATCATCTCCAGGCCGTCCTGCTGGCGGTGCATTTCGGCTTCGATCGCGGCCCAAATATCGGGATCTTGTTGCTGCAGGATGTTCATGGGGTGGAAAGTGGCGGATGGAGCGGGGAAACCTTTATTCTCCGCTTGCGCTGGGGCGAGACAAGGGGGAAGGAAGGAGAGGGGTTGGAGTTGGGGCTAGGGCTAGGGACGGACGGGAAAAAAGAACAACTGCACGTCTCGAGCTCCCACCCCCGACCTCCGATCCCTGACCCCCGACCCCCATTTTCCGGAACCAAACCGGGATTTCGCTCGTCCAACCGGTTAAGTTGTGCTGCGCACCGGCGTTTCCCGTCGCAAATTGCTGGAAAACTCGGGGCGAACGACTAAAATAGTGGTTTAGGCGAAGGCTCTTCGGTCTCGTGTTCGGCGGATCCGCCCAATGGGGTGTTTGGAATGTCAGGCAATAAAACGCTTCTGAAACGTCATCTTGCGCGCCGGCCGCGCTCCGTCCGGGCCTTAAATCTCGAAACGCTGGAACGAAGAGAAGTCTTCGCGGCCGGTGACCTGGACCTCTCCTTCGGCGGTACCGGGATTGTCAAAATCAACGGCAACGGAACAGCTGACGCGAATGAAGTCCGACAAGTCGGTTCGGCCCTGTACTCGGGGAACTCGGCGGGGCTGATCGCGAAGATGAATCTCGCCGGCACTCTCGATTTGACGTACGGAAACGGTGGTTCCAGCCAGATTGAATACAAAGACTGGACCGTCGATTCGTCGGGCCGAGCGATGCTTTTGCAGGAGGGCGGGGGCTTTGTCGCTACCGACGGATTCGATGTGCGGGTTGAGCGATTGAATGCCAACGGAACTGCCGTGGATGGGGCTTTCCCCGCCGTTACGCTCGATTTCAAGTCCGACTATAACAGTTCACCTGTCAAGGTGGACGACTTCCCAGTCGACATCCAGATGGATAGCTCGGGCCAAACGTGGGTCCTAACCGTTGGAGATGGCGATAACGGGGTTTTTCCACACTTCGCCAAAGGGATTGGCTTGGCGCGACTGACCGATGCCGGAGTCTTGGACACCACGTTCAGTGGCAACGGCAAGATGGTGATTGAGATTTCGAGTGCGACTCCGTGGATCTCGTTTGACGTGAGGGGGATGACGATCTCCGGCAACAGTGCCTACATCTTGGCGGTGCAGGAGAATTTGCAGGATATCACCACGACCGCATTTTTGTACAAAGTCAATTCCTCTGGCGTACTCGACACCTCCTTCAGTGGCGACGGAATCGTCGAGTTGGGGGCCATCAACAGTGGTACGCCGATGAAAGTTGCCGTCGACGCGAACGGCGGTGTTTTCGTCGGTCAATATACAACGTCGGGAAGCACCCACAGCTTGCAGGTTTCCAAATTCAACACGGCTGGTGGACCCGACACAGGATTCAACACGACCGGCACCGTAACCACGGCCTATACGACGACTCTACCCACGCCCCCCGAGTTCGGGCTGGCGACACAGGCGGATGGGAAACTGCTGGTTTCCTACGGCAACAATTCCTGGAATCTGGCCCGCTATCTAACGAATGGAACTTTGGACCCAGACTTCGGCACCGGGGGTACGGTGACTACTCCCCTGGGAACCACAGCTACCGTTCAAAAGGCACCCCAAAACATCCTGGTCATGACGACGGGGCAGATTTTGGTTTCCGGGCGCGAAGGGAATGCCACTCCCTTGACTCAAGTCCTCACCCGTTACGCTGCCGCGGAATCGAGTGTTTCTAGCTCGGTCACCGCCTTGCCGGCCTCGACCTTTACCAATTCGATCACCGTTTCGTGGAGCGGCACAGCCACCGGCGGTGCGACAATCACCGGTTACGACGTGTTTTACAGAATCGGTGCCGGTTCCTATATTCCGTGGCAGGTGAACACCACGGCCACCTCTGCCACGCTGGGCGAAAACGTGTTGAACACGTTCAATATCAATTCCGCGCGGCGGAAAACGATCAGCTTCTACAGCGTGGCTCATGATAGTGGTGGTGGCACGGAACTAGCGCCAGCAACTCCCGATACTTCAACTGACTACGTTGGTGCGCCGCGACAGAATCCGTTGAACAAGGATGATGTCGACGGAGATGGCAACATTACGATCGACGACATTCTGTTCGTCATTGCCGAGTTCCAAAATCGCGTCTATAGCGCGCAGGGCGAAGGCCTGGTGATCATCCCGCCGGTCAACTACGTGAACGGACCGTATGGCGATATCGATGGCAATAACCGAGTCAATGTCGACGACATTTTGTTGGCGATCAATAATTTCATCGTTCGTAATGGCGGAAGTGGCGAATCCCCAGCCAGCGGTGCTGCTCCAGCCATCACACCACTCGCGGCTCCGGCAACAGCTCCTGCATTCGCTGAAACGATAACCTCGTCGACAACTGTAGTGAGCAGTGATCCGCCGGACGTCGGCACTGGTCCAAACGACCTGGCCTTGCTCGCGCTGTTTAGCACCCTGGATGAAGACGAAGCTTAGTCAGTCTTGGCCGCGGGTCTGCCAGTAGCTCGCGATAAACAGTACGCCCAACAACAGATCGAAGCCGCCGAAGCCCAAAACCAACAGGGCGAGGCGGCCTTGGGCGTAAAGGATCAGGCAGGCGATCCCAAAGCTGAACTTTTCGACCACCGCAGCCGGCATCACCGGCCGGAGACGAAGTGGTTCGCGCGCCACCAAGAGAAACAGAATCTGCCAGGCGATGGCCACGCCGAGAAAGCCGTAAAAGTATTCCGGATGCGTGATGGCCGGTGGGGCGTCCCGCCCAATTTGGTCTTCCAGGAAGTACATCGGAACGAGCGAAAGCAGGCCGTAAATGCCCGCGACCGCAAAGACATAACGCGCGAATTTCAAGCCGGAGCTCCGCTGGGGAATGAAAAAGCCCTCGGCCGAAAAGTCGGTCGAGGGCAGATTGCTAATGGTTTCCAGAACAAGTGGAAAGATTCAGGCCGCCTAGGTTTCTAGTTCGTCGTCCGACTTGCCGAGCGGCTTGGTATTTTCCTCGATGTTCTGCGTCTCGCGCCACGGCTTCTTTTCCTTGTAGCTGTCGAGCTCTTTTTCCAACTGCTCTTTGATGTCCGGGTCCGAGAGTTCAACTGCCTTGGTTGACCATTTTTGGGCGGCTTCGAAATCACCCGATTCGGCATAGGCGGAAGCCAGCGTGCTGAGAATGTGCGGCTTCTTATACTCCGTCAATTCGCAGGCCTTCTTCGCCAGTTCCAAAGACTTTTTGGCATCGCGAATCTTGTCATCCTCAGAGGTGGCGAGCACCCAGGCAAAATTGTTCAGCACGCCCGTATCTTCAGCATCGACCTTGAGAGCCGCCTCGTAATCGGCAATGGCGTCGGCATGCTTGCTCACGCTGAGATAAGCATCGCCCCGAGCCCGCAGAGCGTCGGCATTCTTGTCGTCATCTGCCAGGATGTTGGTGAGCATCTCGATCGCCCGCCGCGGACGATTGTCGGCCACATAATACGACGCGAGTTGCAGGCGAAATTCCACGTTGGTCGGGTCTGCCCGCAGGAGCATTTGCAAGTCGCTGATTGCTTCGCCGAACTTCTTCCTCTCGGCCGCCAGCAAGCTGCGTATCAAGATCGCCTGCGGCAGGTCGGGACGAATCTTCAAAGCCTGATCGACGTCGGCCTTGGCTTCTTCGGTCTTGTCCTGGGCGGCGAGCACTCGGCTCCGCAGCAGAAGCGAAGCGACATCGTTCTTGTCGATGCTGATGGCTTCGTTCAGATCCTTCAGGGCCGCATCCATGTCATCCTTCAGCACATGAATCCGAGCCCGCAAGTTGTAACCTAGCGCTACCTTGGGGTTCTGCTCGACGAGTTTGTCGGCATACTTCAGGGCTTCGTCGTACTTCTTCGTGTTGGTGAGTGCTTCGGCCAAAGCACCGGAGGCAAGCACGTTTTCTGGCTGCAATTCGACCAGCTTCGCCAGATCGGGAATCGCTTTCTCGAAATCGTCTTGCTGCAAGAGCAAGAACGCCCGCGTTTGCAGCGGCTCGACATTCTTTGGATCGGCTTTCACAGCCGCATCCAGATCGGCAATTTGCTGAGCGGGATTATCCTGCATCACGGCCCGCAGCAAGTAAGCATTGGACAGCTGCTTGGGCTCATCCTTCTTCTTGAGCAGTTCCACCGCCTTACCGACTGCGGCAAAGGCCTTGTCTTTGTTTCCATTAGGAAGAGCCTGCAGCTTGGCAACCAGCAAGTGGGCATCGGGCAAGGTCGGATCGACTTCGATGGCGCGATCGAGATTCTTCAGCGCTCGTTCGCGAACCAGGGGCCAGCGAGGATTCGGCGGCCGCTGGGCGAAAATCGATTCAGAAGACTTTTCCGCGTGCTGGAACAATGTCGAGCTCAGCAGTTGCTTCGCGAATTCTTCTTGTCCCTTATCCAGTCCCTTCTTGATCGCGCTTTCGCACAACTCGGCTACCTTCTCCAAATCTCCCAGCGTCTCGGCCGTGAGTTGCAAATCGGTGGCTTCGTCGAGATCCTTCTGTCCTTCTTCAGCGGCCCATGCCAGCACAGGAATAAGAATTAAACAAGCAAACCATCTTCCCAGGCCGGGCGGCATTCCTAAGCGACGCATGACAGCTACTCCAATCCAAAAGGTAAACAAGTGGGTCGTTTTTCATTATGACGCCTCTTTCGACAGCGTGCTATCGCAGTTCGGGGCGTAAAGTTGCTGGCATTTGCTTGCCAGCAGAGCCATTCGCGGGATTTGGCATTTTCGTCGGAACGATAGATTTCTAGAATCTCCCCGCTTCTCTGACTGGCGTCCGATCGTCTCCGGCCCCGCTCACGATGCGAGGAAGGTGGACCATGTTTTCTCGTCGTTCCCGTTTGCTGCCGATTCTGTTAATCGCCTTGATAGGGGTAGTGGGTTACCGTCCCTTACTGGGCTGGCTACGCTCGTTGCCGCGCGTGCAAGAGATTCGCCCGGACAAAGCGACCGCCATCAAACCGAAAGGGTCGGCACCCCCGGTCGCCATTTCCGAGAACGATTGGCCGGGCTGGCGTGGGGCACTCCTCACCGGCATGACGAACGGCAGTGCGCCCGTGCTGCCGTTTTGCGTTCCCGAAGATGTGGTTTGGAAAATCAACGTTCCAGGCCATGGTCATGCTTCTCCCGTGGTCTGCGGCAACGACGTATTCCTCCTCACCAGCGACGAATTGACTGAAACGATTTCGCTCCTGGCTTTCGAGGCGGAGAGCGGTACCGAAAAATGGATGTGCGAACTGCATCAGGGTGGTTTTGAGCGGCTCCATCAGGACAACACTCATGCGTCCTCGACTCCTGTTTGCGATGGCACGGCGTTATTCAGTGTCTCCCTGATTCAGCACGCCCTGCATGTCTCGAAGGTCGACCTGAACGGCAACCTCGTGTGGCAGACCGAGGCCGGTCCTTACGAATCCTTTCATGGCTATGGTGCTTCGCCCCTCCTGTATCAGCATCTGGTCATCGTTGGTGGCGATAATCATGGGCGAGGCTTTCTTTCGGCCATTGATCGACAAAGTGGTGAGTTGATCTGGCGGACCGCGCGGCAGAACCTTCGCAGCCAAGGAACGCCGACGATCGCCTCTTGGAGGGGACAAGACGTCGTCATCTACGCCGGCCAAAGTTCAGTCACGTCCTACCATCCATTGACGGGGGAGGAACTGTGGCAAGTGGTGGCGGCTGCCGATGAAACCGCGAATACACCCACTTCATCCGGGGACCTGCTGTTCACCACGGGAGGCTATCCGCAGCACTGCGTGCAAGCCATTCAATTAGACGGCAATCATGAAATCGCCTGGGAGCAAAAGGTCAACGTCTATGTCCCCAGCCTGCTTGTCAGCGGCAATCGGCTGCTGGCGGTGCAGGACAATGGGGTCGCGCGGCTCTTCGAAACGACGACCGGCAAGGATTGCGGCACGCGGCGTCTCGGTGGCGATGTCTCGGCATCGCCGGTTGGCGTGGGAGAGATGGCCGTCGTCATCAACGAGAATGGCCGGGTCTTCTTCTTCCGGATTGCCGATCGACTGGAACTAGTCGGCCAGACCGACCTTGGCACGCCGACCTATGCCAGCCCCGCGATTGCCAACGGCCGAGTCTTTCTGCGGACGACCGACAGCCTATTCTGCGTTGACGCTCCCGATATGAAGATGAAGTAGCACCGTACGACGCCTTCGAGGCCGTCGACCCCTCTCGTACGATGGCCCTCCGAGGCCGTCGATTGTGGTTTCTACACCTAAGCTCGCTACTGTTTACCTTTTCGATCTCGTCATTGGATTCGGCGAGTATGATGGCCCTCCGAGGCCGTCGAGTGTGGTTTCTACACCTAAGCTCGCTGCTGTTTACCTTTTCGATCTCGTCATTGGATTCGGCGAGTACGATGGCCCTCCGAGGCCGTCGATTGTGGTTTCCAGCTGAATAGACGCAGCAGTTCACCTAACACAACGGCATCGAGCTTCAAAAAAAAGCGAACGCCCATTTCGACGGGCTCGGAGGCCCATCGTACGTGCGGGTCGCGGCCATCGTATAGTTCCTGACACCTTTTTGCGGCTCCGACGGCCAGCCCGTACAGATTCAGGTCATGTTTCTTGCGAAACATCCCGTTGGAACGCGACTTCGTAGACCACCACACCGTCGACATCACGCAACTGGAATGTAATCCGGCTTTGCTTTTCTTCCGGTCGCAATTCAACGGACAGAAAGCCTCCTTTCTGGCGATGAAAGCGGTGATAGGTTTTGTCCTCGCCTGGGGAGCCCCCAGCATGTGAGTTACTTGCAGCACCGACGCTGAACTCGTGCACCCCCGATACTGGATGAACGGAATGAAATTGCCAGTGTCGATCGCCACACACCACAAAGAAATTATCCGGAACATGTGCCTTGATCCAGGCGCGAATCTCGTCGCCTTCGTGTGCAAAGGCCGCATTGGCGTGGTTGTCCCGCTTGTTCAATCGATCCGGGCCAACCAGCGGAGTTGGGCTGATGAGCAGCTTCCAGGTGGCGTCGCTCTCCTGCACCGTTCGCTTGAACCAAGCCTTCTGCTCGGCACCCCAGATCGTTTTCTCGGGGCCATCCGGAGCATTGTTCGGCGAGCGGAAGTCGCGACCATCGGTGAACCAGATTTGCAAATCGCGTCCCCAGCGAAACGTGCGATAACTCGCTTCTCCCAGTGGAGCTTGCTGCCGGAAAATTGCTTGTCCTTCCGCAAAACTTAGTCCCCCTTCCCGAGCGCCTACCGTTTTATGGTCCGGTCCTGCATCGTTGGTGAGTGTGTCGTGATCATCTTTGAGCCAGTAACTCGAGGTGCTCCGCATCATTGCGATCAGGCGCGGCAAACTGAACATCCGCTCCCAATGCAAACGAGCCAGTTGCGGTGTCACCGCGATTGGCTCGTTCGAATCGTAGTAAACCAGGTCGCCGGTCATGGTGACGAACTTTGGTTCGAGCTTCAGCATGGCTGGGTAGATCGGGTGCCCCTCAGCATGATCACGATCCTGATAGCCCTGGCAGGTCATGACACAGAAACGAAAGTCGCTGGGCGTCTTACTGGAGGGGGGGGTAAAAAACCGGCCACGAAACTCGCTACGAACTTCCGAGTCGCCGGGGTCAGCGGATTGACTTGCGTAGTAATAGACGCTGTCAGGCTTTAATCGATCAAGGTTGAACTGATGAATGAAGTCAGTGGCATCGGTTACATCGACCCAAGCGGTCTGTGTCGCATGACTCAAGTCTTCATTCAAACCGTAGAGAAGCCGCACTCGCCCAGCCATGCCAGAACACGCTCCCTCAATCTGTTCGACTGGAACAGCCTTCGGCAATGGCAGTTTGGCACCGGCATTGCGCGGGTAAACAACACCATTGTTGTTGCGCTGCGGATGCCTCGTGAGCCGAGTCCAAACGATTGCCGTATGCTCGGTAACCTCACCGACACGTGTCCCTGTCGCGTGGTAGGGGCCACGCTCCTCTGCCGCAACCGCACCACTCGCAGTCAGATGCGGGAGCAAAGCCGCGGCACCGGCCGAACCTACAAAGAAATCACGCCGCGTTACGGGAGTGGAGAGAGCTTCATCCTGGGACATGCGTGATTCTCGCTGGAGTTGTCAGTGGGGAGCGAAACTGCCGTCGCTTCTAGGGTATTTGAAACCGGCGGGGTGGGCCTGTTGACGGGTGTCTGTGTTTTGCGATACGAACACGGAGTTGAAAACCTGCTACCTATCTTCGCGGATCGTCGAATCGGAGTCGAGGGACGATTCAGGACGGGCCGTGTTCGTGAGCCGCGTAGGTCCGGTTAAGCGGGCGGCAATTTTTGTAGGTCAAGGACCCCGTCCCTGACAGAACTCTGCTTCCCTCTTCCATTCGCTCGCGAAGCGACTCACCGGTAGAGGAACCGCGGGTTCGGGCCAATTGGAAAATGCTCCGAAGCCCTCTCTAACTCTGGTAAAATCCCCGGCCGCTCCATGTATCCTACAGAACTCTTGACAAGTAATCAATGATTCGAGAGGATCGGTTTGGTTGTCTGCTCCGGCAGTGGGCGCTGCGCACGGCTGGGCTTGGCAACTGCTCTTTAAAAATTCGATCGACGGGAGGTCAATCTTTTTGCAACAAAGTTGGTGCAAATCGTGACAAAAACGGTGCTTTGTTGCAAAAGTAGCGCGAAATTCCCGAGGAAAACTGATTTTTGCAACAAAACCGAGATGAAAACCGGGGTTCTTGTTGCAAAATTCAGGCAGTTTGTCAGAAAACCCCGGCGAATTCGCACCATTCTTCGGCAACAAACTTCGACAACAGCGTTGCAAAATTACCGCGCATTACAGCCAAGTAGCGAAGGACGATTGCGACGGGCTCGGAGGCCCATCGTACATTCAAATCAGGCCCATCGTACGTGCGGATCGCGGCCAGCGTATAGTTCCGTAGTTCCGTAGGGTCAAGCGATCAAGAGCTTTTGACAATACCTTCGACTTTCTCCGCGCTGACGCACCATTCCGCATTGACGTCTAATAAGGTGCGTCGGCGCGGCGAAGAAGTCGGCAGGATGGATAGTCCATTACCGCTTGACACCCTACGGAACTGATTTTCATCGTGTACACTCCTGATATCGGCAAAATCAAACAACGCATCTCGCGTTCAGCCGGGTGGTTGTATGCCTGACGCTACTTCTCTTCCTGGAATTCTTTCATGGCCGCCCCTCGTCCACTGTCCGCTGACAATCGCGAATGGTTGTTAGGCGAACTTGCGGTCTGGCAGGAAGCCCAACTAGTCAACAAGGACGACGCCCAGAAGATTCTCGGGTTGTATGAATTGGCGGCTGAGGAACAACAACGTCAGCATCATTGGTTTCTAGTTTCGCTCGGTGGACTCGCAGCCTTGATGATGTTCGCCGCCGCTGCTCTCCTAGTGAGCTACAACTGGCAAGCGATCTCGGGGACCGGCAAACTGGCCATTGTTTTTGGAACCTTGCTCGCCACGTATGGCATCGCGGCCGCGTTCTGGCGGAATGGATATCAACGCGTGAGCGAAGTGGTGATCTTCTTTGCGGGATTGTTCTATGGCGCTGCGATCTGGCTCATTGCGCAAGTCTTTCACATGGAAGCACACTATCCCGACGGATATTTCTGGTGGGCAGTCGGCGTGTTGCCTTTAGCATTGATTTTTGACACGCTCCTGCTTCACGCGCTCTTTGCGGTCCTGGTCTCGGCCTGGGTCGGCACGGAGATTGTCGGCTATAGGCACTTTGGCGCTTTCTTATTTGGCAGTCGGTGGCCGATTGCGAACGGTGCTTATTTGGCTCCGCTACTGATCGTTCCTGGAATGTGGCTTGCTTATCGACGGTCCTGCCCATTTCGCATATCAGTTT
The DNA here is from genome assembly GCA_041739545.1 of Pirellulaceae bacterium. Lineage (GTDB taxonomy): Bacteria > Planctomycetota > Planctomycetia > Pirellulales > Pirellulaceae > JBGSNR01. The sequence goes on along the minus strand of JBGSNR010000061.1, from coordinate 15,629 downwards.
ATTTGCCCGCCTTAGTTTTTTGGATTTGCTTGCAACCGACAGCCTGGCACTGGTATACGGGTGCGGCGAATTTCATCGGGGCGGTTGGTGCTTTGCTGCTAATCTTGGGCGAAAGTCATTTTCCAAAGAGCAGAATGGCGATTCCTTACCGCCTATTTGGAGCGATCCTTTTCGGGAGCGCGCTGATTCCACTTAGCTATCACAACTACTATTCCTGGATGCGTCCCGAACCGGCCAGCCACGCAGTGTTTCTCACCTTGATCATCGCGTCACTCACCGCGCTCACTGTGGCGGCAGCCGAATTTATGCGCTATCGGTCCTTAGAACAAGGTGATTTTCCCCGCGCATTTCTTTTCGCAGATATCCGTCAACGACAGTGGCTGCCCCTAAGTCTGGCCGCGGTGATGGCCGCTCTGGCCCTGCTGATGGTCTTTACCCGGGATGGAGATCGGACGAGCGATGCCAATTTGGCATCCGCCTTGCTGGCGAATGTCGCAATGGTTGCTCTGGCGATTTGGTTAATGCGGGTTGGAGTGCGCGACAACCGCGGCAGTCCGTTTGCGGCAGGTGTGACCTACTTTTTGCTTTGGATGATACTGCGATACAGCGATCTATTTGGATTCGAGGCAGGCATGCTCGGGGCAGCAGCGCTGTTCGCAGCATGCGGCGTATCGATTGGTGGCCTGGCCTGGTTCTGGCAAAAACGAAACGGGGTGTTGCATGTTGAGTCTTAGCAAGTTGATGTGGCTTGCCGTCGTGGCGGCTGGGCAAGTCACGTTTTTGACGGGAATGGTCGTGGTCGACAATTTGCCATACCAGTTCGGCCAAACGATTCGCTTAAAGGTCGAACCGGTTGACCCTCGCGACATGTTTCGCGGCGATTACGTCACGCTCAATTACGACTTTAGTCGCCTTTCAGCCGCTGCCGGCGACGACATGCCAGGAAGTTGGAATGATACCTACGGCGAGCATGAAGTATTCATCCTCCTCAAGCCGGTCGCCGGTGAGAATTATTGGACTAAGGACCGCTACGCTGCGGTTCAGCCCACGGAAGGAGTTTACATTCGCGGACGGAGCGCAGCGTGGAATAATTCCTTGATCCGCACCGGTATCGAGGCCTATTTCGTTCAAGAAGGTCAGGGGTTAGAGATCGAAGATGCAATGCGCAGGCGCCGACCCGTGTTTGCCGAGGTTGCCGTGTGGCGCGGAACGGCAAAGTTGAAGCAGGTGATTGTTGAATGAATACTCCCAGCGCTAGGAACATGCTTGCGCTAGCCGTGTAGGTTCGGTGCACCGGGTGGCTAATTTTGTAGATCAGGGACCCCGTCCCTGACAGAACTCTGCTTCCCTCCTCCATTCGCTCGCGAAGCGACTCACCGGTAAAGGAACCGAGGGTTCGGGCCAATTGAAAAATGCTCCGAAGTCCTCTCTAACTCTGGTAAAATCCCCGGCAGCTCCATGTATCCTGCATAACTCTTGACAAGTAATCAATGATTCGAGAGGATCGGTTTGCTGTCTGCTCCGGCAGTGGGCGCTGCGCACGGCTGGGCTTGGCAACTGCTCTTTGAAAATTCGATCGACGGGAGGTCAATCTTTTTGCAACAAGTTTGGCGCAAATCGTGACAAAAACGGTGCTTTGTTGCAAAAGTAGCGCGAAATTCCCGCGGAAAACTGATTTTTGCAACAAAACCGAGATGAAAAACCGGGGTTCTTGTTGCAAAATTCAGGCACTTTGTCAGAAAACCACGGCGAATTCGCACCATTCTTCGGCAACAAACTTCGACAACAGCGGTGCAAAATTACCGCGCATTACAGCCAAGTAGCGAAGGACGATTGCGACGGGCTCGGAGGCCCATCGTACATTCAAATCACGCCCATCGTACGTGCGGATCGCGGCCAGCGTATCGAGAAACCGCCCTGTCGAGTTCCTTTATTTCGGTTAATCTGAAAAAGATGAACGCCCCCGCTGCTCCCTCCAAATTGACTCTTACCGCGCGCGGCACTGATCCGGATCGAGAGCCCGACAAGCGGCCTCTGGACCTGGGCCTGATCCGTCGGCTGTTCGGCTACATGCGGCCGTACTGGATCCGGCGAAATATCTTGCTGGTGTGCGTGGTGCTGCGGGCGATTCAGTTGCCCGCGATTGCCTGGTCCATTGGGACGATCATCGACGGGGCAGATAATTCGACCTGGTCGCAGATTCTATGGCAGGCGAGTGGCTTGCTGGTTCTGTGCCTGTTCACGCAGGTTGTTTTTCATTTCCGGCAACGCTACGCGCTCGAACTGGGGGAAGCGGTCATTCACGATCTGCGCTCGGCGATTTTTGCCCATTTGCAATTGCAGCCCCTGAGCTTTTACACCAAGACCAAGATCGGCCGGATCATCAGTCGTGTGACTTCCGATTGCGAAGCCTTGCGGATCGGCGTGCAGGATGTGCTGTTCGTGAGCTTGGTTGGCTGCGGGCAAATGCTCGTGGCCGGTGCGGTGATGCTGTACTACGATTGGGTGCTGTTCAGCGTGGTGGCCGCCATGACCCCGATCCTGTGGATTTTGAACCGCACGTTTCGCACCCAGCTAGGTCATGCCTACCGAACGACGCAGGAAAGCTTTAGCCGGCTGACCTCCACCTTGGCCGAATCGATTAACGGCATCCGGGTGACGCAGGGATTTGTGCGACAGGATGTGAACGCTCGCTTGTTTCGCGAACTGCTGAATGGGCACGGCAACAACGTGTTCCGGGCCGTTCGCACGGAAGCGGCGCTGATGCCGCTGCTGGAATTCAATACGCAGTTCTTTGTGGCCGCCCTGTTGGTGGTTGGGGGCTATCGCGTACTGAATCCGCAGATTCAAACTCCCGCGGGAGACCTGATTCAGTTCTTTTTCCTCGCCAATATTTTTTTCCATCCGATTCAGATTTTGGGAAATCAATACAACCAGGCACTGACGGCCATGGCAGGGGCAGAGCGGGTGTTTGCCTTGCTCGATCGACCTCCCGAATGGACCGATGCCGCCGATGCCTACCCGCTGCCGCCGATTGCCGGACGGGTGGAGTTCCGCGATGTCTCCTTCGGCTACGACCCCGCCCGGCTTGTGCTCCACGAGATCAACTTCGTAGCGGAGCCGGGACAAAGTATTGCCTTGGTGGGTCGCACGGGGAGTGGCAAATCGTCGATCATTAACCTGATCTCCCGCTTCTACCTGCCACAGTTCGGTTCGGTGCAGATCGACGGTCACGATACGCGGCAGATCACCGGCGATTCGCTCCATCATCAGATGGGAATCGTCCTGCAGCAGAACTTCCTGTTCACCGGCACCGTGCTGGACAACATCCGTGTCGGCCGGCCTGATGCGACTGACGAGGACGTGATTGAAGCCGCTCGCACGCTCGATTGCCTCGACATGCTCAAGGGGTTGCCCCAAGGACTAATGACGGAGGTAGGCGAACGGGGGGCTCAGCTTTCTTTGGGACAGCGGCAACTGGTTTGCTTCACGCGGGCGATGCTCGCGAACCCGCGAATTTTGATCCTGGACGAAGCGACTAGTTCGGTCGACACCCTGACCGAGATGCGAATTCAGCGGGCGCTCGCGAAACTCTTGGAGGGGCGAACGAGCTTTATCGTCGCCCATCGGCTAAGCACGATTCGGCATGCAGACCAGGTGCTGGTGCTGGAAGAAGGGCGGATTATCGAGCGCGGCAAGCATGCCGAACTGCTGGCCCACGGCGGGATGTATGCAGACCTGTGCCGACAGTTTGTGGCCGCGACCTAGCGCCGGAAAGAACGCTTCCGCATCCAAGAAAAAATTTAGACCAGCGACCACTTCCATTTGAAGCAGCCGCCGGTCTTTCTCGTTGTTTCGTTAAGAAGCGACGATCAGCCGCTTACTTCTTGGCCTTCTTAGCGGCCTTCTTCGGGGACTTCTTGGGAGCAGCAGCCTTCTTAGGGGCAGCAGCCTTCTTAGCGGCTTTCTTCGTAGCCATCGTTCAACTCCTCAAACGGGTGTCGTTCTGGTAATTAGCTTCGCTCCCCGACACCCAGCCGGGCGAAGCAGCATCCAAGCTCTTTATGGTTTCACTTTCGAGAAAGGGCCCTTTCTCAATCGTGGCTTCCATGCAATCTAGTTTCGCTGCGGCTCAACCTTCCAAGGTTCGATTCCGCCTGCGATCGCAATTCCGGTTGACAACTTAGACGTTGTCACTCTCACTGCTGCGACGTATTGAAGCAATTCCTAGTACAAGTCGTCAAGAGGAAATCGTGCGAAGTGCAACAATTTCATCGCGCGACGCACACTTTTTTCTGTTCTCAAACGCACTCGGCGAGGTCGCTCGTCGTTTCGATTCTTGTGCTTCGTCAACTAAGACTTTTCTCGCACGCCGACATCCTGCGAAGTGTTTTGCGTGATCACAAAAAAACCCTCTCGAATGAAATTTGACCGCATCGTTTTACCGCGCCACGCGGCTCCCGAAGCCAGTCATTCTTTCTCTCCCTTTGCCCCTTCGAACCACTGTCCCTGCGCTCTTACCCTTGCCCTTGCGTCTGCTGATAAACGGCCTGCAGCAGGTCTTCCACGTCGTTGAACTTTTTCTTGGATTTCAGCGTGTTTTCCAATAGTTTGCGGGCTTCAGGTTCGCTGTGACCGAGCTGCCGCAAGACCTGATAGGTCGCGTCGATCACATCGTGGTTCGCAACCGCTTCGGACACTTCTTCCTTGGCCACGAGGAGTGCAAATTTGCTCATCTTGCGGCGCAGTTTGGCGATGATTCGCTCCGCCGTCGCAGGACCAATTCCCGGCAGTGCAGAGAGCCCCTTCGTATCCTGCTCTTCGATCATCACGGCGATGTCTTTCACGGGCCTCGTCATCGCCCGTAGCGCCTTCTTCGCGCCGACTCCATCGACCGAACAGAAGAGCTCAAAAAATTCTTTTTCGACTTCGTTCACAAAGCCGACCAAACGAGGCGTGACACGCCCGCGCGACGGATCGCCATCCAAATAGTGAATGGTTGCGAGGCTCACCGGCTTGCCGAGATCTCCTTGCAAGTGACGCCGCGTGTGACCGGCAATCAGCACCTCGTACTCGAACGGCTCCAACCCCAGCGTGACCGACTGTTCTTCCAGCCGGAGTAGCTTCCCGGTGATGCGCGTGATCAAAACGAATCCTTTCTGCCGCCGGCGATCCGTCGGGCGTGGGAGCGAAGTGTCGCCGGACGCGAGGATCAGTGGCGGCCTGATTCAGCCGTTCCAGCCCCGCTTTGCCGACGTTTCAGACGTGATTATTCGGCCCGTGGGATGCCTTGACAAGGGTCATCCGTGCAATTGGTGAAAAATTGCTAAAGAAACGAGCGGAGTCACGACAGTGTGGCAGTGATATGACGCGATTCGCCTGGATGCCGCCGCTTGTGCTTACTGCCGCACGCGGAAGTCGTAGTTCTTCGTCCCGACGGGTCGGTTATGCGTTTCACCCAGGAACAAAATTCCGTCGTCGGGCATTTTGTTTGCAGCCGGCTGATGGGGTGTGGGACTTTGTTTGGGAACTGGGATTGGGCGCGGCGTGGGGGGCCGCATCCCTCGCAGAATCTGCCAGACGTCGCCGATCATCACTGTCAGCATCGCCCCCAGCCAGATAAAGCCTTCCACAAACATGTGGTTCGACAAGAACGAAACGTACGGGACGAGCATTACCCCCAGCCACCCTGCCACCCAAGCCCACCCTTGCCAGGTAACTGGATGAACTCCCCATCCCCAGGTTTTTGGTTTAAACCATTGCGGCTTGCCGAACATTGCACGACTCCTGTCCTATCGCTCCCCAAACAAAAGCCCCGTGGGTGAAGTGCTATTCGTTCCGGAGAGACGAATCTTGAGATTTCTGGCCGAGAAATTTTGCGTCGAGCCAACACAGCCCATCTTGCGAGGATAAACCTCGTAAGAATGACGTGCGAAAGACGAACAGACCTTCCAAGACGAGTTCCGGCCGCCGCTGCGGATAGCCCCTATGGCCCAGTCTAACTGGGCTTTCTGCTCCCTCTCACCAGAACCTCATGGGCGGCCCAGAGAATCGCTGCTAACACCACCGCGAACTTCGCTACCACTTCCAACCCCATTCGTTCCGCTATCACGCCGGCCAGACTCGGGACGATCATCACGCCGAGCATTCCCGCACTGACCTGAAAGCCGAACGCGTGCGCGGCGAACGAGCCTAGTCGCCGTGGAGTGCCGGCCATCATGCACGGAAAGACCGGCGCGAGCCCAAAGCCGATCAAAGCCAAGCCGAGGTAACTACCGGAGGCAGGATAGAACGCGAACAGCAACGCGCCGACGAGCGCCGTCAGTATCGAGCCGCGGAGAAGCCGATCGAGTCCTACCCGTTCTGCGATCATGCCGAACAGCACCCGTCCGATGCCGATCCCAGCGTAGTAACTTCCCGCAAGCATTCCTGCAATTTCCTGCGAAATGCCGCGCGATTCGGTCAACAGGGTGAAGCTCCACTGCCCCACGGTGAACTCCAGGCCGACATACAAAAAGAACACCAGAATCTGCAGCCAAACAAGCGGTTGGCGCAACGCGGCCGACATGCCGACCTGGTTCCCATCGTCGTCGGTCGCTGCTGCCGGCGGTTCTCCCCAGGCACGGCGCGTGGCGAGAAACAAGATTGTCATGACCAGAATCATGCCGCCGACAAGTCCATAGCCGAACCGCCACGAACCTTCGCGCACGAGAACCGCTGTCATCAAAAGCGGACCGAGCGTGGTTCCGAGGCTATAGCACGCGTGCAGCCAGTTGACGTGCCGCGCCGAGAAGTGAGCGGAGACGTAAGCGTTCAGCCCCGTATCGATGGCGCCGGAACCGAGTCCCCAAACCACCGCGCAGGCAACAAACACCGGCCAGACGGGTGCGGCCGCGAAGCCAAACATGGCAGCCACGACAAGGGCACTGCTGATGGTCAGGAGGGACCCGATGCCGAGTGCCAGCATGAGTCTGCCGCCGAAGAAGGCGGATAAGCAATAGCCGCTCCCCAGCGCGAGGAAGACCCAGCCGAACGCGCTTTGCTGCAATTCGAACGTTTGCCTGACGGAAGGCCAGGCGATTCCAGCGACTGTATCGGGCAGGCCGATGCTGACAAAGCCAAGATAGGCGATGGCGAGAAGAAGTAGGCCAGGAATGGATTTAGAAAAGGAAGTTGGCGGTTCGTCCTGGAGATGCGCGGGCATAACTCCTTATCGTACTCCTACTCTTGCTCTTAATCTTCTTCCTACTCTTAATCCTTACCTTAATCTTGCTCTGTGGCAGCCGATGATCACGCGAAACCCAACGTCATTGAGAAAGATTTCGAGAAGCTGGCAGGCAGTTCCGGACCAAGCTCAAAAATTCAGCGTGTGCTGAACTTCATACGTCCTGCGGCCACATTCACTCGCACCCAGATTCGTCAGGGCGTGCTGATAAAGATCCTGACCCCATTGGGTCGGATACTTGCCCGTGATGCATGCCTGGCAAAGACTTCCTTCGGGCGGAAAGCCAACTGCTTCGGCAATCGCGGAGACGGGCAGGTAACGGAGCGAATCGGCACCCAGGATCTGGGCCATTTCCGTTTCGACTTCCCGACTCATTGGCCGTCCGCGAAGAATCTTGGGCGCAAAGAGTTCGTCGACCGTCGACATGTCGATGCCGTAGAAACACGGGGCGATGATCGGCGGGCAGGCAACGCGGACGTGAATTTCCTTCGCCCCGCCCAGTTCCCGAATCCGGTCCAGCAGCACGCGCATCGTCGTCGAACGAACGATGGAATCCTCCACCAAAAACACTCGTTTGCCGTTCAGCACTTCCCGCAGCGGCGTGTACTTGCTTTCGACCTTCCGCCGGCGGTTGCTACTTCCTTCAATAAAGGTGCGTCCCGAGTAGCGGTTGCGGATTAATCCTTCGCGCGAAGGTATCCCGAGGTGATACGCCATCGAGTCGGCAGCCGCTTTGCTGGTATCAGGGACTGGGACGACGATGGTGTCCTCGTCAATCGGCACTTCGTTCGTCAATCGTTCGAGCCGGGCCAGTTCTTCGCCGAGCTTCGTCCGGGAGAGATAAACGCTCCGGTTATCGAGCGTGCTGGCCACGTTCGCGAAGTAAATCCACTCGAAGAAGCAATGGGCTTTCTTTGGCGACGGTGCGAACTGATGGAATTCTAGCTTCCCTTCGACGATCGTAATGCATGCGCCCGGATCGAGCGAATGGATGTTCTCCGGCTTAAAGCCCAGATTGAGCAAGGCCACACTTTCGCTGGCCGCCGCGAAAAGATTGCCTTCTTGGGCGTAACACAGCGGCTTGATGCCGAGCGGATCGCGGGCTAGGAGCAAATCTCCCTGTGCGTTCAAAAACACCAGGCAATACGCGCCGTCGAACTTTTTTGAAATGTTCGCCATCAGCTCATGTAGCGCAGGTCGACGATCGCCGGAAAGCTCCCGGCTAATCTCGTGCATGATGATTTCGGTATCGTTCTCGCGGGCCAGATGATAGTCGGCCTCGCTGAGGAGCTTGTCTTTCAGGTCTTGATAATTCGCTAGTTGACCGTTGAAGGCAAACGCGAACCACTTCCGCTTTTCCAGATGCTGGCGCTCGAAGGGCTGGGCGTAGTTGACGTCGTCTTCGCCACAGGTGGCGTAGCGGACATGGCCGATGGCTGCTCGGCCGGAGTATTTCTGCATCAAGCTTTCGCACTTTCCCCGATGGGATAGGCGAAAAACCTCGGTCACGCTGCCAATGTCTTTATAGGTTTCGAGCAGCTGGTCAAAATTCGGATGAAACACGCTCATCCCAGCCGCCAGTTGGCCCCGGTTCTGAATATCGAGCAGCATCCGCGGAATCAGCCGGGAGGCATGTTCAGGTCCGCCGTCGGGACACAGGGGGCTAACCTCACCCGGCAGGTGATAGACCGCGGCAATGCCGCATTCGTGGTGCAATTCGCTCATAGAAATGAGGAAATGGGGAACCGGGCTGGGGCGAAGCGCACTCGTTCCCTCGGTGGCTAAAACTTCGACCTCATGAAGTTTAGAAGAACGTGGGAAGAGTGACAAGCGACGGAACAGCGCTTTTGACGCGTGGAAGATTCCTAAGTGGTGTTCAGGATACTGCTTGCGCCGGTAATTACAGTTCCGTTGCCTAATTCCCACAACCACTTCGGACCTGAAAAAGTTGCGTCGGGCGATGCCGATTGATACTCTGCGAAATAGGTAATTCTTCCTTCGGTTCGCCGTTTCTCTCGTCAGCTAACCTTATGTTGAAGCTTTTAGGCCCTGGTTCAGCCCATACCTGCGATGGCATCCGCCGGCGCGATTTTCTGCAAGTAGGCGCATTGGGAGCCATTGGCTTGACCTTGCCAGAATTTCTGGCCGCCCAGGAACTGCAGAAGCCGGCAGACAAGAACAATGACCGCTCGGTGATCATGATTTTCAATCTGGGCGCGCCGAGCCAGATGGATACGTTTGATCCCAAGCCCGAAGCGTCCGCAGAAATTCGGGGGCCCTTCAAGCCAATCGACACCAAGGGGGATTTCCAAATCACGGAGATTCTGCCCCGACATGCCGCGGTCGCGGATAAATTCTCGATCGTGCGAAGCTGTTATCACACCGCCGCTGCCGTGCATGATACCGGGCATCAGATGCTGCAAACGGGTCGACTCTTCACCGGTGGACTCATCACGCCGCATGTCGGTTGTGCCCTCGCTTACTTGCGCGGTCGCAAGACCGATCTGCCGCCGCATGTGGTGCTGCCGGAGAAAATGGGAAACACCGGCGGCAATCTTCCGCACGGGCAAGACCCAGGCTTTCTGGGTCAGGCTTTCGAGCCATTCGTGTTGAACGCCGATCCCTCCAAGCCGAATTTCAAGGTGCCGGACCTCTTGCCGCCGCAGAATATCGGCGAAGCTCGGCTGGAACGTCGTCGCCGCTTGCGCGAGGTGGTGGATGGGCAAGTCGCTCAGTTCGAAGCCAGCCCGTCGGCAAAGCTGATGGATGAAAACTTCCAGGCTGCCTATCGCATGATGACCAGCCCCGCGGCACGCGAAGCGTTCGATCTGCAAAAAGAACCCCAGGCGATGCGCGAACGTTATGGCCTGAATCGTTTTGGCCAATGTTGTTTGCTGGCGCGACGCTTGATCGAAGCGGGGGTTCGATTTGTCACGGTCAACACCTTTCTGACAGTCTTCAACGAGATCACCTGGGACATTCACGGCAGTTCGCCGTTCACTTCCATCGAAGGAATGAAGAACATCGTCGCCCCGATGTACGATCAGGCGTACGGCACGCTAATCGAAGATCTTGCCGACCGGGGCCTGTTGGAAAACACGCTCGTTTGCAATCTGGCCGAGTTCGGTCGCACGCCGCGGATCAATCCTGCGGGTGGTCGCGACCATTGGCCCCAATGCTTCACCACCTATTTCGCCGGCGGTGGCGTGCAAGGGGGCCGCGCGATCGGCAAAAGCGATCCCAGTGGTGCGTATCCAGCCGAACGTCCTGCCGATCCCAGCGAAGTGGTCGCCACGATCTATCGCAGTCTGGGGATCGATTTGGATACTGTTCTACCCGGCCCCGCGAACCGCCCGATGCCGGTGGTCGATTTTGGGAAGACGGAGATTAAGGAGTTGTTCTAGACGTCTTGCGGGGGCCGATGGCAGTTTTGACCGACGTCTGAAGTCTGTGGGACGTCGCTCCGCGGCATGAGTGTGCGTTCTGGTTGCGAACAGTCTGGGTTTGAATTTACGTACGTCGAGTTTAAATCGGCTGAGCGTCGTGCCACGATGGCTTGCCCGCTAATTACGTCGAGCACCGTACTTGCCCAAACTGAGCTTGCTCCGAGTCTAGGATTCTGGACTCAATGAGTTCTTTTCGCAGTGAACGGAGGTAGGTCGCCTGAGTTCAAAGATCGTCATGAGCGAAGTTTCATCTCCAGTGAAGTCGGACGAGAGCACGGAACCGCGAGTTCGACTGAGGAAAATCTACGATGGCGTGGTGGAGTGGACATTTCGCCCGCCGACGAAGGCCCAGCAACAGTTATTGCTGTATATGGGTTTTTATATGTCGGTGTTCATGGGGGCAGCTCATTTGCTCAGCATGACAGTGCTCGATGGATTGGATGCGCATCTTCCCGAATCGCTGCGACTCAGTCGTGTGGCCCTGCTTGGCGCGCTATTCGTACTTCAGTTGCCGCAACTGTTCGAGTCGCTACGATCCCGGGTTTCGCAAGCGAAAGACGTTCCCAAGAAAGTCGGCAACGTACGACCCACGTTTGACGGAGTGATGTGGGGAATCCTGACGCATTTCCCGACAATGTTTGTGCTTCTCCTCACCTATGGGCGCGTCTGGCAGTGGCCCGACGTTGGAGAATTTAGTCGTCCATGGGCAATCTTTGGCGGCGCCATCGGAGCGGTCGTATTGATGAATGTCCGCAGCTTTGCTTATAGCTCCGACGAATTGTCATGGAACTCTATGTCGCACCAAGACTGGATGTACTTTGCAAATGTCACGAAGCAAAATTATTCACGTCGATTTATGACTCGGAATTTGTCGGCCTTGAATACGGCCTTTCTCAGTCCGGCATTCGAAGACATCGTTTACCGCGGCTTCTTCGTTTTCTTTCTCGGCAATCTGGTCGGCAATGCGTGGTGGGGCATCTGGATGGGATTGATCCTTTGCCTGGCACTGCATGCCTATCAAGGACCAAAGTGGACTGTTTCGATCCTGATATTCTACGCGACTTCGGTGATCCTGCTCTATTCGTGCGGGCTCTTCGCTGTTATTGCCTGTCACGTTTTCTGCAACGTTGATTACCTATTCAAATCGCCTACAGCCGTGGCCAGATATATCCAGTACTTGCAGCAGCGGCGAATGGAGCGGAAGCTCCGATAGTGCGCAACAAATCTGTGCAGTTTGGAGTACATGCGTGTGACCTGCCACAGACGCTTCCTTCGCCGATCTACTTCCCTCAAATCGAAACGCCCAAATAAAAAGGAGGACCCGGCGTACCAACAACAAGTTGGTAGACGGAACAGCCAGGGGCAAGGCAAATTCCCGTAAATGGACGCCGGGTCCCTCCAGCCAGCTCAAAGTGAGTGGTTGAATATCAAGTGAAAAGGAATCGTCGATCAATCAATCAGAGCAACAAGCACAAGCCGAACCATACTCAGGTCAATCCATGCCGGCCGCGTTTCCTGGGAACCAGGAAGGGGATAAGCTCACGCGGCCCGTTCGCTTCGTTCATCGCGAACATCTCTTTCTGAAAGCAGGTTGTGTGCCAGCGACATACAAGTGACGCAGATTTTTTTGCAGCCCGCGGGACTGGTAATCAGATCAGCTCAAACGTCCCGAAATTCAGCTAGAAACGGCTCGCGAGATTGATCGAGCAGCCGCGACCAGCATTCAGTGCCAGGCCGATGTTCAATTCCGCCTCTCCCCGCCGTTGTTTCGCCCTGTGTTGCACGATCGCACAACTCCGGTTGATCCTGCCGCAGGTTTGCTCCCGGCCCAACTTTGAAGCTGTCACACGCAGTCCCTTAATGAAATTGCCGCCGGTCATGACCAAATTTCTTAAGGTCCCCTGGCTTTTGTTATGCCAGCATCAGTTTCCTTGCCCGTTGTACCCGTTTTGCTGAAATTGACGCCGCTCCCTCGACGATAGGAATTACAGCCTGCGCGACAATGCTCGCCCAGGAACTGCACGCTTAAATACTGCCTGGTTGGAAAGGATGCCTCCATGCGCATTGAAACGGCCCGTTTTGGCGATGTGGATATCGAGCCCGAAGACATTCTCCTGTTTCCGCAGGGGGTGATGGCGTTCGAGGATCTCAAGCACTGGGTGCTCCTGGCAGATGACCATGTCGAGACCATCGGCTGGCTGCAATGCGTCACCCGGCCGGAAATTGCGCTCGCCGTTGCCAGTCCGCGGCGGTACGCCCCCGGTTATCAGGTGCAGGTTAAGCGCTCGCAGGTGCAACCCTTGGAGCTCGGCCAGGAACATCAGGCGTTTGTCCTGGCCGTGCTGAACAAGGAGGCAGAGGAATATTCGCTGAATCTGCGGGCCCCGCTGATTATTAACCTGGATCGACGCATCGGGCGTCAGGTCGTAACGACGGACGAGCAGCCCATTCGTTTTGTCTTGGGCAATCGGACGAGTCAGCGCCGCAAGATTGCTTGATACAGCCAGCACTGCTCGAAAAGTCCCACCACTTTATGCTGGGTTCAATGATGCCAGCATCCTGGGCCGATAGATCAGGCAGGCCAGCAGTGGAAGTGATTTCCAACGCTGGCTGCTGCGAAACGAACCACTCGCGAAGGCATCGAGGCCCCGCGGGTGAAATCCTTCGCTCGCGGCGACCTCCCGATCCCTGCCCTAACCAACGTTGTTCTTCCCTGCTGTCCCCTCACCCGGTTCGCGGAACGACAACGGCACCCTGAAACGCCCGCTCTGAGGAAGGAGCCAACTCATGCTGGTACTTTCGCGACATCGCGACGAAAGCATTATTATTGGGGACAATATCGTGGTGACAATCGTCGATATCCGCGGCGATAAGGTCCGTCTGGGCATCGAAGCCCCCACGGACATTCCGGTCCACCGCCAGGAAGTGTACGAAGCCATCCAACGCGAAAATCGCAAGGCCGCCACGCTGAAGCCGGCCGAAACGCGCGATCTGGGCAACGGCCAGGCAAGTTCGTAATTGGGGGACTACCGGAATCCGCTTCTCCCGGTTCCGGCAGTGCAGGTCGCGCACGACAGCGCTCCGAAGCGTCGTGCGCGAAAGGGCCAACCCGATCTACCTTCGTTCTGCCGAACCTTCGGCCAGTCAAATCTTCTTCGCGCCCATTAGTCAGGAAAGACTAAGCCAAGGCCTGCCGCGGCCAACTCTGCTGCTCTAAATCAATTCCTTCAGCGGCTTCACTTCACTATCGATGATGCTCTGCGGGCGGCCTCGGAAGTCGAACAGCCGCGGCGCGGTTTGCAGGTTCAAACCCAGGTTGCGATAGAGCGTCGCATGGACCTCTTCAAACGTCACCGGCCGGCTGACCGGTTCACCTCCCTGCCGATCGGTTTCGCCGATCGTTTGACCCGTCTTCATCCCGCCACCAGACATCAACGCACACGAAACGCGCGGCCAATGGTCGCGCCCCGCATCCTTGTTGATCTTGGGCGTTCGGCCAAACTCGCCCCACGCGATCACCGTCACATCCTGATCCATGCCGCGGTCGTATAAGTCTTCTACCAGCGCGGATACAGCTTTGTCGAAAACCGGCAATTCTTCTTTCGCGTTCTTAAAATTCTGGCCGTGCCAGTCCCAGAAACTGTAGTTCACGGTGACAATCCGCACGCCCGATTCCACCAATCGCCGCGCCAGAAGCAAGTTCTGCGGCACTCGCGGTGCACCATCCCCCTTGGGCTTGGTCGCGTCGCCGATGCCGTAACGATCACGCACTTCTTGCGGCTCTTTGCTCACATCGAGCGCGTCGAACAGTTGCGAGGAAGTCAAAATCCCCATCGCCCGCTGCGTGAAAACATCCATCCCCTCCATCGCCCCCTTCTGATCCCACTGGCGGCGAAAGTTGTCTACATTTTTCAGCAGGTTGCGTCGGTCATCGAGTCGCGATTCGTTGATCCCTTGCAGCACCAGGTCGTCACGCCCTTCGCCGGTCGGCCGGAAGGAAGAATGACCCAGACCCAAGTAGCCCGCCCCCGGTTCGTTGTATGGCTTGTGCTGCGTGGTGTAGCACAAGCTCACAAACGGAGGCACCCCCGGCAGCAGCGGCCCTTGCAGGCGCGAAATCACACTGCCGAAGTGAGGCCAACCCCCAGCCGGCTCTCCTTGCGAGAGACGACCGGTGAAACATTGATAGCCGGCGTGATCGTCTTTGCACCCCACGATCGTTCGAATCGGCACCAGGCGGTGCATGTTCTTGGCGAGGTTCGGCAACAACTCGCAGACCTCAATCCCGGGGACCGAAGTCTTGATCGGATTGAACTCGCCGCGCACCTCCGCGGGAGCATCGATCTTCAGGTCATACATGTCCTGATGCGGAGGCCCACCGCACAAGTAAATCATGATGACTGCCTTGTGCGACGATTTTGTCCCCGCGGCCGCCTCCAATTCCAGCAAGCGCGGCAGCGTCAGTCCCCCCAGCCCGAGCGCCCCAATCCGGAGCATGTCCCGTCGGGAAACGCCGTCGCAAAATCGGTTGTGTTTTTGGCCGGTGGAGAGATTCAGCATGGCAACAATCCGCAGGTGGGACAAATCGCAAGGTGGGCAGGCAACCTCGGATTATAAGTGTTCGCAGGGGTCGCAAGCCACAGGAATCTCCGCAACCGCGGGCCGCTCAGTGCGAAACTAAAGGCCCATACACCGCTCGCGCCGCTTGGGCGAAACTTTGCCCGTGCTAGCACGATTTTGGAAACCTGTTCTTTCACCTTTGAATCGCCGGAAGTCATTGTTTGAAAACTCCTTAAGTGCGAAAGTGATTTTCTGGCTGTTGTACGTGTTTAGCCTACTTGCATTTTCGTCGTGCTTGCAGTCATGCTTGGGATATGGCCACTGCTCACCGTGATTCTGAGTTGATCGCCGAACTTCAGCGGGAAAACGCTGGGCTGAAGCAGGAATTGGCTGAGGCC
>JBGSNR010000060.1:0-7814 GCA_041739545.1 Pirellulaceae bacterium | reverse complement strand
TGATGATACTGCCGTTGCTTTTCCATCGCCGGGACTCCGTTTGAAGAGTTGTGGAACTAACCTCATTCAAACCTCCCGGCGGTGGATCTTCACGTAAATTCAGCCGCTGATAGCGGACACTTCAAGTTTGACAGCGCCGATCACGCACAAAAGAAACCTCACTCAACTTTTCGGCGTTCTCAAGAAAGCTGCGTCGCCTCTTGTCACGCAAGTGAGCCCTTAAACGGTGTCAGACCTATCTCGGCTTCGTGCCTGACCAACGCGACCTAGACCATTAGAATTGACCACGCGAATTGGAGGTAACACGGCGGACAGATGCTTCTTGTTGACCCAGGTTGTTGACTGCGTCAACCAACCTGGGCCACCCTGCGACCATCTCGCAAGCTTTGTCAATTCGAAGGGGATTGAGGAAGACTGGAGCCTGGCTTACTTGGCTTTCTCGGCTTCCCTTTCAACGTCCGCAACCTTGCTGCCAATCATGGCCAAAAAAGCTTTGATCATTTCTGGAGGAGGGGTGGGGGAGCCTCCCAAAGTAACGAGAAAATGCTCACCGTCCGTCCAAGAGTAGCCGAATTCGCCGATCTTCCAGAGAGTCGTTTTTTCGAACGGACTTAACTTGTTGCCGTCGCGCTTCGTCGACTTGGCGTAAAATTCTAGCAGATCGTCCTTCTTTTCGAACCATTGGACGGAAGCGATGACTTCCGTACCCGGTGCATCACCTTTCCACCTCATAAACATCAGACCATTTAAACCTGGAACTTTGTCATTGTTCGCGATGGTCACGACTTCCCGTGAGTGAAACTTGAGTTGGTCGCCAAAGTTCTTTTCCAGAACGATCATTGCCAACGCATTCTCTGCGCCGGGATGCTCGGGAGGCTGCGCGAAGGCGCTCCATGAAATCAGAAGCGACAGTGTGCCGAGAACAGAGACCAGTGTGTAACGCATCGATTTATTCCTTGGGAAGATTAAAAACACGCGGGTTGCCCCAGGGTCGATCGCAAGCTGGGTTACAGGAAGCATCTTTCGTTTCGACCTGCTATAGTAATGCGGCCTCTCAATATTCCACCCAGCACCTGTTCCTTGGGCTGGTATTTCACGCCCCACTGGTGCTAGGGCATCCATCAACCTGGCCCACCAGCCGCATAATTGGCAACTACGGCAGTCCTTGCTCTCGATCGCGCATCCTTTGTTGTTCTTGAGCGTGTCCCCGAATGGCTTGCAGGATCGCGCTGATGGTGACCTGCAAAAAGCCGATCGTCAGAAACGACCAGATCGCCCCGAGCAAGCCGAACGCCAGGGCAGCTACCAGGTAGTTTTCAAGACCTGCCTGCCGACCATGTTGATACCAGGTCCAAATGCAGCCGCTGATCGCTGCGGTGATGGAAATTCCGATGCTCAGAATCCAAATTGGCAGGCCGAGCGGAAGCTTGTCGCCGAGTTTGGTAGGGGGCAAAGCTTCGCGTGTTGAGGGGCTCATTCCCGTGGCCGGATCGCTGCCCGGAATCGGATCTCGTCCCCGATTCCTTCGCAGTTGCATGCCCAACGCGTTGCCGGCCACGTGGAGCGCGATCGCGATAAGGAAGAAGACTACAAACACCACCAGCGGCGCGCTCCACCAGCGTGCCACCGCAAACAAGATCGCCAGGCCGGTCATCGCCAGCAGCATAGTCCGCAGGCGGAACTGGGGTGGCTTCAGTCCCGCGGGAAAATCCGGGGGTGGCTTGTCGGCAGAGGGTGCAGGCATCTCTCCATTCTTAGTTGCCGGCAAGGGAGCCTAGTAGTGGGCAGACGAAAGTACGATGGCCCACCGAGGCCGTCGATTGTGGATTCACTCTTGCTGGCACGCTTGAAAATCTCCGCTGGCTTCAACTGCAGCCTGGGGACAGCTTGAAAACCGATTCGACGGCCTCGGAGGGCCATCGTACAAAACGCTGCAATCGACGGCCTCGGAGGGCCATCGTACTTGCGACAATCTCGAAGGGGCATCGTACGATATACTCTCCTCACCTCAAGGAGAAACGGCATGGCTCTGTTTTCACGCGAATCCATTCTCGAAAAGCTGCGGGCGAAAGTGGCGGCCGGGCAACCGATTGTTGGGGGCGGGGCAGGGACTGGCATCAGTGCCAAAATGTCCGAGGCTGGCGGCATCGACCTGCTTGTGATTTACAACTCAGGGCGCTTTCGCATGGCCGGCCGCGGCTCGCTTTCCGGCATGATGCCCTACGGCGATGCCAACGCGATCGTCCTGGATATGGCCCGCGAAGTGATCCCCGTCGTCGAACATACCCCCGTGCTGGCTGGCGTTTGCGGCACCGATCCGTTTCGGCTGATGAAGCTCTTTCTGAAAGAGATCGACGCGGCCGGCTTTTCCGGCGTGCAGAACTTCCCCACCGTCGGCCTCTTCGACGGCAAGATGCGGCAGAACCTGGAAGAGACCGGCATGGGGTACGGCCTGGAAGTGGACATGATCCGCACCGCGCGGCAAATGAACCTGCTCACCACCCCCTATTGCTTCAATGCCGACGAAGCAACGGCGATGGCCGAAGCTGGGGCGGATATCATCATCGCCCACATGGGACTGACGACCAAAGGAACCATCGGGGCCCAGTCGGCGTTGAATCTGGAGGACTCGGCCAAATTAGTTCAGGAAATCGCCGATGCGGCGCGGAAGGTTTCGCGGGACGTGCTATTGCTTTGTCACGGCGGACCGATCGCCGAGCCGTCCGATGCTCAATTTATCCTGGACCACACGGAAAATGTCGTCGGTTTTTACGGAGCCAGCAGCATGGAACGTCTGCCGGTCGAGCCTGCCATTCGAGATCGGGTACGGGAGTTCACGCGGCTAAAGTTCAAGTAGAAACTCGTACGATGGCCCTCCGAGGCCGTCGCTTATGGCTTCCATTTTCGATAATCCTGGCCGTTCACGCCAAACGGACTAGGCCTTACCAACCTGCTGTCGACAATCAGCCGATTTGGTATCTTGAGTTGCAAGTTGCGAGGGAATTAGCTTCTCTCGCCGCGGCTCTTGAAACCTGCTTGATCCTCAACCCTTCTTAACTTCACGACCATGTTTTGTCGCGGCATTCGCGGAGCCACCACCGCGGATAGCAATTCGAAGAACGATATTTTGGCCGCCACCCGGCAACTGCTCGCGTTGATGATCCGCACCAACGGCATCAAAACGGAGGATGTGGCTAGCGCCATTTTCAGTCTCACCAGCGACTTGAACGCTGAGTTCCCCGCCCTCGCCGCCCGGCAACTCGGCTGGCTTGATGTGCCGCTGCTGTGTACCTACGAAGTCGACGTTCCCGGCAGTCTCCGCCGCTGCATCCGCATCCTGATTCACTGGAATACCGACCGGCCGCAAGCGGAAGTCAAGCACGTCTATATCAAGGAAGCGATGCGTTTGCGGCCCGATCTTTCCAAGCTCCCCCCAGTCGATTGGCAGGAGTTGGAAAAGTGGATCGACCAGCACATGGGGCAAGTCTAACGGCGATTTTGCGATAGTTGCCTGCGACGAAAGAACCCCTTCAATCTAAGTGCGCGCTCCGCACAGCTGCCTTCAGGCATCCAGCATTGTAGAAAATCAGCGGGCGGAACTAACTGTCCCTAATTGCTTGAAAGGGGCTATTGGTTATGGTACCGTCCTGATGCATTTCCGCTTCTCCCTTCTGCTTCTCATCTCGAGGAATGTTTATGAAAAACAAATCCAAACGCTCTTTGAACATCGAATCTTTAGAAGGTCGCCTGGCATGTGCGGGGAATGTTACTGCGGTGCTGAATGGAACCGAACTGGTGATTACCGGTAAGGCCGAACCCAATGCGATCCAAGTGATGCAGAATTCGTCGAATGAAATTACGGTTCAGGGGCGGGCATTTAATGGCCTATTCAGTTCCCCGGGTGTTCCCACGCTAACTGGCAAGGCGACCACCATTAATGGAACGAACACCGTTAAGACCTTTAGCGGGGTTCAAAAAATTACGATTCGCCTGAATGGTGGCAACGATGCTGTGTTCATTGGCGGTGATTCATTTAATACGCAAGTCCGCGGACTGCTGGTGGATACCGGGGCCGGAAGTGACTTCGTCAGTATTCGCAACACTCAATTCAACGGTGCCGGACAGTTGACTGTCAAAACCCAGCGAGCCACGGGTGCCGCGGGGCTGAACGAAGCCGGCAACGATTACGTGCTGCTCGACAGTATTTCGGGAAACGCTCAAACCAAAGTCGTAATGACAACGGGAGGGGGGAACGACACGATCATGGCGAGATCGGTCTACTTCGAAAACACCGTGAGTGTCTTCACGGGAGGGGGCGCCGATCGCGTAACTGTAAGGGATAGCTTCCTGGGCGCAACCAAGCTCAATACCGGCACCTCTGCGCATCGGGACGTTGTGGCTGTGTTTAACAGTAGCATTCAATCGGTCGACGCAGTGTTTGGTGCCGGAAACGATGAGTTGACATTCAACAACTCCAGCGTGATGGGCCTCGCCAAGCTCAACGGTGGTGTCGGGAAAGATACCCTGGCGGTCTCGTCCAATTCATCTATCGGCACGGCCAACGTGATCAGCTTTAATCCCTAATCGAACCACGAACCCGTGACCTACCCTGTCTCGGCGGGCATCGAAGCGCCCGCCGATTCACTTCGCTAGCCATGCTTCGCTGCTGATCCCGAAGTAGTGCCACGGCAAGTGTGAGTCAGGCGAACAGGGCGAAGGGCGCGGGGAAGAAGCGACGGGGCGTGGGTACAGCGGATGAAATCTCTCACCAAAGAACTCTGGATGGAACTGCCGCAACGCCGCGGCATTGTTTCGCTGCAGCGGGAAGTCGAACGACTCGTCGCCGAGAGTAACGTGCAGGAAGGGCTGGTGCTGGTCAACGCGATGCACATCACGGCGAGCGTATTTATCAACGATAACGAAAGCGGTTTGCACGCCGATTACGATCGCTGGTTGGAAGAGTTGGTCCCCTTCAACCCCGGCAGCGATCCGGCCAAGGGCGGCTATCTGCACAACCGCACCGGCGAAGACAACGCCGACGCCCATCTCAAGCGGCAGATCATGGGGCGGGAAGTGGTCGTGGCCATCACCAACGGCAAATTGCATCTTGGCCCGTGGGAACACATCTTTTATTTCGAGTTCGACGGACGCAGGAAGAAGCGAGTGTTGGTGAAGATTATTGGGGAGTAGGAAATGATGCTGGCCTGAGGGCTAAGGTGTTAGCCAGTCCTCAAGGTGCAGCCCCGGAATGTTTTTGAAGTCCGCCGAATTGTTCGTTACCAGGATCAAGTTGTTCTTTATCGCGACAGCCGCAATCATTAAGTCGGGCACATCTACGACGAGACCCATTTGGGCTAACGCTCCATAAAGCATTCCATACTGCTCGGCGCAAAGTGCGTCAAAAGTCAACAACGACACTTCTTTACGAAGGTCACGAACCAGTCCGAGCACGCGCGGAGCGTTGGGATGTTTGTAGGCTCCAGCCAAAAGTTCAGCCAATACAATCGTCGGAATCGCCATACGACCTGAGTACTGCATGAACTTATGCGCCAGCAGGCCAGGGCGACGCATGTAGGCCGAGCAAATGTTGGTATCGAGCAAGTAGGTCATTCGAAGTCGACTGGTTTACGCCGATTTGACTTCCGAGCTTGGTGGACCTCTTCCATGATCCGGTCCCAGTGCTCATCGTCCTTCAATGCACCCGCAACTGTCGAGACGGTCGGAACGTCGGACTGAGGCTGAATGAAAGTAACTCGCACCTCAACTTGCTGTCCCTCAGTACCGCCCAATTCGTCGGTTAACTCAATCGTATTGCCGCGAATAACTCCATGTAAGGTTTTAGTCATATGCGCCTCCTTCAGAATTGTAGTACGCGACCAATCCGAAATCACTCTCACTCCGTCTTCGCCGCGTCTTTCGATTGCTCTTCCCTAGCCCCAACTCCAACTCCAGCCCCTTCCAAATAACTCCTCCCCCCAAACATCCTTTGCCGATACAGCACGAGCGCGTGGGCCGCGTGGTATAGCGCGCCGCATTCTAAATCCAAGCGCTCGGTGCGATGAAACAGGTCGCACATGTTACTGACGGCGTTTTCAATCCAGGGCTGTTTCAACTCTTCATCGGTGGACGACAGAATCACAAACTCCAGCGTGTGACCGCTGCAGTGCATGGCGTTCGGCAGATCGACGGCCGCTCCGCCGCGCGCGAGGTAATTGGTGGAAAAGCAGCCGTCCGGGTTTTGATGCTTTTCAATCTTCTTCAGATAGCTGCGAATTTTTGTATCGCACTCTCCCCACGCACCATCGAGCGGAAGTTTTTCGTCGATCCGCTTTTGGCGCGCCATGGCCATCCCGCTTAAGCGATGCATGCCGCCACAGGGACTGTCATTAGGATCTTGTGCGGTCTCGATCTCTAAAACTTTGGCGACACTCCAGTCGCTGCCGTCGCCGGCCTTCCACGTATGTTCGGTCGGTCGAAAGGCGGCGAGGGCCATCAAGGTCCAACTGAATTCTTGATCGGCATTTTGATAAACGTCGAGTTCCACTTGCCGCATGTAATCGTCGAAGTTGTGTTCTTTCCCTTCGACGATCAGGCGGGTGGACAACGGCTGACCACTTTGGGCGAGATAGCCGATCCATTGATCGCGATGCCCTTGGCCGGTGATTGAACCGCGCTCGACCAGCGCCCGGACCCCTCGGCGACCGGTGGTTTCATCCAGAATGTCCCCTTCGGACAGGTTCCAACCCTTCAGCTTGCCGCCGGTTAGCAGGTATTCGAGCGCCTGCACGTCGGCTCCCTGGTGACGCAGCGGAAACTCCTGCCCGAAGGCCAGAATTCCGTGCAACACCTGCCAACCGGCTTGCTCTTTGGAGTCCAATCGCCGCTCGCGGATGGTGAACTCCAGTGCTTCGTCGATCCGCTCGGGCAGGGTCTTCGCGGGCTTTTTCTCCGGGGCCACGTCGTCAATTCGCCGGCCGGTGGGCTGAGTAGGGGAGGAGCAACCTCCGCTGAGCCCAGCCAACACCAAAAAAGCGATGGCAACCAGGGAGTGATGTGATTTCAAAAGCTGCGACACGTGAGCACCCTGCAGAAAAGGACAACAACAACCGGCCAAAATGAATCGGCAATGAGCTTCTCTAGTTTAACACTCAGCTTGCCAAATGACCGATCAACCGTCGTGATTCCGATTCACGACGCTTGATGCATTAAAATTCGGGGCTTTTTCAATTGGGATCCGCCCGACGATCACCAGGAAGTGAACAGAGGGGCGAAAGCCATTTTTGGAAACCGTTAACGCGCCTCATTCATCGACACTAACTGCTGGGCTGACTAGCGGTTACACCAAGAAGTGGATTCCTGGCTGTTAGCGCCTCTTTCGGCGGGGTTGGTAGGGTTTTGAACAGGGCAAGTCAATCGACAAATCAGTTTGCCCCGTAGCCATATCACCGGCCACCAGTCAGCCTGCGTTACTCCGCCATACAAACGACGAGCGCGCAAAAACTGCTGCCAGCCGGTGGTGGTGCGATGGATGCATGAACGGATGCACCCAGTCAGCCCCCAGAATCTGCCGGTTCAGCCGACCGACTTCATTATAGCCGTGTCGCAAACGGTTCACGATTAACTGTGCATCAAAAAATAATCCGTTTATCACAAAAATATGACGACGTTGAAAATGGGCGCTGTCAAGTTACAAGTGTCCGCTGGCAGTATTCGGTGAAGATTTCGTCGGGGGTTTGATAGTTTAATCGCTTGCGTGGACGTTGATTCAGTAACTGCTGCACTTCGGCCAGCTTACGTCGATTCAGGCCGCGAAG
>JBGSNR010000059.1:0-48987 GCA_041739545.1 Pirellulaceae bacterium | reverse complement strand
CTTCGCGGCCTGAATCGACGTAAGCTGGCCGAAGTGCAGCAGTTACTGAATCAACGTCCACGCAAGCGATTAAACTATCAAACCCCCGACGAAATCTTCACCGAATACTGCCAGCGGACACTTGTAACTTGACAGCGCCTGGGGCCAGCTCTCAAAGTGGTAAGTTACAAACTTGCGAGAAATCGTCGAGAAATAGCGCGGTTCGCGCGTGAAAAAAAAGTGCTCGCAAGTGGGCCGCGACACGATGTTGTCGTCTGCTGTCTACTTCGTCGCAAATCAAAATGACGGCCTCACGACCACCAGCTGCGCGTGTTGCTGCCAAGCACATCGACGGCGAATTTGCGACACACCCGCATACTTTTTCCCTCACTTGCGGGAGGTGTTGTCATTAGCCGATGCGGTGCATTCGATTTGGTCAGGCAAAATTCACTACGAGCTTGTGAGCGATCGGCTATCTGTGCCTGACATAATTCTCATTGTGTCTTCAAGAAGTCTAGCGGTCCCAAAGATCGGGCAGCGTGTAAGACATCTCAAGATTGGCCCCTGATCATGTCCGGCACGAGAATCGATCCCGTCTCCCATCCGTTTCGGATGCGTGCCAGGCTTAACAATCTACCGAACTCGCCGGTCGCTACTAACTTGCAAAAAGTTGCTTGCGACGCAGCTTCTGACATCTTGTGCGACAATCTTTTTCGATTACGCAGTATGGTCAGAAGCTACAGCGTTTGAACCATCCGAAACACAACCTCTCCTGTGAAGTTGCCCTCTTGAGCGCGGACTTCTGCTGGATTTTCGTGGGGCTCGACGATCTCACAGGTGCGCTGACAGCTTGAGTCGCAGATTTTGTCGTTAAATGGTTTGGTGTGATGCACTTACGACGACAGAGACGTGCTTAACGCAATTTTCTCCAAGAGACTAACGCGGGCCTGTTCACCTTTGTTCAGCATTCTGTTCAACATCCGTCCGATGCCCCCAACTTTTGCGGGAACCGAGCCTTGGGGACGTTCAGTCGTCGAAGCGTTTGTTTTGGTTCCTGAACGTTCGGTTTCATCTTCCTGACAATTTAACAGTATTTGCCATGGAGTTTGTTGACGTTTATTGACAGCCCCCTTATACTCGCCATCGACCTGACCCAGGTCGTGCACTATTCGCGAACTCTTCTGGAGTGACTTCATGTCCGCGTTCCCTCGCCTCTCTCGCCCGTCTCGTAAAACAGCTCGTTCGGTTTCCCGCGACCGCCGCCACTTGTTCTTCGAGAACCTGGAAGAGCGGAAGGTGATGACGAACTACATCGTCGACACCACCCTCGATGTTGTAGCGGCGGATGGATTCACCAGCTTGCGTGAAGCGATCCAGGCTTCGAATTTGAACGCTGCGGTAAATGAAGCGCCGGCGGGACAAGTTGGCTTGTCGGATTACATTCGCTTCGCCCCGGCCTTGAACGGCCAGACGATCACCCTCGATCCGGGCCTTGGTGAGTTGCAGATCGAAGGGCACTTATCGATCTACGATTCGAACCCAGCGCCGGTAAGAATCGATGCGGCAGGGAATAGCCGAGTGTTCAATGTTTTGGCGGGTGCGAATACGGTCAATATTTCGAATATTGAAATCACAGGTGGGATGGCGGCGGGTAGCGGCGGCGGAATCTCCGCGGGGGCCGGTAACACAATCAACTTGGCGTCCGTTTTCATTCATGACAACATGGCAACTTTTGGCGGCGGGATTTTTAATGCTGGGTCACTGACCGTGCGCGAATCCCGGATCAATTCCAATACGGCCGATATTGATGGTGGTGGTATCGAATCAGCGGGCACGCTGAACATCTTCAATTCGCAGCTTGTGGGAAACACGGCTACGAATGGCGGCGGGGGGGGCATATCCGCTATCTCTGGGAGTGTGGTGCTCAACGCAACCTCGATTACGGGAAACTCAGCCTTGGGCGTGGGCCTCGGCGGTGGCATCGCTGCCTTAACACCCGTTTCTATCACACGTGGAACGATTGCCAACAACATGGCTACTATTAGCGGCGGCGGCATCTACATTTCAAATTCAGCGTTGACACTGAACTTTGCGGCGATCGATGCCAACACCGCGAGCGGCCCAGCGGCAATCAATGGCGGCGGCGGGATCTATCAGTCGGGTGGTACACTTACCTCCACCAATTCGACAATCACGAACAACACCGCTAATGGTGCGTCCGGCAGTGGCGGCGGGATCTTCAATAATGCCGCTGGAACTTTGAATGTTCTCTACGGCACGATCAGTGGCAACACGGCGAACCGGGCTGGTGGCGGAATTGAAGACGCGGGGGGAGGCACGATCAGGCTGACTGGCGTGACCATGAATGCGAACAACGCGGGGGTTGCTCCGGCAGTCGCTGCTCCCGGAAACGGTGGTGCAATTCACGTGTCCGGAACCGGCAACGTCACCTTGCTTCAATCGACCATCACCAACAACCTCGCTGCACGCGAAGGGGGTGGCTTGTGGAACGACCAAGGAACGATGACTGTCACGCAGTCGACCATCACTGGCAACTCGGCGGCAGGGCCTGCTGCGGATGACGGTGGCGGTGGGATCTTTAACAACGGTGGCACGCTCAATGTGAGTGGCGGCACGATTGCGAACAACCTAGCTACCGGCGCGCTCGGCAGTGGTGGTGGAATTTTCAACCTGAACGGCACGATGACCGTGAACAGCACCATCCTGCGTGCGAATTCAGCCGTTCGTGCCGGGGGTGGTATCGAAACGGTCGGCGGCACGACCAATCTGCCGTGGGTTCAACTGCTCAATAACACCGTGACGGGAACGGGCACGATCGGCAACGGTGGTGGCTTGCACGTGACGGGTGCCGGTACGGTGAATTACACCCGCGGCACGATCTCGGGCAACACCGCAGGCTCCGAAGGGGGCGGCTTGTGGAACGGGACCGGCACGATGACGCTCAACACGGTGATCATCCAAAACAACATCGCCAGCGGTGATGGTTCCGACCAAGGAGGTGGTGGTTTGTTCAACGCGGGTGGAATTGTGAACGTCACCGGCGTGCAGTTCCTGCGCAACGTCGCGAATGGTACGGCTGGCAGCGGTGGCGGGATCTTGAACGATGCAAATGGTTCGATGGTCATCAACGGTGCGACTTTCGATTTCAACACGGCCAACCGAGCCGGTGGTGCGATCGAAGATAACTCCGGCGTGGGCTTGGGCCTGACCGTGACCGCAGCTCGCATCACCAACAATCGAGCAGGTTCACCGGCTGCGAATCCAGGAAGCGGCGGTGGAATTCACATTTCCAACGGCGGGGATTCAAACATCAATGCCAGCACGATCAACAACAACTTCGCGGCAGCCGAAGGGGGTGGGCTGTGGAACAGCACCGGGACGATGATCGTCACCAATACCCTCTTCAATAGCAACGTCGCCAACGGCACGAGCAATGTGCCCGGCAATGATATCCAAGGGGGTGGCGCGATCTTCAATGCAGGTGGAATACTCACCGTTACCGGCGGACAAATGCTACGTAACGCAGCGACCGGCGTAGGTGGTAGCGGCGGCGGCATTTTGAATGATGCGGGAGGAACGCTCACCGTGACCAATACCCCGCTGCAGTTCAATACTGCAGTGCGAGCCGGTGGCGGTGTCGAAGATAGTTCTGGCACAGGGCAGACGACCCTCAACAACGTGATGATGCAGCAGAACATCGCCAACGTGAACGGCGGCGGCGTCCATGTGACTGGCGCAGGAACCTTCGTCGTCAATGGTGGACGCTACTTGCAAAACACGGCCGGCCAAGAAGGGGGCGGCTTGTGGAACGGCACGGGCACGATGACGATCACCGGAGCATTGATCAGCTCAAACGTGGCGAACGGCGTTGGTTCCGATCAAGGTGGTGGTGGTGTCTTCAATGCGGGGGGCACGGTAAACATCTTGGGGAACACGGGAATCACAAGCAATCGTGCTCCCGGGACTGCCGGTAGCGGTGGTGGGATTTTGAATGATGCGGGAGGCACTTTGACCGTGACCAACGCCTCGATCACCGGCAACAACGCGGTGCGAGCTGGCGGTGGTGTGGAAGATAACTCCGGAGCGTTGGGCGGAGGGACCACCTTGATCAACGTGCAACTTACTGGAAACCGCGCTGGGAACGGCGGCGGGTTGCATATGACCGGCGTTGGAAACTCGACCATCACCGGCGGCCGAGTGCAGTCAAACGTGGCAACGGTGGAAGGGGGCGGCTTATGGAACGGCACGGGGACGATGACCGTCAACGGAGCGGTCGGTACGCTTATCTCCGGCAACACTGCGTTGGGTTCGGCAGCACACGATGGCGGTGGCGGCATTTTCAATGACGGCGGCACGCTGCTCGTCACGAATGCCATAATCGGCGGCAACCGGGCGACGACTGGGTCAGGGAGTGGCGGCGGTTTGTTTAACAACGTTGGTGGAACCGCAACGTTGACCAACACCATCGTTCAAGCGAACGTTGCCAATCGTGCGGGGGGCGGCATCGAGGACAATGTTGGCGCTTTACTCACCTTGAACAACGTTCGCCTGGAACGGAACACGGTCGGCAGCACGCCGGGGAACGGCGGTGGTTTGCATATCACCGGTGCCGGGACGGTTGTCATCAACAACAGCCTGGTGACGCAGAATTCCGCTGCCAACGAAGGGGGCGGATTGTGGAATTCGCCAACAGGGAACATGACGGTCAACAACACAACCGTCTCCATCAACCGTGCCAGATTCGGTGGCGGTGTACACAACGACGGCGGTACCTTGGCCTTGGTAGCGAGCACGCTGCATTCGAACAGTGCGCTGCAAAACGGGGGCGGGTTGTTCAATAAGGCCGGGACGACGAACATCACCAACAGCACCTTGTCGGCCAATTCGGCTGGAACCGTCGGGGGGGGCATTGACCTGCTCGCCGGGACCGTGAATTTGAGCAGTGCGACGGTAGCCTTCAATCGTGCGGTGCAGCGTGGCGGCGGGGCCCACGTGAATGCCGGAGCGACGTTGACCGCGCAGAATTCGATCATCGGCCGAAACACCGCTGCCCAAGGGAAAGACATCTTTGGTGCTTTGACGAGCAACGGCTTCAACTTGGTCGAATTCCAGGCAGACGCGGTCTTCACCGCGTTGGGCTCGGACATTGTGGGCAAGGATCCGCTCCTTAATCCGCTAGCCAACTACGGCGGGCCAACGTTCACGCACTCCTTGAAGCCGACCAGCCCAGCAGTCAACACGGGAAGCACCACGCTGACGACCGACCAGCGCGGCAATCCGCGGCCGAGTGGTGCAGCGGACGACATCGGAGCGTTCGAACTTTAGAAGTCAAACAGCGGAGCAAGTTCCGCGGGAAGATCGTCTTCAACCAGCAACGCTCGCCCTAACCGGCGAGCGTTTTGCTGTTGGGCGGTGGTGAGATAATCGACGCGACTTTTGCCCTCGACCCGCGCGAGCAGGCAGCCCCCCAGATTTCGCAACGAGCGTTCGCGCAGGGAATTCCATTCTGCCGAACCAATTTGAGGCGTTAGTGTGTGTCGATAGGCATTCGCTGCAGCAGCGAGGACTTCGCCGTAACGCGTGTCTTTTCCCGACCAGAGCCACTTCAACACCAGGTGTGTCAGAAAGAAGCCGACATCAAAAGCAGGATCACCGTAATGGCCGACTTCGAAGTCGAGCAGAGTCAGTTCGTTTACGTCGAGCAGCAGATTTTTGGGACTGAAATCGCCATGCACCAGACAACGGCGATGGCCGGCTAGGGAATCGATCAAGGTTTGCAGCGGCTGATATAGGTCCGGGACGTTTCGCTGCACATGACGATAGTAGGGATCGACGCGCAGCGGTTCAAAGAATTCTGTCGCTGCAAAGCGTTCCAGAATCTGTGGCTGTTGCCAGGTGCGGGCATGGATCAGCGCCAGCAAAGTGCCGGCAGCAATCGCCGGCTCACCTGCTGGCCGGCCTGCGAGCATTACATCTTTCCAAGTCGGCACCCGCGGATCGATGGCGGACATGGCAAAGCAGAAGTTGGGTCGGTCGACGAACAGCAGCCGAGGTACCTGCAGATGCAGGCTTGCCGACTGCGGAGCATCCGCAAGCAGCTCCCCAAGCGTTTGCAGGACATCAATCTCGGTCCAGATTCGTTCGACCGGACAGTGCCATGACTCGGTGACGCGCAGTTGCGGCCGAGCTTGCTTGAGGACGAAGGACGGAAGATGATTTGTTGTCGGCTCGACCAGCAAAACAACATTCGACACGCCCCCGGTCAACTCGCGAACGGTGGCATTGGCTTCGGGCGCGAGTAGCCCCGCAGCGCGAGCGTAATCCGCCGCATTTTGCGTGTCGAGCCGAAACGAGAGTTCGCCGGGCATGGGAGGGTGTACCTGAGCGAGAACTACCGTTTCGCGATCTCGCGAGCGAACAAGTTGCGAAACGACAGATCGGTAGTCGGATCGTGCCCTTGAATCTGCAACGTGCCAGCTGCGGTCCGCAGACCGTTGCGCGGGTTGTCGTTGGCGGGACGTTCATCGGTCCAGTCAGTGACTTGATAACCGTTCACCCAGACCGAAACATGAGGCCCCGCGGCGATAATCGTTTTGCTGAACCACTGACCGTCCTCGGCCATCACGCGACGGGCGTTGATGCGGCGGAAGATGCCACCCGTGCCGCAATCGACGGGCTGCGTGGGATCCCCATTCTTAATGCCGTTGTGAATCTGGCTTTCGTAGCCGTTCATGTTCTCGCCAGGAATACTGCGAAAAAAGATGCCGGAGTTCAAACTGGGGGCGTTGCTGATGCATTGCAACTGCAGGACGAAATCGCCGTAAGACTTCTCCGATTCCAGATAGCCCCGGCCATTTTTCACGTTGAGCCAACCTTGTTCCGTGACGGTGAACTTGCTGACATTCATTTCCGGCTCTTTCCAGCCCGTCAGATCCTTGCCGTTGAAGAGACTATCTAGTGCCAAAGGTTTGAGCTTGATGTTACGGAATTCGACCTTACCCGAATTCAGTTGTAAGCCGATCAGTCCACTGCCGATCGGTTGAGGGTCTTCGTAAGTGGCGACCTCGTCCCCGTTCAGCTTCACTGTTACCTGCGGACCATTCACGGTGACGTCAAACGATTGCCACTCGGTCGATGCAGGAACTTCTTTTGCCTTCACGCGCCCAACCAGGCTCCCCGTGGGAAATGGATTATCGCTGCCAGCAATATTGAGCTCGTAGCACTTGGTGAGCAAGTCATCTTTACCCACGACCGGAGCGGTTCGCAAAAAGATTCCACTATTGGTGGCGGCTCCTGCACGAAAATCAAGTTTGAGCTGATAATTGTCAAACGGCACCGTGGTGCAAAGCAGCCCCGGATCGCCAGCAGAAACCGAAAGCACCCCCTCTTTTACTTCCCAATCGGCTTTCGATTCTGCTTTCCAGCCGAAAGTAGTTTGTCCGTCGAAAAGGGAAATCCATCCCTCTTCAATTTCTTCGGCAGTGAGCAACTTCAGCGGAGCAGGCGCGGCTGCAACCATACTGGTAGGCTTGGTTGCGGTGACGGTGACTGCTGGCGAGTCGTTGGCGACAGGGGGAGACGCAGCGGGACTACATCCGGCTACTGAAATAGCGAGCATAACTGCGAGAAGACGAGGGAGAGCAATCACGGCGCACCTGTTTTTTGATCGTGAAGTGTCGATTGATTCGTAAGTGCCTGTCAGAATGACGTGGCGGGCAGGCGCGGTCAAGGATGCTGATCCGCGGGATGGATTTCCAGGCGAACTTCGCGTGTTGTTGATTGGTCGCAGGCAGAATCTTCTGCGGTTCGCATCCAATCGATTTCGAGCAGGTTGCGGGATTGCAGCCGTGTCGTCAGTTCAAACCGAGATTCATGACCCGAATGAACCGCGTCGAGCATGACTCCATTAAGCCGCACGCTTGTTGGGGGCAGTCCTTGGATCATGAGTTCCACGCGATCCGTTCCACCGATGCCTGTGGGGAGATTAAAGTGACGCGACAGCACTGTTTTTTCCCCCGGCGCTATTCCTGCGAGCACTTCTGCGAGCTGCGTGTTCCATGCAAAGGTGCGACCGTTGTGTGGGGCATCGGCCGGATGGATATTCCATGGGCCACGCAGTCGGATGGGATGCACGCTTATTCTCCTGCCTGACGAAAGAGATCTAGCCACCCTTGGACGTCGTCCCCTGCCAGCGGTGGCTTTTCCTCGTCTATCCCAGAATTGAGTGCGGCCCGCTGCCGCTGCTTCCATTGCCGCCAATAGATTTCGCTGTCGATGTAACTCGCCCCAGCCTGTCGTGCCGCGCGTTGAATCCGATGATCGCTAGAAACAACTAGCAGGCGCGAGGGTTCTTTCGGGGAAGCCAACAGCCCTTCCATAACTTCGTCGGCGTCCTGGCCACGACGGGGATGAACCACGCGGAGCCCGGAGGCCTGAAGTGCCTCCGAGGGAGCAGCAGGCCCATCGAAAACAATCACCGTTGCAGCGGCTTCGGCAGGAGTCATCGCCGCTAAAATCGCCGCGACGAATGCTTGCTGAGCCGCCGCGATCGATAGATCTTTTCCAGTGGGGAATATGTCCGAAGCATGGAGCAGATTGTTGCCGTCAATGAGCAACCGCATTGCTACAAACGCCTTCGTTCTGCCCATTCGAATTCATCGCCACGATCGACCAGATCCAGCTTAATGAACCGCAACATCCAGCCGAATACTTTAAGCCCTTGCACGCCAATCAATTTGGTGCCGGCCAGATTGGTGTCGTCAGCGTCGTAAAAAACTTCGAGTTTGGACTTAGCCTTAGGCTCTTGCTTTAGAATCGATTCGATGTCGGCGGAATCGCCAGAAAAGTCCTTACGATACTGTGAAAATGTGGAATACAGCCGCTTCGCATCGGCCACAGCTTTGCTGTCTCGTTTTCCGACGGCGATGAAGATGGCCACTTGCGAGTTCAGCGCGCGATCGGTCAAAACGGGCTGAGCATTGGAACCCTTGAAGGCGATCACGGGAGAAAGCAGAAACAGGGCCTTCACATCATGCCCCTGACGCAGCGACGGCAGGTCGCGGACGTTCCAGTCGGCAACGGTCCATTTGATGGCAGGAACGGCACCTTCACGGGCGGCGATTATCGCGAGCGATTCGATATTAAGTTCGCCGTCGTTATTACGATCAATCAAGAAGGACTTGGCGGCCTCCAGGTCGATCAGCATGCGATCAATGTCTGGCCCTGTGAACCGCGTGCGGTCGATCATGCGGGTATCTTCTTTGGCCTTGAATCGAACGCTGTCTCCATGTCCGCGCAAGTCGATGGCTAAAGAGGCGTGGCCGCGACGTTGAAGTTCTTTGGCGAGGCCATCAAACTCGCCCCGATTTCCATCCCAACCATGCAGGAGCAGGAACGGGATCGCCTCCTTTTCGAGGAAGCCTCCGTAAAACGTGCAATGCAAGGCCACGCCATCCTTCGTTTCGAGAACGACGTCCCGCGGGGCCGGAATCTTCTCCTCGGTATTCTCCTCATCCTGAGCCAGGCATGTCGCGGCAGTTGAAACCAACGCAATTGCCGACGCGATCATCACGGCCCAGAGTTTATGCGGCGCGATCATGCGGAATCCAATACAGTGCGAGGGGGAGGAATGGGTGTCAGACTTTATCGTAGATGGCTGAACCGGGAGCGTCAAACTGGGTTGCAGCCCCAGTTGCCACTAACGCGAATTCTTCAGCGGTCGCTTGCGACGAGGCTTGCAACCCACCAAGATAGAGCAACATCCCGCCAGAACCTGTGCCAACCCTCTCCGGAGAACTCTCATGAATCCCAAGCGCTCGCTGATCTTCGTGTTACTAGCTGCCGCCTTTGGCGTATTTGATTGGTCAACGCTGGCTGTCGCGGAAGAAGTTCGGGCACCAACGGCCATGCGCGTTTACTTTGGGACTTATACGAATGGTAAAAGCCAAGGGATTTACGTCTCGGATTTAGACCTTGCGACCGGCAAACTGACGGAACCACAGTTAGCGGGTGAGGCCAAGAATCCCTCCTTCCTGGCAATCGACCCGGCGGGAAAGTTTTTGGTTGCCGTGAATGAAATTTCCGATTTGAACGGTAAACCGGTTGGCGGAGTAAGCTCGTTTGCCATCGATGCAAACTCGGGAAAGCTGAAGCTGCTCAGCCAGCAACCTTCCGGCGGTGCTGGTCCTTGTCATTGCACTTTTGATCGCACGGGCAAATGGATTTTGGCTGCGAATTATGGCGGTGGTAGTTGCTGTGTGCTGCCTTTCGATAGCGAAGGGAAGCTGGGACCGATGACTGGCTTCAGTCAGCACGAGGGACATGGTCCGGATCCAGGCCGGCAAAAAGAGCCACATGCCCACTCGATTAACGTCTCACAGGACAACCGCTTTGCATTTTGTGCGGACCTGGGGCTGGACAAGATTCTCGTCTACAAACTAACGGACGCCGGCAAACTGGAACCCAATGCTCCCCCGTTTGCTGCCACGCAACCGGGAGGAGGTCCGCGGCACTTTGCGTTTCATCCCAACGGCAAGTTTGCCTATGCCTGCCTGGAAATGACGAGCGCGGCCACAGCTTTCAGCTATGACGCTGAAAAAGGAACGTTGACCGAACTGCAAACGCTGAGCACGTTGCCTGCTCCAACTCCTGGCAATTCGACTGCCGAAGTGCAGGTCCATCCGAGCGGCAAATTTCTTTACGTCTCCAATCGTGGCCACAACAGCATTGCGATCTTCAAGATTGACGAAGATGGGAAGCTCACTGCAACCGGCCATCAAGGGAAGGACATTAAAGTGCCCCGCAACTTTGCTATCGAGCCCACCGGGAAGTTTGCACTGGTCGCCAATCAAGCTGGAGACAGCGTGCTGGTCTTCCGAATTGATGAAAGCACCGGCATGCTGGAACCGACCGATCAGAAGATTGTTGTCTCGGCTCCGGTGTGCGTCAAAATGATGCCTGTTCGTTAGTCGCTCCCTCGATTGCTCGTGGATTCTCCGACAGAGTCATCGCATGGAACAGCCTGACGAGACAAAGCCAGATTCAGCGCAGCAGCCCACCAGCTATCGCTGGCTGATTCTGGCATTGTCGGTAACGACTTCCTGGCTCCTCTATCTGCATCGCTACACCTTTGGTTTAATTCGCCCGCAGTTGCAGGAAGATTTTGGCTTTACGCACGAGCAGTTGGGCTACATCGAAAGTGCTTTTTATTGGCCCTACGCGCTGGGACAAGTGCCAAGCGGGGCGATCTGCGACATGTTTGGGGCGCACTGGTTTCTGGGCAGCAGCATTCTGATCTGGTCGTTGATGCTCCTGGTAATGGCCGTCACGCCCAACCCGGTTCTTTTCGGAATTGCGCGGGCGTTTTTTGGTGCGGCTCAGGCAGGGACTTATCCTTCTTTGGCCAAAGTCACCCGGGTTTGGTTTCCGCCACAGTCGCGCACCTTCATTCAAGGCTGTGTGGCGTCCTTCGGCGGGAGATCCGGGGCTGCGCTCTGCCCGATCATCTTCTACATGCTCCTGATTGTGGTGCTGGGTTTGTCGTGGCAGACGGCGCTGATGATCTTCGCGGGGGGAGGCCTACTCTTTGGAGTCCTATTCCTGTTCTTCTTTCGCAGTTCGCCGGAAGTCGATGAACGAGTGAATGTGGCCGAGCGCTCCCTGATTCGTGCGGGGGCCAAACCTCCAGCAGAACGAGCCGCCGGTTCCGCAGCTCCGTCGATTCCCATTCGCCGATTGGCCGGTCATTTAACGCTCTGGATTTTTGCCGCGCAGCAATTTTTTAATGCGGGGGCGGACATCATTTTCGTGGGGCACCTCGCTAGCTATTTCAAAGCGGAATTAAATATCAACATGACCGAATCGCCACGCGAATTGGCGATGTTCATTTCCCTGCCGTTTCTGGGGGGAGCGCTCGGCGGGCTTGTTTCAGGCTATTTGAACGACTGGCTGATTGCCCGCACGGGCAATCGCCGTTGGTCGCGGAGTGGCGTGGCCTTCACGGGGAACTTGCTGGCATGCCTGTTGGTATTCGTGGCGACGCAGCAAGTCGATCCTTGGAGCGTGGCGATCGCGCTCACGGCCACCAAGTTTTTCACGGATTGGACTCAGCCAACTTGTTGGGGGGCGTGTACTGATATCGGCGGTCGGTTTTCGGCCACGGTCGTGGGAATTATCAATATGGCCGGCAATTTGGGTGCAGCGGTCATGCCGATTGTGTTTGGATTTGTCTTAACCTATTTTGCGACGCAGCAAGTAGTAGATGGGGTCACTGTCGTCACGACAAATTACAAGCCGGTACTCCTGATTGGCGGCGCGCTATTTTTCTTGTCCGCCTGCAGTTGGTTTCTGATCGATTGCACCAAGTCGTTGGATGACTCCGAAAGCGGACAGTAATTTGAATTACGTTGGTTGGCCCACTGAAGCGGCGTCCTGCTTTAGAATTGGACGAGAGACGTCCCTCTTCTGACTGGTCGCATGAAACCATCCTACGATTCCATTGACCCTTATCGTCCGCCCGAGCTGGACACGATTCTCCCTTCGCCCGCTGCACCCAGACGGGCGGAGATGACGCTGAAGATCTTGGCGGTAGTGACGGTCATCTTGTCGTTAATGGCCTTCACTGGCGGGTTCAGCCAAATGCTCACGTCGCTTGCCCCGGATTTCTTCGTGTTGCGGAATCAAAAGACGGGAAATGATGACCTGGATGCCGCCCAGGAGCTGTGGCGCAACGGCATGATCATGATTAACACCAAGTACGCCCTGTTGCGTGGGCCGATCGGTCTGTTGCGGTTTCTGGTCGGCGGACTAGGCCTGGCCGCAGCTTTCTTTGTGCTTCGTTTGCCACGCACAAGGCGACAGCTCTTGCTATCCGCTTTTCTCGCTGCCATTGCTGTGGAAGCGCTCAGTGTGATTCCCGATACGATTATCGGCTGGGAGAGTCTGAGCGTGGCGGAATCGATTGCTCAGCAAGCCAGCCAGGGGGCGTCGACCATTAACGTGGAGGCGACTTTTCGCTACACCACCATTGCCGGCATTGTGCTGGCGATGATCCTGACCCTCGCCAAGTTTGGTTTTTTTGTCTTCGGACTGTTGACGGTGCGTAAGCCTGAGTTCGCCCCTCTGTTTGCCGACGAAACACCCCCGCAGACGGAAGAAACAATTCCTGCTCAACTAGCGTAGGTTTCCCCTCGTCCGATCTGCCCTTTTGCGAGAACGCCTTATGGCTCGCACCGCCGTTTACACTGGTTCTTTCGATCCCATTACCTTGGGGCACTTGAATGTTATTAAACGTGCTAGCCGCCTGGTGGATCGGCTGGTGATTGGCGTTGGTATCAATCAAGAAAAGTCGTCGCTATTTACCCCCGAGGAGCGTGCCGACCTGGTGGAACGGACTACCGCCGACCTGCCCAATGTGGAAGTTCGTACTTTCACCGGACTCGCCGTCGATTTTGTCCGCAGTTGCCAGGCGCATGTGATGATTCGCGGTGTCCGCCCATTGACCGATATTTCCGGTGAGTTCACGATGGCGATGGCGAATCGGACGCTCGATCCGAGCATCGAAACGGTCTTCTTGATGGCGGACGGCGAGTTTGCGCATGTTTCCAGTTCGCTCCTCAAGCAGATCGCACCGCTGGCCACGGACGAAATGCTCGCCCGTTTCGTGCCGGCAGTGATCTTGCCCGGCTTGCGGCAGAAGATCCCGCAGCGACCTTAATCCCACGATAGCGTTCTGACGCCAGCAGCGCTCCTCCAAAAATTTCCCCACATGACGCAGATCATCGGCATCGGTACGGACATCATCGAGTGCGCCCGGATTGCTCAAATGATCGAGCGGCACGGTGAACTCTTTTTGGGGCGTGTTTTCACCAGCCGGGAGATTCTGTATTGCAGTTCGAGGAAGGCGTCGACGCAGCACTACGCAGGACGTTGGGCGGCTAAAGAGGCGGTATTAAAAGCCCTGGGAACGGGTTGGGCTCGGGGAATTAGCTGGCGGGACATCGAAGTGCGAAACGACGAAGGAGGCCGCCCGAGCATCCATTTGGAAGGGGGCGCTCAGGAGGCCTGCGAACGGCTGGGGATTGCCGAAATTCTGATCAGCATCTCGCATAGTCGCCACAATGCAATCGCTTTTGCGACCGCGATTGGACCAAATTTAACAGAATCTTAGGGCTGATTTGGGGGGAAATTCATTATTTCGCGCTTACAAAAGCCGCAGAACCAGGCGGTTCCCCATGTGGAAATCGGGCGGTTGAATTAGAATACGTTTGTTGTCGCTCTCCCCGTTTTGTATTTGCCCGCCATGCCCGTCCCCCAAGTTGTCATCGTCGGCCGACCTAATGTCGGTAAGTCGAGCCTGTTTAACTGGCTCGCTGGTCGGCGGTTGGCGATCGTAGATCCCACGGCTGGCGTGACGCGCGACCGGATGTCCTTCTTAATGGATGTCGAAGGGCGATTCTTTGAAATTGTCGACACGGGCGGAATGGGGATCAAAGACTGCGACGATCTCACCAAAGAGGTGGAAGAGCAGATTGATGCGGCCATGGATTCTGCCGACGTCATTTTGTTCGTCGTCGATACGCGTGAAGGCATCGTGCCGCTGGACGAAGAAGTCGCTCGCCGGCTGCGCTATATCGATAAGCCGATCATTTGCGTTGCGAACAAAACCGATCATCCCTCTCTCGAAACTCAGGCAGCGGAGTTTTATAAGCTGGGGCGAAAAGTTATCCAGATCAGTGTCCACCAAATGCTCGGCAAGGCTGAGTTGCTGGAACGAATCCTGGAAAAACTACCGGCCGATAAAGAGGAAGTGCCGACCGATTCCGAAATGAAGGTCGCGATTGTCGGTCGCCGAAACGTAGGTAAAAGCACATTTGTGAATACGCTGGCCCATGCCGAACGGATGATCGTGAGCGAGATTCCTGGGACGACGCGGGATAGCGTCGATGTGCGTTTCGAACTGGACGGCAAGGTTTTCACGGCCATCGATACACCCGGTTTGCGGCGGACGAAAAGCATCCGCACCGACATTGATTTTTATGGTTCGCATCGCGCCCAACGCAGTATTCGCCGGGCCGACGTGGTGTTGTTGTTCTTCGATTGCTCGCAACGGCTGAGCAAGGTCGATAAACAGCTTTGTCACTACATCAACGATCAATTCAAGCCTTGCATCTTCGTGGTGAACAAGTGGGACATCCTGCATAGCCAGCGCCCCACCGAAGTTTGGGTCAATTACCTGCGGGAAAATTTCCCCACGATGGCTCACGCGCCGATTGCCTTCATCACGGGTCAAACCGGCAAGAATGTTAAGGCCCTTTTGAATCACGCCCAGCACTTGTACAAGCAGGCGAACGAACGCATTGGCACTGGGGAGCTCAACCGCCTGGTGCGTGCTGCTCTCGCGCGCAATACGCCCCCCATGTATGGCATGATGCGCCCCAAGATTTTCTATTCCACGCAGGTTGGCACGCAGCCCCCGACGATCGTCTTGATGTGCAACGAGCCCAAGGCCTTCGCCCCGGATTACCGGCGATACCTGCTGAATATCTTGCGCGACCATCTTCCGTTCGGCGAGATCCCGATCAAACTGTACCTCCATCGCCGCCGTCAGAACGATCAGCGGGACGACCTGCAAATGCCCGGCGAAGATGTGCCTCTTGCCGTGGATGGGGACGATGTTCACACGGATGTGCATGGCGAACTGCCCGTCATGCACGACGACGATTCCGGCATCATTGAAAGCGACCTCGACTTTCCGCCGGGAAGCGAAGACGTGCTGGAGGATTAGCGATGCCCAAACGCTACTCACAGTTGGGGCTTAAATTTGCTTACCCCAACGATTGGGATCTCGGCGAAGAAGAAACCGACGGCTGGCCGCGCAGCGTTGCGTTTCAATTTCCTGGCGGGGGATATTGGTCGGTTTACCTCTATCCTGCCACCACAGATCCGCAAAAACTGATGGACGAAGTCTTGGAGTCCTTGCGCGCGGAATTCGATAATATCGAAGCCGAAGAGGTTTCAGAGATCATCGGCGATGCGTTTGTCGATGGCTACGACGTTTCATTTTTCTGCCTGGACTTTTTAATCAATGCCCAAGTCCGCGTGCTAGAAGCACCCAGCGGAACCTTGATTTGGATGTGTCAGGCAGAAAGTTCGGACTTTGAAGACCGCCGCGACTCCTTCAGGCAAGTCAGCAAGAGCATGCTGGAAAACTTCGTGCAATTGCCGAAGTAGAAGTCTGGTACAGGGCGAACACCTGGATTCAATCGGCAAACGAACAGCAGCGCAGCGGCGAAGTTTTTGGCACGCATTGAAGAGATCCAGCCCCCGATTCTGTCTTTATGAATCTTTCCACACCCGCGTTACTTTTCGGCACGATCAGCCTGATGTTGCTGGCGCATACCAATCGCTACGCCCTGCTTGCCACCGTCATTCGCGACCTGCACCATCACAGCCGGACCGATCCGTCTGATTTGATTCGCCGACAGATTCCCATCCTGCGACAGCGACTGCATCTAACGCGCTACATGCAGACGCTGGGAGTCATCAGCTACTTGCTCTGTACCGGGTCGATGCTCGCCATCTTCTTCGAGAAAGTTTCTGCCGCAGAAATTCTCTTCGGATCGAGCGTAGTAACTCTGTTTTTGTCTCTACTGCTGGCCTTGTGGGAAGTGATTGTTTCAGCGCAGGCACTCGATATGGTGCTCGATGATTGCAGTCCCGACAATTCGCCTCGTTCGTAGATTTCCGCGAGTTGCGCTGAAAGCCAAAGCATCAAAATCCGCAGATTCCACTGGAATTCGCCCATTTTCGCCTCTCGCAGGCGGGAGGTGCCCCTTTGCGGTTGGGCTGAGTCGAATCATACTGTAGCTTCGATCTTGGCTTTCAACCGGAATGGCAGGGGAACAGGCGACCGCAATGAATGTGCAAACGAAGGCTCGGCGCGCACCAGGAACCAATATTCCTACCTACGTGTTCGATTCCAGCGACGATGTAGCCCGGCATGTGGCCCGCATCGTGGCGGGAATCATTCAGGAGCGAAATTCGCTCGGGCAACTGGCGGTGCTGGGCTTGCCGACCGGTTCGACCCCCACGGGCGTTTATCGGGAACTGATTCGGCTGCATCGGGAGGAAGGACTGGATTTCTCGCATGTGGTGACCTTCAACCTGGACGAATACTACGGCCTGAGTCCCGAAGCGGAGCAAAGCTATAACCGCTGGATGCGTGAGCACTTCTTCAATCACGTGAACGTCCCGGCTGGCAACATTCACATTCCCGATGGCACCGTTTCGCTGCAGGATGTCGACGCCTACTGTCGCAACTACGAGCAGCAGATCGATCGCGTGGGCGGCATGGATGTGGTGTTAGTCGGCATCGGCCGGAACGGTCACATTGGTTTCAACGAGCCATTCAGCGTAAAGAACAGCCGGACGAGGCTTTGCACGCTCGATCCGGTCACCCGCCGCGGCGCTGCAGCAGACTTCTTTGGCGAATGGAACGTGCCGACCCAAGCGATCACCATGGGGATGGGGACGATTTTGTCCGCTCGGAAAGTCCTGTTGATGGCGCTCGGCGAGCACAAATCAGGCATCATCAAAGAAACGGCAGAAGGAACCATCACGCCGCGTGTTCCAGCCAGCTATCTGCAAGAGCACGGCGATGCCACGATCCTGGTCGATTCGGCTGCCGGCAAAGAACTCACCGCGAGTTGCACTCCTTGGTCGCTGGGTAACATCGAATGGACAGACGACCTCATCAAACGGGCTGTGATTTGGCTTTGCGAAAAAACGGGCAAAGCCCTTCTGAAACTCGATGATCAGGATTTTCGCAACCACAATCTACATCAACTCCTCCGCCACCACGGCCCCGCGCAGAACATCTCGAATCGCGTCTTCTTGTGGATGATGGAAACGATTTCTTACCATCCTGCCGGAACAGAAAAGAAGCGGACGATTTGCTTCAGCCCGCATCCCGATGATGACGTGATCAGCATGGGGGGGACCTTGATCCGCCTCGTTGAAGATGGGCACGAAGCTCATATTGCGTACATGACCAGCGGCAACATCGCGGTGTTCGATCACGATGCCGCTCGCGTGGCCGACCTTGCCACGGAATACAACCGCTTGTTTGGCATCGACAACGATCGCTCGCGCGAAGTGGAAACGGCCGTGATGGAATCGCTCCGCAACAAGCCGGCCGGGCAGACCGATATTCCGGAAGTGCTGAAGATCAAGGGGCTGATTCGCTGGAGTGAGGCTAAGTTCGGCGCCTTCAAAGTTGGCTGCAAGGAAGAAAACCTGCACTTCCTCGACCTGCCGTTCTACCGCACGGGAACGATTGCCAAGAATCCCATCGGCGACGAAGATGTGCAGATCATCTACAACTTGCTCTCGCGCGTGCAACCGCAGCAGGTTTACGTGGCGGGCGATCTTTCCGATCCTCACGGCACACATCGCGTGTGTGCCCAGGCGATTTTCCGTGCCCTGCTTCAGATGGAAGCCCAAACCGGCAACCGGCCCGAAGTGCTCCTCTACCGTGGCGCCTGGCAGGAATACGACCTGCATGAAATTGAAATTGCCGTGCCCCTCAGCCCCGGCGATATCGCCCGCAAGCGAAAGGCGATCTTCATGCACGAAAGCCAGAAAGACGAAGCACTCTTTCCGGGGAGCGATCCACGCGAGTTCTGGCAGCGGGCCGAAGACCGCAACAAGGGGACGGCCGACAAGTACAACGCGATTGGCTTGCCGGAGTATTACGCCATGGAGGCGTTCGTGCGCTGGAACGGCGTGCCGATTTAAGGCGATCCGTGGCGAAACTATTCCACGTACACAAATTCATTCAACTCCAGCAGCACCTGACAGAAATCAGTGGCTGCTCGCAGCCGGGGCTGGTCCTTCTTTGCCTCCGCGTAGGACTGCTCCTGTCCGGCGAGAAATGCCACCGCATCCGCAGACTCTTCCGTGGTCGGCAAGCGGCTGAAGGCTTGCAAATAACCTTGCTGGACGATCTCTTCCGCGGGAACGTCGGCTTTCATGAGTAGTTGCTTCGCCAGGGAAGCTGCACACTGGCGTACCTGGCTATTGTTCATCAAGTAGAGCGCCTGCGGAGCAATGGTCGTCGTCGGACGGTTGCCAACACTCACCAGCGGTTCAGGCTGATCAAAAATCTGCATCATCGTCACCAACTTCGAGCGTT
Organism: Pirellulaceae bacterium; assembly: GCA_041739545.1. Taxonomy (GTDB): domain Bacteria; phylum Planctomycetota; class Planctomycetia; order Pirellulales; family Pirellulaceae; genus JBGSNR01. The sequence goes on along the minus strand of JBGSNR010000059.1, from coordinate 29,795 downwards.
TGATCATGAAGTAAATGCTGCGTCGCTTATGATTCTCATCCAGCGTCCCCGGTCCAAACTGCCGGCGGTCCAGTTCGTTGCTGACCGCGAGCATGCTATCCCGGATGATTTCCGCTTCGAGTCGCCGCGGAGTAAACCGCCACAGGAATTCGTTCGGCGGGTCCGCTTTTGCGTCTGCCTCGTCGAAGGTCGAATCCTGCATGTAGACCGAACTGGTCATGAGCAGCTTGTGCAGTGGCTTGAGTTTCCAGCCGCCGCGGATCAGTTCCGTGGCGAGATAATCGAGCAACTCCGGATGTGTGGGAGGCGTCCCTTGCAGCCCGAAATCGTTGGGGGTACTCACCAGCCCTCGGCCCAAATGATGAACCCACAATCGGTTCACAATTACGCGCGCCAGCAATTGACCGGCTCCGTATTCCGTATCGGTCATCCACTCGGCCAATGCGCGGCGGCGATAGGAAGTCCGCCAGCCAGCAGGGGGCGTTTGTTGCCAATGGGCGGGACCCTCGGGCGCGGTTGTTAGAACTTGCAAAAAACCTTGCGTCGCCTCACCTTGCTTTTGCTCGGAGTCGCCACGCTGCAGATAGTAAGTTTTTTCAAAGAAGTCGGCACCTTGGGTGTGATGCCGGATTGGAGTGACTCCTTCACTACAGACCATCATCTTTTCGACCTTCGGCTTCGGGGCCGACTTTTGATGCTCGTCGACGGCGGCTTGCAGCTTCTTCCACTCGGCATCGAGCGGCTTGTAAAAAGCCATTAAGGCGGACTTCTGTTCTGCAGTTCGTTCCGCCGCGGCAGTCGCGAGAGCCGACTGCACTGCGGCCGGCACTCCGCCTTGCTCCAGCGGCAAAGGTGAGGCAGCGGAAGTAATCGACAAGCGCGGCCGGCCCAGTCCGTGTTGCGTGTTGTTGTTGAAATCGAGTGTAAAGGTCAACACGCCTGCTTCGGTGATTTCCAATGGCTCGGCCAATTCAAACGTGGCCACATGATCCTTGCCAAACTGCGGATCGACAGCCCACGCGGACTGCGGATTGTCGTCAATCGTGAACCTCACGTACAAGTTCTGCGGCGTCTGTTCGAACGTCGCCTGAGGATTCGTCAACTTGAGCGCTTTCGGCTCTGCCTTTTTATCCGCGGCCGGGCGATGGGTTACACGGAAGTCACTCAACGCAAAATTGCCATTACTGGCTCGCCCAGGCCCACCTTTCACCAGCGACGGATGGGCCAGCGCTTCCAAACGAATGCCCGTGTATTTGCCGGCAGGAAGCGAGGCTGTGAACGTGAACCTCTCTTGATCGGGATTTTTTCCGCTGGCGAGAATAGAACCGTCTTCTTGAGGCGTGAGGGTCGCCCCCCCTTTGGATTTGGCGTCGACCACCTTCAAGACCTGCCAGGCCGATTGTTGCAGCGCTGTGACGGATTCGCTGGCCTCCCATTCCGCCAATCGTTGCGGTAGTTGTTCCTTTTCGAATGCATCGCGAGCCGCCAAAAGCGGCGCATGCTCTTTGTCGAAAGCTTCTTTGGCAACGCGAAATCCGACGGGGTCGATATTCACATCCAAGTTGCTACGCACGGTCGTTGCGAACGTGTTGATCAGCCGGTAGTAATCGCCGGCCGGGATCGGGTCGAACTTGTGATCGTGGCAGCGAGCACAGCCGATCGTCAGGCCGAGCATCGACGTGCCGGTGGTCGCAATCATGTCATCGAGAGCGTCATAGCGAGTTCTCTCCACTTCGTTGGCAGTGATTTGCGTGGGAAACACGCCGGCACCCAAGAAGCCGGTCGCCTTTAAAGCGAGCGGATTTTCCGGCTCATACTCATCTCCGGCCAATTGCCAACGAACGAATTGATCGAAGGGCATGTCTTGATTGAGCGCTTCGATCACGAAATCACGAAAAACATACGCATGCGGCCGGTCGTAGTCCTGCTCAAAGCCATGGCTTTCCGCGAAGCGGGCCGTATCGAGCCAGTGCCGCCCCCAACGTTCGCCGTAATGGGGACTTTCCAGCAGCCGCTCGATCAGCTTTGCATGCGCTTCCGGATCGGGGTCGGCGACGAACGCTTCCGTTTCAGCCGCGGTCGGAGGGAGGCCGATTAAATCGTAGTAGGCCCGCCGAATCAGCCTGCGCCGGTCAGCCAGCGGATTGGGTTCAAGCTTCTTCTCGCGAAGCTTGGCCAAGACATAGCGATCCACATTGGTTTGCGACCAGCGATCGTTTTCCAGCTTGGGCGGAGCGGCCGTGGCGAGTGGTTTAAACGCCCAGTGATCGCGTGCCTTGGCGTCGATTTTACGGTCAACCCAGGCATCAGGATCGCGCGGATTCTCTACCAGAGGGCGATCATAGGGAGCACCCAGATCGATCCACGTGGCAACAGCCTCAATAGCCGCCGGCGGGAGTTTGTCCCCTCCTTCGGGCATATTGGGGTTTTCATTGTGAGAAATTAGCGCGACCAGCCGGCTTTCCTTAGCTTTGCCGGAAACAACGGCCGCCCCGTGTGCCCCGCCCCGCATCAAACCTTTGCGGGTGGCTAAATCGAAACGGGACTCGACCTCGTCTCCGCCATGGCAGTCGAGGCAATGCTCAATGAAAATGCCCCGCACTTCCGCTTGAAAGAGCTTTAGCCCCTGCTCCATCTTTTCGACGTGAGCGGGATCGAATTCGGCAGCAGGCTCGGTAGCGAATGAAGATTGGGTGAAGCAGCTTGCCCATACCAGCAGCAACAACAGCGTTCGCCATCCCAAAGTAGTAGGCACACGCCGTGTGCCGTTCACCGGATACACGCTTGCTATTGGTAGGTAAGCTGCCGGGAAACAAGCAACATTCGCAGCAGGAAGGGCACACAGAGCGTGCCAAATGCGATCTTTGCGACAGGGCATCGCCAGACTCCAGAAATGAAAAAACCACTCCTCGACATGGGTGGGCCACGTGGGTCGGGGAGTGGTGGGAGAAGACGTATTTAGGTAGGTCACTAACTGCTGTCATTATACTGAATGCAGCACCTAACTCCAAGCGATTTGTGGGTTTAACTCGCATCGGAGGGTTTTCTAATTTAATTGACACTTCATCAATACATTCTTAGGATGTATTAATCGGGCTGGGCGGACGGGCATTGGAAGCTAAGGTTGCTTTCGTTTCCATTGAAGCTCCGGAACCCCTTTTCGACGCAGCCCAAGATAACTGCTAGCAATCCCCCGGATGGGTAGCTAACAGCCAGTTCGCAACTTTCGAGCTTAAGTGATGAGAGGGAAGATGTTTATGGCAATTAAAACGCGTTGGAACCCGTTTCCAAAAACGGCAGTGCTAGCAGTGGTGCATGGCTGCCGGCCGGACTGCTGCTTCATGGCATAGTTTGCCTTAATGCTTGCACTGGGGCGATGTCTACAATGAGTAAAGAATATGGACGTTCCTTGATCGCAGTTTTCCAGGATGGGGTTGCCAATGGATAGTCCCGACGAAATGCCTCCTAACGACGAGTTGCGCGACGACCTCGATGCCGAATGGTTCGGCGAGGAGGGGGAGGATGTCGTCGAGCAAGACGAATCGGAGCCGGTCGTCGATGATGCTGCGGTTGACGCGGCCCTGGAAGTGGCGGCGGAAGGGGCTGATGATCCGACCGCCCCGGATTATTTGTATCGACAAGCGGCGGCGAAGGTGCGGCTGTTTCCGCGAGCGCCGGGCGTTTACTTGTTCAAGGATTCGGCCGCTCGAGTGATTTATGTCGGCAAGGCGAAGACGTTGCGGTCGCGGGCGGGAAGTTACTTTTTGCAGCGAGCAGCCACGGAATATCGCCTCGCTTCGTGGGTACATGAGATCGCGGATGCGGATTGCATCGAGTGCGAAAGTGAAGTTGATGCGCTACTGATGGAATCGCGGCTGATCAAGGACATTCAGCCGCGACACAACAAGGAATTGAAAGACGACAAGACATTTCCGTATTTGCAAATTGTCAAGCACGAAGATTTTCCGCGCGTGGAAGTGACGCGCCAGCCGCGAAGCAGCGGTGTGAAGTTGTATGGACCGTTTGCGAGTGCCGGAGCTTTGCGCGGCGCGATGCAAGTGTTGCAGCGCGTGTTTCAGTTCCGCACCTGCACTTTAGACATTGAAGCGAACGACGAGCGGTGGCGCTGGTTTCGCCCCTGTTTGCTGGCCAGCATTCGGCAATGCACGGCCCCGTGCAACTTGCGGATCAGCAAGGAGGACTACAAGAAGGACATCAAACGGCTGCAGATGTTTTTGGAAGGGAACAAAAAAAAGCTCATTGCGCAGATGCAATTCGAAATGCAGGAGGCGGCGAAGGGCTTGCAGTTTGAAAAGGCTGCGAAGTTGCGGGATGAAATCGGCATGTTGGAAAAACTCGATCGCCGCGGCGAGATTGATACGCACGCGCAGCCGGAAGTGTTTTACGTCGATCCGAAAAAAGGTTTGGCCGGGTTGAGGAAAGTGTTGAAGTTGAAGACACAACCTCGGACGATCGAAGGGATGGACATTGCGCATCTCGGCGGCACCGACATGGTGGCGAGCGTGGTGCAGTTTTTGGACGGCCTGCCATTCAAACCCGGCTATCGGCGGTACAAGATTAATCACGGCGGCGGGAACGATGACTTTCGTTCGATGCATGAAGTGGTTTCGCGGCGGTACCGGCGAATGGCGGATGAATCGCAGGTGTTTCCCGATATTTTGCTGATCGATGGCGGAGAGGGGCAGTTGAACGCGGCCCTCACTGCTTTTGCAGAGCAGGGAATCACTCCGCCAACGATTCTGTCCCTCGCAAAACAGGAAGAAGAGATTTATTTGCCCGGCGAAACGGAGCCGCTGCGGTTATCGCGGCATTCATTCGCGCTGCGACTTTTGCAGTATGTGCGTGACGAAGCGCATCGCTTCGCACAGCACTACCACCATTTGTTAAGGACGAAATCAACCTTGGAATAGGGGACGAATCAATGCTTAGACCTACCGCGTTCGCAACTTGTCGATCGCACAGGAAATCGCCGTACTAAACAGAACTGCCCCTAAAATCCACCCCACCGGCTTGTGGGCCCGGACATTTGCCCCGTGAAATAGTCGCTTGAGAGAAGGGAGCCCGGTATGATTAAATTCAGGCATTTTCGCCTGCGGCTCGGCCCTCTCTCGACCCCCATGCGATCGGAGTTGCTCATGCGTGCGTGGCTAAACACCATGCTTTGGTTGGCACTCGTGTTGGTCCCTGGCTTTGCGCTGGCGCAGCGACCTTCGAAAAGTGTGCCCACTGACGCCTACTACTTAGGCTATCCGCAATTGCTGGATGGTGAATTTGGCGATGCGGCTGCAATTTATCGCCGTGCAGGTCAAACGGGGATGCGTGCAGGGGACGCCCGCTGGGTAGATGCGATCTGTTACCACGCGATGATGGGGGAATGCTATTACCGTTTGGGGCAGCTCCCGCAGGCACTGGAGCAATATAACAACGCCATTGATCACTTTTTGGGGAATCGCGACTGGCTGTTGCGAACTGAATTTCCCGCGACCATCACGGAACAAAACCCGCGAAATGTGGCCACGTGGGGAACCACCGCGCGCGTCTTTCGCGTGGGCACCTATCCGCGTCACTATCAAACGATGGTCGGCCGGCTGGATAACCAGGATGTTTTGCAAAGAGGAGGGGTGGTTGCGAACCCTGAGATTTACCCGGTCAATGTCGTCGAGATTCTGCGCTGCTTTGCCCAAGCGATCCGTCGCCGAACGGAAATCATGGGACCGGTTTGTCAGTACGATCCCCTCACGTTGCAGCTAGTGGATGCCCTTTCGCGGCGTCCTGGGCCCCCCAATCATTGGTCACAATGCTGGTTGAGCTTGTGCCTGGGGTTGAGTTACGCAGCCGCGGAGAAAGATGCCCAGGCGGTTTCAGAACTCACGCAGTCTTTACTCGCCGGCGGAACGTACGATCATCCCCTGACCGCGATGGGGATTTTGGAGCTCGGCAAGTTGTCGTTCAAGAAGGGAGAGAACGACACTGCGGCGACGTTGTTCATGGAAGCGACTTATGCAGCTGTGACCTTCGATCAGGCTGACATCCTGGAAGAAGCATTCAAGTCGGCAGTGACGAGTTGGGCGGTCGCCGGCAAGGCCGGCCCGTTTCCTCCCCTCGCCAACGCCATCGATTGGGCACGCCAAAAGCAACTGCGGTCCTTGCACACCACCTTACTCACGCTGGCAGCGGAAGGGGCTTTAGAAAGCAACGATGCGCGCTCTGCGGCCCAGTTCTTAAGCCGCGCCAAGTCTGCGATGACGGGCTCGCAATTGCTCGCCTCGGATGTTGGCGCACGCTACAACTTTGTCACTGCCTGGCTGGCCTTTCAAACCGGCAAGATGGATGCCGGCTCCACGGCCCTGGCGGCTGCAATGGCCTGGCAAACAACCGGTTCGCGAAGGCTGTTTCAAATTGGATTGGTGGACGTGGCGGCAAGTTCTGGGAATCTGACCGCTCGCGTGGCAGAGCTTTTGTACGCGGATACGCTGCGAGAACCACTCGCCCGTGACTGGCTCGTTGATCCGCACGATACTCTCGCGGTGCTCAGCACGCCGCATCCGCTTCCTTTTGAACATTGGTTCGAAATCTGTCTGGCTCGCAAGGATACGGCCAAAGCACTTGAAGTGGCCGACCGTCTACGGCGGCATCGCTTCTACTCGACCGTTCCACTCGGCGGACGGCTGGAAGCTCTGCGGTGGGTCCTCGAAGCGCCGGTGGAACTCATCAGCCAGGAAGCCAAACTGCAAAAGCAGGCGTTGCTGATTAAGTTTCCCGTCTATGAACAAGCCGTGCAGAAAGTTCGAGAAATTAAAGGCAACCTGCAGCAGCTTCCACCAGATGGTCAGGACCGCACCAAGGCGTTGGCCGAACTCAGCAAGTTTGTGCTCGTGCAGGAATTGATTCTGCGCGAAATGGCTGTCCGGCGTGATCCCTCGGATTTTAGCTTTCCTCCACTGCGTGAAACATCAGACATCCAACAAGGTCTGCCGGATGGGACACTGATGCTGGCGTATCTGGCGACCTCGCGGCAAGTCCATGCGTTTGCGGTGACCAATAAGCAAATGGGACATTGGGTTGTCGAGAAACCGGGAACTTTGAAGAGTGATCTGCAGGAGATGCTCACCAGTTGGGGACTGTTTGATCGCACGCAACAGATTGCGTCAGATGACTTAAAAAATGATGCCTGGTGGGCACCTGCAGAACGCTTGGGTGCCGCGCTAACCAATCAGATGAAGCCCGAAGACTGGCAGGCGTACACCGACTTGGTAGTCGTGCCCGATAAGCTCTTCTGGCACATCCCCTTCGAGGCGCTCCCGGCCGGAACAGGCAGCAAGGAATCATTGCTCGCGCGGGTGAATGTCCGTTATGTTCCGACGGCTGCACTCGCGTTGCCGGACGGCAGGCCTTCCCCGCGCGCGCCGAAAACGGTGCTCGTACTGGGACGTCCCACGCCTCGCGACCCCGAAGCAAACATTGCGCGGGCTTCCGCGGAAGCTTTGCCAAATGACATGGTTGTGGAACGGTGGACGCAGGATCTTCCCGCGCCTTCCTACCTCGCCCGGCAACTGTGCGATCGCCTGCTGGTGATGGCAGACATCGAAGATTCCGACAAAGGTCCTTATGCGTGGGCGCCGATGGTGCTTGATCGCAACAAGCAGGGAAGTCAGCTTGTCGACTGGTTTTCGCTTCCTTGGGGCGGGCCCCATGCGACCGCGTTTACTTCATTCCATACGGCAGCGGAAACCTCTTTGAAAAAGGGAGGAAACGGCGACGAAATCTTCTTGACCGTCTGTGGCCTGATGGCTGCCGGTAGTCGCACCATCGTCCTCAGCCGTTGGCGGATGGGGGGCAGTTCCACCATCGACCTGATGCGCGAATACCACCAGGAACTCGGCTACACCAGCGCGGCAAAATCATGGCGGCGGAGCGTGCGACTGATGCAGGAATCCAATCTGCTCGTCGAAACCGAACCACGCATTCGCGGCAACGCTCGCGATGCCCTATCGGGCCAACATCCGATTTTCTGGGCGGGCTACATTTTGTGCGACACGGGGAATGAACCGAAGAAGGAAGAGCCGCAACCGTAGTTTAGCTTCGGCCCTACCCCTTCATCATCGCATCCCATCTTTTCTGCATTTCCGCCGGGGTCACATCTTCAATGTGCTGCCCCAGGTACCATTCGTGGCCAAAGGGGTCAGCAAACTTCGCCGACCGCTCGCCGTAAAATTGATCCTTCGGCGGCATGATGGCTTTCGCACCGGCAGCGATCGCGCGGTCGAACAAAGCATCGACGTTGCTCACGTTCACATGCAACGACATCCCCGTCCCGCCGAATTTTTCCGGCCCATGAATCTCCATCTCCGGATACTCATCCGAGAGCATGATGACCGTGGAACCGATTTGCAATTCCGCATGCCCGATCCGCGTGCTGCCCGGCTCGCACAGTCGGAACTTTTCCACGGCCCCGAAGACCTGGGTGTAAAACTCGATCGCTTTCGCCGCCCCGCGCACACGCAAATAGGGAAGGATCAATTCGATTTTAATGTCCGTGGTGTCAGCCATTATTTCGTTTCCGCAAACATCGTTTGAGCGCGATCGGGCCCGACGGAAACAATCTCCACCGGCTTGCCGACCAACTCCGCCACGCGCGCGAGATACTTCCGCGCACCTTCCGGCAGATCCTTGATCTCTCGCACGGCGGTGACATCGGTTTGCCAGCCTGGGAACGTTTCGTAAATCGGCTTCACACGGCGGAGGTCATCGCAATGGCTCGGGAAGACGCGGGTTTCTTTGCCGTCTAGTTCATAAGCCACGCAGATCTTCACCTCGGGCAACTGGCTGAGCACATCCATCATCATCATGGAAATGCAATCGATGCCGCTGAGCCTGGCCGTGTAGCGCACGGCCACTGCATCGAACCAGCCGCAGCGTCGCGGCCGACCAGTCGTCGTGCCGTACTCGCGCCCAAGTTCGCGAATCTTCTGCCCCATCTCGTTGTGTAGTTCGGTTGGGAACGGTCCGCCGCCGACGCGCGTGCTGTACGCCTTCGCCACACCGATTACTTTATTGATCCACCGCCCCGGCACACCGGAACCGGCAGAAATGCCAACGCCCGAACTGTTGCTGCTGGTGACGTAGGGAAATGTGCCATGATCGATGTCCAGCAGCGATCCTTGCGCCCCTTCAAAGAGCAGCTTCTTTCCGGCTTCGACCGCATCGAGCAGATACGCCGTGGTATCGCAAACGTAGGGCTTCAATCGTTCCGCATAACCGCTGTACTCTTGAAAAATGGCTTCCGCGTCGAGCACGGTTGGCTCGGCATTCGGCACATTCCCCAGCAGCAAATTCTTCGCTTCCACGATCTGGGCCACTCGGTTGCGGAAGTCGGGGCGGAACATATCCCCCAGCCGAATCGCCAGCGAACGCCCCACTTTATCTCGATAGCACGGCCCGATGCCGCGAAGCGTCGTACCGATGCTTTCTTGTCCGCCGCTGACCTGATTAATCGCCTTATCCTCGGCAATGTGCCATGGGAAAACCACGTGGGCGCGGTCGCTAAGCATCATGTTCTTGCCAACCGTTACCCCCTGGGCCGCCAGCGATTCAATTTCCTTCAAAATGGTCGGCGGGTTGATAACCACGCCCGGCGTGACCACGTTCATCACCCCTGGGTTCAAAATCCCGCTCGGCACATGATGCAGCTTGTACGTTTTGTCCCCCACCACCACCGTATGGCCGGCGTTGGCCCCACCCTGATAGCGAACGACGATCTCGAATTGATTGGTGAGCAGATCGACCAATTTTCCCTTGGCCTCATCCCCCCACTGCAACCCCACAACGCAAGTTCCCGGCACGGCAGCACCCCAATTTTTGGAAATGAACGGAATCGACCATCCTAGGCCGACAGGAGAAACCAAGGTAGTAGGGGAACCCCGAAACCACCCTGCTAGCACCTGTTTTGGAAACCGGTTTACACACCTTTGCAACCACCCTTAAACCATACCCGGCAACCCTTTACAGCAAGAAGTGATTTCCTGGCTGTTAGCTACTCGTCTGGGGGGTATGTGATTGGAAACGTCAGCCGCGGCAGCCATCACGATTAGTGTTGCTAGCGTCCGCTGCCGTTCCCGATCACCCCGCAGACAGTGAAGTCACGGCCCATGGCAAGTCCTGCGCCAATATTGAACATTGATTGATGATTAGTCAATGTTTGGGGCCTCGCTCCGTGCGAGTTGGCACAGTTGGCAGATTTCCCGCCGCAAGCATCACAAAGCCAATGACGAACTCGTTACAGCCTGGGCAATGGCTCTAAAGCCCATAAAACCGGGCTGCCGTCCCACCCATAATCTTCCCCCGTTCGGTCGCACTCAACTGCGACAGGTTTTCCTGTAGCGCGTCGAACTGCTGCTGATAACTGCCGGCCAATTCGCAGACGGGCCAGTCACTGCCGTACATCAAGCGATCGGGGGTGAACAACTCCAGCGCGGCGTCGATGTAGGGCTTCAAATCGGCCGGCTTCCAAGTTTGCCAATCTGCTTCGGTAATCATCCCGCTTAGTTTGCAATAGACATTGGGGCACTCGGCGGCCCGGCGAAAGTCGGGCAACCAATCATCCAGGCTGTGGTCTTTAATGCGTGGCTTCGCCAGGTGATCGATCACCAGCGGCAATTCTGGCACGGCCTGGGCCACTGTCGCTGCGTGCTTCAAATGCTTCACGAAAAAAAGGAGATCGAACGGAACTTGATGTTTCTCCAGCACTTTCAGTCCGGCCAAAACCGCGGGACGAATGGTGAAGTCATCGTCTGGCTCATCCTGGGTGATATGTCGAATGCCGACGAACTTGGGATGGTCCTTGAATTCAAGCAACTGCTCTTCGCAGCGCGGGCTTTGCAAATCGACCCAGCCGACGACCCCCGCGATCCAATCGAATTGCTCGGCGAATTTCAACACCCAGCGGTTTTCTTCCAGCGTGTGCTGGGTTTGCACGAAGATGGTCTTGTCGACACCGGCCCGATCAAGCAAAGGCTTCAAATCGGCCGGGAGAAAATCGCGACAGATCTTCGCCTTGTCCGCTGCATAGAGCCAGCGGTAATCAAACGGCTGAGAAAGCTGCCAGAAATGTTGATGAGAGTCGATAGTCATGGTTTTGGTCAATTGTTGTGCATTTAGCCAAGGTAATGCTCGGCAATTCTTTTAGCGAAGTAGACGGATACGGACAGACCGAGAAAGTAGAAACTTCGAAGTTGGATGCGACGTGTGAGTTCGACATTGTCGAAGGGGACGAAGAAAGAATAAGTCAGGCCAATCATGCCGATCAAGGCAAATACGACAATCGCAGTCCAGGCGAGGAGTCGCCACTCTTCCGGCGTCGCAGGTCTTTCGGGAAAACGCACGTTCGCATCTTTTTCCAAATTGCACCCAGCTATTTCAACAGTCGCCGGAAACTTGTCATCGTTTGGGATGCTGCTTCATCCGCATTCGGGTACGACAAGCACTCCGCAGATAGATATCCCGCGTACTTGATCTCCTTCAGCGCCTGAATAATCGGCGGAAAATCAAGATGCCCCATGCCTGCCGCGCGGCGATTGCTGTCGACAAAGTGCACGTGGCCGACAAACTTGCCGCCGGTTCGGAGAGCAGCAGCAATGTCAACTTCCTCAATGTTCATGTGGAACAGATCGCACAGGAGTTTCACATTGGTCGTCGACAGCGATTGCAGCAGCTGCACCCCGTCCGCGACGTTATTGACCTGATTGGTTTCGTAGCGATTCAGTGGCTCGTAAAACAAGGGCACGCCGTACTGCTTCGCATGCTCGCCAAGCGTCTGCAAAGCCTCGGCCAGATAGCCACGGGCGGTGCTGGCATCCACGCCGTCGCTGCTACGCCCTTGCATCGAACCGATGATCGCCGGTGCTCCTAGCGGGCCGGCGAAATCGATGATGGAGCGGATGAAGTCCACCGCTTGCTGCCGCTGAGATTTATCCGGCAACGCAACGTGCAGTTTCCGTTTGACCCAGCCCCCACCTGTTCCGACGGCAGCCAACGCGAGGCCATGATCGTCAAGCACGTTTTTTAACTGCTGCGGCTCGACGGCATCGGGCCCGGGTGGAAAAACTTCAAGCGCGTCGAAGCCGAGTTCCTGAGATTTTCGACAAGCCTCGGCGACGTTGTCCCAAAAAACAAATGGCCCGCCGCGAGCTTCTTCGACAAGGCTGAAAGTAACGGCCGATTTCATGGGCTGCTCCTGGAGGTAAAAGTGAGTTTATACCAACAGTCCGGCGCGGCGTGGGGACGACATGTGAGCCTTGGGCAACGCCCTTAATCTGGCGTGTGCCTACACCTCTCTTGAATCAACGGCTAAAATCCGGGTGGTAGGTTCGAATTGCCTGCCTCTCCCCACTATGGATCGAACGTCTCGCTAGGAGCACCCGGCATGCCTCATTTTTATTTGCGTCGCACCTTAATCGCTCTCATTGCCCCCCTGGTAATCTTGAGCTGCCTGTCGTCTGCAACGGCTCAAGCGCCGGCCGGACCGGAATTGGCGGCGATCGCGCCGGCCGATGCGCCACTGTTCCTGGCCACCTCCAATTTGCAGGAAACCTACAACAAGTATCAAAAAACAGGTTTGGGTCAGTGGATCTCAAGCCCGGGGATGCAGAAGTTTCGGGAGAGCTTGAAGGGGACCAATGCCGTAAGTCTTTGCAATCTGCAAGGGCTGTTTGGTTTCGACGACAAACTCCTCGCGCAGTTCGCCGCGCCAGCCGTGGTGCTTGCCGTGCCGACGCCCGATGGCAGTGGCGACATTGTGCTCTTGATCAAAGCGGCTGCCGCTGACCCCGCGGTAAAGAAATGTCTGGAGTCCGCGGACGCCTATCACGTTTCGCGGAAAGCAATGAAAGCAGACGCGAAAGCAAAACTAGTCGGAGCCGATTTTGCCACGAGTTATAAAGCGGCGGTGGCGGGGGGCACACCAACCGAGCACGTCTATTTTTCTTCGAAGGGATACTTCGGCATCGCGAGTGGCGAACAAGGGGCGGTGTTGCTGCTGAAGAACTGGCCCACTGCGGCCGCGAATTCATTGCAGTCGACTCCCGCTTTTGTTGCAGCCACGAAGCCTCTGGTTGGTAAATCGGACTTGCTCTGGTTTTCAAAGCCGTTGACGCTCACAGCGATGTTCGAAAAAAAGGCGGGGGAACTTCCGCGTGGCGAACGTCCCATGAGCACGCTTCTGAAGAATCAAAAGTTCGACAAGATAACGGGCATTGCCGGGCAGATCAACTTGTTGACGGCGGATGCCGACCTGCAGTTCAACCTCTTTGTGGCTGCCAAGGCCCCCTTTGAAAAAGGAATGCGCATTCTGTCTTGGAAGCCTGGTGCGAAACTAACGCTTCCTGCCTGGCTGCCGGCTGGGATGGCGGAACTTTCGTGGGTGAATACCGACCCGCAAGAACAATTTGCTGCCTATGGGAATTGGTTCGACGAGTTGGAAGCCGATGGGGACGAAGGAACATTTAAGGACATCATGGACAGCATGAAGGATGACCCCAAGGGCCCTATGGTCGATCTAGAAAAGGACTTCTGGGCGAAGCTGCAGCCTTCGACGTTGTCCGTCTCTGACGCCCGCGGGAAGCCAGGCAAGTTCAATGCTTTGGGCGAACGTTCGATGAATATTAACGAAGTAACTGACCCTGCCGGCGTGCAGATCTCGCTTACCAAATTCTTCCAAAATGACAAAGAAGTGACGACGGAAAAGTTGCCCAGCGGGCAGATCTGGTGGGTGCCGGAAGGAAAATCGCTCTTTGTGCAAGGGAGTTCCGATCGACTGCCAAAAACGACCACGGCCGCCATCATCGGCAAGTACGTGATCCTGTCGGACAATTCGGACCTAGTGAAGTCTCTCGCTGGGAAGCCTGCCCAAGTCCCCGCCGCAGCCGATCCGGTCCTGGCTCCAGTTTTAAAGCGAGTCGAGGCCAGTGAGACCAGAGGAACCGCTGCCCGGCAGGCGGTTCGTTTTGACGAGGCATGGCGGGCCAGTTACGAGGCCATGCGCCTGGGAAAAACGGATTCGGCCGACAGCCCGTCGGTCAAACTTTTGAAAGCCATCCTCACCGGAGACGGCGGCGAAAAGTTTGCTAAAAATTACGCTTTGCTTCCAGCTTTCGCAGACGTTACAGTTTATCTGTCTCCTGGAGGTGCGTCCTTCGATAGTTCCGCCGATGGTATCACGGGCCGCGGGTTCATGCTGAAGCCGGCCGCTCGGTAACCGATGTAAGGAGAGGCGGCATGCATTTACAGGGAAGTTGATGGCGATCGACGAGCGTGCCGTTTCCCCGTCTTGGCGGAGTTGGCGCAATTATGTCGATCCTTGGGAAGTGCCAAAAACCGGTCAACCTGCTTGTGGGACGGTTTTTGCTCGTGGCGTTGTTGGCTGTACTTACCTCAACGCAACTTTCAGCGAGTGATTCCTATTCACACGCCGTTTGCCTGGAGCAGTGCCGGGCGGCCGTGGCGAATGTCGAAGCAATGCTCGCCGCGCAACCTTCGGTTGCCGGAAGTTGGCGGACCTTTCTGTGCCTTCCCGAATTGGTTGAACAGATCGAACGGGGCCCCGCGGCGGATGCCGCGCTCATTGAAAAGGTCGCCCGCCGCTTGGAATCCGATTCCCCCGGCCTGGCACAACCCCAATTGCAACAGCTCAAGAGCTCGATCACGGCATGGGAGTCGGAACTCTGCTGCCGGCCCTGGCCTGAAGTATGGGATCGCGCGCAGGCTGGTGCGGCGGAGCTAAAGCCAGTTGAAATCGCCGACGTCGACGCGGCTCGCAAAGTGGCGGTAGACAAACTGCAACTTCTTGATGCGGCCCTCAATGCTCAGAAGGAGTCAGGCCCATCCTGGCGCGCCTGGTTGCAGTGGAATCTGGTGCAGCACGCAGTGGTGAACAATCTGCCGAACAAGTTGCCCCCTCAGCGGCATGTCCTTTGGCAAGAAGCAAGATTCCTTTGGGCCGATCCCGCTTTGCCTGTGGCAGACGAAGCGATCCGCACCTGGCAGCAGCTTCACGCCCGACAACAAGCGGGCGAAACAGCTGAATCGCTACAAGCTCGTCTGCTGGAATTGCAAAATGCCTACGCAATTTGGCTAGGAAGGCCAACCCCGAAACGACTGGCGGAAGTGACTGCAGACGTTCGCGCATTAGAAAACATGGGACTGGCTGAGGAGGTAACGCGAAAAATCCGCCGCCTTCATTCGCAGCCCAATCTTTTGGTGCTCGCATCACGTGCTTTCATTGAACGCGAAACTCAGCAGGACATCAACGATACGTTTCCGATTGCAGAAACCATTGCCGGCGCTGCCGTACAAGGTTCCGGTAAATTTCAAGGCAGGGCAATTCTGAACCTGGTTCCTACCGAACGAGCAGCTGCGCTAGACGTTAATCTTACCGCTAGTGTGAATAGCAAGACGTCTTCTACCACCAGCGGTGTGAAGATCGATACGCGGGGCACGACGCAGGTTGTCGCCAAAAAACGATTGACGGTCGGCGGACTGGGAATGCGGATCGCACCGACGCAGACAACCGCCAATTGCCAAATCCATCTGGATAATCTCGATGCCGGCGGAAAACTGCGGCAACGAGTAGCCATGCAGCAATACACAGAGGCTCAGGGAGCCGCCAAGCAAGATTCGGAGGCCAAGACCGCACTTTATGTTTCCACACGGCTGGATCAACAAGTGGCTGAAATGCAACAACGCATGACGACCGGCGATGCCAGCCGGTACATCGGCCCGCTGTTGTCCTACCGCCCGGGTTTTGCTCGCTGGTGGCGTACCACGGGGCGCGGCGTGGAAGGCCGATTCTGGGCGGTGGCTGCCGATGATTTCGCGGCCACTCAGGCCCCGCCGTTTGTTCAGGTCCAGGGCGGACTTGCAGTACAAACGCACGAGACGTTTATCGAACGATCGCTGGCAATGGAACTGTCTAACAAGTCGATCAAAAGTTCCGAACTGCAAGAGCGGCTCGGGGGGCGGCTCCCCAAACTGAACGCCACACCAGCGGAAATCGAAGATCTGGGGAGCGATTGGACGATCGTGTTTGCCGCTCATCCGGTCAGAATGAAGTTTGACAACGAAATCGTGCGACTCACCCTCTATTGCCAAAGCTTCACCTCGGAAAAAGGGGAGTTTCCGGGCCTGCAGGTGATGTCGGCGTTTCGGGTCGTCTGCCGACCGCCGCAAGTCGAACTGGTTCGCGAAGCGATCGATGTGGTACCGATCGACTACTCTGAGGAAAACCCAGTGCAGCTCAGCGGACGACAACAAATGCTCCGGCGGATGGTCGAACGGATGTTTGAAAGCGAGATGCCCAAATCGATTATGTTGCCTGCGTTGAAGCCCAGCGAACAGAACCGGCTCAAAGCCCCGTTGGAATTCGTACAAGCCAACGCCGATCGGGGTTGGTTCACACTCGCCCTCGAACCCCCTGTTTCACGGTAAGAGAATCTGGCAAGACCGAGCGATCCTAACTTCATGCGTCACGATTGGCGATACGCGATATGGATGCTCTTGGGGCTTGTGGTCTCGGCAATGCTGCTGCGCCGCTACCAGGCACGCCTACAGCTTTCGTCTTACGAAAAATTCGGGCTGTGGGTCGGTGCTTTCTGCGGCGGAATTCTGGGGGCGAAAATTCCTTTTGTTTTGGCCGATGAAGTGGGTCTGTGGGACGGCACGGCGTGGCTGGCGGACGGCAAGACGATTCTGGCCGGCATTGTGGGGGCCTACTTTGGTGTCGAAGTGGCCAAGTGGGCGTGCGAAATCCGTGTGAAAACCGGAGACACATTTGCGGTTCCCGCCGCGATTGCCGTCGCCTGCGGACGTTTGGCTTGCTTCGTGGGGGGCTGTTGCTTTGGGACGGCAACGAATCTCCCCTGGGGCGTTTGCTTTCCAACGGCTCCCGAGCCGAATGTCCCCAGGCATCCAACGCAGCTGTACGAATTCGGGTTTCACGGCGGGCTGGCGGTACTTTTGTTCTGGTTCGAAAGGCAGGGGTGGTTTCGCGGCCAACTGATCAAGCTCTACATTCTGGCATATCTGGCGTACCGGTTTGTTACGGAATGGATTCGCCCCGAAGCTCGACTGTTTGGTGAACTGACCGGATATCAGTGGGCAGCTCTCGTCCTTATACCGCTGTTCGCCTGGCTCTGGTGGCGGGATGCACGGCAGCAATACTCCGCATCAACGGCCAAGGCAGACGCGCCGAGCCCTAGTCAGCCAGCTTCGCCGCCAACTTCTGCTGTAGAACCTCCGGCGTGAGACCACGAAGCAAGAACTTTTTTGCCTGCGAGGTTTCGCCAGTCAGCAGTTCGACTTGCGAACGCTTCAGCCCTAATTCTCTCGCCAGCACCTCGCGCAACGACTTGTTGGCTTTCCCCTTTTCAGGGGCTTGCGTGACGGCAACGCACAAAGCACCTTCCCGTTCTCCCCGCAGTTCATTGGCTTTAGCACCCGGCTGAGCTCGCACCCGTAGCACGATTCCCTCCGCATGGGATTCCAGGAGAAGCACGCCGAACCTCAATTTGGCGAGGGGGTGGCGTTAGATTCCCATTTGCCCCAACGCGTCGATAATTCGCGAAAGGGTTTGGGTGAGCGTCGGATGCGATGCTTCAAATGCGCGCTCTTCGATTTGCAGTCGCTCGAGTAGCGTCTCGGGAGCGGGCTCTTCAGGCCGATTTTCGGCCAGGATGCGGCGAATTTCGTCGGCAACTTCTTCCAGCGATTCTTGAGTCTGGGGATCAATCGTTCCCCCGGCAGCTAATTCAGCTTCCAGTTGACGTAAATGGGCACGGAGATTTTCGATGCGGTCTGGCATGCAGCGGATTGTACTATGGATTTGCAGGCGCTTCGACGGGGGCGCTAACAGGCATCGTTACCGTGGACGGCAGAGATGGCTTAGGCTGCAATTCCGCAGGCAAAAGATTGCCGGACATCAACTCCGGCAACGCTTTCTTGATCACCGAATAGGGCAATGCATACGACTCAACACGACCCGCGCGGGCGATGTTCAAGCCGATCGCTTTGCCGGAAAGATCGCAGAGGGGACCGCCACAATCACGCGGCAGCAGCACGCTGTCATGTTGCAGGGCCGAACTGAAGCCCCCTCGCCGATCGCTCAAAGGCCCCCCCAACGTGTTCTGGTGGTCTTCCATGCCGCCATGCAAGACTTCGTTCAAGCTATCGAGCACCGCCGTTGCCGTGAACTCTTCTTCGCCGCGGCGGACCAACAATTCAATGCGATCTTTGGGCTGGTAGTTGCGCACCGTGTCGATCAATTCCCGACGCGTCGAAACTTTCTTGCCACTCACGGTCTTGATCACATCGTTCACAGCCAAGCCTGCCTTTTCCGCAGCGCTTCCCGGCTTCACGCTCACGATGCGCACTATTTCCTCGTTCTGATCGAGCAGAATACCGAGCGCCCCGCTCGGAGCCGGAATCTTTCGCGGAGCAACGCTGACCACGCCAATCGCCACGGGATCCCGTTCGAGTCCTGGGGTTGCTAAAAGGCTTCCCACTTGCGGCGTATCGCTATCCATCCATTCCACGGCCGGCAGATCTTTGACGTCGATCTTGAGCAGGGCAAGATCCAGGCTGCGATCAATGCCCACCACTTTGGCCGCGTGCTTTTTACCGCTGAAGAGTTGCACTTCCAGCTTAGTGTACTTTTCTTTCAGTTCACTTGATTTGGTCAGGATATAGCCATCCGACGTAACGATTGCGCCCAGGGCCACCTTCTGGTTGTCTGCCAAAATGCGGGTGGTGCTTTGGGCCGACTTGCTGACCACATCGCGAAAAGCGGAAAGCACACGGACGTTCATTCGATCCGATGCCACGAGCGAAGACGTGCACATCAAACCGATCAAGGCCGCGGCCAACCATCCCTGCGTCATTTTTCTCATGAAATTGCTCGCACTTACGAATTGTTCGCCCAAACCCGATTCCAACTAGACCGGCAATTAGCCGAGCTTAGTTTCCCTTCTTGCCGATCACTAGCGCCAGTTCCAAAGTTTCGCTACCACGTTTGACAAGTAGTTTTACACGCTCACCCGGCTGGCGATCGCGAACTTTGGATGTCAGCGAGCTAAAGTCGCTGAGGCTTTCCCCCTCAAACTTGAGGATGATATCCCCTTCTTTAATTCCCGCCTTGTCGGCCGGACTGCCGGTAATGACATGGGCAATTTCGACATCGGTTACATCGGCTTTGCCCCGCACCCCTAAATAAGGTTCTTGCCCCGGGAAATGCCCCCAGGCTTCCCCCTTCAACATGCGGTCCCAGTCCTGACGAAATGCCGCAATCGGCACATGCATGTTGGAGGTCAACTCATTCGAAATGCGACTATTAATACCAATCACGCGCCCTTGCATGTCGAACAACGGCCCGCCCGAATCGCCACCAACCAGCGTGCAGTCGGTGGTGACTGCTTCGCGATCGTAGAACAACACGCGTCCCAGTCGCAACACCGGCTTGCGATCAGCGAAATAACCGCCGGGATGTCCCGTGGCCAGACACCACAACCCTTCCTTCAATTGACCGGCGGGAGCCATTTCCGCAAACGGCAATTCTTCGTCCTTCTTCAAATTAATTTTCATCATCCCCGCATCAAGGCTGCGATCCAGTCCCAGGCTCTTACCCCGTTTCGTCTTGCCATCCGGGAACACAAACGTGACATCGCGATTGGGTTGGCCAGAAACGTGAGCGGCCGTCAGTACGTAGCCATCCTTGCTGATGATCACACCGCTTCCCCAGGCCGGACCGATCTGCACGCCGACGGTGCAAGAGATCAGTTTTTCGGAAAGGGCTCGCGTATGATCTTCCATGGCACGCAGATCATCGATGCTCGCCGGAATTCCACCTGCGAACAGATTCGAGAGCTTGTCTGGAATCGAAATGGAAGTCGTCGCGACGGACGGCTTGTCCGCTTTTGCGTCTTGAGCAAACGCTGTTCTAGTTGGAATCAGACTAACGCCTATTCCCAGAGTCGCCAGGAAGGCGAATGAAAAGAAACGCTGCCAAAGCCACTGCAGGTTGCCATTCAACATCGTTTTGTCCGATCGCTAAGGTTGCTAGTGCTTGGGCACCGCACCGCCGAAGGAAGCAACCGCTTCGCGACAGCGGGAAAATTGGGCACGCCCAACAGGACAATCATACCTCAATTGAACCGTCAGAGATACATTTTGTCTCGCTCTATTCTAGGCACCGTCCAAGCCCGGGGCTACAAACGGGTTAAAGATGTCGTAACTTACCAGCCCACGGACGGGCACCGCCGGTGCGATCGGCAAAGTTCAACAACTACCGGGAAGCCCGCTTAACCCTATCCGCGGGCCGGGAATCCTAGCTGTTTATCGACCACATTTCGCAACGGCTGACCGGCAAAGTACCGCCGCAAATTGTCGCAAATCAGATCGGTCGAATCGTCGACCCGGCGTTTGGCTTGGGCTCCCACATGCGGCGAGATCATCACCTGCGGCAATTCCCACAGCGGGCTTTCGACCGGCAACGGCTCAATTTCAGTCACGTCCAAACCGGCCCCCGCCAGATGCCCCGATTGCAGAGCGGCTACCAAGTCCTTTTCCACTACGATCGGCCCCCGGGCGACGTTAATTAGAATTGCGCTGGGCTTCATCGCACTCAGTTCCCGCGCGGCAATCATCCCCGCGGTCTGGGAGTTGAGCGGCACGCAGAGGATCACAATGTCCGACGCTGCCAGAAGTCGCGGAAGTTCCTCCTTGGGCCATAGGGCATCCACTTCGGGTGGCTTATCGACCGGGAAATAGTCGGTGGCGATGATCCGAGTGCGGAAGGGCTTCAAAATCTGGGCCAGTCGCCGCCCATTACCGCCAAGTCCGACAATGCCGACGGTCGCATGATGCAAGTCGCGCGTCGGACGCCGAATGAACTCCTTCTTCTGTTGAGCCCGGAAAAACGTCGGCATCCCGCGCAATAGCCCTAGCAGCAACGCCAGCGTTTGCTCCGCCACTTGATCTGCAAACAGGCCCGAGGCGCTCGCGACCACAATGTTCGGATCGGCGATCACGTCCGGCGTTAAGCAGTGGTCCAAGCCAGCAGCCGACGATTGAATCCACTTCAACCTGCCCTGTTTCACCACTTCGGGCCAAGGAACCGGTACTTTCGCGTGTCCACAGAAGATGTCCGCTGACAAAATTTCGGTCGCGATCCGCTCTTGTCCGGCATCGACGATTTCATGTCCTGGCGCGGCTGCCTGGATCTGAGCAAGATGTTTTGGTTCGACGGGATAGCAGAGGACAATTCGCATGGGGGTAAGTTAGCAAAATCAAGGTAAATTCGGAACCAAGAAATCCGAGACACGACCGTAAGGGAGTGGTTATGTTGCCAAATTCGAGACACGACCGTCAGCGAGTAGTGGTGGTTGCAGCACTGGCAACGCCGGGTTCGCAAATAGCGCCAATCTTGAATTCGACGCTTTACTAGTTAGCGTCGCGAAATCACTCCCTTACGGTCGTGTCTCGGATTGCCCCCCAGCCGCCACCGCCGGGCGTTTGCAGTTCGATCGCATCGCCGGTTTGAACTTCGATCTGCACGCAGCCGGCGAGGTCTTCCCTGGTGCCGTCTGCCCGCACGATGCGATTGATGCCAATCGAGCCGGGTTCACCACCTTGCTGCCCATAAGGCGGGAACTTTCCCCGTCGCTGCGTGAGGAGCGAAACCGTGAGCGGACGCAAAAACATGATCCGTCGAATGACACCGGCGCCTCCCCGATTCAATCCCTTTCCACCGGAGCCGTGGCGAATCGAAAATTCTTCCAGCCGGACGGGAAAACGTTGCTCCAAAACTTCGGGATCGGTAAGACGCGTGTTGGTCATATGCGTGTGGACCGCATCGGCTCCGGCTTGATGGGCCGTCGCGCCGCTGCCGCCGCAAATAGTTTCGTAGTAGCCAAACGTGCCATCGCCGAAGAGTAGATTATTCATCGTCCCCTGGCTGGCTGCTGCCTGGCCAAACGCACCCAGCAAAACATCGACGACGCGCTGCGAGGTTTCCACATTCCCACCCACCACTGCCGGACAAAGGGCTGGATCGTCGTTCGCGGGCGGATTGAGCAAACACTCCGGCAGGATCAACTCGATGGCAGCGAGGATGCCTTGATTTAGCGGCACTTCTTCCCCGATCAGCAGTCGCAGGACGTAGAGTACGGCGGACGTTGTAATAGCGCGATTGGCATTCAGATTATTCGGCAGCACTCCGCCAGTGCCGGTAAAGTCGATTGTTGCGGCAAAATTCTCGGCAGAGCTTTCGTTCGCAGTGCCAGGAAGAGTGATTTTCACGGCAATCGGAGTCCCGTCATCGAGATGATCGACAAACCGATACTCGCCTGCCGGAAACTGCCCGAGCGCTTGCCGAATTTTTTGCTCGGCCGCAGCTTGCAGATGACGCATGTAAGATTGAACTGTGGGCCGGCCGTACTTGGCAGTCAACGCAAGGAGCCCTTCCACGCCATGCTGATTCGCAGCGATCTGGGCCGAGATATCGGCGAGATTGTCTGGCACGGCGCGGGACGGATACTTACCGCCACGGAGCTGCTTTTCCAACTCTGCAAATTGCGGCACTCCCCGCCGCACGACGCACAGGTTCTGCAGGACCACCCCTTCTTCGGCCAATGATTTAGAAAACGGCGGCATCGAACCGGGAGTGATTCCACCGATTTCCGCATGATGGGCGCGGCTGGCAACGAAGAAGGCCGGCTTGTCTTCGGTTGGTAAGAGAAACACAGGCGTGACGACGGTCACGTCCGGCAAATGCGATCCGCCACGGAACGGATCGTTCGTGACGAACACGTCGCCGGCTTGCATCTGCGGATTGTCCCGCTGGACCTGTCGCACCGTTTCACTCATGGCTCCCAGATGAACCGGAATATGCGGCGCGTTGACGATCAAATCCCCGGCATCGGAAAACAGAGCGCAACTGAAATCAAGCCGTTCCTTCACATTCACACTGCTCGCCGTATTTCGCAGCGTATGCCCCATCTGCTCGGCAATGCCCGTAAACAAGTGATGAAAAATCTGCAAACGAATCGGATCGGCGAGGATGACTTCCGCTTGGTCTGCACTCGCTGGAACAGCGGATCGAGTGTTGCTTCGAGAGAGCACCAGTTCTCCGGCACTCCACAACTGGGCCGACCAATCTTCTGGCAAGAACGTGCAGGTATGCGACTCTTGAATCAGGGCTGGGCCTTCGACCTGCGCGCCGGTCGTAAGCTCGGCTCGTTGATAGACGGCGACATCAAGCCACTGGCCGTTAAGGAACACTCTGCGGGTCGCGTTAGCAGCGATCTTGATTGCGGCAACCTGATGGGAAGCTTCTGCGTGCTCGGCAGACTGACCAATCGCTTCGAGCCTGAGTGAAACCACTTCCAGCGGACGTGTTTCGTGCACATATCCGTACTGCCGGCGATGTTCGGCCGTGAAAGCCGCTTGGAAATCTTCATCGGCTGGCAGCATCACCACCAGAGCTGCGTCGACTCCCCGATATCGCAATTCCAAAGACCAGCGCAGCTCAATTTTCGCGGCCGGAATTCCTTCGGCCACAAGTTCGGCAATCGCAGTCCGGGCCAATTGGCCGCGCGTCTCTTGCAAGTCTTGCCAGAGTGAAGGGGACCAGGGCTGATGCACGGCCTGCGACTTGTGGCGCGTGACGTCCGCTAGTCCTGCTCCATAGGCGCTTAGCAAACTCGCTTCCGGATGGAGCAAGACACGCTCCATTTGCAGATCCTCTGCCAAAGCGCAGGCATGCTGGGCTGCTGCCCCGCCGAACGCAACCAGCAAGTAATCGCGCGGATCATAACCTTTGGCGACAGAAATGGAACGAATGGCACGCGCCATGGTGGTGTTCGCGATGTCGACCAATCCGGCCGCAAGGTTGTCGATGGTCCAGACCTGGCCTGTGCCGGTGGCGAGTTCCGCGGCCAACTCTTGCAGTCGCTGTGTCACTGCGACGCGATCGAGAGGAAACGGAAACTGCCGTTCATCGAGCCGCCCCAAATACAGATTCAAATCCGTAACCGTCAGCGGCCCCCCTCGGCCGTAACAGGCGGGACCCGGTTCAGCGCCGGCACTAGAAGGGCCGACAAGCAACCGTGTGCCGTCGAAGCGGCAAATCGATCCTCCGCCGGCCGCGACCGTTTCGATGGCCAACGTGGGAGCGACAATTCGTACGCCGGCTTTTTGCGTTTCGTACTCGAACTCAAAGCGGCCATCAAAGCGGGCCACATCGGTGCTGGTTCCACCCATGTCGAAGCCAATCGCCCGCTCGCTGCCGATAGCGAGAGCGGCCCGCGACATGCCTACCACGCCTCCTGCCGGTCCCGACAGAATGCTGTCCTTGCCGGAAAAATTCTGTGCTGCAACCAGCCCGCCGGCCGATGTCAGCAAGCGCAGCGAACTGCCGGGAAGCTGCGACTCAAGCCGGCCGACATACTCGCGCAGCACTGGCGAGAGATACGCATCGACGACCGTTGTATCGCCGCGGGGAACCAGCTTTCGCAGATCGGCAATTTGCGACGAGAGGCGCACTTCCTGGAAGCCCAGTTCCGCCGCAATTTCTGCCAGGCGAAGTTCGTGCTGCGGATTAACCGTGGCGTGCAGCAAACAAATCGCCAATGATTCAACACCTTGCGCCCGCAGCGCCTTCAATGTTTGCCGCGCTGCATCTTCGTGCAGCGGTACCAGCACCGTTCCATCCGAGGCACATCGTTCTTCGATTTCGACGGAGACTTCAAACAACGGTGCCGGCTTGCGAATATCGAGCGCGAATAAGTCGGGGCGGTTCTGATAACCGATGCGGAGGATGTCGGCGAAGCCCTTCGTTGTAATAAATGCAGTCCGAGCGCCATTGCGCGTGAGTAACGCATTGGTGCCGCGCGTTGTTCCCAGTCGCACCGAACAAGGTGGAATCGGCCGCGAAAGTGGTAGGCCCAGAATCAATCGAATGGCCAAGAGGGGCGAATCCTGAGGCGAAAGAATTTCGTAAGCAGCGCCCACGACGTCGCTGGAAATCTTTCGATCCAAACGGAGCTTGCCGCCGGCCTGATGTTCGACGATCTGAGTTGTCGAATCGTTGCCCTCGCCAGCGAAGCGAAGTTGATAGCCGTTCCAAAATCCGGCAGGTTCGGCCGAACGTGCGGGATCGACCAAAACAAAAGATGAGTCAACGTTCTCGACGCCGGCGACCACCCCTTTGGTCACACCCGAGCTGAGCACTTTCCTGCGCTGCGGCCTCCCCGCTGGATCGCGCGCTAAGCAATCGGTGAACGTACCACCGACATCAATCCAAAACTGCCACTGATGGGAAGTTTGCGGGGAAGAATCTTCAACCGAGTTCATAACACACTTATCAATCCGGAACGCGGATCGAACACGGGCACCAGGTCGAACTTATCGACCTCTGCCGCGATTTCGATATCCCGCTCCTGGCCAATTTCAATAAGGTTTCGCGCGCCAAGGCTCGCACGCAGCAGCGTTGCCAAGGGCGAGCCGGCAGTCATTTGCTGCACTGCCGAGCGCCAGGCATCCGCGGCGATCTCGGCCTGATCGTTCACCTGCCAGGTTCCACTGCGACAAAGTTCGTCCGTCACCGCGCCGGCAAATAGAACATCTTCGCGAGTAATTTGGCGGTCGGTCCCTGCACACAAAACCACCACGTCTTCTTCCCCTTGCAGGTCTCGACAAATCGCCGACAAGTTGACGAATGCTCCCACCAGAATTTTCTTCGCCAGCCGCGCATGTTGCAGCGCGCGAGTGCCATTCGTGGTGGTGAAAACGAGGGTGCGATCCGCCATTTTCTCCCGCGTGTATTCCGCCGGTGAATTGCCCAGATCGAACCCTTCAATTCGCTTTCCTCCCCGCTCGCCACCGAGGAGCGCCGCAGGCCAGCCGGCTGTTTTTGAGCGAGCTTCTTCTACATCCGGCACCGGTTGCACTTCACGCACGCCGGCCGCCAGTGCGTGCACGATGGTGGTGGTTGCCCGGAGAACATCGACGACCACGACCGTGCGGCCTGCCAATTGTTCGGCTGTTACAAGATCGGGCAGGAGGTAGGCAGCGAGAAGAGGCATGCAGTTTCAGTGGGATGCGTTGGCTAGGTTCGACTCTGGGTGTGATAAACGACAGGCAATTTGCTCGTTTCAGCCCCCTGCCCAAACGTTTGTTGACGCTTACCATAGCAGAGAACACAATTGCGGTCAGCCGCGCCAAAGCTCAGTTATACCCCAGCCCGCCCCAATCGTATGACGGAAGTTCCAGTCCAAATTCCTGCCCCACAGGCAGATCCAGCGAAAGAGCCCCCAGGTCGTTTTGCCGGCCGAGTAGCGGTAGTGACCGGCGCTAGCGACAAAGGCATCGGCGGTGCGATTGCCGAACGCCTGGCGCGCGAAGGGGCGGCGGTGATGACTTTCTCTCGCCATACGCCACGGAAGTTGAATCGCATTTTTGAAAAATTGCAGCTCCCTGCGATGCACGTAGATGGCGATGTAACCAAGAAGGAAGATGTTCAAAACGCCATCCAGGCCTGCGTGGCTCGTTTTGGCAGAATCGATATCCTGATCAACAATGCCGGGATGGAAATTGCCGAATACATCGATCGATTCACGGATGAAGCCTGGGAACAACTGTTGAACGTGAATCTCAACGGCTCGATCAATATGATCCGCGGCTGTTTGCCGCACATGCCCGACCCCAGTGTGATAGTGAACGTGGCATCGGCTCTTGCTCTCGGCGGTTGCAGCGGATTCTCGATTTACTCCGCCAGCAAAGCCGGATTGATCGGTCTGACGCAATCGCTGGCTTGGGAACTTGCGCCACGCGGCATTCGGGTCGTGGCCGTCGCGCCGGGCTTGGTTCATACGCCGATGATTCATAAACACATGGATAAGCTCACACCGGCGGTGATGCAGCAGATTAGGGACTCCCACCCGCTCGGCATGGGAACGCCGCACGATGTGGCCTCGGCCGTGACGTTCTTAGCGTCGTCCGATGCCAAATGGATCACCGGAGTCACGTTGCCTCTCGGCTGGGCAAGCCACTATCCGCTGCCAACGCAAGCGTTGATGGGCTAAGGCTGATCGCCGCTCGCGACGATTCTTTAGCTCAGCCTACTCAAGTCAAAGTGCGGATTTTCTAAAATCGCAAAAACATTGCCGAACGGGTCGAGCACCGCGGCAACTTTGATCCCTTCACCGACATCGCGGACCGGTTCATGTTCTAAAGCACCCAGGCTTAACAACCGCGTGAACTCCGCCGTTGCATCGCTCACGCGCCAGTAAGCAACTACGCCTGTTGCGCCAGGCAGACCTTCGGGCAGCAGTCCCAGCTCAAAACCGCCAACGCTGAAGCCGACATAGAACGGCTGATCAAAGTAGGGTTCGCGCTGCAAAACCTGCGAGTACCAGGCTTTCGCTTTCGCGAGATCAGTGACAGGGTAGATCGCGGTGCCGAGGCCGTTAATTGTCATAGCAAGAACTGAGATAGAAATATTTCGTTTAAGCTTTTAGCCGAAGGTAAATGTTGCCTGTTCTTGTTCGGAAATGGTTATCCTAAAGTAGGGCGACCGATTCTAGGAGATTCCCATGTGCTGTTTTTCCGCCGAAGTTATCAGTGTGGCAGAGACTCGTATTTTTGGCCGGATGCTGCCGGATGGACGGCAAGCGATTGTCTACCAAATGAATTACGAGGCTGAAAGTCCGCTGGCGATGATTCTGCCGATTCCAGTTCCGACGAGCTCTTCGGAAGACGCGGTGAAGTTTGTGAGCTTGGAGAAGTATCCCAAGTTCTTCGCTGATATGAAGGCTGGTTTCCCACTGCCGAAAAGCAGAGCTTTTGCGGGCGGCGGGGGCTTGGGGGGCATCGTTCCCGAGAAAGTACTCAAGGTGCATGAGGTCGGCAGCTTCGTCGCGTCTTTTGTCCCGACGGTTGCCGAGTTCAAACGACTCGACGAACAATTTCGCTTGCCCGCGGACGTCTGGGAGCAATTGCCACAATACGCGGACTACGGTTTCGCCGTCTTTCAACTGAAGCCTGAAAAGTCTACCGTTCATCCTCTGGCATTCACGATGCCAACGCGATTGCGTGCAAAGCTCTTTCTGCCAACTGTGCACATTCATGACGGCAAGGTGCATGACAAAGCCCACTTCGATCATGAACTGTATATCCAGCCGCGCGATGCCGACGAGATGCTTCCCGACGGCTGGGAAGAATCAACGGTTCCAGCAGGCATGTTTGTAAAGATTAAACCGGCAGCCGGTTTGGTCGAGCCAGAGTTGCATTGCTATCGCAAACGTATCGTGGGGAATCAGAAAAACGAGGACACCTGGGTGTAGAGACAACATGATGCAACGGCACCCTCTCGGCCGCACAGGCCTCGTCGTCACACAACTCGGCTACGGCAGCATGGGACTGCGCGGGCCGAAGACCTGGGGCGTGCGTGTCGTTGACGACCAGGCCGCTGACCAATTCTTAAATGCCGTGCTCGATGCGGGGATCAACTTCATCGATACCGCCCCGGATTATGGCTGCGCGGAAGAGCGAATAGGTCGCTTCCTCAGCCCGCGCCGCAAAGAATTTTATCTCGCTACAAAGTGTGGCTGTGTTTACACGCAGCACGACGATCATTTAGAAATCGCTCACGAATGGCGGGCGGAGGTGATCCGTAGCAACGTCGAGACGAGTCTCCGTCGGCTGCGAACCGACTATCTCGACCTGCTGCAGTTCCACGGAGGAGACGCAGAAACGTTGCAGCAAGCCGGGCTTATCGACTTGCTCGAGGATCTCCGCCGGCAAGGAATTATTCGTTTTGTGGGGGTTTCAAGTTCCCTCCCCAATCTTCCCGCACTGATCGATCTGAATGTCTTTGATACTTTTCAGATTCCGTATTCCTGTCTCGCCCCCGAGCATGGCGAACTTATCACCCGGGCAGCGGCCACCGGGGCCGGGATCATTATTCGGGGGGGCATTGCCCAAGGAGGGCCGGAAGCAGAGATTGCTCGGCCGCAGCTGAACGCCGTCTGGGAACGTGCCAATCTCGATGAACTTCTCTCACCCGATATGACGCGGGCGGAATTCATTTTGCGTTGCACACTCTCTCATCCTCATTGTCACACCACCATCGTGGGAACGTGCAATTTGCAACATCTGCAAGAGAATATTTCGGCTGCAGATCGAGGGCCGCTGCCCGCTGCGCTGCTGGCGGAAGTTGCCTCGCGCGTTGCCGCGTTGACGAACTAGCAGTGCGCGTTTGCCAACCAGGTTGATCGCGCCGCGAACACGCATCTCAAGGCAACTGCTGTAAATGCAGCCAAAGCGCTGCTTCGTATGGCATGACACTTGCCGTATCTATTGTGGGTGATATCTCTTCGCAGTGGACTGCTAAGGCTGTTCGTAACGCTACGCATCGATCACTGTCAAGAAATGGGAGCACAATCATGAATGAACAATGCGTTGTCGGCGTTTTCGAATCTCTGAAAGACGCTGAATCGGCCGTGAAAGAATTGGAGCGGCGCAATTTCACTGCACAGGAAGTTTCACTAATCAGCCATTCGGTTGCTGAAAATCTGACATTTGCTCAAGAGTCCCACGGCAATCGCATCTTAATTCCCGGTGAAACTGCGGAGTATGCCTTCCAACGCGTCGGTGGAGAGGCAGGCGCGGTAGCGTTTGCCACGAATATTGTCTTTTAGGGAAGTGTCCACTGACAAAATGGACACGGCCAA
>JBGSNR010000078.1:0-3776 GCA_041739545.1 Pirellulaceae bacterium | reverse complement strand
GCCGCTGCCAGTTCGATACTATTGCCGCTCGCCACCAACGACGGCGCCATCGACTACATGTACGGCAACACGCTGGCTCAGGATTACTCGATCGTCGTCACCGGCGCCCACTACAGCAGCAGCACGGGCGATGAGATTGATGAGTTGGTGTAGGAATCAGTCTGTCGAGTTTTCAATACTCGGCAGGTGGATAGTCGCCGAGCCCTTGCTCCGTCCGAACCTATTTCGGCAGGAGCAAGGTCGTTGTTCCTCGCCCGCTGGCCTCGCTTCACCTGCGATTGCCAGCCGGTGTGAGCGACATCCGCCAAGTCGCTGCACGCTTGGCGTGTTGATTCTCAGTTCTCTCTCTTATGCTCAGTCAACAAAGTCGGGCCGGCAGCTTCCTCACACGGGCAGGTACGCTAAGTCAAGCGTTCAGCAGAAGTTACGTTAAGTGCACTCGGCAGGACTCGAACCTGCAACCCTCGGTTCCGAAGACCGATGCTCTATCCATTGAGCTACGAGTGCTGAAGCCAAGATCGTAGTTTAACCCTCGTGACCAAAGCCGCCTAGATGTGACATCAGAAAGCCGCCTAGATGTGACATCAGAACGCCAGACAACAGCACGGATAGAGCCGACAAAACCAAAGTCCACCGCCCCGCTGGCCCAACGCTTAGTTGCGTTCCGATTTGAGGCGAGCCTGCGTGACTCTACCTGGCTGGGAGCTCCAAGGCTGCTACTACCGGCAAATGGTCTGAGGGAAACCGGCCGTCACGCTGGTCGTCCAGGATGGCTAAGGATTGCACCTTAATGTCGGGCGTCGCGAAAATGAAGTCGATCCGGTTGCCGGGAACGATCTTCTCAAAACCGTTCCAGGTGGAATCAGGACCGGTTGGCTTCGTGGCGGAATGATCGTACGAGTCGCGGAAAACGCGTTCCAATTTGCTCGTTGGCGCGTCTGCATTTTTTGGCGAATCTTCCGTAGCCGCTTTTACTCCGGTCAGCGTGGCGTGCGGTTCCGATTTGCTACGCGTGTTAAAGTCGCCGGTCAAAACTACCGGCCATTCTGCAAAGTCCGTGCGTAACTTTTCGAGCACCAGCTTCGCACTTTCCGCTCGGGCTTTCTGACCTTTGTGATCAAAATGCGTATTCAGGAAGAAGAAGGTCTGGCCGGAACTGCGGTCCTTGAGCTTGAGCCAACTCACGCAACGGGTGATCGCCGCGTCCCAACCTTTACTCCCCGGTTCTGCAGGCGTAGGAGAGAGCCAAAACGTCCCCTGATCGAGCGCCTCGAAGCGATCCTTGCGGAACAGAATTGGGACAAATTCTCCTCCCCGTTTGCCATCGTCTCGCCCCACGCCATAACCGGTCATGTTGGGGAGCCGACTTTTCAGGTCTTCGAATTGTTCAATTTTGGCTTCTTGAAAGCCAGCAATATCGGGCTTCTCGCGCGCCACAATTTCAGCCAACCAATCCTTGCGATGGGGCCAGGCATTTTGCTGGTCCCCAGAGTTGTTGTACCGAATGTTGTAAGTCATCACGCGGAGCGCCTGCGCCGAATCTTCCCCTTCGGCCGACCTGGCTTGTTGAGGCCGCAGTGATAGCACCAACATGAAAGTGAACCAAAAACAACAATAGTGCGAGCGGTTCATTAGGGCGAATTCGGCGAGAGGAAGTAAATCGAGTCAAAACCAAACATCCCAGCTTACCGGACATCGTTGCCGTTGGCAAAATGTAACGCTGCGGCAAGGTAATCTGAAAATACCACCTGTGCCGATCCGATAGCCTGTCATGCTGACCCGCATCACGGGAGGCCAAACGTAAGAGTTCGCGCCGTACTGACTTGACATTCAAGAGGTCGGCCTTGAATTGCGGTTGCAGATGCTTGCCAGCGAACTTGCATGGATGCAAGACTCGCCATCGTTTGCCAAAGTTTTGGCATGGTAGCGTCCGTTCCAACCGCAAGTGACCAGGAGTGTCCTGTGACAAGGTCGTCCGAATCGGCACTACGGTGGCGTACCTATCCAGCTCTGATCTTTACTTTGCTCCTCCTCGGGCTACTCCACGAGGGCAATGTTTCGTTCGGCTGGCAGGGTCCGCCGCTCGATCCAACGTTTACAGGTGCCGGCCAAGGTGCAATTCCCTTTCCCGCGCCGCCGATCCCTTTGGTGGATGACTTTCCTGTCTCCGGTTCCAGCAATCTCCCGGCACTCGTAGCAACCGTGCCCCTTGCTGCCGCTCCGCTAGCGACCAGCGCTGAACTGCTCCAGCCGGAAGCTGCTGCGGATCTTTCAGCGCACGAGATCAGTTCCCTGCTCCAGCGAGTCGAGCAACTCGAATAAGAAGTCGCTGCCGCAAAAATGAGACAGAACCAGGCCGACGGTAAGCAAAGAGCAGACGACGCAGTGAAAGCGCTGGAGCCGATCGACCGGTTCCGAGAAAAGTGGAAGGTCAAAGTGGGCGGACACGTCCAACTCGATTTTATCACCTGGGCGAATGCAGCCCCTTCGATTCCAGATACGCAAAACTACTTCGAATTTCGTCGCTTGCGTTTGCTGGCCGATGGAACCGGCTATGGGGTTTACGACTTCCGCTTGCAGATGACCCTGGAACCCGAAACGGTCGGCGAGACACAGCCCCTCGGGACCGTCTCAACCCCCGACGTTAAAGATGCCTACTTCTCCGTCAACGAAATTCCTTGGCTGGGACGTTTTCGCATCGGCAACTTCTTTGTTCCTTTCGGCCTGGAGCAAGTCACGAACGATACCAACAACGTCTTTCTGGAACGCTCCATTCCCACCCAGGGTGTATTCTGTGCCGATCGCGAAGTGGGCATAGCGTTCTACAACTGCAGTGAGAACGAAAGAATCACTTGGACGACGGGCACCTTCATCGATAACATCACCGACTCCTTAAAGGAACGCATTGACGACAATCAAGGCTATCGCCTGGCCGGTCGCGCGACCTGGATTCCCTACTACGACGAACCTTCGAATGGACGTTACATGATGCACTTGGGGGCCGGGATCTTGCATACCGACGACCACGACGACCGAGTTCGCTATCGTGCGCGGCCGCAGATTCACGAAGGTCCGCGGATCATCGATAGCGGCACACTCGAGGCTTCAAGCTTCACCACGGGAAACCTTGAATGGGCACTGGTCATGGGCCCCGTCACCTTTCAGGCCGAAGCTTTTCTTTCGCAGCCTCACCTCATCAACGGACCAACCACCACCGTTAACGGCTGCTACTTTCACGGCAGTTATTTTGTCACGGGGGAAAATCGAATCTTCCAAAAATTTGGGCAGCACGGAGCACAATTTGGACGCAATGAGCCGTTTTCGAATTTATTCGTCGTCCCTGGAGAGATCAGTTGGGGGGCATTGGAACTAAAAAGCCGCTGGTCCCATCTCGACCTCAGCCAGACCGCCGCCGGTCAATACAACGACATCACCGTCGGCTTCAATTGGTATTGGTCGGATCGCGTGCGCTGGATGTTCGATTGGATTCACCCCTACACCAGTGCCGACGCCATTTACGGCGAAACCAGTTCCGACATTCTCGCCATGCGGTTCGATTTCAATTGGTAGCGCTGTGGTCCGCGACCACCTGTTGTCGGCCCACCGGCAACACTCGCGACCTTCTCCCTGCCGATCTCAACATTCCCCACAAATCTTTGAAGAATTTACAATCTTTCCTTGCTGGCAATGGAGCGTTAACCGCGGTTGTTGGGCGGGTTAAGCGATGTTTGCACTGCTGGTCCGAGGTTTGCTTTGGAGGCAGTTACACGGTGCGA
>JBGSNR010000077.1:0-60517 GCA_041739545.1 Pirellulaceae bacterium | reverse complement strand
CTCCACCGTCGACAACATCGTCGGCCCAGTCATCGTGGCTGGTGAAGCAGGAACTGATACGCTCAACGTCGACGATCAAGGTTCGACCGGCAACAAGGTGATTGTCGTCACCGAAACGACGATCGACGGCATCACTGGCTTTTCTGGCACTGATGTCAGCTACAGCTCTATCGAAATTTTGAACCTCTTGGGCGGCACCGGCAACGATACAATCACGGCCGACATGGATGGTGCTGCGACCGACCTCGTCACTGCTTCTCTCAACGGCGGTGGCGGAGACGATACGCTGCTCCTGAGCGGCGTCGCCAATCTTGCGAACCTGTATCTGCTCGGCGGAGCAGGGAACGATTCGCTCGGCACCGCGGCCGATCCGATCATCCCAACCGCAACCACGCAAGTGATCCTCAGTGGCGAAGCGGGGACCACCGCGGCCAGCAACACTACCACGCCGCTGAACCCAACCGCTCCGACCGATGGAGCCAGCGACGAAATCTTCATCGACATCAGCAGCTTCACCACGGCCGAAGTGGTCGATACCGGCAGCGGCCAGGTCATCTCGATCGGCACGATGCCCGGCCATGCACCGCTCTACTTCAACGGCATGGAAGAGATCAGCCTGTATGATGGCGACGTTTTGACCAACGTGGGACTGGGTGATCTCTATCTCCGCAGCACGGACGACGGCACGGCAGACAACATCCTCTTCTATCGTGGCTACACCTCGGCCAGCGATGTGCTCGTTCGCATGAACAATCGAATGGTGAGCAACACACCGTTCCGCCCGACAACTCGTGTCGTTGCCTACGGTCGCGGCGGTGGAGATTCCATCCAGCTGAACTACACAGCCGGCACCATCGCGGCCGAGTTCCATGGCGAAGACGGCAACGATAAACTGCTCGGCTCGTTCCAAAACGATCTCTTGGTCGGCGGTGCCCACAACGATCATCTGATCGGCATGGATGGCAACGATATCCTGTGGGGGGATCAACAGGCTCTCACTTGGGCCGGTCGCTCGGGCGACAACTCGCCTGGCTCGACCGACGGCGACGACATTCTCGAAGGAACTGCCGGCGATGACTTCATCTTCGGCGGTGGGGGTAATGATCTCTTGAACGGCATGAGCGGCAACGACTCCCTGCACGGCGGCTTCGGCAATGACAATCTGGTCGGCGGCGATGGCAACGACTTCCTGCGTGCGGGCGACGGCAACGACACGCTCGTCGGCGATGCCGGTGACGACATCGCGATCGCGGGTGCTGGCGACGACTTCATCTACGGCAGTGCCGGTCGCGACTTCCACCTGGCCGGTGCCGATAGCGATCGGGTTTATGACTTGAACGACAACGGCGAAGACATCAGCGTGACCGAGGCTTTGACTTACGACGCAGACCTGGCGAACCCTGCCTACAATCCCAACAATCCTCTCACCTTCTTCGGCCCGAACGATGTAGCCTTACTCGCCTTGATGACGAGTTGGACCAACCCGGTCGACTCCTTCGCCACCCGCGCCGCCGCTGCCAGTGCCACGTTACTCCCACTCGCCACCAACGACGGCGCGATCGACTACATGTACGGCAACACGCTGGCTCAGGATTACTCGATCGTCGTCACCGGCGCCCACTACAGCAGCAGCACGGGCGATGCGATTGATGCGATGTAGTGAGCTGAAATTTGTACAAGGAGAATTATCATGATTCGCACCGCTCTGATTGCTTCACTATTAATGGTGCTTGCGTTCCCACTTAAGGCAGAAGAGGCAGAGCAGGAGAAAGAAAAAGCGGCAGTATTCGCGGCAGAGCAGTGGCTAAATCTGATTGATGAAGCTAAGTACGAGGAGAGCTGGAGGGAAGCTTCCGGATATCTGCGTTCCGCGGTCAAGCAGGAGGATTTCTCGCAGGCGTTGAAGGGTGCTCGCACGCCGCTCGGCAAAGTTGTTTGGCGCAAGCTGAAAAGTGCGAGGTTCAGCAAAGAACTTCCAGGTGCTCCGGACGGCCAATACTTCGTCCTGCAATTTGATGCCGAATTTGAGAATAAGAAAACAGCCATCGAAACCATCACACCCAAGCTGGAAAGAGCTGGTGAATGGCGCGTGTCGGGCTACTTCATCAAATAGCTTTGCCAGCCATCGGATTGGCTCGAGGACGAACAAGCTTTAGACACGAGCGAAAATGTGTCCATGTCGACTTGGCTGCTAGTACATATCCTAAGCCGGTAGTGCCCGATGGAAATGTACGTGCTTCCATGCGCCGCCGATCTTTTGCCAAATGCGGGTTTCTTCCACTCGGCCCGTCTGCGGTGCGCCATTGGCATCGAGCGACTGGGTCAGGCGGACGTAGCTTAAGATTGCCGCATCGCCGATGATCCGCACGTGCGGTTGAGCCATGGTTACGTTCTTCGGCACGGGCTTCGAGGGGCCGGGCAGGTCGAAGTAGTACTTGTGAAAGTCCATGCCAATCACAAGCTCGCCGCGGGCTTCTGGTTCAAAGCAGGTAATCGAAGGATCACAAAGTCCGGCGTATGTCCCCCAATCTCCTTTCACGATTGCTTCTAGTAGTTTCTGATTGAGTTGCAGGAGTTCTTGCTCCAAGCCTGAAGGATTGATCATGATTAAAGGTGGGCTAAAGGTGACATTGGATGACGAGACAGCGGCCGCATCGGTCGCGGCAGATTCAGCGGATGATTCTAAAGTAGCCATAGCAGCAGCGACCTCGGCGAGCAGATTTTCGACGAGATCCCCCTCCGCTACAGAAAGGGCATCATCTGCAAATATCGCGGGGCTTTCAATCAGCCGATCGTACACGCAGTAGGTCGTTTCGTGTTCGTTGCGTTCGTCGGCAGCAACGTGCTCTTCTTCGATCAGGTGCCAGCGGGCGGCATCAAAGTGCGGAAAAAAAGTATCTCCAGCGACGTCAGCCTCGACCCAGGTAACGTACAACCGCGAAATGCGACCAAGTGCTTGGGCGAAGACTTCTCCCCCGCCGATGATGAATAATTCGTTGTCCCCGGCAGCCTTGGCGAAGGCATCGTCGAGGGAGTGCGCGACGCGAACGCCAGCAAATCGCTCCGAAAGATGGACGGGATCTTGACGCGACAAAACGATCGAAGTTCTGCCGGGAAGCAATCGGCCGAGGGACTCCAGCGTCTTTCGCCCCATGATCAGGCAGTGCCCCATCGTGAGTGATTTGAAGCGGCGGAGGTCGTCGCTGAGACGCCACGGCAACTGGCCATCCCGGCCGATTACGCCGTCGCGGGTCATCGCCACGATCATCGAAAGCCGCATGGGTTGCTGTCTTTAGTGCGATGGCCCTCCGAGGCCGTCGATGTGCGGGGTATCGGCGACGGCCTCGGAGGGCCGTCGTACGGTGGACAAACTACGCCAAAGCCGGGTTCAAGGCTCCTTCGAGCATCATCCGACGGGCGATGCATTCGAAGAGGAACTCGTAAATCTCGATATGCCGCCGGGCTTCTGCCAGGTCTCTACCCCAGGTGTACAAGCCATGCCGCCGAATGAGGTAGCCGTGCTGCAACGGGCGTTCAGCATCCCGAAACTTCTCCGCCACTTGCTCCGCGAGCGTTGGAATGTGCTGCGTGTTCTCGAAAATATAAACCCAGGCGGCATGCTCGTGCGTGCCAATGCCTTCAAGCCCCTTCAGCATCTCGTACCCTGTGATTTCGAAGCCCCCTTGAGCATGAAAGTAGTCGGAGAGGATCGTGCTCCAGATCGAATGCGTGTGCAAAATGGCCCCCACATTCGGCTGCCGGGCGGCAACCACATGTAGGAGCGTCTCGGCCGACGATTTCGGCTGGTTCGGCAAGGTCGGCTTGCCGTCAGCACCCACGCGCACAAAGTCGGCACGTTCCAAGTGCCCCTTGTCCTTGCCACTGGCAGTGACGAGCAGCTCTAAGGGATCCTGATTCAGAACCACGCTGTAGTTGCTGCTGGTCCCCAGTGACCAGTTCCGACGCCAGAAGTCAGCGCCGGCAGCGCGCAAGCCGTCGATTTGATGTTCCAGCCCGGCCAATGGGCTATCGGGAGCGAGAAGCGTTGTCATGAGATGGAGGGAAGGAGAACTCACCTATGCC
The DNA here is from genome assembly GCA_041739545.1 of Pirellulaceae bacterium. Taxonomy (GTDB): domain Bacteria; phylum Planctomycetota; class Planctomycetia; order Pirellulales; family Pirellulaceae; genus JBGSNR01. The sequence continues at coordinate 56,434 of JBGSNR010000077.1, read as the reverse complement.
ATTAGGTGAGTTTAACAATATTTCGACCGTCCGAAACGGCGTTGCAGCAATTCCACTTAACAGCGACTTCTACTTCCCAACTTTTTGCGTAACTGCATCCCGGCGAGCGAGTTGATCGCGTGAAACACTCAAGCCGGCTCGCAAGATTGCATCTTCTGAGGCCTCCAACTTCATCGCTGCCCCCGAAGAACTGACGGCCGGTTTCGCCTGATTGCGAACTTCCACATCCGGCGCGATTCCCAGGCCGCTGATCGCCTGACCTGAGGGGGTATACCACTGGGCGGTCGTCAGGCGGATGCCGGCGACGCTATTCGACAGAGGGAAAATTCCCTGCACACTTCCCTTGCCGTAGCTGCGAGTCCCGACTACCACGCCGCGGCGATGATCGCGAATGGCACCGGCGAGGATTTCACTTGCACTAGCGGAATCGTGGTCGATAAGCACGACCAGTGGCACTCGCCACGTGCCAGGAAGCTGCCCTTTATGGTCAAAGTCTTCGCGAGGGCTGCGGCCGCGAGTGGAGACGATCATTCCTTCACCGACAAACTTATCTGCCACATCCACGGCCGCCTTCAGCAGTCCGCCTGGGTTGCCCCGGAGATCGATAATCAAGCTCCGCATCCCTTCGCCGTGTAATTTCCAAAGGGCATTATCGACATCTTTATCCGTGGTCTTTTGAAAGCTGGTCAGTTTGAAATAGCCAACACCGTTCTGATTATCGATGATTCGTACATCTTCCACGCTGGGGACTTCCACGCGCTGGCGAACCAGTTTCTGCGTGCGTTGTTCGCCAGCCGAATTGACAAGTGTCACTTCCACGAGCGAACCCTCTTCCCCGCGAAGCAGGTCCGCCAGTTGATCGGCAGAAAGTTGCGGCGCCGTCTTGCCGTCAACGGCGATGATTCGGTCGCCGACCTTCACTCCGCCCCGTGCAGCAGGGCCTGTGGAAATCACATTCACAATTTGCAGCGTGTTGTCATCGGTCTTCAGCTCCACTCCCAAGCCGACAAAGTTCCCCTCGATTTGCGAGAAAACCTCTTCGACCTGAGTCCCCGTGAGGAAGCTAGAGTATTCATCCAGTCCACTTGCCGCACCGCAGGTGAATTCCATCAAGGTCGCGGCAGCGGGAATTTCGAGCCGCTCGAATGCCCACGACGAAATCATCAAGGCGACTTCTTTGAGCATCGCGCGATCGTTGATCTTTCGACCTTCCAACACCTTTGCCAAATCTTGACGGGTGCGAGCAATCGCGGCGGGGGTGGCATTCGGCAGATTTTTCTGCACGAAATTGGAGTCATCCAAGCTGATGTCGAGTTGAAAGAAACCACGACGGGCAAGATGGTCCCAATTCGGCTGCTGGAAGTGATAGGTCTGAACTTTATTCAGCACTTCGTCGTAGACTTGCGACGCTTGCTGCTGCGAAAGACTGTGGACGGCGTTGATGAAGCTCACATCACCGTAACGCCGGGCAACATCATAGTGCGCCTTGGCGACTGACAACCGCTGCTGCAACTCAGACTGACTGGGATAGGTCTTCGCTGCCCCTTCGTAGTGTGTGAGGGCATCGATCCAGCGGCGCTGGGTTTCGAGTTGCTTCCCCTCTTCCAGCAGTCGCGACACTTCGCTGGGGATATGAACTGGGGTCAGGTTCGACGGAGCGGCAAACGCGGGGACCGGGCGTGCTGGAGAATTCAGCACCGGGGCCGCTTGGCCGAAGGCAGCAGCGGGAAAGGCCGCACTGCCCAGGAGCGATAGGGTCAAGCCAGCCGAGGTGGGGAGGCTGAACAACAGTCGACGAAGTTTCTGCAAGGACATAGCGCTCTCGTGGGGAACGCGCCGACCGCGAACAGTGAAGAGAGGTTGCCCAGCTCTTCCTACTGCAGGGGCCAAAACGCGCTTTCAGGATGCCGTACCAGGAGAGACCAGTCGTGGGTTGGATCTTGCTTTGCCGTCGTTCGGAGTTCGACAGCAAAGGGTCCCCAGGGGAGAGGACGATCCGCACACAACGTGGCCTTCTCGAATATAGGTCAAGCCTAGTCCATGTCAAAAAAGGGCAGAGAAAAGACAGGCTTCTTCTTTACTACGACTGACATCATCCGCAGAGTTCGCTCCGGTCGTATCAGTCGCAGCGGAATTTAGCCCCGCTTCCCTCACCATGCCCCAGCGCTGATTGATTCAGCAGGCTTACCGGCCCTTCCTGAGCCACCACAACAGGCGTTGAAAAGATGTTAGGAAGTGTCCCTCTCGCAGAGCAAGATACCAGACCGGGCAGACCGCAGAAGTGAACCATTTTCGCAAGATGTACAATGATCCCAGTAAAAAGTACAAGCGACGGAGCCGAAAGAACCAGCGACTGACAAAGCAGTTATTGCGTCCGGTCCTGTTGAGTTTGTTCATTCACATCCAAAGAATTTTGCGACGGATGTCTATTGGAAAGACTCTGGAACGACTACCGATGTAACGACAGTCGGAATTGGCTTCAAAGATGTAGACGCTGCGATAGGGAGACACGTTCATCGCGGCACTAAGAATGCCGTCGTTCATTCCTCTGCAATGCATTCCCCTCTCCCCAGGACCTTACCATGCCGAATACCGTCCAATTCCAACGAGTACTGCGCTCGACGCCGGAGAAAATCTATCAGGCCTTCATCGATCCCGACGCGATGGCCAAATGGCTCCCTCCAAACGGCTTCACCGGAAAGGTCCATCAGATGGAGGCCATTGTTGGTGGAACCTACCGAATGTCCTTCACGAATTTCAGCACCGGCCAAAGTCACTCGTTCGGAGGCACCTTTCTTGAACTCGTGCCCGGCGAACGACTTTGCTATACCGACCGCTTTGATGACCCCAACTTACCCGGCGAAATGCGCACGACTGTCACACTTAAAAAGGTGGTCGTCGGAACAGAGCTAAACATCGTTCAAGAGGGACTACCAGACGTGATCCCGCCAGAGGCCTGTTGTCTCGGCTGGCAGGAATCGCTGTCGTTGCTCGCCTTGTTAGTCGAAGCGGATGTTCCGGGCTGAATCCCGACAAAGGTGCAGAAAAAACAGTGCGACACGTTGGTAATTCATAGCGACAGTTGCAACATCGTCGCCGCACACGCTGCGAGCCAAGACTTAGTGCTGGAGCGGAGGCAGCGCCTCGGCTTCGTCCGGTTGCCGCGTGGTCTCGTCGGCAACGGCTGTGGCCTTGGGAATTGCGAATAGAACAGCAGCCTCATCGTTTAGTCGGTGGCGTCGCCGGTATTCCAAAAGTGTCTTAGAAGCTCGGAAGCGAGCTTCGACATTGAACTGCGGCGCCAAGCCACCGGCAATCAACAAACCGGCTACTCCGAGAATGGCGAGCCACTCGCTACGACTGGCCTTGAGCGAGATATTCGAAACATACCGCGTACCGGTGAACATCAGAAAGTAGACTTTCATGATGGCGATCCCATTCAAAGCGGCCGCGATTACCACCGTTGCACCCACGATCGGCGAGTAAACTTCCAACGCTCCGTCCACCAAGAGCTCTGCTCCGACGAATCCGAGTGTGCCGGGAAAGCCGACGCAGGCCAGCCCCGTCAATACGAAGCTCGTCGCCAGAGCGGGAGAATGTTCAAATAGCCCCTGAAAGTTGTTCAGGGCCAAACGACCGCGACGCGCTTCCAAGGCTCGCAGCGTTAAGCCGAGTCCGCACAACGACAATCCCAGCGAGAGCCACAAGCTAAACGCCCCGGTGAGTCCCACGGGGGTTACCATCTCCAAGCCCACCAATACTAGTGCGGAATGGCTGAGAAACAGGTAGCAGAAAAAGCGGCGACCTTCCACTTGCACCAGCGACATTCCTGCGGCATAAACTGCCGTAAAGAGCGATAGAATTCCCATGATATGCAGGGAGTTGTCGGGGGATATTGGCAATAATAGTCGGATCGCTGCGTAAGCCCCCGTCAGCGGCGTTACGAACAGCAAGGCAGTGCCGAAGGTAGCGTGTTCGAACAGGTCCGTGACCCAGCAATGAAACGGAGCAATGCCGCTCCGGACCAGGACGGCCACTAGTAAAAACAACAGGGGCCAGACCGTGTGCGCGTGGGTTATTCCGCCGGCGATTCGATTCTCACGGTCGATCAGCAGTTGACCGATCACCAGGCAAGTGACGTAAATCGCCATGTGAAATGCGTAAACGCCCGTCGACCGACCACGCGCTCGAAGTTCGACGAACGGGCGAAGGGTCCCCGCAGCCAGCAGTCCGATCACGATCCAAGGCTCTTTGCAGCAAAACGTCGCGAGCAGAATCGCTTCGGCGAACAGCATCCAAGCAAACGAAAAGCGGCGAATCTTCGTGCGATTAGTAGCCAACGCCGTTAGGAAAAAGAGAAGTGCACCGAGGGCGAGGAGTGGCGCGCTAATTTCATCAACCACCAGAATTTCTCGGCCGAAGAGCCAACTCAGCAGGTGGCCCGGATCATCGGCATCCTTCGTCAGCGAACTTGCCAAGCTCTGCCCGGAGATGACCCACTGAAAGTCAAAATACTCGCCGACCGTCAAAAAGAATGTGATCGCGGTGACGATCAGAGTCCACTTGCGTGCCTCTCCTGCGTCGCGCAAAAAACTGACCGAGATCCCTCCTAGCAGAGGAACCAGAATCGCCAGCTCAAGCCAATCGACGTGCAACTCCGTCATATCAGTTCTTCCACCGCGGCAGGCGCGATCTTGGCTTTGTCGGACTCCCGAGAAGGGCCACTGGAAAGGAAATCCGTCCACCGTCGTTCCCAGCCATCGCAGGCACGAAAGACCTGCAGAAACGGCTCGACGATAAAGGCCGACAAAATAGAATCGAGATAGCCCTTCTCGAGCGCTAAACGATAGAGCCAGGTCTGAGTGACTGACGCAGAGCGACTGCCGATTCCCCCTGCGCCGCGCGGCAATCGATCACCAATCGCATTCTCCATGATCGCGTAATCGGCAAGCACCATCGGTGCCCGAATGAATTGCAACGTGCGAAAACAGGCATGTCCCAAAATATGCGCCAGGGCGACATATCGCAGGAACTGCCAATTCAAAAGGCCTGCCAGGCCAATCTCGGCGACGATAATTCCCACCTGCGCCAAGGATGCAAAGGACAGTGTCGACTTAATATCCGTCTGCACTCGGCCTGAAAAAACGGCGAAGAGCGAAGATGCGAGTCCCAAGGCGATGACCGCCACACACAAGGAATTGGAAGTGTCGAGCAGTGGGCTCACACGCAGCAGCAAGTACGCACCCAAATGTACCGATAGCGCACCATAGAAAACGGCACTCGAAGGAGTGGGCCCTTCCATCGCGCGGGGCAACCAACCCGAAAAAGGAATCAGTGCCGATTTGCCCGCTGCAGCCAGCAACAGCAACAAACCCACGCTCCAGGCCTGATCGGCAGTCACCTTCGATTCGATATAGGGCCAGGAGTGGGTCGCATCGACGCCCAGCAAGCTATCGAAGTCACCGTGGCCACGCAGGTAATGATGCATAATCACGGCCGCAATTAGAAGTGCAGCGTCGGAGATTCGATACACGATCCAAACATGCAGTCCGTTTCGAACCGGTCCCGGCCGCTCCTGATAGAAAGCGACCAGGAATGCCGAAGACAGCCCGACCAGTTCCCAGCCAGCGAAGAGAGTCTCGATGGTTCCTGCCAGAGAAGTAACGATCATCCCCAGGACAAAGATCGCGTAGAGGATGAAAAAGCGGTTGAAGCCTCGCTCGCGATGCATGTAGCGATTGGCAAAGGCGCCGATCGTACCGCACAGCAAGAAAGTCAGAATCGCCAGTGGCACCGACAATCGATCGAATACGAACTTGATCGCGAAGTGGTATGAAGTAGCGTGTTCTTCGGGTGGATGCTCCGCGTGATGAGATTCTCCAAAGTGAACCCATTGCCCGACATCGACCGGCACATGCCGCTCGCCGTGAGAGAGCATCAAGGCGAGGATCGCGAGCGAGGCCAACAACCCTGTCACGATCGCGAACTGCACCGCCCGGCCGATCACGCGCTCCGGCAACGGTCGGCCGACCAGGGACGAGAGGCCCAACGTTGCCACCAGTAGCGCCGGGGCAGCGACGACAATCATCCCCAGCAGATCGTAAATTTGATCGAAAGTCATCATGATCCGTGGTTGGCCCCCGATGGCGACGTTCGCGACTCATATTCTGGTTTGACGAAGGCATCTTCAATCAGGGCGAACTCCAAATGTTCGCGGTGGCCTTGATACCAGGAGAGTGAAGTCGGCGCAATCCCGAGCCGTAACGATTCGGGATGATAAATGCGAAATTCCCCTTTGCGATACCAATGTATTTCGGCACTGTGCGGATCGAGCAAGGCCAACTGCGCCCAGTTATTGCGCAGGATTCTTCTGACAACGGCGTCGCGCGCCATGATATTTTCCATCGCTTCAGGTGTCGACTCGATCACAAACAGGCACCGCATCGGCTCGTGAATTTCCACGCTTTGAAAGGGAAGACCACAGCGCAAATCACTTTGATACCCATCCATCACCCCCAACAGCGAAGCGACGTTGTGTGGCAACTTCGTCCCCGAACCCCAGCCCGGTGAATCGATGTACGAGAAAAAGTAAGTCAGGTTGATCCCCTCGCAGACCGGAACCACCGGTGCCAGAATCCGCCCCAGGATCGAAAAATTCTCGTCGTCGGCTGTGGGATCGTAGGAGTGCATGAAGCAGCGGCGATCCATGAACAGCCCACGGATGCGTTCGCGCCGGCCGACAAAACAAAGCGCATTGGTAGCGTTCCCGAATTCGGGACGTGTCTGCGCCAGATCTTCGGTGCGTCCCTCGGCATGCCGATGGGCGGCCTCAGGGGTCAAATTCAGCGGAGCAGATTGAAATCGCCGACAGCGCTCATGCGCGTTGCGGCGGCAAACGTCGGCCAATGTTTTCTCTGCCGACGCGAGATCAGCGCGATGTGAATCAGGGAGCAGATCCAAGTCAAAGAACTTGCAGGTATCGTCCCCGGTATTGTGCAATCCGCCGAGGAAGATCGTGTCCGCCGGAATCTTGAGTCCCCGCGAATTTAGTATCTCGCGCACCCGCGGATCGTTAAGCATCAACGCCAAAGCCCGCGCATTGGGTCCCCCGGCACTTCCCGTGCAGGCCCCACAGTCATAAGCCGATTTGTGGGGATTGTTCAGGCACGATGAGCCGTGGCCGAAAAAGATCATCAGCCGGGAAAAGTTGTGGGTCAAGCCAATGTCGCGCAGCACTCGTTCCGCGATATTAGCCATCTCCGGCAGGCTGAAACCAATACCGTCTCCTTCCGGCCCAGGTTCGACCGATTTTCGTTCGAGCCGCAAGCGGGTGCGGCGTGGAGGCTCAACATAGCTGTTTGCCGAGCGGCGAATCTGTGCCGTCAGTCGCGGAAAGAGAACGCGCGCGACGAGCGGTACGGAAGCCAACACTCCCAGACTCGCCGTGAGCAATGCGCCGGCCGTCGCGCCGAAGCTCCCCCGATGTAAGCGATGCGAGGCAGTCCCAATCACTTTTCGGGTTTGAGCACGCGTCCGATGTGTTTCCTCCAAACCGCTCACCACTTCCTCAATCATCCAATGCTTGGGGCGAACCACAATCGGACATAGCGCCGCAAAATGGGCATCCGCCACTCCCTTGTAGTAAATGGGAACGGAGAAGAAGCCTGGCGCTCCGAAAGTCTCTACATCGGGCACGATCTCTTCCAGGTAGCGCCGAAATGATTCCTCGCGGGCATCGATGCAGAAGCAAGCCTGAAAGCGGGGTCGCTCGACGCGCCGCGCTGGCATCGCAGCACGAATGGCAATTGCATCGAGCGCTTTTGTGCGATAACGCCGCTCGTACGCATTGTGAAAAATGCGCCGCCGTTCGAGATTTCCGAACGCCTCGATCTCCGTCACCAGTTTCGTCCATTGGTCGCGAGTCAGTTGAATCAACGTCGCGGGAAACCAGCCCAGAACCTGAGCCAGTTGAAAAACACTTAACGCACGCTGTTCAATGCTTGAGAGCCGATGCGCTCGGACACGGGCAATTAAGTACGATCGCAATTCAGACAGCGGAACGGATTCAGGCAAGGTCGTCTGCGCGACGTACTGAAGCGCACAGCGCTCCAAGATCATCCTCACTGCCACGTATTCCAGTAACGTTCCCTCTCGGGCAGGAATTGGCACGCGGTCGCTGCGAACCTCCATTTGATAGAGGAGTGCCGCCCACCCCTTCAGAGCACAAACGGTAGCGGTGAGATATTCCTCCCATTCCTCGGCCGGGACGCCGAGCGCGTGCAGTGATTCCTGAATCGATTCAGCGGGACTCACTCCTGTAGCATGCATGCGTTCCAGTTCCACGCCGAGATTTTGCCGCCAGCGATCGGGAGGGCCACCGCGCTGGCGAAACAATTCGACGAACGCCCGAAAGAACCCCTCAGCACGATTCGGTAGAGCCCAATCGGCAAGCCCCTGATCGGCATAGCTGGCACAGAAGCGAATCAATAGATCGTTGACGAGCGCATCGCTATCGACCCCTGTGAATTCCAGGAGCAGATCGTGCTGGCGCACCGGCAGACTAGGGCGTTGCCAAGGGACATCCACTCCATGCACCCCCTCACGGCAAATTCGCCACAACGCTTTGAGAGAAATTTCCTCCCAGGTGTCGGAATTCCACGAGGAAGAGTCGCCGAAGTGCTCCATCAGGTCCGCGAGCAACCGCTGGTGGGATGCAACCGACTTTTTCCCTTCAGTGGTCTCGCTGGCGTTCTTAACGCCCTGGTTCATCCAGTCGCGGGTGGACGAGATCATGCGTTCCCGCATATCAAGGGGAGCCTCGGGAGACATCTTGGTGAGCGCATCCGTTTCAGCCACAAACCAGCGCAACTCTTCTACTGGTCCGCTCCGGAGCGGATGGCTCAACATCGCGGTTCGAAGATGGAGCAAGGGACCGAGCGAACCAATTTGTTCGTGGCTTCTTTCCCCAAGATCGGTCAGCAGTTCGATCAAGAGGTCGGCGCGGTGAATGCGACCGTTGGCGAGGTGCCGTTGGTATTGATCTTCTGCCAGATAGGGGCGACAGCCAAAGATCCGGGCGCCTTTGCGCACTCCTTCTTCAAAGGGAAGCTCTTCCAAGGCCTCGAGCACGTTCAAGAAAGTAAACGCAGAGACCGGACCTTGCGGCGGAAGTAGCGGGGCAATCTTCGCAATCAGGTCAGTTATCAGACGGGACTGGTCTTCAGGCTCAACAGCAGGTGTAGCTTCGATCTCCGCGTTGACTGGCATGCTTAAATCACCTTCGTCCTGAACTGCGCCTGCTCACTTCATTTCTAGTTCGTGTAGGGTGCGAGCACTACGGCCAACGACATTACAAGTTGTTTAGTTGCAAGCCGCCTGCCGCGCAGCACATTACCGCCGGCTCAGCACGAGTTTAGGGAGTAAGGTTACCTGGCGCCGCAAGCAAATCGGTGGGGAGGAAACTCAGGCAGGGCACAGGGGTACAAGATCCACGGCATCGGCAAGAGAGGTGGGGCGACGCCATTCCTGCAGGTAGTCCGATTTGTACGGATGGCCTGTCGATCGTTCCCTATATTGTAAACCCGGATTGCGTCTGAGGCTTCTCGCCGGAGATTACATCTCCGCAAGTTAACTCTCTGTTGTTGAACGCAAACGTCGCTCGTCAGCTTGTACGACCACCGCCCAGATATCGCGGATGGCTTGAAAAATGGGTGCCTGCGAGTTCGTCCACGATGTGCACCACCAAGTTGCTACCTTCAAGAGCAAGCTTCTGTAACTCCACTCCTGCCGGTTAACTAGACGTATTTCGAGTGCAGCTTTCCTCAATCGGCAGATGATGGCAGCGGCAGCGACATGAAGACGCTGTTCGGATCGTCAACGTAACTTCCAAACGGACCACAATGCCGGAAGCCATAACTTTCGTACAACCTCCGGGCTGGCTCAAAGCCCGGCTGACTTCCGGTTTCTAAGCTTAGCAGCGTGTAATTCCGACTGCGGGCAACGTCAACGATATGCTCCAGCATTCTCCGCCCGGCACCCTTCCCACGCGCGGCCAGAGGAGTCCTCATGGACTTCAATTCTCCATGCTGGGGAGTTAGCTCCTTCAGGGCACCGCACACCATCAATTGGCCATTTTCCCAGCCTGTCCAGAACGTAATCTCCGGGCTCTTGAGCTGCGATAAATCGAGGGCATGCACACTCTCAGGTGGTGTCCACTCGTACATGTTTCGCAGGTGCTCTTGCAACAGTTCGATAACCTCAGGGGCACTGAGGTCATCAACCTTGATGTCCATTGTTGTCTGGCGCAATCGTGTTTCGGTAACACTCATTTCTCCTCCGAAATCATCACTTCGATTGGCTTCACAGCGTCACGCGCTCCAGCCGACACGCCTGTGAGCAACTTTTTCTCCGGACGATCTCGGCCGACCTTGACCGTGTACTCGCCGGGCGCAAACACAGGAGGTTGAAAACGATTGCCTGGAACGCGCAGGGTGTAAATCACTTCCTCGGTCTTATCTGCAATGACCTGCACGACCGGGTTCTTGGCTTCCTGGAAGACAAGTTCCGGCAGCCAGGCGACCGGCTTGCGGCCGTCGTTGTCGGACATCGAAACGGTCATGGGCCAACCGGGGAACTGTGCTTGATCCCCATCTTGGGCATCGGCAAAGCGTGGCCAACATTCCAGAGTGATCTTCCGAGTCTTCTTGTCAAAGCGAACTATCCCATAGCCGTCCGCCCGTTGACGTTCATCGCTGATGTTCGGCGGATTCGCATAGGCCAGCATCGAAATCTTGTTTCCCAAGCCATCTTGGAAATCGCCGGTCCAGGGGAGCGGACTATTCGCGACCGGATTGGGGCCGGCCTTTTCATCTTCGGGATGCCACCAGCGACCGTAAATCGTGTTCACCAGCGCGGGACTGGTGAAAGCATAAGGGCCGTCGCCGAACTCAGTAATGCCGTGCTTCACCACCACGGCCAGATGTTGATCGCCGCACAGATGAATCGCCTGCACGCGGCGGATCTCTTCCAGCGCCAGATTGCGAGCAGATTGCGGCCAGCCATTGCAGTCCAGATCGGCAAGCAAGCGCTCGTTCTGTCTGCCATGCATGTGAACCGCTCCGCAGAAAGCAGTTTGCGACAGCACCGCCTTTACCTCGGCACCGGTCCAGTCTTCCGACCATGAGCGGAGGAACTTGTGCTGCCGCTCTCCCAGTAATTGCAGGCCAGGTAAGTCGATCGACTTGGGGTCGTATTTCGGATCGTTGATGTGGTCGGGGCGTGGCCCCATTTGCGGAATCTTGCCAGCGGGACCGGTTTTGAATTTGCGGTCTTCGAGAATCGCAAAGTCGATCCCTCCCAGCCGCAGTCGCGTGAAGTAAACCGTGATGCCGCGCTCGATCGGCGCCGGATCAACCGGATCGGGAAGATGCCACGTTTGTTGGCGCTGCACCAGATTGACGTATTCCACCGGATAGAAATATCCGCCATCCGCATTGCCGCTGATCTTGGACCGTTTGCCGTTCTCTCCCCACAGATTGGGATGACCGACGTCGTGATCGTCGGGAATGGTAATAGTCGGACGATCCCGCATTACTTCGCGGAACTGCAAACCAAACTCGATCCAACCGGCCGTGTGTTCGGTGTGGCGATAGGTTTGGTCTCCGGCAAAGAACAGCAGATCGGGATTCTGGGCCTTCAGGTTATCGATAATCTCCGGCCGCAATCCGGTGGTGCGGCTGGAATTGCACGACATATTCGCAACGACAATCACGTCCTTGTCGCGTGGGTCGCGGCGGATCAGTCCTTCGAACAGCGCTTCCTCGCCATGCCGCACGCGGTAGGGAACATCCTGAGTGTCGTCCCACGGCTCGATGCGAAAGTGCGCGCTCCAGCCGGGAAACAGGACAGGCGACTTGGCCGCTTCCATCCACTTCCCATCCCGCTGAAATTCCAGGCGGGCCTCAAGTGGTTCGTCTGGCTTCAGTGGATAAAGCTGAGCCGTCAGCTTGAGGACACCCCGGTCGTGCGTGTACAGCGCGAAAGCCACGACCTGGTCGCGCGGCACATCCATCGGCGGCGGAGGGTTCTGACCTTTCGGCTGAGGCTTCTTCCACCAGTTGCCGACCGCCAGGGAATCCAAGTTTGGAAACTCATTCCCGAACGGCTGCAACGGATTGGCCGGAGCATCGGCAGCAACGGCTGAGGCTCCCCCGCGCCAAGCGCAGAGAATGGCGGAGAGTTTCAGGAAGAGACGACGCTTGAGGTTCATGGTGATTTGCTCGCGGTGAATTGGGTTTTATATTGTGCCATGCTAGCACCCGTTTTGGAAACCGTTTCCAACACCTTTTGATCGGTGTTACCTCTTTCCGCACAGGAACTTGCGCCAAGAAGTGAATTACTGGCTGTTAGCGCCTCTTTCCGGGGGTTTGCTAGCACCGCTAGCAGCTGCGGATCGGCTTCGCACGGTCGACCCTCCTCACCCCGTTCCATTATTTCGACGATTGATTATTTGTCAATTATTTAAGACTGGCTTGAAAGTCGCAGTCGACCTGCAACGGAAGTCAGGAGTCGACAGATCAACAAGCAGCACGCATTCAAACCGGCGAATATAATCCCACCGTGCAGGCAGTTTCAGGCAGTGACGCGGAAACTCCCTTCGCCCTACTCATCCACAGGAAAGTTTCCATGCTTCGCTTCTGCCCAATCCCTGCTCCCCTCGCACTGGAGAAAATCACGGTCCTCGGCCTGCTGATGGCTGCGGGAGTAACCTCTCTCGCAATAGCCAGTGACGGAGACAAGGAAACGCCGATCCCGATCGTTGATTGCCACGTTCATTTATGGGACATCGCGCGCCCGGAGGGGATTACCTGGATCGCGAAAGACAACAAAACGCTGTTTCGCTCCTTCCTGCCGGAGCATCACACGCCGATCGCGCGTGCGAATAACGTGCAGGGGGTGGTCATCGTTCAGGCTGGGCAGAGCCTGCCGGACAATCAATGGAACCTGGACATCACCGCCCACAACAAGCAACTTTACCGCGGCATCGTGGGGAATCTCTCGCCTGTGATTGGAACGGACAAGTTTCAGCCCTTGTTCGACCAACTTTGTACCGACAAACGGTATGTGGGCTATCGCTTGTCCGGGCGCTATCAAAAGACCTTGACCGACGAATTTTTTCGCGACCTGACCCTCACGGCCGAGCGCGGCAAGACGGTCGATTTTCTTGTGGGGGAATACAAGCTGGAAGAGGTCGCGGAAATTGCCAGGCGGGTTCCCAAATTGAAGATTATTCTCGACCATTTTGGGAACATCAAGCTTACGGGCGAACCTTTGGATGCCGCGTGGGTGAAGCAAATGCGGGACGTGGCCCAGTGCGAGAACGTCACTTGTAAGGTGTCGGCACTCTACGGGCGAGCAACCCAGCAGCCTGCACCGCGCGATATCGAATACTACCAGCCAGTGCTTGATCTGACGTGGGAATGTTTCGGGGAGGACCGTTTGATTTATGGAAGCGATTGGCCGGTGACGGAAACGACCGGCGACTACGCTTCGGTGGTGAAACTCACCAAAGCCTACTTCGATTCCAAAGGACGCGAGGCCTCGCAGAAGTTGTTCTATACGAACGCTCTTAAGTTCTATGGCCTGGGAGAGTTGACGGTGAAATGACGATTGCTTGCTTCGGTTAGGGGGCAATCGGCCGCGGATACTTGGCCAACGTGGCACGCATTTCGGTCACGACCTGGGGCTGATCGGCCGCGAGGTTGCGCGTCTCGTTGGGATCGGATTCGTAATCGTAAAGTTCCAGTTCCGCGGACTCCTCCGGGGCACCCACCTCGCGCCATTCTACGAAGCGGTAGCGCTCGGTACGGATCGCTCGCCCCAGTTTTTCTTTGGGATAGACGTGATAAGCATGGTCACGCACGCGAGCGGCAGGATCGCGGAGCACCGGGACTAAACTTTTGCCATCGATCGGCTGCGGGCCGGTTGGCGCGGGAAGCCCAGTCAGTTCGGCCAACGTTGGAAAGACGTCAACACTCTCCGCCAACTGCTTCGTTACCGTGCCAGGCTTCGTAACGCCCGGCGCGGCAACGATCAGCGGGATGCGATTCGCCTGTTCGTAGTTCGTATGCTTGGTCCACAGCCCATGATCACCCAGGTGAAACCCATGATCTCCCCAGAGCACGACGATCGTGTTCTCGGTGAGTTTTTGCTGATCCAATTCCGTGAGCAACCTACCAATCTGAGCATCCACGAAGCTGACGCTGGCGTAGTAGCCATGCGTGAGTTGCCGGCGCAGGTCGGCATCGACCACGCCACTATTGGGAACTGGTTTGTAATTGGCCAGTTCGCCATTCTTCTTTCCCGCCACTGCCGGTGCATTGATCGGCGGGGCTTCGATTCCAGGCACAGGCAACTTCGCAGGATCGTGGAGATCCCAATACTGCTGCGGCGCGCTGAAAGGGAGGTGCGGCCGGGCAAATCCTGCCACGATGAAGAAGGGAGTGCCGTCTTTCTCGCGCCGCTGGCGAGCGGCTTGCAGTCGCAGGACAGTCTCGCGCGCCACGCGCCCATCGGCATAGGCGTCCTCGGCAACATCCGGGGACTCGAAGGCTGCACCGCGCGGCAATGATCCAATCTGGCCCAATTTCTGATTGGTGAAGAATGCTTCTTCGCGGGTAAGTTGCCCGCCGTCCGTACTGTCCGGATCGACATACTCGATGACCTTGTCGTGATAGTGCTCGACCATGAACGACTGCGGATCACCTTGATTTCCGTGGCCAATATGAAACACTTTGCCGAGTGATTCGGTGCGATAGCCGTGTTGAGCAAAATGTTGCGGCAGGGTAACGGCAGTGGGAAGTCGCTTGCGCAGTTGGCTGCCGAGCCCGTAGAGTCCGGTCGAAGTGGAATGCGCGCCGAGCATCAGCGTGAAGCGGGACGGAGCGCAAACTGCCTGATTACAGTAGGCCAGGTCGAAGCGCAACCCACGAGCCGCGAGACGGTCGATATGGGGCGTCTTCGCAAGTGGATCGCCGTAACATCCCAATGCGGGTTTCAAATCATCCACCAGAATCAACAGGACGTTGGGTTTTTCTGCTGCGCCGCTTAATTCGCAGCACAGGCTGGCCAGCAGCAACATCAGCGACAGCAAGTGCGTCTGCCGGCTCGACCCATTTTTGCTCCAAAAGTGAACTGGCGAATCGAACATTATTTTTTCTTCTCCGCTCGTTTCGGCTGAGTTGTTGGCGTCTCTTTTCCGAGCGCTGGCCCATTGTCTGCGGGCATTGACTGATGCCAGGCTACAACTGCGGCACTTAGGCGCGTCACCACCTCAGGCTGAGCTTCGGCCAGGTTTTTAGTTTCCTCTCGATCCTCGGCGAGGTCGTAAAGCTCCGGCGCGGACCCATCGTAGTTGCAGAGTAGTTTCCAATTACCGTCTCGCACGGCGAGATCGGGCTGTGGCTTAGGCAACGCCGGCGGAGAGGTCTTTCGATCCGGCGGCCGACGCCAGAAGATCGGCTTTGCGCGCGAGGCGGTGCTTTGTCCAATTAGGGTTTGCGACAAATCCTCGCCGTCGAACTGCACTGCGGTTGGCACTGGCACCTTTGCCAACGCCAGCAACGAAGGAACCAGGTCGAAGGCGGCAAACACCGATTCTGCATTGTGCGTTCCTCGCTTCTCAGCAGTGATCAAGCCTGGCCCCCAGGTGATGAGCGGCGAGCGAATTCCTCCTTCGTAAAGCCTGGTTTTCGCTCCACGAAACGGCCCTGCACTCCCTGCACCCGGTTCAGGGCCGTTATCGGAGCAGACGAGAATCAGGGTGTTGTCGCGCAGCGCGGGAGTGTCCCGAATGTGAGCAAACAGTTTCCCCAACTGCCGATCCATCTCCTCCAGAACCGAGAGATAAAGTCCCCGTTTTCCGTCCGCCCACTTTTCGACGGGAGGCCAAAGCGGACTGTGGACATCGTCGGGCCAAATGTTGATATAGAACGGCTTCTGTGCGCGGGCAGCGCGATCCATGAACGGGATCGCGGCCGCGATATATCCGCCGGTAATCTGCGAGCGCTGCATCCAAGTGACCGGCCCGCCGAGTCGTTCGGCATCGGCCCAGATGCGATTCGGTTCTTGCTCCCCCGGCCTCAAAGTCAGCGGAAGCAATTTTGCCCCCATCCCTTCAAAATTCGTCAGGGACGCATCGAAGCCATAGTCAGAGATCGGCGGCGCATCGTCGACATCCCGCTGGCCCCCCAAATGCCATTTGCCAAAATGCCCGCTGGCATAACCTTTCTCACGCAAGAAGCGAGCCAGGGTCGGTGCTTGCGGATCGAGCCAGTTGGCCACCCCCCGCCGTTTATTCTCCGCGCGGTTGTTCAAATAAGAATGGATGCCCCAACGCTGCGGGTATTGCCCAGTGGTGAGTGCGCATCGCGATGGCGAACAGATGGGGGAGTTCACATAGAACTGCGAAAAGCGAATCCCTTCTTTTGCTAATTGGTCGACATTGGACGTTTTCGCCTCGCGATTACCAAAACATGAAAAATCTCCCCACCCCATGTCGTCGATGAAGATCATCACGATGTTCGGCGGCGCGGGCGCTGCCGCAGACGACTCCCGGACGAGGTTACCTCCGAGCAACAGGACAAACGACAGTAGAATTGCCGACGATTTCACGAGTTGTTCTCCGATGCAACAATTCGTTACTTCGACTTTTTCCCAGCCGACCATTGGGGCTCCCAATCGGGCGAAGTGCTGCGGGCCCGGCTTAGATATTCCTCGATCTTCGCGGCGATCTCCGGATGCTGTGTGGCCACGTTCGTTTTCTCGCCAATATCGGCCTCCTGATCGAAGAGCGCCACATTCGCGCTCGGGCTGCCACTGCGAATCCCTTTCCAGCGACCTTGATAAAGGGCGGCCTGCTTGAAGCCTCCTTCGTGAAATTCCCAGTAAAGAAATTCGTGCTGCCGTTGCTGATCCTTTTGGCCCAAGAGGGTCGGCACGAAACTGAGCGAGTCGCATTCGGCAGGAGTCTTCTCGCCGGCGAGTTCCGCAGCGGTTGCCATCCAATCGCCAAAATAGGCGACATGATCGGTCTTGGTTCCGGCAGCAATCTTGTCAGGCCACCAGGCAATCATCGGGACACGGATGCCGCCGTCCGTCAAGCTGCGCTTGATCCCTGTCAGTGGTCCCGAAGGATTGAAGCGCGCCAGATTGTGATTGCTTTCGTTGTGCGGACCGTTGTCGCTGGTGAAGATCACGAGCGTGTTCTTTTCGAGCCCTTGTTCGCGCAGCAGCGCCAAGAGCCGCCCGACATAACCATCGAGCCGAGAAATCATGGCGGCCTGTCCTTTGTCGGGATCGGGCCAGTCCTTGTCGGCGTAGGGTCCGAAATCGGGAACCTGGGCGCCGTTCTTCAGGGCACGCGTGCGTTCGTTGTTCGCATGCGGGATGACCATGCTCCAGTAGAGAAAGAAGGGCTGCGACTTGTTCGCGGCGACAAACTTCAAGGCTTCCTCTGCAAACAGATCGTCGGCAAATTGCACCGCTTTGGTCGCATAGCCGGCACCGTCGTTGCCTACGGGAGTGATCACATTCGGCAGCGGCACTCGTTGTTCATTCCTCCACAAAAAATCTGGAAAGTGATTGTGGGCGTGGCGTTGATTAAGATACCCGAAGAACTCATCGAAGCCTTGCTTGCGAGGAAGTCCGCTTTCCGCTTCGCCGACATCGCCTAGCCCCCACTTACCAACCAGGGCAGTGCGATAGCCGGCAGACTGCAAGACCTTAGCCACGGTGGTATCCTCGGCTCGTAAGGCTTGAGCCAACGGGTTCATCTGCCCCGCATTGCCGCGCACACGCGTGTGGCCATGATGCTGACCGGTCATGAGCACGCTCCGCGACGGCGCACAAACCGTTGCTCCGGCATAGAAGTGAGCGAAGCGCAGTCCCTCCGCAGCCATTTGGTCGAGATGCGGCGTCGTGATGACCTTTTGGCCGTAGCAACCCAAGTCGCCGTAACCTAAATCGTCGGCAAGTATTAGGACGATATTAGGTACACGTGTAGTTTCAGCAGAAAATGCTGTATTCACTGACAGTATTGACAAGCCGGCAGTGACGACGATCAGGATCCGAGCAGCCAATTTGTGTAGTAAACGCTTGCAGATGAAGCCTGCCAATCGGCCAGTAAATCGCATGGTGAACTCTCCTAGGTCGGGGAGGTAGTGACTGGCCCTCAGTATTTAGCTTGGAGTTGCCGCGGTCAATGAGACGGCTCTTGGACCCCAGGATGGAATTGTCGAATGGGACGCAGACGACAGATCCGAGCGTCTGGGTTTGTGGCCCAGGTGTGCTGGGAGTACATCCAACGCTGTGAACAAGGGCTCAAACGCGGCACGATTAGTCGCAGTCGTCGCGACAACTCCGTGCGATGGCCTAATGACTCGTGCAGCCACGATGGCGCCTAGCCGGTGGCGCAGTTCAAGAAGGGGCACATCGCGGCATTCAAGACTGCGGGCCGCGAAGAGTACTCCCAAACTAGCGTTGGGGCAATGAGTCGACGTGCGCGAGAAAGTCTCGGGCGGGGACTAGGCTGGCGTCCAAAGCCAGGGCGCGTTGGAAGTGGTCGCGAGCTTCACGGGTGCGTCCTTGACCGGCCAACAAAACTCCCAAGTTCGAATAAGCAGCAGCGGGGCCGACAACTTCGGCAAAGGCTTGATGACTCTCAGGCAAACGACCTTGTAAAGCGAGCGATTTGCCTAAGTTCATTTTGGCGCGCTGATGGCCGGGCTGCGCGAGCAACGCTTGGCGCAACCAATGCTCCGCGGTGGGACCATCGTCCCGCGTGAGATAGAACACGCCGTAGTCGTTGAGCAAGTCCGCATCGTGGGGATTTTGCTGCAAGAGCTCTTCGTAGGTGCTCCGCGCTTTGGTATCTTCTCCTTGGCGGTCGTACAGCACGGCCAGTCGTCGCGCCAGTGGTTCATTTCCTTCCGGATGCAACAAGCGTGCTTGTTCATAGTGCCGAATCGCTTCGGGCAACTTCCCTTGTTGTTCGGCGATCTCCCCCGACTTGCGCGTCAGGTCGGCCTGAGCTTTAGAAAATGCCACCGGATCGAGCGAGCTCGCCCGTGCTAGACCGGGAACCTCTTCGATCGCTGCACAGCCGGAAGCGAGCAGCAGGGCCGCCAGACCAACGACAGCCCAACAAGAGCAGGCTCGCGAAGTTCGCACATTCGTTGTGGTCGTCATGATGTCACGCACTTTGCTTTCCGCTCACGCCTAGATTCCGTGAGTCGTCCGCTTAGCTTCCGGCCCCGAAGCCACCGCCGCCGCCGCCAAATCCACCACCACCTATTCCCCCTCCCGCGCCCATTCCCTGGCCGCCCCCTCCACCGCCGCCGCCGCGCGATCCGCTGCGGAAATAGCCTTGGCTTAAGCGCTGTGCTTCCTGTCCCTCCAAGCCTTCGGCAACTCCCCAGCCGACAACAACGCGCGAAGCAGGGTCAGGCAAGTTTTGCGAGGCCAGACTTTGGATCAGAGCCTCGCGCCGGGTGCTATCTAAAGTGGCATCCCCCGAAGGCTCTAAGACTAACGTGGCGGGTTGAGTCGCCATCCGTTGGGCCAGTCCCATCACGTGCCGCGTACCGAACGGACCTAGCTCCACCGATTGGCCGATCCATTCGTAGCGATAGACGACAAAGTCGTCGCGCTCGGCGGCCTCGGCCTGCGCCGTCTGCCAGCCACAGGTGTGCGAGCCAAGCGGGCGTGGAATCGCCCCGGCCGGAATATCCTGGCACCCCTTCCAAAGCCACGTGCCACACGGATTGCTGCAGCCAGCGACGACGAAAACTCCTCCGATCAATAAACCCCAACGAGTTTCCAGGCGATAGATCATGGTTGGGGTCCTCGTAAAACAGGAGGCGGAACGGGAACAGGATCACCCGTGGCGGGGAGCATTTCGGGGCCCAAAGTTCCCGCCGGCGACAGAGCAGACCGCTGATGCCCACCGGGCAGTCCTTGATCGCGACAGCCGTAGGTGTGCCCCGTCGGCCCGACGATGAAGCGATCTTCGCAATGGTGATACCGCATCAAGCGCGCCCAATCGGTCCGCACGGGACTGCGAAAGTCGTAGCTGCGGCGGCTTTCCAAATTTCCCTTCAGGTAGAACTCAATATCGCCCGGCTCATAGACATCCGAGCCAGGCAAAGTCAGGCAATGCTCGGGCTCGAGCGGATGAACCAACTCAGGCGTAATGAGGATCACCAGTTCTTGTTCGTCTGCGGTGGTCGCATCATTCTTGAACAAGCGTCCGATGAAGGGCAAATCGCCCAAGCCGGGCACGCGCGTGCTGTTGGCTCCGAAATTGGTTTGAATCAGTCCCGCGACGGCCAAGGTTTGCCCTTCTCGCAGTTCCACCGAATTCTGAAAATTGCGCGTGGTTAATCCCGGCACGTTGCTCCCACCCACTTGAGTCGTTTGCGCGTCATCGCGCGTGCTGACATTAGCTGCCATCGTGAGCCGAATGCGGTCCCGATCGACAATGAATGGGATAAAGTTCAACTGCACGCCGAACGGTACGAAGGCGACCCCTTGGGCTGCCGAACCAAAGCCCACCTGTCCGGCAGGAACGGGAAACTGTCCCCCTGCTTGAAAGCTGGCCGGGCGACCATGCAGGGTGACGAGGTTGGGTTCCGCCAACGTGCGCGCCAGGTTTTGTTGTTTCAATGCATCGACCGCGAGGCGAAAATCTCCGCGCAACACGGACAGCGTTCCCCCTTCTAATGCCATCAACGTGGCATTTTGCAGGTCGCCGACACGCTGCGGAAAGGAACTATCGAACCCGATACCGCTGCTGCCAGCGACACGGATGTTCGCTCCAATCGACCGCAAGGCCGAGCGATTGACTTCTGCGACGGTGACGCGCAGCATCACCTGCTGTTCCCCAGGAATGTGCAACAAATTGATCACGTTGGCATCGCCATCGAGTCCCGCATTGGCAATCAAGTTATCGAGGGTTCCGCCAATCTGCTCACTGCTCTCCAGCACCCCTTGGGGCGAGTAAGACGTTTGCTGGATCGAAATATTTGCCCCCAGATTGGTCCCGTTGTTCTGCTTCCGGCCGGGTGGCGCGTTCCGCAACACCACTTGCAGAATCTGCGCCGCTTCGATCACATCTTTCGCCTGGCCACGAACTATTAACTGATCGCCAATCAGGGAGAGCTTCACTTCGCTATCGGGAAAGTCGCGATTGATTTCCTTTTCCAACTCGGCATACACAGCTTCGAGTTGCACCTTGTAGCCGGCATCTTGCGAGACGCGCAACAAATAGCTGAGGACCCGTTGTTGTCCGGGACGAGCCGGATCGTTCATCCATAAGGTGAGCACGGTCCGACCAGGCGAGAGACCAACCACGGCAATTTCAGAATCAGAAATGATGTCGTACGAGGCCACCGATCCCTGCGCGATGTAGATGCGGGTGGGAGTATCGCGAAACTGCAAAATTCGGGGGCGACCCACGATCAAATCCAGGGTTACTTCGGGATCGATCGTGCGCTGCACATACTGACTGTATTCTTGCTCCAGAGCAGGACGACGAAGCGGATCGCGCAGTTCTGACGGCAGCCCCGGCAACAGCGGCAGGCGGCCAGGTTCAGGTACAAAATTCGGCAGTGGATTGCCAGCATTCTCTCCCCCGCCAGGAGCGAAGGGCTGGTTTGGGACAGGCGTTTGAATCTGGGGAGGATTCAACGGCGATTGTTCCTGCGGCTGATAATAGCTGGCCGCTTGGACCGGATTGCCTGCTGGAAAAGTTGCGACCCTGCCGGCACCTGCCGGCGCAGTGGAAGGGAGGAACTGGCGCGAAGCGGGCTGAGTCTGCGAAACAGCATTTGAGAAGGCTGGCGCAGGAGGGGTCCCGGCCGAATACTGCGCAGGGGCCGCAGCATAGTGCGGCTGTTGCGCCATCGCCGTCCCCGCTAGCAGCAGCAAGCCGACCTGGAGCAAGCTCCCGGCTTGTTGGCCTCGATGAAAGTTTCGTATTCGCATCATGCGAATCCCCGCGCAAAGTTGTTGTGAGTCGCCATAGCGATGCTCACCGGCGAGGCCCGACCAGTGAACGAATTTATCGACGATTCCGCCTGGTGACTTTAGGTAGACCTTGAGGGTTGCGTGGAAGTTAACGGTAGGCCGCGTTAGATCAATGCTCGCTTGTCTTCCCAGCTTGCCAGTTAAAGGTGACGCGCTTGGTCGATAGGGTGCGATTTGTCCCGCACGAGCAGTTCCAGTCGATCTCCGACATGAACTTTTCCAATCAAGGCATCTGCCTGGGTTTCCACTACCGCATACGCATCTTTGGGCCCCACTACCATCCGCCACGGGGAAAGATTACTACGGATCGACAAGACTTCTCCCTGCCGATTCACAAACAGCACGTCGATGGCGAATCGCATCCAATGGGTGTGGATCGAGCCGCAAGGGACGATCAGCAGGCCCTGGTCACGAGGCGCTGGTCGGCGAAACTGCCACCCCCAGAAACGGGTCCAGAAGTTGGTGGCTAGTTCCAACTGGGGAAGGATCGTTGCCTGCGTGGTCGCATTCAGCAACTGGATGGCTGGCGGCATTGTCAAAAATTCCGCACTTGAATGAAGGTATCCGTAATCCGCAAGAGTTGAATGAAGAACGGACCCAAAGTCCAAACGAATAGCCCGGGGAGAAAACACATCACCAGCGGCAGCATGCACTTCACCGGCAGCGAGGCCGCAAACGCGTTCGCCCGTTCACGCCGGCGATGACGCATGTCGTCCGCTTGCCGACGAAGCACCTGCGCAAGCCCCATGCCGATCTGCTCCACTTGCGCCAGGGCCGAGACGAAAATACTGACCGTGGAGATTTGCACCCGTTGCGAAAGCCGGCGCAGCGATTCAATCCGCGACCTCCCGGCCAGCAGGTCAGCCTGGAAGGTTTGAAATTCCCAGGCGAGCGGCCGCTGCCCCAGTCGGGTCTCTAAAATGCGCGACAACGCGCCATCAAAAGCCAGTCCCGCTTCGCTCAGTGTGGCCAACAATTCCAAGGCCAAGGGCAAGTCTTGTTCGATCATCTCCACGCGCTGTTGTCGCGCGCGGCGGACCACCAATAGCGGCGCCAGCGCGAATACCAGACCGACAAACCACGGAAGAATCATCGCCAGGGGCAAGAACATTTGTCCCACCCCACCGGGAATCACTTCCACTCCCGCTTGCAGCGCTTGTTGCAGACCCGACAAAAACAAAGTCGCCACCACCAGCACGCCGACCGTGGCACTGCCGAGTGTCGATAGCAAGAAAATAGACGGTGCGTTAGCGGAACGGTAACCGGCCAGATAGAGCCACCGCTGCAGAAAACCCATCTCTGAAACGAGCCGAGAAACACTCACATTTCGGTCGGCAGAACGGCGATCAGCGAGGCGGGCTTGCGTTTTTTGTCGGGCCATGAGCCGGACATACATCACCAGCAAGCCCCCCGCGATGAGCATCCACAACAGAACCAGGCCGATAATTTTTTCCAGCATGGCTTAATACCTCATGCGGCTGATTTGAGACATCCACACAATGCCCACCGCCTGCAACAGCATCGAACCGGCGGCCAAAAAACTGCCGATGGAGGTTTGCAAGAATTCCATCATTTGAGCGGGACCATTGAAGTACACGATGGCGGCAATGAAGTAAGTGAGCAGCAAGATCATCACGGTGGAGATCTGCGATTGGGCTACGTTGCTGCTGATCCGGCGGGAGAGCTCAATCCGATCGCGAATCGTGCGCCCGACCGTTGCCAGAGTCGGGGCCAAACTCCCACCGACTTCCCAATGCACGGCCAAGGCAGACGAAAACAAAAGAAAGGTTTCCAAAGGAATCCGCTGCGACAAACTCCGAAAGAGCGCCGGTGCGTTATCGCCGTACCGTATCCTGCTAAGCACGTCCGCTAACTGCCCTTGCAACGGCTGCGAAGTCTCCTGCAACGCCGCTTCGAGCGCGCCGGTCACTCCCACGCCGGCCCCCAACGCGCCGACCATAATATCAATCGCATCGGCCAATTGATTCTCAAGTTTCTGCGAACGCCGCTGGGCTAAGATTTCTTCCAATTGCGAGCCCATCAACGCCACGATCACCGCGAGCGATACACAAAACGAACCAGGCACACCGACGATGAAGTACAGCACCAGGCCGAGCGGCAACGCACTGACCCACGGAACCCACCACCAGTTGCGATCCAACGGGCGGGAACCAGTCGCCGGCCGCACCAGTCGCAGTTCTCGCTGAACAGGTTCTTCATCGAGGCGGTCCAAAACCAGGCCGCGCAAATAGATCCACCGCCAGCCATAAGCCACGGCAGCGGTGAGAGAAGTTAATCCGAAAATGGCCAGCGCGATGTTCATGCGGACGAACCAGGACGACGAAACAGCTCCAGCGGCAGGTCCACATCGCGCGCTCGTAGTTCTTCTACCGCGCGCGGAACGATCCCGGTGGCCACGAACTCGCCAGTAATGAAACGCCCCTTCTTGCCCCGGGGTTCGAACTTAAAAATTTCCTGCATTTGCGGGGTGGTCCCTTCCATCCCCCGAATCTCGGCAATGCTTTCCACCCGCCGCACCCCATCTTCATAGCGGCGGACCTGAACGACCAATTCAATGGCAGAAACAATCTGTTCGCGGATCGCCCGCGAGGGAAGGTCTAAGCCGGCCATCAGCACCATCGTTTCCAAACGGGCGAGTGCATCGCGGGGGCTGTTAGCATGGATGGTTGTCATGCTGCCGTCGTGTCCGGTGTTCATCGCCTGCATCATGTCGAGCGCTTCACCGGCCCGTACTTCCCCCACGATGATCCGGTCGGGACGCATCCGCAGTGCATTGGTGACCAAATCGCGGGCGGTAATTCGCCCCCGCCCTTCGATGTTGGCGGGTCGCGTTTCCATTCGCACCAGGTGGACCTGATCCAGAATCAGTTCGGCCGCATCTTCAATCGTGACAATGCGCTCGCTATTGGGAATCGCTTCGGCAACCGCACCCAAGAAGGTCGACTTGCCCGAGCCGGTTCCGCCGCAGATCAAAAGATTCCTCCGCCCGCGCACCATGTGCTCTAAAAATGTCCGCATCGCTGGCGAGAACATCCCCAACTGCATCAACTCCTCCTGCCGCAGCCGACGATGCCCAAACCGACGAACGGACAGAGTCGGGCCATCGATGGTGACCGGAGGGAGCGTGGCATTCACGCGACTACCATCCGGCAGGCGCGCATCGACCATGGGGGAACTTTCGTCGATCCGTCGCCCCACGCGCGAAGCAATGCGTTGAATGATCCGCACCAGATGCGCGTCATCCCGAAAGCGCACTTCAGTTGCTTCCAGGCGACCAAACCGCTCGATGAAAACCTGATGGGGGCCGTTCACCAAAATATCGGTCACGGCAGGGTCAGCCATCAGAGGTGCCAGTGGTCCGACCCCCAAAGTTTCTTCCAGCAGATCCTCGACCAGCTTACTCCCTTCGTTCTCGTTCAGCGGCAAGTTTTCTGCCGTCAGGGCGTCCTCCACAAACTCACGCACGATCTGCGTGAGCCGTTCTTCATCCGCCCCCAGCAGATTGCGGCGGTCCAAATCATCCAGCAAGCGCTGATGCAGCTCCCCTTTGACGGCCAGGTAGGAAACCGAACCGATGGGACGCAGGATCGGTACGCCGACGGCCTGGCGAGGAGCTTCACCGGCCGAAGCGCGAGACTTGGTTTGCAAGCGTTCCAACGGCACGCGCAGACTGGCCCCCGACAGTACCTCGCGAGAAGTGCGCGGAGGAATTTCAGGGACGGGGTCCATCGGTGAACTCCAGATTAGCCAGCGGCATTGTTTCGGCGGAACGAACCGGCGGCGAGGAAGTGCTCAGCGGTACAACCCCCGCCGTCAGATTCTCGCGCGGCTTACTAAGTGCTTCCAATTCGACAATGAGGCCGTTGAACGCGGTGATAAAGCGATTGAAGCGATCAAAAAAACTCCCCGAGCGCAGCATGTAAGGCTGCCCCGTGTTCGCTGCCAGGATCACTTGCGTGCTGTAGGGCAACACGTGATCGATAGGGGCCTCCAAGCGGTTGGCCACATCCACCGCAGTCAGTCCGCCTGCCAGGGATGTCATGCGATTGAGAATGATGCGTTGCCGCTCGCGGGGAAATCCGATCCGATGCAGCACATCCAACAACTGGGCAGCCCCTTGCACCGTGGGGACCACATTTTCCACCACCACATACGCCCGGTCGCTTAAATCCAAAATGGCAACCACCACGCGATCGAAAAGGGGGAACGTATCGACCACCACATAGTCGTACACTCGCCCCGCCAAGGTGATGGTGCGCGAGATAATCTCGTCGTCGATATCGGCCGCTTCCACGGCATCGGCAGGAGCTGCCAGCAAATGCAAGCCACACGGATGCACCGTCACCATCTGCCGCAACATGGTTTCATCCAGCCGCGAACGTTCGCGGGCGGCATCGGTCAACGTCACTGCCGGCCGCAAATCGAGCATGGAAGAAGCGACTCCCATTTGCAGCGAGGCATCAATGAGCAGCACCCGATCGGGATGCCTGAGCGCCAGGCCGACGGCCGCATTCACTGCCATCGTGGATTTGCCCACACCACCTTTGTTACTGATAAAAGAAATCACCCGCCCTCGCACGGCTGGCAGGGGGGCTGCTTGCCGGCGAAAACGGACCAGCAATTCCCCTAACTCGGCCGACGAGATGGGCCGTCGCAAAAAGTCACTCACCCCCGCCCGCAAGGCCGCAATGATAATGCCGCTTTCAGAAACGTCCGTATTCATCACCTCAGGACGAACCACGGCAGCGATACTCACCCCCGGTGCGGCATTCTTCAGATCGACAGTGAAGGTGCGCAGAGCCTCCAGATCGGTCGACATTTCCAAAATCACCAACTGCGGCTGGCGACTGCGGGCAGATTCCAGCGCTTGCCGCGCGGTCGTGGCAGTGTTGACCACCGGCGCATCGGCACTAAGCGACTCCAAGGCCGACAGCAGTTCGTCACGCAATTTATTGTCAGCCGTGACGATCAAGATGGGGAGATTATCGGACACAAGAAACTTTCTGGAACCTAGCGCACAAGAGCCGGGGTGAGTAGGGAGTACGGCAGCGAATTGTGCAACTGCCACAAAAGGTCAAAATCGACATCACTCAATGGAGGCGCGATTGCTTTTGCTAGGATTGCAGAGGCGTTTTCCGTAGCGATTTTGTCGGTCTGTTTCGTGAGGCGGAATGTGACTGTGGTGCCATCAGGTGTAACGTTGATGTCGGCTAGTTCGACACAAGCAATGCCAATGACGCGATTGGCGATGTTCCCGTCCGTTGGTTCGGCAATGATGGGGACGTAACCAGCCCTTGACGTCGGAAGGTTATCCATGAGGGCAGTGGCGAACCCATCCATGTCTTCGATTATCAGGGGCGGATCTTTTTCAGTCGACGATTCACATACTTGTCCCAAGGAAGTAACTTCGCCGATCCCGTCTTTGTTTGTTACATGACCAATCGTTCCAGACGCACCCATGAGAGTTCCGTCAATATTTACCGTCACTGAACTGAGATCGCCTTCCCAGCTGCTTCGCATAATCACCAAGGGGAGTGCTCCGGCGAGTCCGTCGGGTAGCTCTGCTTTGCCAGCTCCAATTGATTTACCAACGCTTTTCACGCGAGTTGCTTGGGCAATCGCAGTCGCCCGCACCGTGATACCGTGTTGCAAAGGCGAGTAATCTCCTGGCGTGCTTAGCTGAATGAGCGAACCACGCCCGAATAAAAGCGGTACCGGCGGGCCAGAAGTACTGATTCCCGGTACAGGCGATTCCCTACTTCGTTTCATGCGCGTCGTAAACGTTGGTTGGCCATCAGGCGAGACACCTTTGACCATGTCTCCGTCCGCATCATTGAGTTCATTCGTTTCAATCCCAGGTTCCCCATTACTTTGCATTGGTTTGTAAACGTGGGAGGTGGGAACACTTATCAATTGCGATGCCGCGAACGTCGGGTCCCCCACACCACCTTCAAAGTTCAAAATTGGCCCGGCACCAAAATTTCTTGGGTCGCCATTGGCTGCGTCAAGATCATCATCAAATACGTACACAACAAGCTTGTTTGCTTCTTCGCGCCCATTTCGCAACCCCTCCAGCGCTGCCCCATCGACGGCGGTTTGCATCTGACGCTGCGACAAGCGGACGAAGCCCATGTCGATCACCAGCGCGGCAAGTGCGAACAGGCCAAAGGCGAATAACGCAAACAGAATCAGCACGTAGCCTCGGCGGCGACGGTACCGGCTTGGTCGGGCGAGACGCATTACGGGCGGACTCCGGTCTCGGCGGCTGGGGTTGGTCGTCCCGCAAAGGCATGAATTTCGCGACGCTGCCCCACCATGGCCTCTAAGTAACGGACTTCCCCCACAGGATCGAAATCAGTGATGGCACTGGTCGCCGCCAGGTTGTTTGGTTCCGCCGAACCGCTAGCTGGCGCAATGGCCACGAGCTTCCCAAAGCTTGTTTCGCTACCGACTCCAGCCAAGGCCCCCTGCAAGCCGGCCATTTCGTCGTTGCGAACTTCGAGCATTGTTTGCCCCGCTTCCGAAGCCCTGAGCACCCGGGCCACGGAAACCACCATGGCCGCGATGGGACGCTGCAGATCGACGCCGTGCGCAATAACTCCTGCCGGTGCCTGCTCGATGCCACGAAACAAGATTGATACTCGTTCCCCTTCCTGAAAGCGCTCCAAGCCTTGGATGTCTTGATCGGCGACTATGAACACCGAACTCCCCGCGACCGCATCCGCTGCCAGGCCCGGTTGCACTTCAGCCGCGAGAAAATCATCGGCCACGAAATAAGAGTCGCGCTCCTTCGATCGCTTGAGCACCCGCCCGATTAGCGGCTTCAATTCACTCGCGGTCAGGGCCTCGGCAAAGCTGGGGTCGTCGCTGCGAACGAGCCGGGTGAGCATTCGCCGCGTGTGCTGCTGTTCCAGTTGCGCGGTCGTCAGCCGCCGAAACGGAGCCAACCCTGCGGGTGCTAAAACAATGCGCTTCCAGCCGGCCGGTGTTGTCGGCTCGCCACTGGTGGAATGAATCACCACGGCGAACTTCGCTCTTTCGTTCGCGAGCGCCGCACTGATCGCCTCTTGATCGGTCTCTTCAATGGCGAACATGATCGGCGGACCACTGTCTCGATCCCCCGTTCCGGTTCCGCCCCCTTGATACAGGGCATCTCCCAGAAAACGTGCGGCAGCAGCAGGAGGGGGATAACCGACCGGGCCAATAACCCGAGCGTTCATCGCGGCAAACCAGGGTTCCCCGCGAAAGCCCAGGGTCTCCTGATACGTCCGCTCGGTCGGCTCATGCACCCGTTCGGTCCGCGTCCGTTCGATAACCGATCCATCGGGGCGACGTTCCTGCTCCTTCGTTTCCGCTTCGTACTCCAACAAAAAAGTGACCGTCAAATCAACCACATCTTCGATCTGCAAATGCTCCGCCCCATAGAGGCGATTCCACGGAATGGCCACCGCTTTGAACCCGGCGGGAATGAACTTGCTCACGCCGGGGACTTCTCCCACGATGTTCGGGCGTGATTGATTCGCCTGAGCGGTTCGCGCTGCAGGCTCGTCGGCTGCGGGCAAGGAAGACGCGGCAGGTTGCGAAACAAACTGGAGACCAGCTTCCGCCCACTGCCGCTGAGCTGCATTCTCGGTTGGAGCCGTTGCCGATTCGGGGCGCGGCTTCGCTCGTCCCGAAGAAAGCAAGTCGGCACGAGTGATGAAGCTCCCCTTGGGAATATCATGCTTCACCACGGTTCCGACTAACTCTGCCACATTGGTCACCACTCCCAACTCTTCCACTTCTTCCGCGGTGACTGCTTCATGTCGAATTTTGCGGGTCGCTGCGTCTTCGAAATAGTCGTATGAAAGAATTTCATAGGCCAGGATCGCCCGGGACGTAACGGGCGCCATCGGCCCCAATGGTTCCTGGACGCGCGTTGCTTCATCCCCTTCGTTCGGCTGCATGGAATGGGCGACGCAGATGATTTCCAGCCCCTGGCTTAGCGCGCTCTGCAACGGAACCACATCCCCGGGATGGACCGCCAGCGCTACCTCGTAAACGGGGACAGCTTGCACTCGTTTCCCTTGGGTCAGGCTCGCCGTGGTGGAGGCTTCCACCCGCTGATAAACGGGCTTGAGGACCAAGGCTTCTTGCGCCAACAAAACGGACTCGGTTTGCTTGCTGTTGGATGACTTGCCGGAGGACGAAAGGACGAGTGCTGCGCCCGGCAAGCGGCTATTGCTGCCACGGTCGAACGCCGAAAGTTGCGAGAGGGGCACATTGGCGAGCAAGTCGATTCGCGCGCCCCCTGCCAGGGTATGAATCCCCTTCAACTTCCCCGCTTCCAGCACAATCGACCGCATCCCATACGGCGTGGCCCCCGAAATTCCTTCCGGCGTGCCACGCGGGAAAAAATTGTCTTCTTGAAAGCCCAGGCCGGGAGCTTTATCGCGCTTCACTACCCGTCCGATGATCGCACTGGGGTTCAAAATCGCTCCCCCCAACAAATCGGCTTGATTTTGGGGGATTTCCTCACCGTTTTCCAAGACGAAGATCAACTCCCCCTCCACCTGCCGGACTTGCTTGACCTTGCCGGTCACCAACTGGTTCTGCAGATCGACTCCCGTCAAAGACATCCCCACTGCCGCTTGCGGTGGCAACTCTTGATACCGCAGCCAACCTTTTTGCGGATCAATTAAATCCGCCCGATCTACGCGGCTATGCGCGGCAATGGGTCGAACATTGATCGGGATGCGCACGACATACGGATTGGCCGTCTTGATTTGCCAGAAAGGGAGAGGCACACCTGCTAACCACAAACTTCCCACAATGCCCAGGGTTAAAACCACCAGGCTCGCCAGTCCGGGCAACAACAAACCCCAACCTGGATTACGGCGACGATAAGGACTAACGGCAGGCATGACAATTCTCGTTCTTCAAGGATGACCACGGCGTCCTTGCCTGCAATTCGATGGTTCAAATTTTTAGTACCAATCCACTCCTAGCGGGTTCTTCGGTTACGTCTATTCTTCGGCGAACAACTCCCGGCGATAAATGGCTTGCGCGGAAATCAATTTTCGAAACGGACGAACCCGCATTCCCAAGGCTACTTGTTGACCCAAACCAAATTCCCCCGCGTAGGGACCGTATTCGTTGTCGGAGGATATCAGCGTTCCCGGCGGCGTGTAACCGTCGTTGTCGACCACCGTCACGCCGCCATCATCCGCTTCAATGGGAGTGCTGACGTTGGGCTCAAAAATATCGTCCGGATTTGGGCGATAGCCACTCATCGCGGCCGACTGATACGGATAGTTGATCCGCAACGCCACAATCCCCCGCTGAGCCGAAGTGATGCGAAACGGACTGTCTCCGCCGACAGGCTTGATTTCTTCGACCACCGGAACCCAGTCGATCGTCTCCGTTCCGCCCCCCACGAAGCCAGTCCCCAGCACGACCGGAGGGCGACTCACCACCAGGGGAATGGCAACCAGGTAACCACTTGGGGGCGGTTCGGTGGGATTATCGTTGGGATTGCTATCGGTAAACAAAGCGCCCGGATAACGCAGCAGCCGTGTACCATCCACGTCGTCGATGATCATGAGCGGGTACAACTGCTGATTGACGACAGGAAGGGCGGCGACCAGTTCCTGCAAGCTGCTGTAACCATGCAGCGTATCCAGATTCAGCACCAGATAATGTTCGTCGTAAATCTGTTGGCGGGCAGTGATGACCAGTTCGTTGCCGTTCGCATCACCACGCAAAACTTCCGATAGCTCCAGGCTATCTGCGGGCAGGGGCGCGCGTGAAATTTCGCGTGCCGCCAAATCTGCCGCCTGTTGCACTCCCTGGGCGGCATACAGCAGATGCCCAAAAGTAATGATTGCCCCCAGCAGCAAATACAACACCAAGGCGATTAAAGCAAACTCCACGAGCGACTGCCCCCGCCGAGCGCGCAGCAACCAACGCCGCGGAAAGTTCCGGGCGTTGCCGCGCTGTTCAGCAAGCAGTCGGTCCAGACTCATTTATCGCCAACCTTATCCACCAGTTGCTTCAGCAGTTTCATGAATTCGCCATGATCGGCCGCCAACTTCTTCTGGCTGTCGGCAAGTTTTTTATGCTCGGCCATAAAGGCTTCGTGCGCCTTGGCCATAGCTGCATGGTCCTTGGCATCGCCGGACTTGGTGTGGGCGGCGATTTCTTCATCGTGGTGATGCATGTGGTCTTCGTGCGCACGAATATGTTGCCAATTCTCTTCGAGTTCGGCCTCGTGTTCTAAGATTTTGGACTGCAGCTTGGCCAGCATCGACAAAGCCCGCAGGTGATCGCTCCGCCACTTGCTTAGTTGCTCCACCCAGGCGTCGTGCTCTTCATGCGCTCCGGCGTGCTCCTTTTCCATGGCGGCATGTTCTTTGTCGTCCGCTTGAACCGCCACATAAGTCACAGCCGTCCCCAGAACCAAACACAGTGCGATTGACCAGTACTTCATCGCCAACTCCTTTACAAAGGGATTCGAAAGACTCATCGCAGCCACCACCCCCACAAGCCGCCTGGATAGACCAGGTACACGGCAAAGCCGGCAGCGATTGCCGGTGCGTAGGCGTAGTCGCGTTGACCGCGGGCGAGCGCGATCAAGGCGAGCACCCCTCCTGCCACTGCCATCCAAAACAAGACGATCCAAATCCCGACCGGCCCGAGCAACGCCCCCAGAGCAGCAATCAATTTGGCATCCCCCCCGCCGAACTCCCCGAATCGAAACAATCCGTAGCCGATCAGCAAGCCGAGCAGTCCCCCGGTCAGGACCATCCACCATTGAATTCCGGCCCAACCAAAACCGGCTGCTACGCACGCGAATAGTGCCAGAGCGACCGAGATACCGTCCGGGATTTCCCGCGTACGCAAGTCGCAAGCGACCGCGACCAGCAATAGCAGGAGGGGAACCAGGAAGAACAGGAACATAGATCGCATCCAAACACAGAACCCCGCGCCCCGCAAAATGCAGGGCGCAGGGTATGACGTTGAGCTAGAGCCTCTAAGCCATTGTGCCTAGTTGGCTTCCAAGATCAAACCGCCGAAGTCGGCCGTATTGGTAGCATTCGTAGCACCCAGGACGTTATTTCCCAAACGAGGATTTACACTATTGGTGGCGATTTCAACAGCATCGAGCGAGATTGCTCCGTCTTCAGCGCTTGTCGTTTCAATCAACTTGCCACTGACCATCGGACCGTTGTCATCGGCATGCGCACCGGGCAGAACCGTGGTGATCGCCGAGATCAGGTCGCTGGTCTTGTGACCAAAAACCGAAATCGCAGCGGCACAGATCAAAGCTACGCCAGCAATGATCAAACCGTATTCCACCAAACCCTGACCCTTCTTGCTACGAAACATCTTGCGAAGCATGTTGCTTCTCCTTCTCAATAAAACACAACTGAAATGAAAAATTCTGAACGCTGTTCCCCTTGTTGCCTCTTTCCGGAAACAGGCGGCAACCTGCCTGTCCAACAAAAGCGATTGCAATCGCCAACGATGGGAAGGTGCTTCCGTGTTTTCCCTGACCAGTTTCAAAAGGCCGCTGCGCGGACGAAGGGTCCCAGGACTGGTCGGACCTCGAAATCCCAAACATCACGCGCAGCGGTGGACACGTTGCGAGCCGCGCGAACGCGAACCCGACTTTTTCTTGGGGCAGACACTGGCACTAATCGCAAAGCGCTTGGCGGGCCTTCATAACGAAGGCCGATTAGTGCGCAGCGGTCATTAGCAGGCCGCGGGAGGGCCGCGAGAATGAAACAAGGCCACGCCGCGCTGGGGAAGATGCCCGGCCGCACGTGAAATGACCCCCTCGGCCACGAACATGCAGAACGAGTCCTGCACCGTGGTGTTGGCCGTGAAGGCCTGCGAGAGACTTTGACAAACCCAGCAATGTTCGCTGTCGTGATTGCCTTGGCGGGCAAAACTCTTCAGCGAAAGCTCATCCGACCGTTGCGGAGAGTTCTGGTGCACGGCTTCGTGCTTGGAAGCGTGGCGATGCTCAGCGGCATGGCTATGCCCGGCATGGCCACAACAGGAATTCGTGTTCGCGTCTGTAAGGCATTCCGAGTGGCACTGCCAATCATGCAACACGCTGCCGGCTACGACCTGAAGGGCGTAGATCGCAACAAGTGTGCAGACGAAGAATGGCCGAGCGAAGCGCACAAAGCACCACGAATTTGCGAGACAACTGCAGGTCCGACCAGTCCTGTTCGTGTTATTCTGGTTATTTCTATTGATGTGTCAATACACAAACGTGGAATTTGCAAATTAATTGCATTAACCACTTCGGGGGATCAAATTCCACCCCGATCCAGGTAGGACTCGAACCCGCGATCCGCCTGTTAACAGAGCTGTAGTCAAGTGTCGTTAAATGGTCGGACCTAGAAGCCATTCTGGCCAACCCAACGAAACTCACGTTCCACACGTTCGTCTGTGAAGACCATCCATTCTAGCGTGCAACCACAAAAACCCGTCTCAAACGCTCTGCTGTAACCGGCCATGATCCAAATCAAATTCGGTCGATCCGCGGCAAGAGCTTGATGGCCGCAAAAGATAACCAGCGCGCAAAGCACGGCGAGCAAACAAGCATTTTTCATGCGAAGAACTCGCTTATTCCGGAATAGGGTCGGCGCGGCGAATGCGCCTTCCTTCCCAAACCGCTTCGTCGGTGGCTTGGTCGTAGGTCAATATTCGGTGAGCACTGTTGGCTGCGGGAGGAACGTCAATCTTGGGAAGCCAGCGGCGATGTTCGGCAATCACGTCGGCGTGCTTGGATTCAGCGGCCAGGTTTGTCCATTCATGCGGATCGGCCTCGTGGTCGTACAGTTCTTCGCTCCCATCGGCGTAGCGAATGTAGCGCCACCGCTGGCTGCGAATGCCGTGGTTCCCCTGGTTGTGACTGGTGATGGCGGGGCGTTCCTGTTTTGTGCTCGCCTCTTTAAGCTGCGGCACTAGGCTGATCCCTTCCAGGTCATCCCGCACTTGAAGTCCGCAAAGCTCGCTCAGGGTGGGGTAAATATCGAGGAGCTCTGCAGGCTCGGCACAGCGCCCGGCGCTCGCAATGCCGGGGCCAGCAAAGATCAGCGGCACGCGAGTGCCGTCGTCCCATAAGGTATTTTTTCCGGTGATGGACTTTTCCCCCAGATGCCAACCGTGATCGCCCCACACCACCACAATTGTATTTTCTGCCAGCCCCGCTTCTTCAAGAGCGGCGAGAATACGCCCAACTTGAGCATCCACAAAACTAGTGCATGCGAGATAGCTGCGAACCAGGTTCCGCCATTGATCGTTTTCGCGAACCCACTCGAGGCGAGGTTCGGGAAGATTCCAATGCAGATACCAAGAGAAACGCGGTGTGTCGCTCCGGTCGTCGACCTTCATGATCGGCAACACGCGGTCGTCGTCGGGATAGAGATCGAACCACTTCTGCGTGGCGTAACACGGAACGTGCGGCAGAAAAAATCCAGCGGCCAGGAAGAAGGGCTCATCTTGCGGCGCGGCTTTGATTTGTTGCACGGCCCAACTTGCGACCTGAAAATCTCCTTTGTCCTCATCACGATGGGGAAACACTCCCCAATCCATCAGCGGATGATTCCCCATCGGTGTCGGCGGGATAAGTTTCTTTTCAGGCTTCGCGCCGATGCCGCCGGCAGGTCCCCAAACATCGAATTCTTTCAAGCGTTGTTGCGGGCCGCCAGCTCCACTGTGATAGATCTTCCCCGCCGTTAGCGTTCGATACCCGTGCGCTTTGAAATGCTGGGGGAGCGTGACACGATCTTTCCAGCGATCCAATGATCGAAACCAAGGAGCCAGGCCATAAATGCCGGTGGTCGTGGGACGCAGGCTAAGCATCAAGCTCGTGCGCGATGGATTACACAGCGGGGCCTGACAGTGGGCATTCAGAAACGTCGTCCCCCGCGCGGCTAGATCATCCAGGTGCGGCGTCTTTGCCAGCGGATGACCGCCGAGATGGCCGATCCAATCGTTCTGATCGTCGATAGCAATGAAGACGACGTTAGGCGTTCTGGCAGCATCGGCCGCTTCTACCGCGGACGAACCAAGCAGCAACAACGCAACAAGTACGAGCAGTAACTGCCTGAAATGAGCGATATTCATTGACCGGCCCCTTTCTTCTTATTCGTGCGAGGCTGATCCACCAGCGGGCCAGAAAGAGGGGGTGTTTCAAAAAACTTACCGTCGTCGACCAATCGCGGATCGCCCGTCTGCTTCAACTCTGCCAGCAGTTGCTCTTCCAGTTTGCTGCGCGCCTCAGCGTAGGCAGGATCGGCAGCAATGTTCTTAGTTTGCTGCGGATCGGCTTTCAGATCGTACAATTCTTCACGCGGACGTTTCCCATAGACCCACTCGAAATGCGATTTCCATTGCGGATCATTTCGCACCCCCACGAGCCACGCTTTCGTCGGCCCGGCATCTTCGTCCGGCAGCGAGGCACGCGTATTTTCCGTCAATGCCGCAGCGCTTGGCGGATTATCTCCCTCGAGGCCGTATGGATCCCCAAGCGGCCAGCGTTCTGGTTTGAAGTTGATGATGTAGAGGAAGTCGTGCGTCCGGATCGCACGTTGCGGATAGGGCATGAAGTCCGCCCGCGCGTTCTCGACATGCCGCTCGCGACCGATGAAAACGGCTGTCCGACGGGGATCGACCTGCCCTGATTTCTCGGACTTCAAGACGTCCACCAGACTTCGTCCAGTCATCTGTTCGGGAATCGCGACTCCACCCAGTTCCAGGAAGGTCGGTGCCAGGTCGGTCAGGCTGACTAGATCATCGACG
Organism: Pirellulaceae bacterium; assembly: GCA_041739545.1. Taxonomy (GTDB): domain Bacteria; phylum Planctomycetota; class Planctomycetia; order Pirellulales; family Pirellulaceae; genus JBGSNR01. The sequence goes on along the minus strand of JBGSNR010000077.1, from coordinate 19,531 downwards.
ACGCGGCCACCTTTTGCCCCTCCCCAACGGATTGCCAGCGATACGCTTGAACCAAAATCGTACAGATTGCATTTGCCATGCGGAAAGCCCGGCGGGCCGTGATCGCCACTGACAACGATCAACGTATTATCGAGTTCACCAACCTCTTCCAGTCGCTTTAACAGCACACCCAGCGCGGCATCGAACGCTTGAGCTTCCCCCAGGTAGTCGGCCAAGTCTTCCCGCACCTCGGGAACATCGGGCAAGAACGGCGGCAACTTCCCTTTTAGCGCGTCTGGTTCGATCCCCCACAACGCCTTGCCCGAACCTTTCACCCACTTGCGATGCACGTTCGTTGGGCCGAACCAGTAACAGAACGGTTGATCGGCCTGCCGGGCGGCGAGAAATGCATCGAAGTTGCCTAGAACCTCGTCGTACAGCACTTGCTTGGCGGCTTCAATCGGCTTTCCTTCAGCCACCATCTTCGTAACGTTCTGCGAAAATTGATTGAACCGCCCGCCACTCTTTTCGAAGGCATGTTTACCCGCTCCGTACGGCGCATCGACGGGCGTGCCGGGGCTCCAAACTTTGAACGTTTCCCCCAGGTGATAGCCGGCGTTCCCCAGCAAAAGCGGATAGGCGGGCTGAGAGCCATCCCAGATCGCTCCTTGAAGTATTGCACCGCGACCTGTGCGCCAAAAATGTTGTCCCGAAAGCAACGCACTGCGACAAGGAGTGCAACTCGGGGCCGAAACAAACGCTCGCCGGAACAACACTCCTTCGGCCGCCACGCGATCGAAGTTCGGTGTCCGCACCACGTCGTTGATGGTGCCCGGGCCGTCGAGTTTGGCATACGCACTGGCGTATCGCCCCCAGTCGTCGGCAAAGGCGAACAGAATATTGGGCCGCTTTCCTTCTGCGGCACACAGCACCGGCACCGAGGCAAGACCAAACAAAAGAGCCAGCAGGATTCGTGTCATCAACGAGAACTCCATGCAACGGGAAGAGACGTCTGGCGTTCAGACCTAATGATAACTGCCCGCCACGGGTGCCGCTGCGGGGCAATGTTGCCGCCACGCCCAGAAGACTGTCCGCGACGTGGGCAACCGAAGACTGATGGGAACTGGTGAACTACGTTGCTCCAGGCGCTGGAGCCTAGGCAGGTGTTGGTGCCGGTGAGCGTTAGGGCACCAGGCACCGTTTAGTCTCCACTCCCGTGGTCAGAAATGAGGGGCACGACCTTAGGCTCTTTCGCCGAGCAACTGGCTTGATTTGATGTTCGTTAACTGAAAAGCGTTGCGCATGATAACTTGCCCCTCAACGGAAATCGTTGCGCGGAAGTCGAACAGGCTTTCCAGATGCTCCTCTAACGCAACGTGCACCTCCAGCACATCTCCGGGCCGCGCGAACGTTTTATAGCGGGCGTGATGGACACGCACCAGAACTCCCAGCGCATACTCGTTAAAGTGCGGATCGCTAGTATCATAGGCCTGCATCGGGTTGAATTGTGCGGCGATCAGGATGCCGGCCGATTGCGTGGTAAGTTCTTGCATCATCGCACCGGGAAAAACTGGCGCGCCGGGGAAATGTCCGGGCATGAAGAACTCGTAGCCCGTCACTGCTTTCTCCGTGGTAATGTCCGCGGGAGAGCAAGAAATAATTCGGTCAACCAACAGGTAAGGGGGGCGATGATGCAAGTACTGCTCGACGGTTTCGAACTGATGTTGATAGAACTGCATAGGGGCTCTTAACTCAGGGTGAAACGACTTGTCGTTTTCAAGACCGCTCTGGCACAAACGACTAGTCGAACGATCTTCTCGCCGCACTCCTGCTCGTAAGTGGAGTTTGGAGTAGCTACACGTTACGATAGCGGACAGGGGAGTGCCGTGCATTTCTCCTGAAAACGGCGAGTCTGTTATCAAGCGTGTTTCTTTATTTGGTGAGTTCAAAATCATGAAAATTTCTCGTCGCGATTTCGTAGACCAGGCTTTGATCGCCGCTACCGCCGCTTTAGCAGTCGGGAATGGGCGCTCTGTCATCGGTGCCGAGGATCTGCCGGCGAACACCAAAGCCGGCCCGAACGACAAGCTTCGCGTGGCTGTGATCGGAGTCAACGGCCAAGGTGGGGCACATCTTGGCGAATGGCTCCAGAATCCAGATGTTGATCTGGTCGCCGTCTGCGATTGTGACCCGGCCGCCTTCGGCAAGCACGTCAATCGTTTCAAAAATCTGCCGAACAAGCCACGTTACGTGCAGGATGTGCGTAAACTGCTCGAAGACAAAACCATCGACGCCGTCTCCATTGCCACACCCAACCACTGGCATGCCACGATGGCCGTTTGGGCGATGCAAGCCGGCAAGGATGTGTATGTGGAAAAACCTTGCAGCCACAATGTCAGCGAAGGACGGGTCATGACGCAATGGGCCCGCAAGCTGGGTCGAATTTGCCAGATGGGAGTTCAAAGTCGCAGCATGACGGGCATGCGTCAAACGCTGGAGTTCATCCATAGCGGAAAAATTGGAAAGGTTTCTGCCGCGCACGCGATTTGTTACCGGCAGCGCGACAGCATCGGGATGGTCGATACCGAAGCACCGATTCCGGACGGGATGGACTTTGATCTTTGGTGCGGTCCAGCCCCGAAAGTCGTTCCCAAACGCAAGCGTCTGCATTACGACTGGCACTGGGTGGGGGTCACTGGCAACGGCGATCTGGGAAACCAGAACCCCCACGAATTGGACAAGGCTCGTTGGGGTCTGCGCAAGCAGGAGTTACCCAAACAGGTCGTCAGCCTGGGAGGCCGACTGGGATACATCGACAACGGCGATGTGGCCAACGAGCAAGTAACAATTTACAAGTGGGACGACGCCATCCTGATTTCGGACGTGCGCGGTTTGCCGATCAAATCGCCCGTCACTTTCGGGCTGAAGGCAGGGGCGTTCAAAGGGGCTGCCAACATCTGGTACGGAACCGAAGGCTATGCGGTCGGGCCGAACTACACCTCCGGCGTAGCATTCGACTACGACGGCAAACAACTGGGCAAATGGAGCGGTGGAACGTATCAGGCCCACTTCGCCAATTTTGTGAAGGCCATTCGCAGCCGCAATTACAAGGATCTGCATCTCGACATCGAGGATGGTCACCTGTCAAGCGCGCTGGCCCATCTGGGAAATGTGTCCTGGCGGCTGGGGACGGCAGTACCGGCCGCTACGCGTCCTAGCCTACTGGCGGACAACAAGCATGTTGTCGAAACGCTGACGCGTTTTGAAGAACATCTCCAGGAGAGCAATATCGACTTCAACCTGACAAAGTTCTATCTGGGTAAAGAACTGACCATCGATCCCCAGACAGAACTCGCCACCGAAGAGGCCGCCAATCGGCTCTTCACGCGAGAGTACCGCCAGGGGTTTGAACTGCCGCCGGCACCAACGGCCTGACATCGCGTTACAACTGATCGCAGCCTGCGCAAGTGGGGATAACCATGCCTCCGGTGAACTTGATTCCGGTGGCCGAATTTTTTCGGTCGGACCAGGCAAGGATTGGAGTTATGCCTCGTTGAAGTTGTCGGCGGTTATCACTTTTTCGATTCGTGTGACATGAGATGAGTACGCAACGTGACTTTGTGGATCAGGTCCGTTGGCGGCTACAGATCCGAGGGGTCGTGCAGGGGATTGGCTTCAGGCCGCACGTTTATCGTCTGGCAACTCAAGATCATCTTACAGGATGGATCTGCAACGACTCGTCTGGGGTGACGATCGAAGTTCAAGGTGAGTCGCCACAGCTCGAGCAGTTTCTAGATCGATTGCGAGCAGGTTCACCGGTTCCACAGCAACTGCTTGAGATCGACGTCAAACCGATCCCGATCGAATCGCAGGACGCTACCTTCACGATTGCCGCCAGCCAGACATCCGAGTCAGCCCGGATTGCGTTGCTGCCTGATCTTGCGATATGCGCTAACTGCCGGGGAGAACTACTCACCCAGACCAATCGCCGCCATCGCTATCCGTTCATCAGTTGCGTCCGTTGTGGGCCGCGCTATTCGATCGTTTGCAACCTCCCCTTTGACCGGGAACGGACCTCATTGCGAGATTTTCCCCTTTGTGTGGAATGCCAGGCCGAGTACGAAAACCCGACCGATCGGCGATTTCACGCCCAAACGATCGCCTGTCATACGTGCGGACCTCAGGTCTCGCTTTGGAACAGCCAGGGCGATGTTCTGGCAACTTGTGACGAGGCTCTACGCCTGACAGTTCAGGAATTGCAAGCCGGCAAGATTCTGGCGGTGCTCGGAATCGGTGGGTTTCATCTGCTGGTGGATGCCACGAACGAACCTGCGGTCTATCGGCTGCGGGAAAGGAAAGGACGCGAAGCAAAGCCCTTGGCAATGATGTTCAGTTCCCTGCAGCACGTATTAAAAATTTGCGTTGCTGGGCCAGAAGAATTGGCAGCGCTGGAGTCTCCCGCCGCGCCGATTGTGTTGCTGCAACGCCGAACTGAAGTTGACTCGGGGTTGGCCGCGAGCGTCGCTCCCAATTCGCCGCTCTTAGGGTGCGTGCTCGCGTACTCGCCGTTGCATGTCCTGTTGTTGGAGGACTTTGGCGGGCCCGTGGTCGCCACGAGCGGTAATCAAAGTCATGAAGCCATCTGTTTCACTCCCGAATCTGCCCTCGATTGCCTAAGTGACATTGCTGATTGCTTTCTCGTTCACAATCGAAGGATCGAGAATCCTGTCGACGATTCCGTCCTGCGGGTGATGTGTGATCGTCCGATAGTTTTTCGTCGTGCCCGTGGCTACGTTCCGTTTCCGCTCCCCAGTTCATCCTTCGGACCGGAAGTGATAGCCGTCGGCGCCCAACAAAAAAATACCATTGCGATTGCCCATGAGAACGAATTTCATCTGGGTCCCCATCTTGGACATCTTGATTCTCCGAGTACAATCGCAGCGCATCAGCGCTCGCGTGAACAGTGGACTGCTTGGAGCAAAGCGAAATCACTGTTTACTGCTCACGACCTTCACCCGGACTACCATTCGACCCGAATCGCGAACAGCTTGGGTCTGCCCACTCTGGCAGTTCAGCATCACTACGCGCATGCCTTGGCGTGTATGTTCGAGCATGGACTGGAGGGAAGCGTCTTGAGCGTTGTCTGGGATGGTACTGGCCTGGGAAGTGACGGCACAATTTGGGGAGGAGAATTCCTGGTCGTGGATGACCGAGGCTTCGAACGCAGAAGTTCACTTCGACCGTTCTTATTGCCCGGCGGAGAGGCTGCGATCCGAGAGCCACGGCGCGCAGCGCTGAGCCTACTCTACGAGGCAGGAGGCGCAACGCTCGTCAGGCAGGCCCTGGAAGTGTGGGAGCCCGGCTTTGCTCCCCATGAGATCGATGTGCTGCAATCGCTGATGACACGGGGTAGAACCTCAGACAAAACAACCAGTGCCGGTCGACTATTTGATGCGTTCGCTTCCCTGCTAGGACTGCGTCATCAATGTCAGTTCGAAGCGCAGGCCGCGATGGAGTTTGAATATGCTGCCGCCCGCAGTGATACAGCGGAAGCCATCGAGTTTTCGGTGGGACAGGTGATCGATTGGGAATCGGCACTGGTTGCGACCCTCGAACAGTTGCGAAGCGGTCGTCCGATGGCCGATCTCGCCCGCGCGATTCACCTGGGACTTGCCAATGCAATCGTTGCTTTGGCGGAAAAAGTAAAGCTGTCGCGGGTTGTGCTAAGTGGAGGTTGCTTTCAGAATGCAGTCTTGCTCGCAGCGACGGTAACGCGTCTTCGAGCCTCTGGCTTTAGTCCGTATTGGCCTCAGTCGATTCCGCCGAACGATGGCGGGATCGCGGTGGGCCAACTGGTGGCTGCTCGGCGACACTTTCGAGGAGATTCCGCATGTGCCTGGCGATCCCGGGAAAAGTGATCGAACTTCAAGGGGAGCATTCGTTAGAGCGGGTCGGACGAATTGACTTCAATGGGATCCTACGAGACGTTAGCGTCGCCTGCACGCCCGAGGTGAAGGTTGGCGACTATGTCTTGGTGCATGCCGGCTTTTCGCTGTCGATCGTCGATGAAGCCGAGGCACTGGCGCTGCTGGCTACTTTCGCGGACGAGGTGGTGCATGAACTCTCGCCGGAATCGCCAACATGAAGTACCTGGACGAGTTTCGTGATGCCGCGATCGTGCAGCGACAAGCAGCACTACTACATCGAATTACGACTCGGCCCTGGACCATCATGGAGATCTGCGGCGGACAAACCCACGCCATTTTGCGCTTCGGGATTGACGAGATCCTGCCGCCGTCGATGACACTCATTCATGGGCCGGGCTGCCCCGTTTGCGTCACCCCAGCCAGCTTGATCGATCAGGCCGCCTTTCTGTCGAACCTGCCGGGTGTGGTCCTGTGCACCTATGGAGATATGCTACGCGTGCCGGGAGGTAAGGATGATTTGCAATCTGCAAAAGCACGCGGAGGAGATGTACGCATGGTCTATTCGCCGCTGGATGCCGTCGAGTTGGCCCAGTGGGAGCCTGATTGCGAGGTTGTTTTCTTTGCGGTTGGGTTCGAAACGACCATCCCTGGAACGGCACTGGCGATCTTGCGAGCGAAGCATCGGGGCTTAAGAAATTTTTCGGTGCTAAGTGCACACGTGCGTGTCTTGCCTGCACTCCAAGTCATTCTGCAAGAGCCAGCATGCCGTGTGCAGGGACTTCTGGCAGCAGGACATGTTTGCACCGTGACGGGGTGCGGCGAGTATGAACCGCTGGCCAGGGAATTCAAGATTCCTGTGGCAGTCACCGGCTTTGAACCGGTCGACATCCTGGACGGGATCATCGAATGCGTACGACAACTTGAACAAGGAACGGCCCAAGTGGTGAATCGTTATGCACGGTCGGTGCGGGCAGCAGGAAATCCTGTCGCTCAAGCGCTGGTGCATGAAGTCTTTGAACCGGTCGATATGGAATGGCGAGGGCTCCCTGAGATTCCTGAGGGTGGATTCAAACTCAGGAACACATTTCAAGAGTTTGACGCCGCCGCGAAGTTCGCAATCCCTGGCATGACACTGGCAAAGGTATCGGAATGCATTGCCGGCGCGATTCTGCAAGGGATAAAGAAGCCGGGGGAATGTCCAGCCTTTGGCCACCCATGTACGCCCCTCAATCCTCTGGGAGCTCCCATGGTTTCTTCCGAAGGTGCTTGTGCTGCCTACTACCGCTATCGACCGCAACTGGTTGAAATCGCAACGCAGGAGCATCGACGTGGGGAGTAGCGACAGTTTAGGTGGGAGTTGTCCGGTCCCCTTGATGCGCTCGGAACAAGTGCTTGCAGCTCATGGCGGAGGAGGGAAGCTAACCGCAGACTTGCTCACCCGAATATTCCGGCCACACTTTTCCAATCCCTTGCTTGACCAGGAACATGACGGGGCCGTTTTTTCAGCCCCAGCGTCGCGACTTGCGTTCACAGCGGATGGTTATGTGGTGCAACCTCTCTTCTTTCCCGGGGGAAACATCGGCACTCTCGCGATTCACGGCACTGCCAATGATTTGGCGATGTGCGGGGCCAGGCCAATGTATTTTAGCGCCTGTTTTGTGCTGGAAGAGGGGCTGTCGCTCCAAGTTTTGGAGCAGGTCGTAGAATCCATGGGTCAAGCAGCGCGAGCGATTGGCGTGCAGATTGTGGCAGGGGATACCAAAGTCGTTGAACGGAGTCACGGCACCGGTTTGCATCTTGCCATGTCGGGGATTGGAGCCATCGAGCACTCACTGGCTATCGAGCCAAGCAGTGTCCGCGGTGAAGATGTCGTTATCTTGAGTGGCGATATCGGTCGACATGGGATTGCGGTGTTGGCTGCGCGACAGCAATTGGATTTTCAGGGAGCTTTGCCCAGCGATTGCGCACCGCTGTACGCACCGGTTGCCGCTCTGCTTGAGGCTGGCATCGAAATTCACTGCTTGCGCGACCTCACGCGCGGAGGCTTAGCGGCCGCGATCGTTGAAATCGCTGGCAAAGCGGGGCTCGCAATTGAAATCGACGAGCGTCTCATCCCCGTCGCACCGGCCGTCCGCGGAGCCTGTGAACTACTGGGGCTCGATCCCGTACACGTTGCCTGCGAAGGGCGGTTCATCGTTTTCGTGCCACCCTCCAATGTGGAACAAGCTCTGGCAGTGTTGCACAGCCAGTCTGTCTCGGCAGACGCACGCGTGATCGGCCGAGTTGCAGCTGGATCGGCAGGGCAGACAACACGGATCACGCCTGTCGGCTCGCGGCGCATGCTGGATCTTCCTACTGGGGAACAACTGCCGCGGATTTGTTAGCCAAGGACTGTAGTAGTTGCTCTAGGTAGCGATACCAGTCTGCCATCCCCGCGCCCGTGCGTGCTGAAACTTGGATGATGTTTGCCTGAGGTGCCACGCTCCGAATGTTTTGCAGCGCGGCAGCTCGATCGAATTCCACGGCTTCTGCCAGATCGATTTTATTGATGATGACAAGCTGAGCGGTCTTAAAGGCTTTGGGATACTTCAGTGGCTTGTCTTCTCCTTCGGTGGTTGAAAGAAGAACCACTCGCTGATCTTCTCCCAGATCGAACGATGCCGGGCAAACGAGGTTTCCTACGTTCTCGATCACCAGCAACTGCAGACGAGCCAAATCCAATTCAGCGCAAGCCAGCGCCACCATTTCTGCCTCCAGATGGCACACGTTGCCCGTTGTCACCGCCACGACCGGATGATCGCGTCCCTCCAGTCGCACAGCATCGTTTTCCGTCTGCAAATCACCGACGAGAATTCCAATCCTGTAGCGCTTTCCAAATTCATCGAGGGTCCGTTCCAACAGCTTCGTTTTGCCGGAGCCAGGCGCCGAGAGAAGATTGATCACACCCAGTCCGTGCCTGGCGAACTCTCGGCGATTGCATTCAGCTTGCTGGGCGTTCTTGGCCAGCAAGTGCTTTTGAATGACGACGGTACGGTGCTTGATGCCAGCCTGCGATTCCAGGCCACAGGAAGTAGAAGTTTCATTCATGCGTAGTCATCTCCACGGAAGCCAAAGTCAATTCCGTCCCCTGCCTGATTTCTTGCGAGAATCGACCACAGGTCGGACAAAGGTAAACGACATCGGGCGGGGTAAACTCCAGGCTGCATACGGGACAATAGGCGATCACGGCAATCCGTGAAATCACTAGCTTCGCGTGTCTGGCAATGGTTCCTTGCACGACCGAATCAAAGGCAAACGAGAGTGCTTGGGGGTCGACACCGGAGAGTTCACCCACGGCAAGATGGATCGCCTCGATCGAAGTTGCATTCTGCTCCCGGGCTGCATTATCAACCAGGCTCATCAATTCTTCCATGAGAGAAAGCTCATGCATGAGGCACCAGTTGCGGAATGGTGAGCAGAAATCGCGACAGCTGTTTCACCGCGTCAGGAACCAGCGCCGCCACAGTGTCCGAAATGGTTGAGCCCGGTTGGCATTGTTCGATGCCGACCCGCAGGCACCAGGCCTGAGGAACCTGCGGGCTACATAACTTGAGGAGTGCGAGAAACTGCGTTGGCTCAAGTAGATGACCCACGGCAGAGAAACGCTGATCGGGTTTGATTTGGCCCCATTCAATCGTCGCGATCGGACAATCCACCGCGGCATCGACAAACACGATCACTTCAGCGTTCTCAACTTCGGGAATCATTTCAGGGAGAAGTTGCCGCACGATCATGCAGCGTGCCAGGGCTGGATGCCGGGCATGCAAATGCGAAACGATCAGCGGCCCGATCCCGTCGTCTCCTCGCTGAGGATTGCCAATGCCGATCACGATTATCGAGGGTGCAGTCGCCATAGTCAGTTTCGCACCCTTTCCGCGAGCACGTTGCCAGCTGTGTCGAAGAGTTGAATCCTGAGCGGCATCTGCCCGAGCGCGTGGGTGGAGCAACTGAGGCAAGGGTCGTAGGCTCGAATGCCAGCTTCAACTCGATTCAGTACTCCCTCTGGTATTTCTGTCGAAGTGATGAACTCTTGTGCGATTTGCGTGACGGTACGATTCATGGCCAGATTGTTTTGCCCCGTCGCAATCACGAGATTCACCTTTTGGAGCAGTCCGTTAGCATCGACCTGGTAATCGTGAAAAAGAGTGCCACGGGGAGCCTCACTGCAGCCGATTCCATGAAGTTGATTGATGCCAGCGTTAGCTCGCAGATGAGTTGACTGTAAATCGGGATCGTCAAGTAAGAGTTCAATTTTCTCCAACGCTCCGAGGATCTCGATGAGCCGAGCTTGATGGTAATAAAAGGCTCCGTTAACTGCTCCCGGCGATAGCTGGCGAAAAATCTGCAGTTCAACGTCAGCCTGGGGCGTCCCAAAATGATCGCAGGCGTTGAGTCGAGCAAGTGGCCCTACCCGATAAAGCCCCTGGGTCTCTCCCAGGCTGCGCAGGTAAGGGGACTTCAAATAGGACGAGGGCTGAACTGCCTCGGCAATGAATTCAGCGTAGCGTGCAGGATCAATCTGATCGTGAATGACCCTTCGTTCCGCATCGACAATTCGCAGGCGGCCATCGTAGTGCTCCCAGCCACCATCGGCGGCGACAATCGCCAGGAACAGCGAGGGAAAATTCCCGAACGATTGTGCTTCTCGCGCAAATTTTTGCGCGAGTGTTTTGAAGAGATCGAGTGCCAGCCTCGCTGTAGCCAGCGATTCTGGTAGGCGCTGACGAATGGCGGTGACTTGCTCGGTATTCAGAGCGTGTCTGACTCCCCCCGGCACGCACCAGGCAGGATGAATCTTCTTGCCTCCCAGCATTTCGATGATTTGCTGACCGAACTGCCGCAAGCGAATGCCACCCCGGGCTAATTCCGGCTGCAGAGCACTAAGCCCGAACACATTGCGCGTTACTGGATCGCTATCAAAACCCAATAGTAGGTCGGGTGCGCTCAGGTGAAAAAAACTCAGCGCGTGCGATTGCACGAACTGTGCCAGGTTCATCAAGCGGCGGAGTTTGGCCGCTGCTGCCGGGACTTGACTGGCCAGGATTGCATCTCCAGCCTTAGCTGAAGCGATGAGGTGGCTGACGGGACAGATCCCGCAAATCCGAGCGGTTAGAGCGGGCATTTCACCCAAGGGACGCCCTTGCAGCATTCGCTCAAAGCCCCGAAACTCAGCGACGTGAAATCGCGCTTCCTCGACCTTGCCGAAGTCATCCAAGTGAATCGTGATTTTGGCGTGCCCTTCAATACGGGTCACGGGGTCGATCAAGATGCGTTTAGCCATTTTGTAGCTCGGATTTCTGGCTGGGAGTGGTTCAACCAAACTGAATATCCGGGCCACTCAATTGGAGTGGCTTGCCGTCCCGCCATAACTCGAGCAACCGCTGGATGCGATCTGCCGGGGGTGGGCAACCTGGCAGGAATGCATCTACGTGGACAACATGATGCAGCGGCAAGACTTTGTCGATGAGCACCGGCAGTACTCCGGGCTCGTGAGGGATCTGCGGTCTCTCGTCAACGAGCTCGACGTAGCTGCGTTGCAGCACGTTGTCGGCTGAACCAAGCGGGTTTCGCAGGGCGGTCACATTTCCTGTCACGGCACAGTCACCAAAGGCAATGACCAGCCTAGTTCGTTCCCGAACCAGACGGAGCATGACCAGATGATCTTCATTCGCTACAGCCCCCTCCACGAGTACCGCATCAACTTGCTCGGGATACACTTTCGCATCGATCACCGGCGAGTAAACGAGATTCGCAAACTGCGTCAGCTCGAGCAGCCACTCGTCAAGATCGAGAAACGACATGTGGCAACCGGAGCAGCCTCCCAGCCAGATCGTCGCGAGCCTTAAGCGTTCCACTCATGTTTCTCCCGAGCCTGAATGATGAAATTCAGCTTATTACGTTGATGATCAAGCTCTGCCACCGTATCGCCTTGGGCGAAGATGGCTCCGGTGGGGCAAGACATAAAGCATTTGCCGCAAGAGGTGCAGCTTTCTGCCTCACCCCAGGGTTGATTTAGGTCGGCTATCAGGTGAGTTTCGGCACCGCGTCCAGCGAGATCCCAGGTGTGCGCTCCTTCCAACTGATCGCAAGTGCGGACACAGCGCGTGCACAAAATGCAGCGATTGGGATCAAGACCAAAGCGGGGATGAGAGGCGTCGATCGCTCGCAACGGATGTTGATAATCCCAGCGGATATGATCCACGCCATGTTCGGCAGCTGCCGACTGCAGTTCGCAATTCTGGTTGGCGACGCAGACCGAGCAGACATGATTACCTTCCGCAAACAACAACTCCAGAATCATCCGCCGATACTCTTTTAGTTGGGACGTAGCGGTCTGAATCTCAAGTCCTTCAGCAACCTTCATCCAACAGGCTGGCTGGAGGCGATTGGTCCCTTTAATTTCCACCAGACACAGACGACAACCGCCGTGCGCTGCCAAACCTTCGATATAGCAGAGGGTCGGTATGGAGATCCCTGCCTTCGCGGCGGCTTGCAGGATCGTCTCTTCCGCAGAGGCGGTGACGCGCTGCCCGTTGATGATGAGTGTAACCTCGGACACTTTTAGTTCTCTTTCGCCAAACAGGTTGGAGAGGTGGGCGAGTCCGTCAATCGTGCTTCATACTCAGCGCGAAAGTACTGCAAGGTACTAAGGGTTGGATTGGGAGCCGCTTGCCCCAAGCCGCAGAGACTTGTTTGCTTGACGAGGTCGCACAACAATTCCAGCCGCTGCAGGTCCTCGCGCCGTGCTTGTCCAGCCAGGATACGCTGTAGCAGGGCGTGGAGTTGCACCGTTCCGGCTCGGCAAGGGACACATTTTCCACAAGATTCTGTCATGCAGAACTGCATGAAATAGCGGGCGATGTCGACCATGTCCGTGGTGTCATCCAGAACGATCATTCCACCGGAACCCATGATGGAACCAATCTTGGCGAGCGAATCATAATCAACGGGCGTATCGAACAAGGCAGCCGGGATGCATCCCCCCGATGCCCCACCGGTTTGTACCGCTTTGATGCTATGGCCCTCTGCAGCGCCACCCCCAATCTCTTCTACGATGGTCTTTACGGAGGTCCCCAAGGGTACTTCCACTAGGCCGGCGTTGGCGACCTGCCCCGTCAGGCAGAAAACCTTTGTCCCCGGACTCTGGGGCGTGCCGTGTGACCTAAACCACTCGGCACCGCGGCGGATAATGCCCGGGATGTTGGCAAAGGTCTCAACGTTGTTCAGCAGTGTGGGGAGGCCCCACAATCCCCGCTCGGCCGGATAGGGAGGGCGCGGCGACGGAATTCCGCGCTCACCCATGATCGAAGCCATCAATGCCGTTTCTTCACCGCAAACGAAAGCTCCTCCTCCGATTCGAATGTCGATCGGGAAGTTGAAGGAGGAAGAAAAGATATTCGACCCGAGCAACCCCAGCCCGTAAGCCTGCTGAATGGCAGTTTGCAAACGCTCAATCGCGAGGGGGTACTCGCCGCGAACATAGATGTAGCCTTGGGTCGCTCCGACTGCCTGCCCTGCTATGGCCATTCCCTCAAGCACGCGATGCGGATCACTTTCCAGAACACTGCGGTTCATGAACGCGCCGGGATCTCCCTCGTCCGCGTTGCAGACGACGTAGCGTTGCTCGGCGGGGGTCTTAGCCACCAGGGACCATTTCAATCCGGTCGGATAACCGGCTCCACCTCGGCCCCTTAGGCCGCTGCGCTTAACCTCTTCAATCACTTCCTCGCGAGTCATTTCGAGTAGGGCTCGATGCAACGCTCGATAGCCGTCCGCGGCCAAATAGGTTTCGATTCGCCCCGGTTCAACGAAGCCGCTGTTTTCCAAAATGACGGAAGCTTGCCGCTGAAAGAATGGAGCGTTCGGATCGCAGAGTTCTGCTTCGCAAGTCCCTCCCGCCAAGGCTTCCACAATCGACGGCGCGGTCGCCAAGTTGACTTTCTGATAAAGCTTTTCGTGGGGATCGACGGCAACCAGTGGACCTTGGCTGCACAACCGCAGGCAGCCAACCGGGGCAACATGCACTTGCTGTTCGAGACCGGCTTGCTGGACACTATTCTCTAGTTGGCGGATCACTTCACCCGATTTTGCCGACCAGCACCCGGCCGCAATGCAGCAGCGAATGACGATCGGCTTGCGCGTGCGTCGCTCTTCAGCGCCGATCTCAACTAGCTGCTGCAGGTTCATGCGTTAGCCAATCCTTCCAGCATTTCGACACGTCTTTGGCACTTTGCTGCCCCCGGAATGCGTCATCATACACGACGACTGGTGCTGTGCCGCAAGCGCCCAGGCAACGCGCTGTCGTGAGGGATGCTGCGCCGTCTGCAGTGACTTCGCCCGCGTGAATATTGGCCGTTTGCTCAACCGCAGCGAGAAGTTCCCGAGCTCCCTTCACATAGCAGGCGGTGCCAATGCACAGCACGCACGTGTGCCGCCCCTTCGGTTTAAGCGTGAAGAGTTTATAAAACGTCGCGACCCCGAAAACGCGACTCGGAGGAAGCTTCAATTTCTTGGCCACGTACCGCAGCACACTGGGATCGAGGTAGCCGAAAGATTTTTGTGCCAGGTGCAACACTTCGATGAGCGCATCCTGCCGGTAGCCCTGCTGTTGCAGTGCCACGTCCAGCAATTTGAATCGTCCATCTTCGTCTGAGGACGATCGTGCGGCAGATGTGTTCATAGACTGGGACATTTAAACAGCTTCGGCAATAGTGAACCAATTCTCGTTTATAGCAAGTCTCGTTCCGGCAACGCACCTTGTTAACGCCGCGAAGTTCCCGTCGTTAGCACATCCAGGTGAGACAAAACTGCACGGCAAGCGGTGCACACAAGCGCGCTGGATGGAACAGATCCGGTCAAAACTGGCGTTTATAGGCCTTATCTCGTGTACGGCATGAGTTCTGCGATTGGATAGTCAGCGATTTGCTTTAACCCCAGGCACACGGGATGTGGAGGGTCGACCGCGTGCGCGGAAAGAACGAACGAAAGTTGCAACTTATGCGTGAAACTCCCGGCGTCTTGATCTCGGCGGTAGCGTTGCAGGAAAGCAGAGAGAAATGCGAATAGGCATTGGATTTGTCGTGCTTTTGACTTGGTGCGCCTGGGCAGCGGCAGAGGCACCTCCGTCCGGAAAGTGCTTGTCGATTGAGTTGTTCACTCGCGATGACTGCCAGGAGTGCGAGTCCGCGGCAACATTTTTGGCGGAACTTCACAGTCGCTATTCCCGGACACGAATCGTCACCTGGAACTTGGACCATAGCGCGCGCGGGGTGGAACGACTAAAGGCAATTAGCGAGGCTTTCAAGATTGAAAAGCCACAAGTTCCCAGCGTTTACCTCTGCCGGCAGTTCGTTCAGGGATTCGAAGACGCAGAGAAAGCAAAGCAGAAGATCGAAGACGCCTTCACGATTCACGTTTACTGGCGGCAAGGTTGTCCCCATTGCGCTGCGGGGAAGAAGTACCTGTCCGCATTGAAGCAAAAATATCCGATGTTTCAGGTGGAACTGCATGAGATTGTGACCGATGTGAAGGCTCGCAAGCAGTTTGAAGATCTGACGAAACAGTTCGGCGTCAAGGCGCCGGTCGTGCCCACGTTTCACTTGTTCGGCCAGATCGTGACGGGGTTCGTGAGTGATGCCACGACCGGCAAGCAGCTTGAAGAACTGCTCAAAAGTGGCTTGGTTGCGTGCCAGCCCGCTGCGGAGAAACGGCCCGCCAAACCGGAGCAGGGTTGGCAAGTTCCGCAAAGGAACGACGGTAGCAGATTTATCGCCACGTTCCTGGCTGCCTTCGATAAGACAGGAGCACTCGAAGATTCGCCCCCGCCGTTCGAGGATGAACTCGAACTACCTCCTCCTACTCCAGCAACCATCCCAGTCGAAGACAACACGAGCATTACCGTTCCTTATTTTGGCAGCCTCAACGCGCGCGAAATGGGAATGCCCGCCTTCACCGTGGCAATCGGCTTGATTGACGGCTTCAATCCCTGCGCGATGTGGGTGCTGCTGTTCCTGCTGTCGATCCTGGTGAATCTGCACGATCGCCGAAAAATTGTCGCGATCGCGGGCACCTTCGTTGTAATCAGCGGCTTGGTCTATTTCGCGTTTATGGCGGCTTGGTTGAATGTCTTCCTCCTGATCGGCTATATGCGTCCCGCCCAAATTGCATTGGGAATCTTGGCGGTCCTGGTAGGTGTGATCAACGTGAAAGACTTTTTTGCATTCAAGTGGGGTTTCTCGCTCTCGATTCCGGAGTCAGCCAAGCCAGGAATCTATGCCCGAGTTCGCAATATCGTGACGGCAGAACGATTGTGGATCGCCGTCTCGGGAGCGATCGTGCTGGCCGTTGTGGTGAACGCCGTGGAGTTACTCTGTTCCGCAGGCTTCCCTGCCATGTACACACAGATTCTCTCGTTGCAGGACTATTCGCTGGGGACCTATTACGCCTTTCTCGCGCTTTACATTGCGGCATACATGTTCGACGACGCCATCATGCTGTCGATCGTCGTTATTACCCTGACAAAAACAAAGCTGCAGGAAACCGGGGGCCGCTGGCTAAAGTTGCTCGCGGGAGTCGTGATCCTGGCGATGGGGCTGGTGATGCTATTTGCTCCCGATTGGCTGCGCTAGTGCTCCCCTTCCGATGCTTCTCAAATACATACAGTTTTTTCTCAAAACCGTTGCTTCGATCGATCAGACTAAAAAGGTTAGTGAGCACCTCGCTTGCCCCGTTCAACCTTCCTTAATTGGCACCCACCCAACCACAAGCCACTGCCCTGGAGCACCTCTATGAACCTCTTTCGCCGTTTCGTTTTCGCCTGCCAGTTGTCCGCCCTGACGATGGGACTGTTGGCCAGCTCAGCCCTAGCTGCCGAGCTTCCGGAGCCATTGCCTGATCCTGATGGCAAAGCAGCGGACATGTCCAAGCCCGTGCAGGTCTACATCCTATTAGGCCAATCCAACATGGTGGGTGCCGGAAAGATTGGCCCTGCGGACAAAGATGGTTCCTTGGAACACGCGGTGAAAGAAAAGGGGAAGTACCCGTACTTAGTTGACGCCTCCGGCAATTGGACTGAGCGCCAGGATGTTCGCAACGTGCGAGTAATGGCCAGCGGCACCGGGGCTATGAAGCTTTTCAACAACGAGTGGATGACCGTCAAAGGGAAGTCCATCGGCCCGGAGTTCGGCATCGGTCATTACGTAGGCCATGCGAATGAGGCACCGGTGCTCGTTCTTAAGAGTTGCATCGGCAACCGCTCCTTGGGCTGGGATCTCCTCCCTCCCGGCAGCAAGGGCTACGAGACTGAAGAAGTCGATAAGAAGACCGGAGAGAAGAAGACGTATGTCTACGCTGGTTACAAGCAGTCTCCCATGAAGTGGGAAAAAGGAACGGAGCCGATGCCGATCACCTGGTATGCCGGCATGCAATACGACGGCGACATCGCCAACGCGAAGGCGGTCCTCGCGGAACTTGAAACCTATTACCCCGGCGCTAAAGGCTACGAGATCGCGGGCTTCTTTTTCTGGCAGGGGGACAAGGATCGCTACGACGCGGGACTTGCCAGCCACTACGAGCAAAATCTCGTGCATTTGATCGAGCAACTGCGCAAGGATTTCAACGCTCCGAACGCGAAGTTCGTCTGCGCAACGCTCGGTCAGTCTGAAAAGGGAGTTGCTGAAGGGAACGACGGGCTGATCCTTAACGCACAGCTTGCCGTCGACGGCGAGTCAGGCAAGTATCCGCAGTTCAAGGGGAACGTTGCCACCGTGTACACCCATCCGCTGTCGTTGGGGGGGGCGTCCAACGGCCACTACAACGGCAATTCCGAGACCTACATGAACGTTGGTGAGGCGATGGGCAAGGCGATGGTCGAGTTAATGCAAAAAAAGTAAGTCGGCTAGCCTGCGGGTAAGACAACTAACATGAATCAGTTATTGGTCGTGGGACTTATGTCCGCCTCCTTGGTGATCAATCTCACCCAGGCCGAAGCGGCGAATCCAAAGGCACCGGCAACCCCGTTGTCGGTGCCCGGCGAGAAGATTTTCGCGCGCTATTCTGCAGAGCTACAGGGACTTCAGGCAGAGATCATCAAGTCCTTGCCGAATACAGACGAGCAGAAAAAGAATGCTCTCCAAAAGTCGCGTGAAGCAGTTCAGGCCGCGCAGGTTAAGGCAAACACGACTCAGCAATCGTTAAGCAAGATTCAAACGGCAAAAGCCTTAGTAGAGCACGCCAAGGGGAAATGGATCGGCGGAGCCGAGAAGGGAATTGCCCAGGCGGAGACAGCGCTGAAAAAGGCAACAACGGAGGTCGAACGCGAAGCGGCGCAGAAGGAACTCGCCAAATGGCAAGCGAACAAGGCCGACGGGATCGTAGCACTCCAACAGCGTCAAGAAGCGTTGGACAAAGCGAAGCTTAACGAGCCGCAAGTGACTCAGGCAAATCAGGCGGCGCAAGCGGCACTGGCTCAGGGGCGAGCTAACGAATTAAGTGCCGCGAATAGCCTCTTGGCAGACCTGCAGCCCGTTCTGGCAAGCGAGGCTCTTGACGCCAAACTTGTCAAGTGCGCCGTCCTAGCCGAGGCCACACCGCGCGGCTTGGCTGAGTTTTCCCAGCAGGGACGGGAGCATTACGCTCTGGTGGAAAAACTGCTGAGTGATGTCCCCTTGATGAAGCAAATGCTCATCGCGGGTGGGGCTGAGGCGGGTAAGTACGGCCAGGCAATGGAGATTTACACGGCAATCCAAAAGGCGAGTCCGAAAGCGGGGGAGGGACTATTCCAACGCCTCGCGCTCGGCGTTAGCCTCGAACATGCGGTGTCGGTGCAGCAGAGCAACACGCAGACCGCAACCAATGAGCCGGTCATTGTCGACCCGGTGCACAGGTATCTGCATTACGAGCAGGCCTATCTCAATGGCGAGTTAGATCCTGCTTTCCAGGACTTCTCTGCCTGGGAGTACCGAATGGTCGTCAACTGCGATGCGCCGGATGAGATTTTGGCTTGGGGGCGCGGAATGCTCCGGAACTATCGGCCTGATCACATTTACAACCCAGACTATGGCTGGCGCTATGCAGGAACCGTTAAGACCGAAGTCCCCTACGGTTCACAAAATGTGAAATGTGACCTTCCCTCGCTGCACAACTATCAAAACATCATCAAAGATGGCGGCATCTGTGGTCGGCGGGCGTTCTTTGGACGGTTTATCTTGCAGTGCTTCGGGATCCCTACCTGGGGGGTGACTCAGCACAAGCATGCTGCGTTGAGTCATTGGACGCCCCAAGGCTGGGTAGTCAATCTCGGCGCGGGCTTCCAACACAGTTGGTGGGATAAGGGTTCGGCTCCACGCAGCGGGGCAGACTTCCTACTCGAGACACAAGCTCGAGTTCACGCGAAAGATTATCTAAAAGTATTGCGGGCGCAGTGGATCAGCAGCGCGCTGGGGGAGCTCAACATTCCCCACAAATCTTTGAAGAATTTACAATCTTTCCTTGCTGGCAATGGAGCGTTAACCGCGGTTGTTGGGCGGGTTAAGCGATGTTTGCACTGCTGGTCCGAGGTTTGCTTTGGAGGCAGTTACACGGTGCGA